>DASPMS010000101.1:0-33426 GCA_035626915.1 Opitutaceae bacterium
GCGCCGCGCCGCGTCCGCCGGCGAGCCCGCGCGCGGCTCCGCGCCGGGCGGGACGTCGGCCCTGCTGCTCGTCGCCGCGGCCGCCGCGGGCGTGGGGGCCTGGTACCTGCTGCGCCGGCGGAACCAGGCCGTCCCCGGCGCCGAGCGCAAGCTCGTCATCGCGGAGACCCGTTCGCTCGGCAACCGGCAGTACCTCGTCGTCGCCGATTACGAGGGCCGGAAGCTGCTGCTCGGGGTCTGCCCCGGCCGCATCGACCTGTTGACGAAGCTGGAGGACGAAGAGTGAGGCGGTCCCTTGGGGCGTTCGTTTTCCGGGCCGTGTCCCTCGCCGGGTTCGCGGCCGGTCTGCTGCTGCCAGTCCGGGCGCACGCCCAGACGCCGCCCGCGGCCGAACCCGCCCCGCTGCTGGCGCCGGCCTTCCCGGGCGCCGCGCCGGCCGGCGCGACGGCGGCCAGCCGGCCCGCCCCCGCCGATCCGCTGCGCTTCTCCATCAACCTCGAGGGCGGCGAGCGGCCGGCCCAGCTGAGCGTCGCGGTGCAGATCGTGCTGCTCATGACGCTCCTCACGGTCGCGCCGTCGCTGGTGCTGCTGATGACCAGCTTCACCCGGATCGTGATCGTGCTCGGCTTCGTGCGCACCGCGCTCGGCGTGCCGAGCGCGCCCTCCAACCAGATCATCGTCGGGCTCTCGCTCTTCCTGACCTTCTTCATCATGGGGCCGGTCCTCGACCGCGTGCACCGCGAATCCCTCAAGCCCTACCTCGACGGCCAGCTGCCCGCGGCCGAGGCGATGGACCGCGCGGCCGCCCCGCTGCGGGAATTCATGCTGAAGCAGACGCGCACGCGCGACCTCGAGTATTTCCTCGAGCTCGGCGGCTTCGGCCCCACCGCGGTGAAGGACCTCCCGATGCGCGTCGTCATCCCGGCCTTCGTGATCAGCGAGCTCCAGTCCGCCTTCCAGATGGGCTTCCTGCTGTTCCTCCCCTTCCTCGTCATCGATTTCCTCGTGTCGTCCGTGCTGATGGCGCTGGGCATGATGATGATGCCCCCCAACGTCGTCTCGCTGCCCTTCAAGCTCCTCCTGTTCGTCCTCGTGGACGGCTGGCACCTCATCGTGAAGTCGCTCGTCCAGAGTTTCGCATAGCTCGCCCGCGGGGAATGCGCGCCGGGACGGCGCGCGCCACCCCGGATCTCACTTCCGTCATTCTCCTTCCTGCAAATGAATCCCGAGCTCGCCATCGACCTCTTCAAATCGACCGTGATCTTCGCGCTCTACGTCGTCGCGCCGTTCCTGCTCGTGCTGCTCGTGGTGGGCCTGGCCTCCAGCCTGTTCCAGTCGGTGACGTCGATGCAGGAGCCGACCCTGACCTTCGCGCCCAAGCTCCTCGCGCTCGCGGGCCTCGCGCTGCTGCTCACGCCCTGGCTGCTGCGGACCCTGACCGAGTTCGCCGTCTCGGTGCTCACGCGCATGGCGACGCTGGCGCACTGAAAGGCGTCGCCTGTCGCGACTCGCGCGTCCATGAACATCCTCGCGCTTGCGCCGCCCCCCGCCCGCCGATGCTCCGTCCCGGCGGCGGCGGCCGGCGGGGACCGCGAAGGAGCCGGAGGCAGGAGAGGAGGAATCCGGTGACCACCGACTACCTCATCGCCTGGATGATGGTGCTCCTGCGCGCGCTGGGCGTGGTCTTCCAGCTCCCCACGATGGGGAACCGGCCGCCACCGGCGATGCTCCGGGTCGCGCTGGCCGGCGGGCTCGCGCTGCTGCTCACCGGGCTCGTGCCGGCCGCGGCGCCGGCGCTCGGCGCCTGGGAGCTGGCGTTCGCGGCCGGCGGCGAGCTTCTCCTCGGGCTCGCGCTCGGATTCGTCGTCCGGCTGACCTTCTCGGCCATCGAGCTGGCGGGGCGGATGATCTCGTCGGAGGTGGGCCTCGCGGCATCGCCGGGCTTCGACGCGCCGGAGATTTCGTCGGAGCCGCTCGCCGGGCTGCTCTCGGCGCTGGCGGTGATTCTCTTCTTCCTGCTCGGCGGTCACCTGACGGCCATGACCGCGTTTGCGCGGAGCTTCGAGCTCGCGGCCGCGGGCGGTCCGGCGCTCGGCGCCGGGGCGGGCGACCACCTGATCCGCGCGACCGGCCGGGTGGTGGAGCTCGGGCTGCGGATCGCCGCGCCGTTCATCGCGCTGAACTTTCTCGTGACGCTTGCGTTCTCGGTCCTGAGCCGCGCGGTGCCGCGCATGAACGTGTTCGTGCTGAGCTTCTCGGTGCGCGCGCTGCTCGGCTTCGGGTTGCTCGCGGGCGCGGGCGCGCTGCTGGCGCGCTACCTGTACGTCGAGTTCGACGCGCTCCCGGGGCAGATGCTGCGGCTGCTGTAGTTGCCTTCGTTCACGGCCGCTGGCGTTCGAACCTTCAATACAGGACGGACCGGACGGAGCCGGTCCCTCCAAAGCTCGGGTTCGTGGCCGCTGATCGCCGCGATGGAGGGACGACCTCCGTGTCGTCCGCGCTGATCTCCGGCGTGAAAGCATCGCCGGCAAAATTTTCCCGGCGCGGATTCGGCAGGGCCGCGCGGCGCGGAGCCGGTGCGGAAACATTTTTAAGCCTTTGCGCATGAGCTGATAGCCGGCTCATCGCCCGCCTTGGCATCGGCGTTGCTCAACGCGCATACGCCCCCGCACGCGCCACGATGGCCGACCAAGACAACGACCAGAAAACCGAACAGCCGACCGAGAAGCGGCTGCATGAGGCTGCCGAAAAGGGCCAGTTCGCACGCAGCCCGGAGCTTTCGGTCCTGATCACGCTCGCGGCGGCGGTCGGCGTGCTCGGGCTGACGGCGCGGGCCTCGGCCGAGGGCGTCGCGGAGTACGCGATCAACATCTTCACGCAGTTCACGCGCACGCCGGTCGCGCCCGGCACTGTGACCGGCCAGCTGGGGCTGCTGCTGCAGACCTCCGGCACGGCGCTGCTGCCGGTGCTCGCGGCCGTGGCGGGCGGCGCGATGCTTGCGGGCGGGTTCCAGAGCGGCTTCCAGCTCTCGCCCCGCGCGATCGGCTTCAAGCCCGAGGCGCTCGACCCGATCGCCGGATTCGGCCGCGTGTTCTCGAAGGCCACGCTTGTCCGCTCCGGCCTCGACCTCCTCAAGCTCGGCGCGGTCGGCTTCGCGCTCTATCTCGGCGCCCGCGCGCTGCTGCTGGACCCGCTCTTCTCGGCGCCGGTCGAGGCGGCCTATCTCGGCACGTTCCTCGGCTCCGCCACCTTCACCTTCCTCGGCCGCCTGCTGCTCGCGCTGGGGCTCATCGCGGCGATCGGCTACGGCTGGGAGAAGTTCAAGACCGGCCGCGACTTGATGATGACGCGGCAGGAGGTGAAGGAGGAGCACAAGAACGCGGAGGGCGACCACCGGGTGAAGGGCGCGATGCGCCGCATGGCCCGCCGGCTCCTGCAGAAGCAGATGCTTTCCGCCGTCCCCACGGCCGACGTCGTGGTCACCAACCCGACGCACTACGCCGTCGCGCTCAAGTACGAGCGCGGACGCGACCAGGCGCCGGTCGTGCTGGCCAAGGGCGAGAACCAGTTCGCGCGCCGCATCAAGGCCCTGGCCGCCGAGCACGGCGTGCCGATGGTCGAGAACAAGCCCGTCGCGCGCGTGCTGTACGCCATGGGCGAGGTCGGGGAGGGGATCCCGGCCGAGCTTTACCAGGCCGTGGCCGAGATCCTCGCCGTGGTCTACCGCACGCACCGCTACTATTTCCACCAGCTGAAGACCCGCCGCCTGGAGGGCGCGGCCTGACCGGCCCACCCCGTCGATGCCGACCTCCTCCTCCAGTCCGGTCACCCGCCTGCTCGCGCGCGCCGACCTGCTGTTCACGTTCGCCCTGTTCGGCACCGTGCTGCTGCTCGTGCTGCCGGTGCCGCCGTTCATCATCGACGCGCTGCTGGCGCTCAACCTCGGGCTCTCGCTCCTCGTCCTGCTGGCCATCGTGTACGTGAAGGACCCGCCGGAGTTCTCGGGCTTCCCGACGCTCCTGCTGGCGCTGACGCTTTTCCGCCTCGCGCTGAACATCAGCTCGACCCGGCAGATCCTCGTGAAGGGCTACGCCGGCGACGTGATCGAGTCGTTCGGCCACTTCGTCATCCAGGGCAACTACATCGTCGGCGCGGTCGTGTTCCTCATCCTCGTCGTCATCAACTTCGTGGTCATCACGAAGGGCGCGGGCCGCATCGCCGAGGTCAGCGCGCGCTTCACGCTCGACGCCCTTCCCGGCAAGCAGATGGCGATCGACGCCGAGCTGAACGCCGGGATCATCGACGAGGCCACCGCCACCGCGCGCCGCGTGAAGGTGCAGAAGGAGGCCGACTTCTACGGCGCGATGGACGGCGCCTCGAAGTTCGTGCGCGGCGACGCCGTCGCCGGCATCCTCATCACCCTGGTCAACGTCCTGGGCGGCTTCGCCATCGGCGTGCTGCAGATGGACCTATCGCTGGCCGAGTCGCTGCAGAAATTCACGCTCCTCTCGATCGGCGACGGCCTCGTCTCGCAGATCCCGGCCCTGATCATCTCGATCGGCGCCGGCCTCCTCGTGACCCGCGCGGCCGACAACCAGAACCTCGGGACGCAGATCACGGGCCAGCTCTTCCGCTACCCGCGCGCCCTCGGGATCGCCGCCGGATGCCTCGCGGTCTTCGGCATCCTGCCCGGCATGCCGGCGATTCCGTTCTTCGGCCTCGCGGCGCTCGCCGGCTTCATCGCGCGGACGCTGAAGGAGGCCGACGCCAAGGATCCCGCCGCGCCCGCGCCCACCGCCGCCCGGCCCGGAAACCGGCCCGGCCCCGCCTCCGCCGCCGGGACCGCCCCGGGCGAGGCCGCCGCGCCCGCGCCGACGGCGGACGACGTCCGCAAGCTCACCGAGGTCGACGTCTTCGCGATCGAGATCGGCTACGGGCTCCTTCCGCTGGCCGACGCCCGCGGCGGCGGCGACCTCCTCGCGCGGGTCACGGGCGTCCGCAAGACCCTCGCCCGCGAGAAGGGCGTCGTCGTGCCCCCGGTGTCGGTCCGCGACAACCTCGAGCTCGAGCCGAACGACTATCGGTTCCTCCTCCGTGGCAAGCCCGTGGGCCGCGGCACGCTGCTGCCCGGGCGCTTCCTCGCCATGAACGTGTCGGGCTCGGCCGTGAAGCTCCGCGGCGTCCCCACGCGCGAGCCGGTGTTCAACCTCGACGCGACCTGGATCGACGAGTCGGAGCGCAAGGCGGCCGAGCTCGGCGGCCACACGGTGGTGGACCCGTCGTCGGTGCTCATCACCCACCTGGCCGAGACGCTCAAGGCCCATGCCCATCACCTGCTCGGGCGGCAGGACGTCCAGGCCCTGATCGACCACCTCAAGCCGACGCACGCCGCGCTCGTCGCCGAGCTGCTGCCCGACCTCGTCAACCTCGGCGTGATCCAGCGCGTGCTGCAGAATCTCCTCCGCGAGCACGTCGCGGTCCTCAACTTGCCGCTCATCCTCGAGGGCATCGCGGACTTCGCGGCCCTCTCGAAGAACCCGGACGACCTCAGCGAGCTCGTCCGCCGCCGGCTCGGCCTCTATTTCGTGCCGGAATACGAGAGCCGCCCCGGCGTCGTGCGCGCGCTCACCCTCGACCCGCGGCTCGAGCAGGCGCTCGCGGGCAAGGTGCACCGCTCGCCGACGGAGGTCGGGCTGGCCGTCGATCCGGCCACGGGCCGGCACCTGCTGGAGGAACTCAACCGCCGCTCGGCCGAGCTCACCGCCCAGGGCCTGCCGGTCGTGCTGGTGGTCTCGACCGAGATCCGCCTGCCGGTGAAGCGCTTCCTCGAGCCGTCGTTCCCGCGGGTCGTGGTCCTGGCGTTCCAGGAGCTCCCGTCCGCCACCGAGATCGAAAACGCCGGCATCATCACGCCGCCCCCGGCGCGCGAAACCCTCAAGGCGGCCTGAGGCCGGTCCTCCTTCCTCGCGATGCCCACCTGCTACAAGTTCACCGTCCACAGCGCCGCCGAGGCCGCGCAGCTGATTCGCGAGCGCCTGGGCGGGAACGCCCGCGTGCTGTCGGTGCGCAACGTGACGCCGACCGGGCTGCGCGGACTGTTTGCGACGACCCGGCTGGAGGTGGTGGCGACGACTGCGGAGGCCGATTCGAGATTCTCCGCGTCGTCGGCGACGACTGCGGAGGTTATGCCCGGATCCTCCGCGCCGGGGGCGACCGCGGCGGAGGCGCATGCCGTGTCCTCCGCGCCGGCGGCGGGCGCTCCGGCTTCCGCCGCAGGTGGCACGCGCCGTCCCGGCGCGTCCGGCGATTTCTCCTCCCTGCGCCCGCTTCTGCGCCGCGCGGGATTCTCCGAAACCCTGCTGATGCGCGTGGCCGAGTCGCCGGCGTGGGCGGGGCTCGAGTCGCTCCCGCTGCACCGCGGCCTGGTCGAGACCGGCCGCCACCTGCAGCGGCTCGCTGCGGCCCGCGTCGCCGCCGCGCCGCTCACGCGCGCCGCCTTCCTCGGCACGCCGGGGGTGGGACGCACGACCGCGCTCTGCAAATGGCTCGCGACGGAGGTGTTCCGCCGGGCCCGGATCGGTCACGTCGTGACGGCCGAGTTCGACCGCCCGAACCCGGGCGGCCCGCTGCCGGTGTTCTGCGAGGCGATGGGCGTGCCGCTCGCGCACTTCCCCGCGTCGACCGAGCCGGCGACGCCGGGCGGTTTCGTCTATTTCGACCTGCCGGGGCTGTCGGTGCGCGACCCGGGCGCGAACGCGCCGCTGGCCGAGTTCCTCGCCCGCGAGCGGATCGAGCAGCGCGTGCTCGTGCTCAACGCCGCCTACGACCACGCCGCGCTCCGCGGGGCGTGGGAGGCGGGGTGCGGGCTCGGCGCCACGCACGTCGTTTTCACGCACCTCGACGAGGTGCCGCACTGGGGCCGGCTCTGGGACTACGTCCTCGACGCCCGGCTCACGCCGCTGTTCCTCGCGACCGGACCGTCGCTCACGGGCGACGCCGAGGAGGACGTGGCGGATGCGCTCGCCCGCCGCACGCTGCCGGTGGCGGACGCCCCTGAAGATCCGGCCGAGCCGGAAGGGGAGGAGGCCGCATGAGATTCGTGTTCCTCGCCGGCGGGCTCGCCGGATTCCTCGCCGCGGGTGTCACGGGCTGGGCCAGCGACCATGCGGCCGACCGGATGTTGTTCGACGCGGCCGTCGGCGCCCTCGCGGGCGGGTTGCTCCTCCGCTGGTTCTGGACCGTGGTCCTGGCCGGCATCCGTGACGCTTTCCTCTCCCGCCGCCGCGCCGCGCTCGCCGCCGCCCCGGCTTCCGCAACCCCCAAAACCCCTCACCGGTGAAGACCACCACTGAACTCACATGAACACCGCCGCTGCTCTCAAGGATAGCGGCATGGATGCCAAGCCCTCGGCCGCCGCCTGGCGCGCCTACCAGGGCGTCAACTCGGGCGCTGCCGATGAAAAGGAATTGATCGAGCGCTTCCTCCCGCTGGTCCGCAACGTCGTGGACCGCATCAAGCTCACCCTCCCGCCGCACATCGACGTGGAGGACCTCTACAGCGTGGGTGTCACCGGGCTCATCGCCGCGGTCCGGCGCTACGATCCCGAGCAGGGCCGGACCTTTGCCGGCTACGCCGCGACGCGCATCCGCGGGGCGGTGCTCGACGAGCTGCGCCGCCTGGACTGGTGCCCGCGCCGCGCGCGCGCGCGCGCCCGCAAGCTCAAGGAGTCCGTCAACGACCTCGAGCAGCGCCTCGGCCGGACGGCCACGGAGGAGGAGATCTGCGAGGACCTCGGCGTCAGCGCCACCGAGTACCGCAAGTGGCTCGACGAGGCGCGGCCCGTGACGTTCGTCGCGCTCGACTCCCACGCCGAGGGCGACGAGGCGGAGGGCGCGTCGCTGCACGAATTCCTGGCCGACGAGCACGACGTCACCGGCCGCGAGAACCTCGAGAAGGAGGAGCTGCTGAAACTTCTCACTCAACGGATGGCTGAACTGCCCGATATACCCCGGAAGATTCTCGCCATGTACTATTTCGAGCACATGCGTCTCGCTGAGATCGCCGCGGTCTTCGGCCTGACGGAGTCGCGCATTTGCCAGATCCACTCGCAGACCATCCTCGGGCTGCGGGCCTACCTCGGGCGCGCCCGCAACCGCTGAGGCGGGCCATGTCCCCATGCTGGTCTTCATCGGAGCGCTCATCGTCTTCGCGTCCACCCTCGGCGGGTTCATGATCGCCGGCGGGAAGCCGCTGGTGCTGCTCCACGTCTCGGAATTCGTCGTCATCCTCGGCGTGGCCGCGGGCGTGCTCGTGATCGCCAGCCCGGGTCACGTCCTGAAGGAGATCGTCCACAAGGTGAAGGCGGCGATCGCCGGCAAGGCGCCGGGCCGGACCGACTATTTCGAGCTCCTCAAGCTGCTGTACGAGCTCTTCATGACCGGCCGGCGCAACGGGCTCATCGCCCTCGAGGAGCACGTGATGGATCCGCAGGCCAGCGCGGTCTTCAAGCGCTACCCCTCCGTGCTCGCGCACCCGGTGCGGCTCCAGTTCCTCATCAACGGCCTGAAGCCGGTCATCGACGGCAAGATCAAGCCGGACCAGCTCGACGACCTCATGGCCGCCGAGCTGCAGGCGAAGAAGGAGGAGTCCGAGCACCCGACGCACATCCTCAGCCTGGTCGGCGATTCGCTGCCCGCGATCGGCATCGTCGCCGCCGTGCTCGGCATCATCAATACCATGGCCGCGATCGCCGACGGCCCGGAGGCGGTCGGCCAGAAGGTGGCCGCCGCGCTCACCGGCACGCTGCTCGGGATCTTCGTCGCCTATGGGTTCGTCAACCCGCTCAACAACCGCATCAAGTTCAACGACGCCTCCGACCTGCTCTGCCTGAAATGCATCAAGCAGGCCATCGCGGGCTTCGCGAAGGGGCTCGCCCCGCTCACCGCCGTCGAGATCGCGCGCCGCGCCCTCGACAGCTCCGTCCAGCCGGGCGCGAGCGAGCTCGAGGCGGCGGTGAAGACCCTGGGGACGGGCAAGTGACCGCCCGGCCGCGACCGATGGGCGCCTCGCAGCACACGTTCTCGGCCGGGGCCTCCCGATCCGGAGCGCCGCGCGGACCCTTCGGCCGCGCCCGCCGCCCTCAACCTCCAACCCGCCGCTAGCCATGGCCGGCCCCGGCGGAGGTGGTGCATGGAAGGTCGCCTACGCGGATTTCGTCACCGCGATGATGGCGCTGTTCATGGTCCTGTGGATCTCGGCCCAGGACAAAAAAATCCTCATCGCCACCTCGAAGTATTTCCAGAACCCCTTCAGCTCCCCGATGGAGGACCACTCGGGCGTGATGCCCTTCAACAAGGAGCGGAACGACACGGCGAGCAGCAAGAAGGAGGACGAGGACAACGCCGGCACGGAGAAGCCCGCGAGCCGCGACAAGCAGGTCGAGCTCAGCTTCCTCAATTCCGTCGCGGCCGACTTCTACCGGCTCCTGCACCTCGACCAGAGCCTTGAGGACCGCCCGATCGACATCCAGGTCACGTCGGACGGGCTGCGGGTGACCCTCTTCGACCGCGCCAAGCAGCCGCTCTTCGCCGGCGACTCGACGGAGCTCACGGAATGGGGGAGCTACGCGTTGCAGTCGCTGGCGTGGCTGATCGACCGGCACCGGTTCCGCGTCACGATCGACGGCCACACCCGCGCGCGGCCCGCCCCGGCCGGCGGCGCGGCGTTCGAGCCGTGGGAGATTTCCGCCGACCGCGCGAACACCGCGCGGCGGACGCTGGTGCACTACGCGGTGGAACCGGGCCTGATCGAGCGCGTGGCGGGCTATGCCGACACGAAGCCGATCCCGGGCGAGGACCCGGCGTCGGAGTCGAACCAGCGGATCACGCTCAGCCTCACCCTGACGGCGAAGCCGGCGGTGCGCAGCCCCCAGGCCGCCGCCCCCGCCCGTTCCGGTATCGCCTCACGCACGCCATGAAATCGTTCCTTGCCGGCAAGAAGGCGCTGGAGGAGGCCCCGCTCGCGGGCCTCTGCGGCACGACGCATCGCCTGGTCCCGCCCACCGGGGCCGTGCGCCCGGTCCCCGCCGGCCCGTCCGTCGAAGTCGTGAAAGAGGGCGACAAGGTCGTCCGCCTCGTCGTCACCTGCGGCTGCGGCGAGCGGATCGAGGTGGAGTGCCTGTATCCCGCCGGCCGCGGCTGAGGCTGGGGCTAGGGTGCCTGGCGTGCCGCTTGGCCGTTTTCTCCGGGTTCTCCTGTGAAATTCTGCCGACCGGCAGCAACGGAGATCAGGATCGTTGCACAGGAGATAACGAAGGTTCCGGAGAGGGACGGAGAAATCGGCGGTCGGCGAGATGACACATAAGAAAACGAAGGGAACGAAGTGTTTGGCCGAGCACTCGACCCTTTCGTTGCCTTATGTGAAGCACCCGACCGGCCGGCGGGCGGCCACTCCGGTCCGCCGGCGCGGACGCCGCCGCTCGTTGAGCGGCGAACGTCTTGCCGAGCTTTTCCACCCCAAACCCGCGCGCGGGCAGTTTCTGCCGGTCCCGTCCGCCTTCGTGCGGGCCCGCGAGGGGTGACCCGGAGAAACATTTTTAAACCGCTGTGGGATAATTGATAGCACTCAACTGACGGACCTTGGCATCGGCGTTGCTCTGGTGCGGGTCCGCATGAACATCGGACTCTATCAGAGTGCCTCCTCGCTGACCGCGCTCGAGCGGTGGCAGGACGCGGTGGCGCAGAACATCACCTCGGCGCAAAACACCGGCTTCCGCAAGCGCACCGTCCAGTTCAGCACGGAGACGGCGGGCGAGTGGAATCTCGCCGCCGGCGCGCGGACGGGCGAGGGCGGCCTGCCCGCGATCTTCCCGAAGACGTCGGGGGGGATCAATTTCCTCACGGGCGAGACGCAGCCGACGCGCCGCGAGCTCGACGTCGCGATCCAGGGCGACGGCTTCTTCGAGGTGCAGCAGTCCGACGGCACGCGCGCCTACACGCGGAGCGGCGAGTTCCGGCTCCGGCCCGACCGCACGCTCGTGACGGCGGGCGGGCTCGAGGTGATGACCGACGGCGGCGCGCCCGTGGTGCTCCTGCCGGGCGGCGGCGCCATCACGATCAACCGCGACGGCACGGTCTTCCAGGGCGCGACCGCGCTCGGGCGGCTCTCCGTCCAGAAATTCTCGAATCCCGCGGCCCTCATCCCCAGCGCGGGCGGGCTTTTCACCGCCGGCGCGGCCGCCGGCATGGAGGCCGTCGAGGATCCTGAGCTCATGCAGGGCTATCTCGAGCAGAGCAACGTCGAGCCCCTGCGGGAGATGGTGGACCTCGTCCTCATCGCCCGCGCCTACGAGGCGAACCAGCGCATGATCACCTCGTTCGACCAGCAGACCGAGAAGGCGCTCGACGCGCTCGGCTGACCCGCGCCCTCCGCCCCGATGCTTTCCCCAGACAGACAACCGCAATCACGACTGCATGGCCGCGCCCGGACTGGGGCCGGGCCGGCCTCTCTTTCCCCGGGCCGCGCGCCCTGCCCCGACGGCGCCGTTCCGCCCGATCCAACCGCCGCGTCGGGGACGACGCGCTCCGCCTCGCCGATCGTGTCATGAACCTCTCCCTTTACTCCGCGGCCACCGGCATGGAGGCCCAGCAGCTCAACCTGAACACGATCGCCAACAACCTGGCGAACGTGAACACCCCCGGCTTCAAGCGCAGCAAGATCGAGTTCCAGGACCTGCTGTACCAGAAGCCGCGCGCCTCGGGCACGGACTCCGGCGGCGGCAACCTCGTGCCGACCGGCATCGAGGTCGGCAACGGCTCGCGCGTCGCGTCCACCTCCAAGGTCTTCACGCAGGGCCAGCTTACGAGCACGGGCGAGAAGCTCGACGTCGCGATCCAGGGCGACGGCTTCTTCGAGGTCCAGCGCGCCGACGGCACGATTGCCTACACACGCGACGGCTCCTTCAAGCTCAACGCCCAGGGCCAGGTGGTGACGGTCGACGGCCTGCCCATCCTCAGCGGCTTCCAGCCCGTCCCGCCCGGCACCGAGTCGATCACCATCGCCGAGGACGGCAATGTCACCCTCCAGAGCTCCGGCGGGGCGCAGACCTTCCGGCTGACGCTCACCCGCTTCGCCAACCCGGCCGGCCTGCGCTCGCTCGGCGGCAACATGTACGAGGAGACCGCCGCCTCCGGCACGCCCGAGGCGGGCAACGCCGGCGAGCAGGGCTTCGGCCGCACCATCCAGGGGTACGTCGAGACCTCCAACGTGAACATCGTGGAGGAGATGGTGAACCTCATCATCGCGCAGCGGGCCTACGAGATTAACTCCAAGTCCATCCAGACCTCGGACGAGATGCTGCAGAACATTGCCAACCTGAAGCGCTGATCCCCATGCGCCGACTCCCCCTCGTCCTCCTGCTCCTCGCCGCCCTCGCGCCGGTCTGCGGCCTTCCGGCCCGCGCGACCGCGGCGGAATCCGCGCCGGGGCCGCTCGCGCAGGCGGACTTCATCGCCGCGGTCACGCGCGAGCTCACCGCGCACTTCGGCCTGGACGGCGACCTTCAGCTCGAGCTGCTCCGTCCTTGGGCCGTCCCGGCGCGCACCGCCCGGGCCTGGACGATCGAGATCGCCGACTACCCGGCCGTCGCGGCCTCGGCCATGCTCGTGCGCTGCCGCGTGCTCGCCGACGGCGCGACCGTCGCCGAGGCCACGCTCTCGCTCCGCGCCTCGCTCTGGCGCGACGCCTGGGCGGTCCGCACGCCCGTCACCCCCGGCGCGACCTTCGACCCCGTGCACCTCGAGGCCCGCCGCGTCGACCTGTTCCGCGAGCGGGATGCGCTCCCGGCCGCCGTCGGCGACGCCGGCTTCGTCTTCACCCGCGCCGTCCCCGCCGGCCGCCTGCTCACCTGGCGCGATCTCGCCCGCCGCCCGCTCGTCCGCAAGGGCGACGTCGTCGAGGTGTCCGCCTCCGAGGGCATGCTCGCGATCACCATGAAGGCCCTCGCGCTGCAGAACGGCGCCCGCGGGGAGGCCGTCACCGTCCGCAACCTCGAATCCCGCAAGGATTTCACCGCCTTCGTCGTCGATGAGAACCGCGTCCAGGTCCGCTTCTGACGCCGCGCGCCTCGCGCTCGTCCTCCTCGCCGCCGCCGTCCCGGCCGCGCGCGCGCAGTCGCTCTGGCCGGTCGACCGCGGGACCGAGCGCGCCATGTTCGCCGACCGCAAGGCCGCGCGCCCGGGCGACATCCTCACGGTCGTCGTGGCGGAGTCCGCCGCCGCCACCAACACGCAGAGCAAGCAGTCCACCCGGGAGTCGAGCCTGGAGGACGCCGTCAACCGGTTCCTCTTCAGCGCCGCCACGAGCGGCCTCGGCACGCATCACGGCGAGCTGCCGTCGACGAGCATCACCGGCAAGGCGAACCAGTCCGGCGGCGGGACCGTGAACAACGCCCAGACCCTGACCGCCCGCGCGGCCGTGCTCGTGACCGACGTCCTGCCCGGCGGCAACCTGGCGATCGAGGGCGTACGCGTCGTGACCTTCTCGGGCGAGACCCAGTACGTCGTCCTCCGCGGGCTCGTGCGCCCGGACGACATCTCCCCGGCCAACACCGTCATCTCGAGCAACGTCGCCGACGCGCGCGTCGAGTTCGTCGCGGAGGGCGCCCTGACCGACGCGCAGAAGCGCGGCTGGCTGACCAAGCTCTACGAGCGGCTCCGGCCGTTTTGATTTCGGAATGCGGATTTTGAATTGAGGAATGAATCTGTCATGACGATCCGGCGCCCCTTCGATTCCCCGCCTTTTGGCCTGCCGGCCGCGGTCCGGGGTATCCAATCCGCAGTCCGCCATCCGCGTTCCGCAATGCTGCGCGCGCTGGGCGTGCTCGTTCTCCTCGCCATCCCCGCCGCGCACGCCTCGCGCGTGAAGGACCTCACGCTCGTCGAGGGCGGCCGGGCGAATCAACTGGTCGGCTACGGCCTCGTGGTCGGCCTGGCGGGGGACGGCGACAGCAACGCGGCCGCGACGCTCCGCGCGGTCGCGAACGCGCTGCAGCGTTACGGGCTTTCGGTCGGGCCCACCGACATCAAGGCCAAGAACGTCGCCGCCGTGATGATCACGGCCGACATCGGGCCGTTTCTGAAGCCTGGCTCGCGCATCGACGTGACCGTCGCGTCCATGGGCGACGCCAAGACCCTGCAGGGCGGGGTGCTGCTGCAGACGCCGCTGCTGGGCGGCGACGGCGCGGTCTACGCGGTCGCGCAGGGACCGGTCGCGATCGGGGGGTTTCTCGGGGGCGCCGGCGGGGCCGGCGGGGCCACCGTGCAGAAGAATCACCCGACCGTCGGCACGATCAGCAACGGCGCGATCGTCGAGCGGGAGATCCCCGCGCGCTTCGTGCAGGACGCCGCCGTGCGGCTCCTGCTGCACAACCCGGACTTCACGTCGGCGGCGCGCATGGCCGACGCCATCAACACGCGCTTCCCGGGCTCGGCCCAGGCGCTCGACGCCGCCACCGTGCAGGTCGGGCTGCCCGGCGACTACCGCGGCCGCGACGTCGCCTTCCTGGCCGACCTCGGCACGGTGGAGGTTCAGCCCGACACCAACGCCCGCATCGTGATCAACGAGCGCACGGGCACGATCGTCGCGACCTCGACCGTCCGGCTCTCGCAGGTCGCGATCGCGCACGGCTCGCTGACGATCACCGTCAGCTCGAATCTCTCCGTCAGCCAGCCCAACGCCTTCGCCAGCGCGGGATCGACCATCGTCGTGCCGAGCACCCAGACCGACGTGAGCGAGGGGAAGGGCGGGTTCACGCTGCTCAACGATCCCCCGACCATCGAGCGGCTCGCCGCCGCGCTGAACTCGCTCGGCGTGTCCACCCGCGAGATGATGGCGATCTTCCAGTCGCTGAAGCGCTCGGGCGCGCTGCAGGCCGAGCTGATCATCAACTGAGCCATGCGCCCCTTCACGACCATTGCCCAGGGCGCGCGCCTCGGCCGGCCGGAAAGGGCCCGCTCATGAACGCTTCCTCCGTCACCTCCGTCACCGCCGCGCTTCCCGGGATGGCCGACCCGCGCCGGCTCGCGCGCCTCCCGGCGTCGGAGCAGGTCAAGGCCGCCGCCGGGCAGTTCGAGGCCATTCTCCTGCGCCAGTTCCTGACCGAGAGCGTCGGCAACATCATGGGCTCGGGCGCGGGCGGCAACGTGTACGGCTACATGCTCACCGACCTGCTGGCCGCCAAGCTCAGCGAGGGCGGCGGGCTCGGGCTCGGGCCGCTGCTCGAGCGCCAGCTCGCCCCGCGCCCCGCGGTCCTCCGGCCCGACGCCGGCGCGAAGGAGAACCCATGAACCCCGACTGGACCACGCTCGCCGAGAGCCTCCGCGCGGAGCTCGCCGAATACGGCGGCCTGCTGCACCTTTTCGAGGAGCAGCAGAGCCGGCTCTTCGCGCGCGACCCCGACGGCGTCCTGCGCATCAGCACCGACATCGAGGCGCAGGTGCGCCTGCTGCACGAGTGCCGCGGCCGCCGCGAGGCGCTCGTCGCCGCCTTCGCCGCCGCGCACGGCGCCCCGCCCACGGCGACGCTCCGCTCGCTGCTGCCCCACGTCGCGGCCGACGCCCGCCCCCTGGTCGCGGCCCTGATCGGGGAGGTCAACCGGCTCATCCACCGCGTCCGTCGCCTCGCCCGGCACAACCACGCCCTCCTCGTCCGCGCGGTCGAGTCGCACCAGGACACCCTGCGCGCGCTCCGGCCCGACGCGTTCATGCAGACCTACACCGCCGCGGGCCGGAAGGCCGTCGCGGCGACCGTCCGCCCCCCCGCCGCGCTGGAAGCCGCCGGGTAAAGACGAAGGAAGAAGCATGAAGGATGAATTGAACCGCAGCCCCTCGGCCGAGGTCCGTTGATGTCGGCTCCTCTGGCATCCTGACCCCTCATACCTCGTCCTTCACACCTCGTACTTCCCATGTCCGGCCTCTTCACCACGCTCAACTCGACGGTCATGGCGCTCAACGCGCACAGCCGCGCGCTGGAGACGAGCGGCAAGAACCTGGCCAACGTCAACAACCCGGACTACGCGCGCCAGCGCGTCGTGTACGGCGACCGCGGGACGGTGGAGACCACGCACGGCGCGCAGAGCCTCGGCCTCGAGGTGCTCGCGATCCAGCAGCTGCGCGACCTGCTGCTCGACCGGCAGCTCATGCGCGAGATCGGGCTCAGCGGCTCGTACGAGGCGCTGCAGCAGATCCTGTCCCGCGCCCAGGCCGCGCTCGGCCAGGGAGTCGACGGGAACGCCGCGATCGACGCGGCCGGCTCCGGCGCCGCGGCGGGCCTCTCGGCCGCGCTCGACGACTTCTTCAACGCCTTCCAGGACCTCGCCGCCCGGCCCACGGACATCGGCGCGCGCCAGACCCTGCTGCAGAAGGCGGCCATCCTCACCGACCGCTTCCGCCAGACCGACACGCGGCTGGCGCAGGTGCAGGCCGACGTCGACGCCGAGATCGCCGGCGACGTGGGCACCGTCAACGCCCTGCTCGACACCGTCGCCTCGCTCAACGCCCAGATCGCGCGCTTCGAGGTCAACCACCCCGGCTCGGCGGTGGACCTCCGCGACCAGCGCGAGGCGGCGCTCGAGAAGCTCGCCGCGTTCCTGCCTGTCGAGGGTCGCGACGTCGGCGGCGGGCACATCCAGGTGGTGGTGAAGGACGCCGGCAACGCCGACATCGTCCTCGTCGACCGCGCCGCCGTGACCGGTCCCGTCGCCTTCACCGGCACCGGCCTCGCCGGCGGGTCGCCCGCGACCGCCATCGCGCTCGGATCCGGCTCGGTCCAGGGCGCGCTCGACGCGCGCGACGGCGCGGTCCAGCAGCTGCGCGAACGGCTCGACCTGCTGGCCGCCCAGCTCGTCACCTCCGTCAACGCCGCCTACAATCCGACCGCGGCCGGGGGCGCCGACTTCTTCGCCCCGGGCGGGCTGACGGCCGGCGCGATCGCCCTCCAGGGCGGCCTGACGGCCGCCGGCCTGCGCGCCGGCGCCGCGGGCAGCGCGGGCGACAACTCGGTCGCCGTCGCCATCGCGGGCCTGGCCACGCGGGCCTTCTCCACCGGCGCGGGCGACCGCTTCGACGGCACCTTCGGCCAGTTCTATGCCAGCGCCGTCAGCGACCTCGGCCAGGCGCTGGCCACCGCGAACTCGCGCGCGGAGGACCAGGCGGGCATCGAGCGGCTCGTGCGGACGCAGCGCGACGCCACGAGCGGCGTCTCGCTCGACGAGGAGATGGCCGACCTCGTGAAGTTCCAGCGGGCGTTCCAGGCGTCTTCGCGCGTCTTCACCATCGTCGACGACCTTCTCGACACGGTCGTGAACCGGCTGGGCCGCGGCTGACGACGGCCATGAAACATCCGATGAACACCCCGGCTGGAGTTCCGCTTCCCCGCCCGTCCCACGCCTGACATGCGCATCGCCTCCCGCACCCTCCAGGACGACATCGTGCGCCAGATCCAGCAGCTGGGCACGTCGCAGGCGCGGCTGCAGGCGCAGGTCGCCACCGGCCAGCGGATCACCCGGCCCGAGGACGACCCCGCGGCCGCCGGGCGCGTGCTCAACCACCAGAGCGACCTCCGGCGAGTGGACCAGTTCACCCGCAACGCGGATCGCGCGCTCGCGCTGAGCCAGGCATCGTTTTCCGGGCTGACCAACCTCAAGAAACTCTCCGATCGCGCCGGCGAGATCGCCACGCTCGGGCAGGGGGCCGCGAGCGCGGAGGCGATGGACGCCTACGCCGCGGAGGTGAACCAGCTCCTCGAGCAGATGCTGCAGCTCGGCAACGCCAAGCTCGGCAATGACCACCTGTTCGCCGGCGCGCAGGTGGACGCGGCGCCCTTCGCCGCCACGCGCGACGCCCAGGGCCGGATCACCGCGGTCGCCTACGCCGGCGACGCCGTGCAGACCGCCATCCCGCTTTCCGACACCGCCAGCGTCTCGCCCTTCACGAGCGGCGCGACCAACGCCGGCGTGCGCGACCTGATGAACG
Source organism: Opitutaceae bacterium (assembly GCA_035626915.1). GTDB lineage: Bacteria > Verrucomicrobiota > Verrucomicrobiia > Opitutales > Opitutaceae > Didemnitutus. The sequence goes on from DASPMS010000101.1 coordinate 18,030, forward strand.
AGCTGGTCGCGCTGCGCGACGCGCTCTCCGCCCGCGACCCCGCGGCCGTGAGCGCCGCCCAGGCCGGCCTCGTCGCCGGGGAGGACCTCCTGGTCTCCGCCCTCGCCGAGCACGGCGCCGTGCAGCTGCGCATCGAGGTCAACCGCGCGCAGCAGCAGGCGCACGGCGACGACATCGTGAAGCTGGTCACCACCGAGACCTCGGTCGACCTGCCCGACGCGATCGTGCGGCTCAACCAGGCCCAGACCGCCTACCAGGCCGCCCTGCAGTCCTCGGCCAACATCATGCAGCTTTCCCTCCTCGACTACATCCGCTGACCCCAACGCACCGCCCGCCATGAAACTGCTCCCCGACCTCGCCCCCGCCGATCTCGAGCACCCCTCCGCGAACGGCTTCCTGCTCCCGCAGGGCCTCATCGGCTTCAAGGACCACACCCGCGCCGAGCTCCACTACGTGCCCGACCACCTGCCGTTCCTGTGGCTCAAGCTGCACGGCCCCGGCGACGCGGTGAACTTCATCGTCATCGAGCCCGCGGGCCTCATCCCCGGCTACGAGCTCGAGCTCTTCGACGAGGACGCCGCCTCGCTCGGCCTCACCGGCCCGGCCGACGCGCTGGTCCTCAACATCGTCACCCTGCGCCAGCAGAACCCCCTCGACGCCACCGTCAATCTGGTGGGGCCGATCGTGGTGAACCGTCGCACCCGCGAGGCGCGGCAGCTCGTGATCGCGAACTACTCGCGCTACAGCGCGCACCACCCGCTGGTCGACGCCGCCGCGGCGCGCGCCACCGCCTGAGCCATTGCGGCCTGCCTGCTGAACGACCGGCCGCCCCTCCCTCCTGCCTCCTCTCCCCTAAGCTTTTCCCCATGCTCGTACTCTCCCGCAAAGCCGGCGAAGCCATCGTGATCGGCGATGGCATCGAGATCCGCATCAACCGGGTCGACGGCGACACCGTGAAGATCGGCATCGTCGCACCGCGCGAGGTCCCCGTGTTCCGCAAGGAGGTCCACGCCGCGATCGTCGCCTCGAACCAGGCGGCGGCGCTGCCGTCCTCCGGCCAGGCCCACGGACCCGCCGCGGCGCCTTCCCTCCCGAAACTCCCCCAACTCTCCCGGGCCAAGGATTCCGGCCCGGTCCCTCGCGCGCCGCTGCCGCGGCCCGCGCCCGCCACGGATGGTGCCCAACCGAAGCAGCCGCGCCCCGCCGGGGCGGCGGCATAAATCAGCCAGCACGATGAGTGTCATCAACACCAATACCCATGCCATCGCGGGCGCGCGTCACCTGAACCACAGCCAGGAGATGCTCGGCCGCTCCCTTGCCCGGCTCTCGTCGGGCTCCAAGATCGTCAACCCGTCCGACGACGCCGCCGGCCTCGCCGTGTCCGAGAAGCTCGCCGCGCAGAACATGCGGGTGAAGGCCGCCACGACCAACGTCCAGAACGCCATCTCGTACGTCCAGACGGCCGACGGCTTCATGGGCGGCATGACCAAGATCCTCTCGCGCATGAGCGAGCTCGCGATCCTGGCCAAGGACGTGACGAAAAACACCACCGACGTCGCGCTCTACCAGCAGGAGTTCTCCGCGCTGCAGGACCAGCTCCGGGCGACGATCGGCGGCACCACGGCCGAGATCGGCGGCGCGTCCGCGGTCAGCGTGCCGCTCGGCGCCTTCAACGGCATACCGCTCTTCGGCTCCAACACGGCGGGCCTGACCGTCACGATCGGCCAGGCCGTCGGCCAGGACATGGTCATCCCGGAGTCCAATCTCCGCGACGGCGGCATGCTCTCGATCATCAACCAGGACGGCTCCGGCGTGTACGCCCTGAACGTCAGCGACTCGACCGCCATTGGCCTCATCACCGCGGCCATCCAGGATGTCGCGACCGAGCGCGCCAGCCTCGGTGCGTCGCAGTCGCGGCTCGAGCTGGCGGCGACTACCCTGCAGGTCGAGTACGAGAACCTGGAGTCCGCCATCTCGCGCATCCGCGACGTCAACGTCGCCGAGGAGTCCACGCAGTTCGCGAAGTACAACATCCTCGTGCAGTCCGGCACGGCGATGCTGGCGCAGGCGAACCAGACGCCTTCGACCGTCCTGCGCCTGCTGCAGCAATGACGGCCCTGCCGGCCGCCTGACGCCGGCGGCCGGAATCCTGAATCCCCAAAGGCGCGCCCAACCGGGCGCGCCTTTTGTGCTATATCGGAAACCAATCCGGGCCTGGAGGGACCGGCTCCGTCCGGTCCGCGATACCCAGCGCACGTGCGATCGGATTCGCATCGGCGCACCTATTGCAGGCGGGCGGCCGATGGCGGACGTGTTCCGCTGATCGCACCAAGGACGACACGGAGGTCGCCCCTCCACGGCGATCCCGGCGCGGGCGGCGGGCTCAGACCCCGGCCTTTTCCTGTTCCGGGTACAGCCCGCGGTTCACGGCGCGGGCGAGCTCGTCGTTCGTGAACGGCTTGGAAAGCAGCTCGATCCGGCCGAGCCGGGCGAGGGTTTCGGGCGAGATGCGCGAGAAATAGCCCGACATGATGATCACCGGCAGCGTGGCGGCGAAGGCCCGGACCTCCGCCGCGAGCTCGATGCCCTTCATGCCCGGCATGGTCTGGTCGGTGAGGAGCAGCGCGAACCGGCCCGGCTCGCGGCGGATCGCCTCGAGGCACTGGCCGGGGTGGTCGAACGAAGCCACGCGGTAGCCGGCGCTCTCCAGCGCCATCTGCGCGAAGCTCCGCACGATGTCCTCGTCGTCGACGATCGCCACGACCTCGCCCTGGCCGCGCGGCGCGGCCGCGTCGATGCGGCCATCCGCCATCGCCTCGTCGTCCGCCGCCGGGAGGTGCAGGGTGAACGTCGCGCCCTGGCCGGGGGTGCTCCGGACGGAGATCGCGCCGCGATGGGCCTGGATGATCCCGTGGACGACCGAGAGGCCGAGCCCGGTGCCCTGGCCGACCTCCTTCGTGGTGAAGAACGGGTCGAAGATCCGCTTCTGCGTCTCCTCGTCGATGCCGTGGCCCGTGTCGCTGAACTCGAGCCGCACGTAGCGGCCGGGGGGCAGCTCGTTGGGGCCGCCCGTGCCGTCGTCGGCCACCAGGACCGGCGCGAGCGAGAGCCGCATCGTGCCGCCGGTGGCGCGCATGGCGTAGGCGGCATTGGAGCCGAGGTTGAGCAGGACCTGGTGGATCTGCGTGGCGTCGGCCAGCACCGGGCCGCAGCCCGGCGCGAGGTGCGTCTCGATCGCGATCGTGGCGGGCACGGTGGCGCGGAGGAAACGCCGCGCGTCCTCGACGACCAGCGCGAGATTGACCGGCACCTTCTCGCTGCCGGCCTGGCGGCTGAACGTGAGGATCTGGTCGACCAGCTCGCGGGCGCGGAGGCTCGCGTCGCGCGCGGAGGCGAGGTAACCGCGCGAGGTGTGCCCCTCGTCGAGCGTGTCGAGCGCGAGGTCCTGGTAACCGAGGATCCCCGTGAGCAGGTTGTTGAAATCGTGCGCGATGCCGCCGGCCAGGGTGCCGAGGGTCTCCATCTTCTGCGCCTGGAACAGCTGGCCCTCGAGCTGGCGGCGCATCTCCTCGGCGTCGCGCCGCGCGGTGATGTCCTGGAACGCGCCGTACAGCCGCACCGCCCGGCCCTGCTTCATCTCGGCGCGGCCGAGCGTCCGCACCCACAGGCGGTGGCCGCGCGCGGTCGTGAACGGCAGCTCGAGGTCGAAGGGCGTGCCGGCGTGCTCGCACTGCCGGAGGGCCTCCTCCAGCACGCGGCGCGCGTCGGGCGGATAGAAGGCGAGGGCGGAGGCGAGCTCCGGCGTGTAGCCGAGGTCGACCTCGTGGATGCGGTAGACCTCCGGGCCCCAGATGACCCGGCGCGTCGGCAGCTCAACCTCCCACGGGCCGATCTGGGCGAGGCGGCTGAGCTGCAGCGCCAGCTCCTCGTTGTGGCGCAGGCGCTCCTCCAGGCTCTTGCGGGTGGTGATGTCGGTCTGCGTGCCGACCATGCGCTGGGGCTGTCCGCGGGCGTCGCGCGCGACGACTTTGCCGCGGTCGAGGACCCAGATCCAGTGCCCGAGCTTGTGGCGCACGCGGTACTCGCACTGGTAGAACGGCGCGGCGCCCGCGAGATGCTCGCGCAGCGCCTTGAGCATCGCGGCGAGGTCGTCGGGGTGCACCAGGGCCTGCCACTCCTCCTCGTTGCCCGGCAGCTCCGCCACGGGGACGCCGAGGATCTCGGCGTAGCGCTCGTCGCGGTAGACGCGGCCGCGCGGGATGTCCCAGTCCCACACGCCATCGTTGTTGCTCGCGAGCGCGAGGCGCCAGCGCTCCTCGGTGATGCGCAGGCGCTCGCGGAGCTCGCGGGCCGCGGTCACGTCGCGGTTGAGGCCGACCATCAGCTGCGGCGTGCCGTCGGGGTTGCGCAGGAGGTAGCTCCGGGACTCGATGTAGCGCACCGCGCCGCCGGGACGGATGATCCGGTACTCCGGGTCGAACTGCGAGGCGTGCCCGTCGAGCACGTCGCGGAAGTGCTGGTCCAGGGCGGGCAGGTCGTCGGGGTGCACGCGCCGGCGCCAGTCGGCGAGGTCGCCCGTGACCTGGTCGCGGCGCAGCCCGTGGATCTCGAGCAGCGCGTCGTCCCACGTCAGGTGCTTGCGCGCGAAGTCGTACTCCCAGGCGCCGTAGCCCGCGGCGGTGACGACGAACTGCAGGCGCTGGCTGAGCGAGCCGAGGTCGCGCTCCCGCTGCTTCTCGTGCGTGATGTCGCGGTTGAGGCCGACCACGCGGACGGCGCGGCCGGTCTCGTCGCGGTGCACGATTCCGTGCGCCTCGATCTCGCGGATGCCGCCGTCGGGCCGCCGGATCCGGCACTCGTATGAATAGCTCGTGCCCGAGGCGAGCATCCGGCGCTCCAGGTCCTGCACGAACGGCCGGTCGTCCGCGTGGATGCGCTCCGTCCAGTCCCGGATGCGCCCGCCCGTGCCCGCGTTCGCCAGCCCGAAGATGTCGAGCTGGGTGCGGTCCCAGACCTGCACCCCGGCGCGGACATCCCAGTCCCAGACGCCGAAGAGGCCCGCCCGCAGCGCGAGCTCAAGCCGCTGGTTGAGCTGGCGCTGCTGCTCCTCCTGCTGCTTGCGGAAGGTGATGTCGCTGATGATGGAGAAGCAGCTGGCGACGCCCCCGGCGGCGGGCCGCAGCGGCTGGACCTCGATGCTGAACCACGAGGTGGCGCCGTCCTTGCGCACCGCGGCCATCTCCCCGGCGGCGGGCTCGCCGGCCGCCCGCGCCCGCGCCAGCCGGTCGGCCACGTCCGGGCCGGTGCCGGGCGGGCGGAGGAACTCGCCGGGCCGGCGGCCGCGGACCTCGGCGAGCGTCCACCCGGTGCAGCTTTCCCAGGCCGGGTTCACCCACTCGATGCGGTCGTCCGCGTCGGTGATCATCAGGCCGTTGGTCGTGCTGCGCGCGAGGTGGTCGAAGCGCAGGCTGCGCGACAGCGCCGACTCCAGCTCGGCCGTCCGCTCCGCGACCTGCTGCTGCAGCGTCGCCGCCTGGTGCTGGACGCCGGCCAGCAGCCGCCCGCGCTCGGCCTCCGCGGCGGCGCGGGCGCGGTCGACCTGGTCCACCTCGCGCAGCGAGAGCGCGACCACCACGAGCAGGCCGATCGCGTACACGAACGTGAGGAGGAAGAGCTGGCGGTGGAATTGGCCGTCCACGGGCCCGAAGGTGTGCTGCAGGGCGTACGCCGCGACCGGGAGCAGGGCGACCATCGCGAACAGCCGGCGGCCCAGGAGGGCGGCCGAGGTCTCGCCGCTCATCACGCGGAGCAGGCCCGGCTCCATGCGGGCGGTCGCCAGGCCCACGCCGACGAGCAGCATGGCGATGAAGGCGATCGGGGTCGCGCGGAGGCCGAAGGCCAGGCTGATCAGCCCGAGCCCGGCCAGCACCGCGACGACGGTGCCGAGCCACGCCGACGGATTGAACCACGGCCGGCGGTCCCACGACAGCCCCTCCAGGCCGAGCCCCACGGCGACCAGTCCGAGCGCGCTGCGCGGGGAGGCCGGCCCGGCCGGCGCGAGCCCGAGAAGGTGCCGCACCGCGGCGTCGAACGGCGACGGCGCGCGGAGCGCGGCGCTGAGGAGCTGCGCCAGGCCCGCGAGGATCACCAGCCAGGCGATGCCCCGGGCGGCCGGGCGGGTGCGCGGGTGGCGGTGGAGCAGGAGCGCGGCGCCGGTGAGCGTGAGGATGACCGCGAGTTCCGGCGACAGCGGCGGCCAGTCCGCCCGCAGCGCGCGCAGCGCCGGCACGTCCGCCGCCCAGCCGGCGACGGCGCCCGCGCCGAGCAGGGTCGCGAGGGACGCGGTCACGAGCGCGGCGCGGTTCATCGCGCGCTCGAGGCCGGCGGGCGCCGGCGGTTGCTCGGAAGTGTCAGGCATGGGACCGGGCGGGGCGTCGGGGCCGGCCAAGTTGCCCGGCGGAGCGCCGGGGCGGCAAGTGTTTCATGGAGGGAAGAGGAGGCACCGCGGATAGTGCCAAGTGGCGGGGCCAAGCCCCTAGCATCGGCACATCGGGCCGTGACTTTAGCGGCCGGCGACGCATTCGCGGAAGGCCTTGCGGGCGCGAGGGCGAACTCCGCGCCGGGGCGCGCGTTGCGCGTTTTCCGCTCAATTGCGCCCGGCCGGTGCCGACAGGAAACCGAGCAGTCATGAAAACCAAGATCCTCCTCGTCCTCGCCGCGCTGGGCTGGGCCGTCCCCGCCCGCGCCGAGTCCCTCGAACCGCCGGTGCCCGTGCGCACCGTTCCGCCGAAATATCCCGAAGAGATGCGCCGCGACGGATCGTCGGGCCTCGTCACGGTGAGCATCCTCATTGACGAAAAGGGCAACGTCCAGGAGCCCAAGGTCGAGAAGGCCACCAACAACGCCTTCGTCGAGCCGGCCCTCGAGGCGCTGAAGAAGTGGAAGTTCAAGCCGGGCAAGCGCGACGGCGCCGTCGTGGCCCTGCGCGTGAGCGTCCCGATCCAGTTCACGTTCTCCGACTAGTCCCCGCCCGCGCCCCATGAACCCCCACACCCTGACCATTGGCCGGCGCATCGCGCTCGGCTTCCTGCTCGTCTTCATCCTGCTCACCACGGTCGCGACCACCACCTGGCTGTCGCTCCAGGCGGCGGGCGAGAAGCTCGGTCAGTACGCGGGCACCGCGCAGGAGACGAACAGCGCGGCGGGGGTCGAGTCGGCGACGCTCGCGCTCAAGCTGGGGGTCAACGAATTCCTCGCCACCGGCTCGCCCGAGAGCGTCAAGGCGTGCGAGGAGGCGCGGGGCCGGCTGGAGCAGCAGCTGGCGGACGCGCGCGCCCGCATCACCGACCCGGCCCGCCTGGCCAAGCTCGACGAGGCGGCCGCGCTCCTCGCCTCGTACCAGCAGGCATTCACCCGCATCGTGGCCAACGCCCGGGCGCTCGATGCGGTGGAGCGGGAGCAGATCGCCGTCCACGGCGAGACCCTCGCGGCCGGCCTGCAGAAGATCCTGACCGACGCCCGCGGGAGCGGCGACATGAACGGTGCGTTCCAGGTGTCGAGCGCGCTGAAGGCTTATTTCGAGTGCAGCAGCCTCGCCAACTCCTTCCTCCTCACCTCGCAGGAGCGGTACGCCACCTCGGCCCGCGAGAGCATCGCGGCGGTCGCGGCGCAGGTCGTGCGCCTGCAGAAGGACCAAGCCGAGCTGGTCAAGCTGGACGAGACGCTGAAGGACGCCGCCAAGGACGCCCTCCTGGCGAAGCTCGCCGACGCGTCGGCCGGCTACGCCGCGGCGCTCCAGCAGACCATCGACCTCAAGCGCCAGCGCAACGAGGTCATCGGCCGCGAACTCAACGTCCTCGGCCCGCAGGTCAGCGCGACGCTCGCGCAGGTGCGCGAGGCCGTGACGGTTTACCAGGCCGAGCTCGACGCCCGCATGCGCGCGCAGCAGCGCCGCAGCGAGGTGACGGTCCTCGCCTGCACCGTCGGCGCCATCGTGCTCGGCCTCGGCGCGGCCTGGTTCATCATCCGCGGGATCACGCGCCCGATCGCCCGGATCGCCGACCGGCTCGCGCGGGAGTCCGAGCAGACGCACGCCGGCGCCCGCCAGCTGGCGAGCGTCTCGACCTCGATGTCGGACGGCGCCAGCCGCCAGGCCGCGTCGCTCGAGGAGAGCAGCGCCTCGCTGCACGAGATGGCGAGCATGACCACCCGGAACTCCGAGAGCGCGCAGTCGGCCAAGACCCTGGCCGCCGAGGCGCGCGCGACGGCCGACGCCGGCGCCCGGGACATGGCCGCCATGCAGGGTGCGATGACCGCGATCCGGTCGTCCAGCGGCGAGATTTCCAAGATCATCAAGACGATCGACGAGATCGCCTTCCAGACGAACATTCTCGCCCTCAACGCCGCGGTCGAGGCCGCGCGCGCGGGCGAGGCCGGCGCCGGGTTCGCCGTCGTGGCCGAGGAGGTCCGCAACCTCGCCCAGCGCTCCGCCCAGGCGGCGCGCGAGACGGCGGACAAGATCGCCGACGCCTCGGCCAAGAGCGAGCAGGGCGCGGCCATCAGCGGCCAGGTGGCGGCGAGCCTCACGGCGATCGTCGAGCGGATCCGCCAGCTCGACGAGATGGTCGGTGGCATCGCCCAGGCCTCCTCCGAGCAGAGCGAGGGCATCAGCCAGCTGAACCAGGCCGTCGCCGGCATGGACAAGATCACCCAGTCGAACGCCTCGATGGCGCAGCAGTCCGCGGCCTCGGCCGAGGAGATGCAGCAGCAGGCCGCCGAGGTCCGGACCGCCGTTGGGGAGCTGATGCGCATGGTCACGGGCGCCGACGCCGCGCCTGCCATCGCGCCGCTCGCGGAGAAGCCGGCCAAGGCCGCATCCGCGGCGCGCAAGCTTCACCGCAACGGCCACGGCAATGGCAATGGTCACGGCAACGGCCACGGAAACGACGTCGTGCCGGCGGGCCGGATTGTGACGCCCAAGCTGTCGGCGCCGGCCCGCGAAGGCACCAACGGCCGCGCGCCGAAGGTGCCGGGGGACGAGTTTTTCGAGAGCTGAGCCGCGCCTCCCGCCGGCGGACGACCGATGTGGAGGGACCGGCTCCGTCCGGTCCGGGAAACGGGGCGCACGGGCGATCGGGTACGCACCGGCGCACCTATAGCGGGCGGCCGATGGCGGGCGTGTTCCGATCATCGAGCCAAGGACGACACGGAAGGACGTCCCTCCACGCTTGCGACCTGGAGGGACCGGCTCCGTCCGGTCCGGGACACGGGGCGCACGGGCGATCGGGTACGCACCGGCGCACCTATTGCGGGCGGTCGACGCGGGGATGATTTCCGCGCCGCCCGGATTCAAGTAACGCCCGGCCGCGCCGATGAACGCGGGCGATGTCCCTGAACCGTCGCGAATCGACCGCGGGCGATGCCGTCGCCCCGCCGCCAGAGGCTTGGCTGGGCGCCTGGTCCGGCAGCGCCGCCCCCGTGTACTGCCGCGACTGGTCCGGCCGGGTGCTCGCCGCCAACGCCGCCTTCGCCCGTCGTTTCGGGCGCTCGGCCGACGAATTCGCCGGCACGCCGCTGGCAACCCTGGTGCATGCCGACGATCTCGGCGCGGTCGCCCGCGCGGAGGACGACCTTCGCCGGCCGCCGCACCGCTCGGCGTCGGAAAGCCGCTGGCTCACCCCGCAGGGCTGGCGCTGGATCGGGTGGGAGGAGGCCGTGCTGCCCGACGGCGCGGGCATCCGGGCCATCGGCCACGACATCACCCGGCTGCGCGTGGCCGAGCAGCAGTTCCGCAAGCTTTCCAGCGCGATCGAGCAGTCGCCCGCCGCCATCGCCATCACCGACGCGGGCGGGCGCGTGGAGTACGTGAACGCCCGGTTCACCGCCGCCACCGGCTACACGCTCGAGGACATCCTCGAGCGCGAAATCGACGTGCTGCGAGAGGGGCATCCGGACGACGCCTCGTACCAGCGTTTCTGGGAGACGGTCCGCGCCGGCCGCGAGTGGCGCGGCGAGCTGGCCCGGCACGGCCCCGACGGCGCCCGCGTGTGGGAGTCGGTGCAGGTGGTGGGCCTGCGCAACGAGGCCGGCGAGGTCACGCACCTGCTCTGCCAGCGGGAGGACATCACCGAGCGCCGCCTCCTCGAGGAGCAGCTCCGCCAGGCGCAGAAGATGGAGAGCCTCGGCACCCTCGCCGGCGGCATCGCCCACGACTTCAACAACATCCTCGCCGTCATCAACGGCTACGCCGAGCTCTGCCTCATCCGCGGCGGCGAGCCCGTGACGCTCCAGAAGAGCCTGCGCGAGATCCGCCGCGCGGCCGATCGCGCCAGCGGGCTCGTGCGCCAGATCCTGACCTTCAGCCGCAAGGCCGAGGTGCGGTTCGCTCCGCTCGACCTCAACCAGCAGGTGCGCGACCTGGTTGCGCTCCTCGCCGAGACCTTCCCGCGCAACATCGGCTTCCAGCTCACCCTCGAGGACAACCTGCCCGCGCTGCGGGCCGACCCCAACCAGTTCCAGCAGATCGTGCTCAACCTTTGCGTGAACGCGCGCGACGCCATGCCGGGAGGCGGCACGATCACGCTCGCGACCGCGCGGATGGAGGGCGCGGCCGTCCCCGCGACCGTCCCGGGCCACCCGCCCGCCTGCGCCTGCCTGAGCATCTCCGACACCGGCACGGGCATGACCCCTGAGGTGCGGGCGCGCATCTTCGAGCCGTTTTTCACCACGAAGGCCGCCACCCACGGGACCGGCCTGGGGCTGGCCGTGGTGTACGGCATCGTCGCGAGCCATGGCGGCGCGCTCGAGGTGGACACCGCCCCCGGCGTCGGCAGCGCGTTCCGGATCTATTTGCCGCTGTCCGCCGAGGCCGCGGCCGAGGTGGCCCCGCGCCGCGCGGGCGAGTTCCCCGGCGGCAGCGAGCGCGTGCTCGTGGTCGACGACGAGACGCCGCTGCGCCTGCTGCTCGAGGCCGCGCTCAGCCAGAAGGGCTACACGGTCGAGGGCGCCCACGACGGCCGCGACGCGATCGCCCGGCTCGACCGGATCGAAAACCGCTACGACGCCGTTGTCCTCGACCTCAACATGCCCGGCGCCACCGGCCTGGAGGTCCTGCGCCACATCCACGCCACGCGACCCGCGCTGCGCGTCCTGCTCGTCTCCGGGCACCTCACGACGGAGGCGCGCGCGGAGTTCGAGGCGCTCGGGCAGAAGGATTTCCTCCGCAAACCCTATCCCCTCGACGAACTCGGCCGGCAGCTGCGGGGGATGCTGGACCGGGCGTGAGCGCTGATCACCCGTCGGCCGCCGGCGGTCGGATGCGACGCGAGGACGGCGTCGCCGGCCGCATGGCGATGACGCGGAAGAGGGCGGCGGGGCAGCCTTCGCACACCCGGGCTTCCGGGCGCAGAGCGCCGGCGCAATTCTCCTACAGATATCGACCTGCGGTCCGATGTACCCGGGTGCGAATCAGAACGATCCACTGCAATGGACCGTCTTCCCGATGCTTTTCCCGCCCCCACCGCGCCCCTCCCCGGGCGGCCGACCGGCTTTGCCCCGGTTCCTGCTGCTCGCGCTCGCGGCGATCGCCGGTCTGCGAGTCGAGGCGGACAGCCCCGCCCGGCCCAAATCGCGGCCGTACCTGACGACCATCGGGCCGCCGCCGGTTCGCTCGGAGGAGCCGCCCCCGCCGCGGGATTACCAGGTCCGGCCGGCCGGCGGACCCCCCGTGCCGGCCGCCGCGCCCGAGATCGCGGAGGTCGCCGAGGCCAATCGCGCGGCCTCGGCCTCGACGCCGCCGTTTCCGCTCCCCAGCGCGGCGCAGGAACCGCCGGCCGCCGCCCCCGTGTCCGGTCCCGTGCCGCGGCCCGCGCCGCCGATCATTCCGGACGACACGCGCCCGCCGGTCCGACCCGAGGACTTCCTGCCCTTCTTCCAGCTGCCCGTGCCGGGGGGTGACGCGACCGCCGTCATTCCCGCCCCGGCCTCCGCGCCCGCTCCGGCCCCGGGCCAGCCCAGCCGAGCCACCTACCGCCAGCACTGACCTCCCTTCCCCAACCGATGAGACGTTCGTTTTCCCACTTCCTGCCGGGCCTCGCCCTCGCATTCGTCGGCGTCGCCGCGGCGGAGGAGGCGGAGGTCGTCCCGGTCGACCTCGCCACCGTCGAGCCCGCCGACCTCGGCGCGGCCGAGCCGGCGGCGACGGCGGGCGTCGACGCCGCCGAGTCCGATCCCGACCGCATCGCCCAAAGCCTCTTGAACCTGGGGACGAGCCTGGCTGACCGCGGCGACCACGTCGCCGCCGAGATCGCCTTCCGGCAGATCCTGCATGATCGCACGTTTTCGCCCGCGCGGCAGGCCGACGCCCTGCTCGGGCTCGGGCGCATGTTCCGGCGTTCCGGCGGATTCACGAAGGCGGCGGCGATCTACGAGAAGTTCCTCAAGCAGTTTCCCGACGATCCCCGCGCGCCCGACGCGATGCTCGAGCTCGGCCGCACGCATCGCGCGATGGGCGCCCCCAAGGCCGCCATCGCCCGCTTCTACGCGGTGATCAATTCGACGATCAAGCTGCCGCCGCGCGGCTTCGAGCACTACCAGCTGCTGGCGCGGACCGCGCAGTTCGAGATCGCCGAGACGCACCTCGACGCCGGCGACTACGACGCGGCCGGCAAGTTCTTCGCCCGGCTGCGGCTGCTGGACCTCGCGCCGGCCGACCGCGCCCGCGCGCACTTCAAGTCGGCCTTCGCACTGCGGCTCGCGGGCGACGCCGAGACGGCGGCCGCCACGCTCCGGTCCTACCTCGAGCAGTGGCCGCTGGACGGACATGTCCCCGAGGCGCGGTTCCTCCTCGCCACCACGCTGCGCGAGCTCGGCCAGCCCCAGGAGGCGCTGGCCGTGACGCTCGATCTGCTTCGCGCCGGCCAGGACGGGTCGGCCGCCGACCCCCGCGCGTGGTCCTACTGGCGCCGCCGGACGGGCAACCAGCTCGCGAACGAATTCTTCACCGGCGGCTTCACGCTCGAGGCGCTCGAGATCTATCGCGCCCTCGCGGGCCTCGCGCCCGAGCCCGCGTGGCGCCTGCCGGTGCAATACCAGGTGGCGCTGTGCTACGAGCGGCTGCGCCAGCCCGCCGCCGCCCGCGCCGCCTACGCCGAGATCGCGGCCGCCGGCTCCGCCCGCGGCCTGAGCCCCGAGCTCACCGAGCTCGTCCGCATGGCCGGATGGCGCATCGAGCATCTCGACTGGAACGGCTCGACCGAGCGCCAGCTGACCGACTTCTTCACCCCCGCGGGCCCCGGGCGGGTGGAAGGCGCGGGCCCGCCCGCGGAAGCGCCGCGGCCGGATCGGGACGGCCGACTCGGCGCCGCCGGCCGACCGGATGAAACCGATCGACTCGGCGCCGGCCTTTCCCCTCATGACCCCGATGGAAGCCCTGCAACAACACCAGCAGCTCTGTGACGAGCTCCACCAGCTCGCGCTCGACGAGAACCGGTTTCTCCAGCAGCACCAGCGCGCCCCGGGCGAGGCTCTGCGCGAGCGCAAGCGCGGCCTGATCGGGCGGCTGGACACCACGCTGGCGGCCCTGCGCGCGGCGCCGCGCGGCGCCGGCACCCCGGCCTTCCGCGCCGCCCTCGAGAAGGTCCGCGCCCGCATCCTTCAGGTCCTCCAGCTCGACCGCGAGAACGAGCAGCTGCTCCTGCGGTACAGCCTGGCCGCGGGGCGCCGCCCCTCGAGCGACCACCCGGACGCCACCGGCCGGCCCGTCGCGGCGCCCGCGCCCTCGCTGCTCCAGCGGATCTATTCCCGGCACGCCTGAGCCGATTCCGTTCGCGGCGAAAGTTTTGCGCGCGCGTGCCGATAACGAGGCGTGCGCACGAACAGCACCTCACCGTTCTCGCGCCCGGCGTTGACCCCCGACGACGTGGCCCGGCAGCTCCGGCACCTCCCGTCGGCGCCGCGGGTGCTGCCCCGGCTCAAGCAGCTCCTGAGCGACGGCAATTCGGCGATGCATGAGGTGGTCGCCCTGATCCGGCTCGATCCGGGCATCGCCGCGCGGGTGCTGCACATCGGCAACAGCGCTTATTTCAGTCACGGGCTTCGCTGCTACACGGTCGACGAGGCGGTCAACCGCGTGGGCTACGACCAGGTCTACGAGCTGGTCGCGAGCGCCGTGGCGTCCGAAGTGCTCGTGCGCCCGCTCCACACGTACGGCCTGGAGGCCGACGAGCTCTGGCGCCGCTCCATCGCCTGCGCGCTCGCGGCCGAGTCGCTCGCCACGCGGCTCAGCGTGGACCGCGACATCGCGTACACCGTCGGGCTGCTGCACAGCCTCGGCATGGTCGCGATCGACGCCTGGGCATTCCAGCACCAGCCGGACCTGCGCCTGGTCAGCCGCGGCCTGCCCTATGAGGCCGGCGAGGCCGAGCGGGCCGCGCTGGGCTTTCACCAGGCGGAGGCCGGCGCGGCGCTCCTCCGGTCGTGGGATTTTCCCGCCGTCATGAGCGAGCCGATCCGCTGGCAATACCTGCCGCGCGGGACGGTTGCCCATTTCACCGGCTCGGCCCTGCTGCACGTCGCGAAGTGGCTGCGGTCCGCCGCCCTCCGCGCCGATCACCCCCCGCACGCGGGCGCTATCCACGGGGGCCGTCCGCCGCTCCCGGATGCGTCGATCCTGCAGGCCCTGAACCTCACGCCGTCCCGCTTGGAATTCCTCGCCGAGGAGGTCCGCGCCCGGCTCTCGTCCGTGCACAGCCTGCTCGAGACCACGGCCGCCGCGGTGGTGTCCTTCCCCGGCGGCACGCGCCAGGTCGCGGATTCGGGCATCGCGCGGGTCGGGTGATCCTTCGCCCCTTCGCGCGGAGCCCCGCGATGCCTCCTTTCCGCTCCTATTGGCCCGGTTTGTGCCGATCCAAGGGCATGGCCTCGCACTACCCCTCCCACCGCGATGCCGTCGGGACGGGCCCGACCCGCCCCCGCGACATCACTTGGGGCCGGATCCTTTTCCAGCCCCCGTTCCTGCCGAACCCGCGGATCATTTTCGATCCCCTGCCGTTCCGCACGCAGCTCTTCAGCGCCCCGGCCCGTCGCCGCAAGGTGCGGTGACGCGGCGGCCGCGAGGTACAGGACGCACCCGGCGTGGAGGGACGACCTCTGTGTCGTCCCTGGTTCGGTGATCGGAACACGCGCGCCGCGAGTTCGATCATCGGAACACGCTCTCCGTCGGCCGCCCGCTTGCAATAGGACCGCTGACGCGAAGTATCTCGCGCACGTATCTTGCGCATCCCGGACCGGACGGAGCCGGTCCCTCCAGGTCGAAACGCGCAGGGGAGCGCCATCTGGATCGGGCCAAAACGGGCTGCAAGCGGCCAGGGCAAGGCACGGCCGTCGCTTGTGCTGGCCG
>DASPMS010000102.1:0-37375 GCA_035626915.1 Opitutaceae bacterium
GGAACCAGTCGGTCTGGAAGCGGACCTTCACCTTGCCATCGGCGGACTTGGGCGCATCGGCGGGCTGACGGGAGCAGGCGGCGAGGCCCAGGAGGGCGATCGTGGCGGCGAGGAGTCGGGCGCGGGAGGTCATGGGATCAATGGTCGTCGCGCTCGAACGAATCGTGCCACTTGTGCAGCACGGCCCAGTTCAGCAGCGACACGGCCGCCACGAAGATGAAACCGAGCAGGCAGCTGGTCAACCCGGTGGCGAACACGGCCGGGATCTTTACCTGCGTGTGGTAGCGGTAGACGAGAAACCCGAGCCCGCCGGTGCCGCCGGCGGAGTTGCCCACCATGTACTCCGCGAAGATCGCGCCGATCGGCGCGAGCGCGGCCGCGATCTTGAGTCCGGTCAGGTAATGGGGCATCGCCGACGGCACGCGCAATTGCCAGAGCTCCTGCCAGGTGGTCGCGTTCGCCATCCGGAAGAGCGCCACCAGGTTCTGGTCCGTCGACAGCAGCCCCTGCGTGGTCGTCGCGATGATCGGGAAGAAGCTGATCAGCACCGTGACCGCGATGATCCCGTCGAAACCGCCGCCGGACCAGATCACGACGGCCGGCGTGAGCACGATGATCGGCGTCATCTGCGCGACCAGCAGCCACGGATAGAAGGCCGCGCGGAGGACCCGCGAGACGCCGATCGGCAGCGCGAGGAGAAAGCCGAGCGCCGCCGACACCAGGAAGCCGCCGAGCGCCCCGAGCGCGGTGGTGCCGGCGGCCGGCAGGAGCCGCGGCATCTCCTGGCCCATCGCCGCCAGGATGCCGAGCGGCGTCGGCAGCAGCCAGTCGCTGATGCCGAAGGCCGCCTTGAGCCCGTACCACAGCGCGATGAAGACCGCGCCGCTGAGCACGGGCATCGTCCAGAGGATCCAGGCCGGGGTCCGCCTCATGCGGCCGGTGCCTCCACCCGGTGCAGCGCCGCCGTGACCTCGTTGACCTTCTCCTGGAACGCGCGCTCCCCCCGCAAGCCGGCCCGCCGCGGAAACGGAAAATCGACGCGGTGCTCCGCCGCGACCCTTCCCGGGTGCGCGGACATCACGAGGATCCGGTTCGAGAGGAAGACCGCTTCCGCCACCGAGTGGGTCACAAAGATTGCCGTGAACGGCGCCGTCTCCCGCAGCGCCAGCAGTTCCTCGTTCAGCCGGTGGCGCGTCATTTCGTCCAGCGCGCCGAACGGCTCGTCCAGCAGCAGCAGCTCCGGGGCCACCGACAGCGCCCGCGCCAGCGACACGCGCATCCTCATCCCGCCCGAGAGCTGCCGCGGGAAATAGTCCCGCGCCGCGCCCAGCCCGACGAGGTCGAGCAGCGTCGCCGCCTTCGCCGCGCGCGCGGCCGCGGGCACGCCGCGCAGCCGCAGCATGAGCTCGGCGTTGCGCCGCACCGTCAGCCAGGGCAGCAGGGTCGCGTCCTGGAAAATGAACGCCTGGCGGTCGCGCGCCGCGCGCGGGGTCGCGCCGAGCACCCGCACCTCCCCGCCCGTGGCGGGGCTGAGGCCGGACACGAGCTTCAGCACGGTGGATTTCCCGCAGCCGCTCGGCCCGATGAGCGTCACGAAGTCGCCGCGCCCCACCGCGAGATCGAGCGGGGCGAGCACCACCGGGCCGTCCCCGTAGCGCTTCGTCACGCCGGAGAATTTGACGATGGGTGCCGGGTCCGCCATGGATGCGCAGCAATGGACACATTCGCGGACAAGAGGCGAGCCGGTTCCTCGTTCGCGTACTGGCAATCCCTGTCACCGGCGGCGGCGTCCCGCGAGCTGCACCGCCGCGTGGACGCGCTGCCGGATCGGCTGCGCCGCGCGGCCGTCGCCTGGGTTCGTCCGCAGGCGGAGCTCGAGGGCGCGCTCGCGGCCGGAGGATCCCGCGCCCCGCTGCGCGGCGTGCCCTTCGCCGTCAAGGACCTCTTCGATCTCGCCGGGGTTCCGACCTACGCGGGATCGACCTTCCTCCCGGACGTGCGGCCGACGCCGGCCCGGACCGCGAGGCTGGTCGAGCGCCTCGTCGAACTGGGCGCGGCGCCGGCGGCCAAGTCGCACCTGGTCGAATTCGCCTCGGGACTCACGGGCGAGAATCCCCACTACGGGGACTGCCCGCACCCCCATTTCCCCGACCGCCTCACCGGCGGCTCGAGCAGCGGGTCCGCCGCGCTCGTCGCCGCCGGCGTCATGCCGCTCGCGCTCGGGACCGACACCGGCGGCTCGGTCCGCGTGCCCGCGTCCTGGTGCGGCGCGTACGGCTTCCGGCTCGCGCCCGGCGACGAGTTCATCCGCGACGCCTTTCCGCTCGCGCCGACGCTCGACAGCGCCGGGTGGTTCGCCGCCGACGCCGCCGACATGCTCGCGACGTGGCGGGCGGTCACCGGCGGCGGCGGCCCGGCCCGCCCGCCGCGCGGATGCTTCCTTTCGCTCGACGAACTTCTCGAGGATGCGGACCCGGAGGTCGCCCACGCGTGCTCCGCCGCGGCGCAGCGGCTCGGTCCGGCCGCCGACGAATCCGCGAAGGCCGCGCTCCTCGACAGCTGGCGCGACGCGGTCGACGCGTACCTCGGCATCGGGATGACCGAGGCTTTCGCGGTGCACCGCGCCTGGCTCGGCCCGTTCAAGGACCGCTACGATCCGGTCATCTGGCAGCGCTTCATCGAGGCGGGGACCTGGCCACCGCAGCGGATCGTCCGGTCGCGCGCCGCGCGCGAGCACGTGCGGCTGGTGTTTCATCATTTCTTCCAGGACTACGATTTTCTCGTCCTGCCCGCGGTGCCTTCGCCCGCGCCGCGCAAGGCCGAGGCCACGCCCGAGCTCCGGCGGCGTGTTCTCGCCCTGACCGCCCCCGCCAGTCTCGCCGGCCTGCCCGTGCTCACCCTTCCCGTGCCGCTGCCCTCGGGCCTGACGGCCGGGCTGCAGGTCATCGCGAAGGTACCGAGCAGCCCCGCTTTTTCCGCGCTCCTCGGAGAGGCCGGCTGAAGCCGGTCATTGTCCTGATGAGCCCGGGCCCGCGCCGAGCAGCGTCCGGGCATTCAGCCCCAGGATCGCCTCGTCCACCCCCGTCGCCCTCGCCTCCCGCAGCAGGTTCTCGAGCGACGGCCCCTGCTCGATCCGGGGGTACAGCACCAGCGGGTAGTCGGAGCCGAAAAGTGTGCGTTCGCGCGGCGCCTTGGCCCAGACCTCCGGCCCGTAGAGCAGCGGCGAGGCCGCGGTGTCGAACCAGAGATTTGGGAAAGCGAGCGCCTCGGGCGACCACGCGAGTCCCCCGCCCCAGTGCGCGAGAATGAATTTTGTCCGCGGGAACTCGCGGGCGAGCCCGAGGAAATCCTGCAGCGGCGTGTCGACCCGCCCGGGATACGGCCGGGACAGCGGATCCGTCACATGCAGGGTCACCGGCAGCCCCGACTCCCCCGCCAGCAGCATGATCTCGCGCCATGCGGCGCCGTCGCCCGCAAAATGCTGGGAGTGCGGCGAGAGCTCGCCGAGCCCGAGGAATCCCTCCTCGCGCGCGCGCCGGACCATCTCGAGCGCGTCCGCGCCCCCCGCCGGATGCAGCGTGGCGAACGCCGCGAGGCGATCCGGATGCGCCTGCACGCACTCGCGATAGAACCGGTTCTGCTCCGCGCAGGTCCCGTGGTGCTCCCAGTACCAGCCCTGCAGGATGGCGCGGCCGACTCCGGCGGCGTCCATGTCGCGCAGCAGGTCCGCGACCGAGGCGAACCCCTGCACCTGCCGTCCATCCTTCCGCCGCCGCGTGACCAGCGTCGCCCAATGAGCTTCCCCCCGGGCCGTCGCCCAGCCCAGCGGGTCGGCGTTCGCCGCGGGCGGATAGAGATGGACGTGCGCGTCGACGATCATGGGCGCGAAAACTCAGCCGGACCCGGCCCGCCTCAGCGCGGCTCGAAGAGCGGCAGGATCTCCAGGCCCGGCACGGTCACCAGGCCCTTGTCGGTGATCCGGATCGCCGGGATCACGGAAAGCGGGATGAGATTGAAGCCCATGTAAGGCAGCGTGCAGCCCGCCTGGGTCCAGGCCTGCTTGAGCGCGGTCGATTCGTCCGCCACGACGGTCGCCCGCTTGTCGGACAGCAGCCCGGCGATCGGCAGCGCGACCTTGGCCACCACCCGTCCGCCGCGCACGACGCAGACGCCGCCGCGCATCACCTTGATGGTGCGCAGCGCCAGCTGGAGGTCCGCCTCGTTGGTGCCCGCAAGGACGATGTTGTGCGCGTCGTGGCCGACCGAGCTGCCGACCGCGCCGTCGCGCAGGTTGAAATCCTTGAGGAGCCCGTGCGCCACCGCGCCCGACTTGCCGTGTCGCTCCACGACGGTCACGAAGCACAGGTTGTGGCGGGCGAAAAGGGCGGCCCACCCGTCGCCCGGTGCCGGGTCGAGCGCGACTTTCTCGTGGTGGAGGATGATGCCCGGCAGCGCGGTCCGGATCGTGTTGGCCACGACCGGCCCGGTCGGAAACGCCGGCGTGAGCGTCAGGCGGGGCGCAACCTTCACGGTCTGGTACGCCGCGCGGGGGTACCGGTAGCGCCGGCTGAGGGCGCGGTCGAGGACCGGAGTGATCCTGCGGTCCTCCACCACCAGCTCGCCGCCGTACCAGGTGTTCTGCGGCACGAGCTCGTCGTTGAGGAGCACGAGGTCGGCCCGGCGCGCCGGCGCGATCCCGCCGATCTCGCCGTCCTGCGCGTAACGCGTCGCGGGGTGGAGCGAGCCCAGGCTCCAGGCCGTGACCGGGGCGAGGCCGTGCCGCGCGGCCTCGCGCACCACCCAGTCCAGGCCGAAGAGAAAAAGGTCGTCCGCGTCGCGGTCGTCGGTGCACACGCACACCCGCTTCGGGTTCGCACCGAGCTCGGTCACGGTCTTGATCGCCTGCGGCAGCGAGTGCCACGGCGTCGTGGGCGGGCCGCCGCGCAGGAAAACCCAGAGGCCGTTCTCCAGGAAGTCGTCCGCGATCTCGCGGTCGATCGCCTCGTGCGTGTCGGTGATCCCCGCCGCGGCCCCGGCGGCGACGAACTCGCGCCCGTAGATGTGGCCGCAGACCGGACGCCCCCGCCGGAGCGCCTGGGCCAGGATCGCGTGGCTCCGCTTGTCGCCCAGCGCGACCTGCACGAAGTCCATCTTCTCGCCCAGCGCGACCGCCTCCGGCCACCGGTCGAAGAGCCGCCCGATCTTGGCCGGCGTGAGGTCCCCGCCGGCGGTCTCGAACGCGGGCGTCGTGGCCGGGACCGTGCTGGGGACGGTGAGGAAGATGTTCAGGGGCGCCTGGCGGGCGTCGCGCAGCATCCACTCGATCCCGGCCGCGTCGCACACGTTACCGATCTCGTGGCTGTCGCAGAAGATCGTCGTCGTCCCGTTCCGCAGGGCCCCCTCGGCGTAGGCGCAGGCCGTCATCATCGAGCTCTCGATGTGGACGTGCGGGTCGACCAGCCCCGGCGCGACGAGGCCGCCGGCCGCGTCGTAGACCCGGGCCTTCGTCCCGGCGGCGGGCCGGAATGCCCCCGCCGGCTTCACCGCGGCGACGCGCCCCGCCTTGATCCAGACCTCGCGGTCGGCGTGCAGGCGCTCGGCGTAGGTCGAGAGCAGGCGGGCGCCGGTGATGACGAGGTCGGGCGCCTCGCGTCCCATCGCGACGGCCGCGAGCGCGCGGGTGGTCTGGTGCAGCGGCGCGACCGAGAAGCGGTTCAACGGCATGCGCACCGGCTAGCAGGTCGCGCGCGGCGGGTAAATTTCAATTGCGCCCGGCGCGCGGCGCCGCCTAACCCATGCCATGCGCCCGCACCTGCTGCTGCTGCTGACGACGAGCGCCTGGACGCTCGCGTCGGGCGCGGACTTCGGCCCGCGCTTCGAGGAGCTGAAGGCGGCCGCCTCGCCGGCCCAGCTCTACGCGCTGCTCTACGATCTCCCGAAGGGTGGCGACCTCCACAACCACGCCTCCGGCTCGCACCGGCCGGAATGGCTGTACGCCGTGCTCACCGATCCCGCGCGCAACGGCGGCGACCGCTTCTATACGCGCGCCCGCTTCGGCAGCCCGGCCGACGCCATCGAGCCATCGATGCGCTTCCGCACCATCCGCCAGCGGACCTACGACCGCCTCGCGCCGGCGGTCCGGGCGGAATACGTGCCCGTCGAGTCGCTCACGCCGGCCGAGCGGGCCGAGTGGTGCGACGCGTTCCGACTGGAACGGACCGGCGAGGGCCGGCACGAGTTCTTCGAGGTCATCTGGGCGCGCTTCGGCGACACGGCGAGCAACCCCCACGTCCGCACCGAGCTGCTCATCGACAACATCAAGGCCTTCGCGGCCGAGGGCCTGCGCTACCTTGAGACGCAGATGGGCGCCGACGGCCTGGTCGCGAACGACGGCCGGCCGCTCTCGGCCGACGAGGGCGCGGCCTTCATCCGCCGGCGGCTCGCGCAGCCGGACGTCGCCGCGACCGGCCTGGTGGTGCGGCTGCAGGAGGCGATCCTCCGCTTCACGCCCATCGCCGAGCGCGACCTCCGGGAGTCGTACGCGTTCGTCTCGGCCAATCGCGACCTGTGGGTCGGGCTCAACCTGGTCGGCATCGAGGAGCGCGGCCCGGGCTACCCCGCCCGCTTCCTCGAAACCTACCGCGAGCTGCGCCGCACGCACCCGACGCTGCCGCTCTCGATCCATGCCGGGGAGATGGACGGCCCGGACGCGCACATCCGCGACACCCTGCGGCTGGGCGCCTCGCGCATCGGCCACGGCGTGAACATCCTCAAGGATCCCGACACGCTGCTGCTGCTCCAGCAGACGCGCCGCACGCTCATCGAGGTGAACCTGATTTCGAACCGGCTGCTCGAATACGTCCCCGACCTGGGCAAGCATCCCTTCCCCGAGTTGCTCCGCACCGGCGTGCCGGTGTGCCTCAACACCGACGATCGCGGGATGTGGGACTCGAACATCACGGACGAATACTACACGGCCGTGACGCTCTTCCGCCTGTCGTGGGAGGAGGTCGTCGCGCTCGGCCGCAACTCCCTCGCCCATGCCTTCGTGCAGCCGGACGTGAAGGCGCGGCTGCTGGCGGACTACGACGCCCGCGTGGCGGCGTTCGAGGCGCGCTACGGGGCCGGCGCGGTGGCCGACGCCCTGGCCCGGCTCGCGGAGGTCAAGCCCGTGGCCTACGGCTACGCCAGGCGGAACTGGGATCTCGAGTTCCCGCCCTGAGCCCGCCCGGCCACGAACCCTTTCCCCGCCCGCTCTCCCGCCATGCGCCTGCCGCGACTCGCCGTCCTCGCCTCCGCCGCCTCCGCCCTGCTCGCCGCGGAAGAGCCGCTCCGGCCGAAGGTCGTCGTGGTGACGATGTTCGAACGCGGCGCCGACCTGGGGGACGAGCCGGGCGAGTTCCAGCTGTGGGTCGAGCGGGAGAAGCTCGACCGCGTGGTCGCCTTCCCGGCGGGGCACCGCGCGCTCCGCACCAACGCCGACGGGTCCGTGCTGGGCGTGGTCACCGGCATGGGCAACTCCAATGCCGCGGCGACGATCATGGCGCTCGGCCTCGACCCGCGGTTCGACCTGACGAAGAGCTACTGGCTCGTGGCGGGCATCGCGGGCATCGACCCGGCCGACGGATCGCTGGGCAGCGCCGTGTGGGCCGAGTGGATCGTCGAGGGCGACCTCGCGCACGAGATCGACGCCCGCGAGATCCCCGCGGACTGGCCGACCGGGCTGGTCCCGCTGCGAAAGGACCGGCCGTACGCGATCCCGCGCCTGCCGGACCACGACGACACGGGCCAGGCGTTCCGGTTGGACCCCGGCCTCGTCGGATGGGCGTTTCAGCTGACGAAGGACACGCCGATCGCCGATTCCGAGCGCATGCGCGCGCACCGCGCGCACTACACGGCCACCCCGGCGGCGCAGCGCCCGCCCTTCGTCCTCAAAGGCGACAACCTCGCCTCGAGCACCTACTGGCACGGCCGGTTGCTCAACGAATGGGCCAACGCGTGGGTCCGTTACCACACGGACGGGGCGGGCAACTATGTGACGACCGCGATGGAGGATTCGGGCACGCTGCGCGCGCTGACGAACCTGACGCGCGCCGGTCGCGCCGACGTCCGCCGTGCGCTCGTGCTCCGCACCGCCAGCAACTACGACATGCAGTGGCCGAACGGCACGGCGGCGGAGAGCCTCGCGGGCGACAAGATCGGCCGCTACGCCGGATTCAGGCCGTCGATCGAAGCCGCGCACGCCGTCGGCTCCCGGGTCGTCCACGCCCTCCTGCGGGATTGGGCCCGGTACGAGATCGCCGTGCCCCAGCCGCAGCCGTAGGCCATGCTGGCGCGATTGTACAAACTGCCGGAGAACGGGACGACGGTCGCCCGGGAGCTCCAGGCCGGCGCCACGACCTTCGCGGCGATGGCCTACATCCTGGCGGTCAACCCGAGCATCCTCGAGAAGGCCGGCATGCCGGCGGCGGCCGTGGTCACGGTCACCGCGCTGACCGCGGCCGTCAGCACCCTGCTGATGGGATTCCTCACGAACTTCCCGCTGGCGCTCGCGCCCGGCATGGGGATCAACGCCTATTTCGCCTACTCGATATGCCTCGGGCTGGGCGTGAGCTGGCAGTCGGCGCTCGGGCTGGTGTTCGTGAACGGCTGCATCTTCCTCGCCCTCTCGGTCACCGGCGTGCGCGAAAAGATCATCCACGCGATTCCGCACGGCCTGAAGCTGGCCGTCACCTGCGGCATCGGCATCTTCATCGCCTTCATCGGGCTGAAGAACGGCGGGCTTATCGTGAGCCATCCGGCCACGTTCCTGACCCACGGCGACTTCGGCGCGCCGCCCGTCCTCCTCTGCCTGTCCGGCATCCTGCTCACGGCCGTCCTCGTCGCCCGGAACGTCCCGGGCGCGATCATCATCTCCATCGTCGTCGTCACCCTCGTCGGCGCCGTCGTCCCGGCCGGCGGAGGCCGCATGGTGACCGTCCTGCCCGAAAGCCTCGTGTCGATCCCGGCCTCCCCCGCGCCGACCTTTCTCCAGCTGAACTTCGACCTGCTGGTGAACGACTTCGCCAAGGCGCTGCCGATCATCCTCACGCTCCTGCTCGTCGACATGTTCGACAACATCGGGACGCTCATCGGCGTGACGCAGCGCGCCGGGCTGCTCCAGCCCGATGGGACGCTGCCGAAGGCGGGCCGGGCGCTCGTGGCCGACTCGATCGCGGCGATCCTCAGCGCGCTGTTCGGGACCTCCACGGTCGTGAGCTACATCGAGTCCGCCTCCGGCGTGGAGGCGGGCGGGCGCACCGGCCTGACCGGCGCGACGACGGCCGGCCTGTTCCTCCTCGCCCTGTTCCTGACGCCGCTGATCCTCGCCATCCCGGCCGCGGCGACGGCGCCGGCGCTCGTGATCGTCGGCGTCTTCATGTTCCAGTCCGCCGCCCGGCTGAACCTCGAGGACTTTGCCGGGGTGGTGCCGGCGTTCCTCATCATCGTCGGGATTCCCCTGCTCTTCAGCATCGCCGAGGGCATCGGCCTGGGGCTCATCGCCTACGCCGTGCTGCAGCTGGCCACCGGGCGCGCCCGGCAGACCCCGCGGCTCGCCTACGTGCTCGCCGCCGTGTTCGCCCTCCACCTCTTCCGCGGGCTGCTCACGGCGCCCTGACCGGCTCGGGCCCGCCGCCGCGCTGGCGGCGCCACCGGGCGATCAGCCCCTCCTCGGGGCCGAAGACCCAGGCCAGCGCGAACACGCCGGCGCCCGCCACCACCATCGCCGGCGCGAGCGAGCACTCCAGCCAGACCCCGAGGTGCAGCCCGAGCACGGCGCTCAGCGCGGCGTGCACGACCGCGCCGGCGTGGACCCACGGGAGCTTCTTCGTGAGCAGCGAGGCCGTGGCGCCGGGGAGGATGAGCATGGCGATCACCAGGATCGCCCCCACGGCCTCGAAGGCGCTCACCACGACGATCGACAGGACCGCCATGAGCCCGAAGTGCATCGCCGTGGGATTCACGCCCAGGCTGCGGGCCAGCCCGGCGTCGAACGCGCTCACGAGGAGCTCTTTGTAGAACATCACGACCAGCGCCACGACGCCGAGCAGCACCAGCGCCATCCGGACGAGCGACGCCGGCCCGAGCGTGAGGCCCGCCACCTCCACCATCGGCTCGAGCGGCACGAACGAGATCTCCCCATACAGCACGCACTCGGCGTCGAGATCCACCTGCGAGGTGTACAGCGCGGTGAGGAGGACGCCGACCGCGAACAGCGAGGAGAACGCGATGCCGATCGCGGCATCCTGCTTCACGCGCGTCTTCGTGTGGATGACCTCGATGATCAGCGTGGCCAGGACCCCGGCGGCCAGCGCGCCGAGGAACATCGCGCCCGTGCCGCGGCTGTTGCTCAGCAGGAACGCGACCACGAGCCCCGGCAGCACGCTGTGGCTGACCGCGTCGCCCATCAGCGCGAGCCGCCGCAGCAGCAGGTAATTGCCGACGAGCCCGCACGCGGCCCCGACCAGGAAGCCCATGAGGACGATCCAGCCGAAGGTCGGGAATTCCGTCGTCCAGGGGGCGACGAAGATCCGGTGAAAGTCGAAGGCGGGGACCAGCGTCTCCATGTCATTTCCGGCCGGATTCCCCGCTCAGGCCGGCGGCGCGATGGATCTCGCCCGCCGTCGGGATGCGGCGGCCGTGCGGGTCGACGGCCGCGTGGTTGAGCCGCCGCTCGAGGTCGCGCACGACCTCCTCGCCGAGCACGTGCTCGATCTTCTCGGCGTCCTCGTGGACATGGTCGGCCGCGATGTTGGCGGAGTTCGTGAGATACAATTCCCACAGCCGGTGGTTCCGCACGATCTCCGCGGCGCGCTGCCGGCCGGCCGGCGTGAAATAGACCAGGTCGTCGGACTGCGTCGCGAGCCCGTGGCGGACCAGGTCCGTCGCGAGCCTCTGCGCGTCCTCCAGGGTCTCCTTCCGCAGCCGCGCCAGCTCCGTGAGCGTCGCGCCCTCGGCCGCGAAGTCGGCCTCCTCGCCGATCCGGTAGAGCGACTTGAGCGTGTTCTCGCGGCGGGTGCGCGCGGCCCGGTCGCGTCGCCGCCACCAGCGCGCCAGCACGCCGTGCCGCGGGCCCAAAAAGAAGGCGCCGGCGAACACCGTGCTCGCGCCGATGACCATCAGCGGCCCGGTCGGCAGGTTGTGCCCGAGAAAGGAGAAGAACGCCCCCGTCACGCCGGCCGCCACGCCGAAGGCCGCCGCGAGCCAGAGCAGCCGGTGCAGCCGGTCGGTCAGCAGATACGCCGCGGCGGCGGGCGTGATCAGCATGGCCGAGACGAGCACCGCGCCGACGGCCTGCAGCGCGATCACCACGCTGAACGCCAGCAGGAGCATCAGCCCCCGGTCGATCCAGGCCACCGGCAGCCCGCTCGCGCGCGCGAACCCGCCGTCGAAGCTGACGATGAGCAGCTCCTTGTAGAAGAGGCCGACCAGGCCGAGGACAAGGACGGTCACGGCGAGCATGAGCCAGACGTCGCCGCTGTTGATGGCCGCGGCCTGGCCGAAGAGGAACTTGTCGACGCCGCTCTTGCTGCCGGTGGGCAGCCGCTGGATCATCGTCACGAGGCACGCCCCGGCGGCGAAGAACGAGGCCAGCACCAGCCCGAGCGCCGCATCCTCCTTCAGGCGCGTCGTGTGCGTGATCGCCCGCACCATGCCGGTGCCGAGCAGTCCCGCCAGCGTCGCCCCGACGAAGATCGCCACCGGGTCCTTGCTGAGGTTCCAGAGGAACCCGAGCGCGACGCCGGGCAGCACCGCGTGGGAAAGCGTGTCGCCCATGAGCGCCATCTTCCGCACCACCACGAATCCCCCCAGCACGCCGCAGCAGACGCCGAGCAGGACCGCGCCGCATACCGCGTAGCGCACCGAGAGGTCGCGGAAGCTGAGGAACCGCGCCGCCTGGTCGAGCCAGTCCGCGCCGGCCACGTCGCTCACGCGCGCGGCGTGCAGCACGCCGGGAAAAAGAAGCCCGGCCACCAGCGCGGCGGCCATCCCGCCGCGGCGGCCCCCCTGCGCCCGGAATGTCGTGGCGGTCGGCATGGATCGTTCCCGGTCGGGTGCCTCCGGCCCTCGCGGCGCCAGCCCAGCGTCGGCGTTCACGGCGCGCCGCGCTCCTGCGCCCCGACGGCGTGCGCCACCTCCGACAGCACGGTCAGCCGCCCGCCGTAGGTCTTCTGCAGGAGCTCGGCGGTGAAGACCTGCGCGGTGGGGCCGAACGCCACGACGTTCATGTTCAGCAGGAGGAGCATGTCGAAATAGCTCCGGGCCGTCGGCAGGTCGTGGTGCACGACCAGCAGCGTCCGGCCCTGGCTGCGCAGCTCGCGGAGCACCGCGATGATCGCCGACTCGGTCGCGGCGTCCACGCCCGCGAACGGCTCGTCCATGAAGTAGAGGTCCGCCTCCTGCGCCAGCGCGCGGGCCAGGAACACGCGCTGCTGCTGCCCGCCGGAAAGGTTCGCGATCTGCCGGTTAGCGAACGGCAGCATGCCGACCTTCTCGAGGCAGGCCTTCGCCGCGGCCCGGTCCGCCGCGGACGGGCGCCGCAGCAGCCCGAGCCTCCCGTACCGGCCCATCAGGACGACATCCATCACGTTGACGGGGAAATCCCAGTCGACCGACTCGCGCTGCGGCACGTAGCCGACGCGCGTCGCCACGTCCCGCAGCGGACGGCCGAACACCTTCACCCAGCCGCTGTTCAGCGGCAGCAGGCCCATGCAGGCCTTGATCAGCGTCGATTTGCCGGCGCCGTTGGGTCCGACGATCCCGACCAGCTGCCCCCGCGGCACAGCCAGGTCCACGCCCCAGAGCACGGGCTTCTTGTGGTAAGACACCGTGAGGTCATGGATCTCGAGCGGCGCGGGCGAAGGATCGGGCGGGACGGTCATGCCTAGAATTCCACGTTGAACCGGACGACCGGGTTCCAGTCGGCCGCGCCGCGGGTGATGCCGCGATAGACGGCGAAGTCCCACCAGGCGTATTCGCGGACCGCCCAGGTCACGCCGCCGCCCATCGTGCCTTCGAACGAGCCGCCACCGGAGGACTTCCCTCCGGCGATCTCCGCGTAGGCGCCGATCCCGCCGATGAGCTGCCGGCTCAGGGCCATGGAGCCGAACCAGTCCGTGTCGTAGCCGTCGTCGGCGTCGTTGCGGAGGAAATCGAGCTCCGCCATGGCGTACAGGTTGATGCCGCCCGGGAAGCGGGCCTCCCACGGCAGGATGATTCCGCCTTCGACCGCGTCGTTGCCCACGCCGCCGGAGTTGGTGGGGATCTTGACCCACGGGATGATCGCCGCGGCGTTGTAGCTGTCCTTCGCCTCGAAGAACCGCCACTTCGTGCGGACATAGACGTCGCCGACCCCCGTGCTCCGGTCCGTGAAGCCGCTCGTCTCGATCCGCTGCGTGATCAGGAACTCCGCCCCAACCTGCACGTCGAGGTTCTGCGTCACGCCCGTGGTCAGGAACACCGACGCCGCGCCGAACGCCGTGTACTTGAAATCCTCCTCGCGGTCCAGGGTCAGCGAGATGGCGTCCATCTCGATCAGGAACCGGCCCGGCTTCACCGTGGTCGGCCATTCGGTGAGCTGCGCGCCGGCGGAGCACGCGAGCAGGGCCGCGGCCGTGAGGCCGAGAAAAGGATGAAGCGGGGCGAAGCGAAGGGTGTTCATGCAGGCTCGGCCCTAGCGGAACGGACCGCCGGCGTCAAAACCGGCGGCTGAGCCCGGCGAAGACGACCAGGTCGGGCGCCGCGCGCGTCAGGCCGAGATTAACGCCGCAGTCGAGCTGAAGGTCCGGGTTGACCGCGAACGTCAGGCCGCAGTCGAACATCAGGGCGTGGCGCCCCTCGCCGCTCAGCGAGGCCAGCTCCACAAAGCCGCCGAGGCGCGCGGTCAGGTCGAAGCCGTAGGCGAGCGTGTTCAGCCAGGCGAGCGTGTAGCCGTCGTCGGCCGCGTTCCGCACGAGGTCGACCTCGGTCATCGCCGCGAGCCCCAGGCCGCCGACGGTGAAGTTCACCGGCAGGATCAGGCCGCCCTCGACATGGTCGTTGCCCACGCCGCCCGAGCTGGTGGGAATCTTCACGAAGGGCATGAGGGCCCAGGCCGTGTCCCCGCCGTCGTTGCCGAGGAAATTGCGCTTCAGCCGGAGGGTGACGTCGCCGAAGCCCGAGACCCGCTCCCGCAGCCCGAGCGCGGGCGCCTGGGCCTCGGCGCGGACATAATTGTCGACGACGACCTGGAGCTCGAGGTCATGGCGGAGCCCGAGGCGGACGTTCATCGGCGCGACGTTCCAGACCTCGAGCTCGACGCCGTCGCGCTCGGGCGTGTGCCGGTCGCGCTCGAAGGCCGCGAAGCTCATCTCGACCTGGACGTGGCCGGCGTCGACCGTCGTCGGGCTCTCGGTGGTGTCGGGCCGGTCCGTCGCCATCTCGCGGAGCAGCTCCCGCGGGGTCGGGTTCGACCAAGTGTAGCCGCGCTTGTCCGCCGGCGCGGCCGCGGTCCCGCCGGCCAGCGCGAGGAAAAGGAGGATCCGGGGGCTCATTTCAGCGCCTCCACGATGGTGGTGAGGTTGTGCCTGATCATGCCTTCGTAGGTCCCGAGATCGTAGCCGTTCTCGATCTGCCCGGGCGTGCCCATGGCGTCGGAGAAGAGCTCGCCGCCGACGCGCGCGCCGGAATCGGCCGCCACGCGCTGGATCGTCGCGTGCGGCACGCTCGACTCGACGAAGATCGCCTTGATGCGCTTCTCGCGGATGAAGTCCACGAGCCGGGCCACGTCGGCCAGGCCCGCTTCGGTCGCGGTCGAGATCCCCTGCAGGCCGACCACGGAGAAGCCGTACGCGCGGCCGAAGTAGTTGTAGGCGTCATGGCTGGTCACCAGCACGCGCTTCTCGGGCGGCAGCTCGCCCGCCTTGGCCTTCGCCCACGCGTGGAGCGCGGCCAGCCGGCGGCGCAGGGCCTCGCCCTCCCGCTCGTAGTGCGCCCGGCCCGCCGGATCGGCGGCGCTGAGCCCCTCCACGACCGTCCCGACGCACAGCGCCCACAGCTCGACGTCGAACCACACGTGGGGGTCGTAGTGCCCGGCGAACTCCTCCGGCTGCAGCAGCCGCTCGGGGTCGATCGCCTCGGTCAGCGCGTAGACCGGCTTCTGGCCGCGGGCGAGGCGCGTGAAGATGTCGGTCATCTTTCCTTCGAGCACGAGGCCGTTGTAGAAGATCACGTCCGCCCGCTGCAGCCTAATGATGTCGGCCGCCGTCGGCTTGTAGAGGTGCGGGTCGACCCCGGGCCCCATCAGGCCCTCCACGGTCGCTCGCTCGCCCGCGACCTGGCGGACAAGATCGGCGACCATCGAGGTCGTGGCGACCACGCGCAGGGGCGCGGCGGCGGCCGCGGCACCCAGCGCGAGCGGCAGGAGGAGGAGAAGCGGGCGAAGGACGGCGGCGAGCATGCGCCCACCAAGCGCGCCCGAAAGGTTGGTTTCAACAGCAAAATTAGTCTTAGCTAACTATATTTTGTAACCTTTTGGAGGCGGCCCGCTTCCGCTTTACGCCTTGCCGCGTTCCGCGCGGCTCCGCCACCCTGCGCGCCGCATGTCGAAGTCCTTCGCGCGGCTCGTGTTCGCCTTCACGCTCGTCTTTTTCGCCGCGTTCTTCCTGTGGCCCATCGCGCAGATCCTGAAGGGCGGCTTCGTGGACGCGGATGGGGAGCTGACCTTCCGGTACCTCGGCGTGATCCTGGCCGGGAAGACCTACACGACCGGGCTCGCGAACTCGTTCCTGCTCGCGCTCACCACCACCACGCTGGCGCTGCTGATCGCGCTGCCCCTCGCCTTCGTCTCCGACCGGTTTCTGTACCCCGGCAAGAACCTGCTCGGCTCCGTCGTGCTGGTGCCGATGATCCTGCCGCCGTTCGTCGGCGCGATCGGGATCAAGCAGATCCTCGGGCAGTACGGAGCCCTCAACAGCCTCATCATCCGGCTCGGGCTCCGGCCCGAGGGCTGGACCTTCGACTGGCTCGGCGCGAACCAGTTCCTCGGCGTGGCCGTGATGACCGCCTTCAGCCTCTACCCGATCATCTACCTCAACGCGGTCGCCGCGCTCGCCAACATCGATCCCGCGATGGAAGAGGCCGCGGAGAACCTCGGCTGCACCGGCTTCCGGCGCTTCTTCAAGATCACGCTCCCGCTGATCAAGCCCGGCCTGTTCGCCGGCGCGACCATCGTGTTCATCTGGTCGTTCACCGACCTCGGCGTGCCCCTCATCTTCGACTACGCGGAGGTCACGTCCGTCCAGATCTACGCCGGCCTGAAGGACATCGGCGGGAATCCCGCGCCGTACGCGCTCGTCGCCGTCATGCTCGTGAGTTCGGTGCTTTTCTACGGTCTGGGCAAGGGGCTCTTCGGCCGCGACACGCACGCGATGATGGCCAAGGCCACGTCCTCGGGCGGCGCGCGACCCCTCCCCCGCGGCCGCGGCTGGCTCTGCACGCTGATGTTCGGCGGCGTGACCCTCGTCGCCATCCTGCCCCACCTCGGCGTCGTGCTCGTGGCGTTCTCGCACGACTGGTACGCGACGGTGCTGCCGCGCGGCTTCACCCTCGACAACTTCGAGCTCGCGCTCGGGCACGACCTCACCGTCCCCGCCATCGCCAACAGCCTCAAGTACGCGAGCATCTCGACCGCCATCGACCTGGTCGTCGGCGTGGCGCTCGCCTACGTGATCGTGCGCTCGAAGATCGCGGGACGCCAGATCCTGGACTTCCTCGCGATGCTGCCGCTGGCCGTGCCGGGCCTCGTGCTGGCCTTCGGCTACCTGGCGATGAGCCAGGAGGGCAAGCTCTTCTCCTTCATCAACCCGGTCACGGACCCGACCATCCTGCTGATCATCGCCTACTCGGTCCGCCGCCTCCCGTACGTCGTGCGCTCCGCCGCCGCCGGATTCCAGCAGACGAGCGAGACGCTCGAGGAGGCCGCGCAGAATCTCGGCTGCCCGCCGCTCAAGGCGACGCTCAAGGTCACCATCCCGCTCATCACGGCGAACCTCATCGCCGGCGGCCTGCTGGCGTTCTCGTTCGCGATGCTCGAGGTCTCGGACTCGCTCATCCTCGCGCAGAAGCAGGCCTATTACCCCATCACCAAGGCGATCTTCGAGCTCTTCCAGCTCCTCGGCGACGGCAAGTACATCGCCTCCGCGCTCGGCGTGTGGGCCATGGCCTTCCTCGGCATCACCATCGCCGGCATGACCGTCCTCCTCGGCAAGAAGCTGGGGGCGATCTTCCGCGTCTGAGGCGCGTGCCCTACCTCCTCGCAGTCTCGCTCCTCTGGGCGTTCTCCTTCGGCCTCACCAAGGGGCTCACGGCCGGGCTCGACGGCACGTTCGTCGCCGCGGCGCGGCTCGCCTTCGCCCTCGCGGTCTTCCTGCCGTTCTTTCGCTGGCGCGGCCTCGGCCCCCGGCTCGCCGGCGGGCTGGCGGCGCTCGGGGCGGTGCAGTTCGGGCTCATGTACCTCGCGTACAACGAGAGCTTCCGGCATCTGCAGGCCTACGAGGTCGCGCTGCTCACGCTCACGACCCCGATCCTGGTGACGCTGCTGGCCGACGCCCTCGACCGGCGCTTCCGTCCCCGCGCCCTGGCGGCCGCGCTGCTCGCCGTCGCCGGCACCGCCGTCGTCGTCTTCTCGGGCTCCTCCCCGCTTGCGCCCACCGCGGCCGGCGTGCTGCTCGTCCAGGCCTCCAACCTCGCGTTCGCCGCCGGCCAGGTCTCGTACCGGCGCATCCGGCTCCGTCATCCGGCGCTGCGCGACCACGAGATCTTCGCGCTGCCGTATGCCGGCGCGTTCGCCCTGGCCGCGGCCGCCGCGCTGGTGCGGACGGACCTGGGCGCGCTCGCCCTGTCGTCGCAGCAATGGCTCACGCTCGCCTACCTCGGGCTCGTCGCCTCCGGCCTCGGGTTCTTCCTCTGGAACCTGGGCGCGACCCGCGCGGCGGCGGGGACCCTCGCGGTGATGAACAACGCGAAGGTCCCGCTCGGCGTCGCGTGCTCGCTGCTCTTCTTCGGCGAGTCCGCCGCGCCGGTCCGCCTGACGGCCAGCCTCGCGCTCCTCGCGGTCGCCGTCTGGCTCGCGGAAGCCGGGAATCCGCCGCCGGAGTCCCGCGCGGCCGCGCGCTGACGTGAATGGGCATTGCCGGCGTCCGGGCGCCCGGTATTCATGTCACCTCCGGCGCGCGTCCCCGCGATTCCACCGCCCGCGCCCCGGCCCCCTTTCTTTTTCCCCGCCCCGATGAGCGTCCCGCTTGAACTCCCCGGCCTCCGCGTCGAGCTCGACAAGCTCCTCTACCGCCGCGGCGGGGACGACCTGCCGCCGGACAAGCCGCATGCGTTCATCTATTTCCTCACCATCCACAACGATTCCGAGCGCACGGTGACCCTGCTCGGGCGCAAGTGGCTCATCGAGCACGCGGACGGTTCCCGGCTCGTGGTCGAGGGCGACCGGATCGTCGGCGAAACGCCCCGGCTCGCGCCCGGCCAGCATTTCTCGTACAACAGCTATCACGTCGGCGCCTCCGATGCGCGCGCGCAGGGCAGCTTCCACGGCCTCGACGACCTCGGCCGGCCGGTTTTCGTCCGGATCCCGCAGTTCGACATGCGCGTGCCGCCGCTCTGAGCGCCGGGCCGCCCGTTCGCGCCGCGGCGTCGCGGGAGGAGTCCGGAAAATACCCTATCGACCCGGCCGCTTCCGCCCGGCCTAATGGCGCGATCTTGAATCCCCCGGGGAACCGTCAACTTGGAAACCACGCAGTGAAGATCACGGACCTCAACCGCCAGGGCGGCATCGGCGCGAACTCGCTCCTCGTCCAGTTCGGACATTTCAACCTGGTCGTCGACAGCGGCCTTCATCCGAAGGAGATCGGCCGCGTCGCCGCGCCGGACCTCCGCCCGCTGCAGGGCCTGGACGTCGACCTGATCCTCATCACGCACTGCCACCTCGACCACATCGGCTCGCTGCCGCTGCTCATGCGCGCCTGCCCGGACACGCCGGTCATCATGACCGCGCCGAGCCGGATGCTGATCGAGCGGATGCTCCACAACTCCGCCTCGGTCATGGTCCGCGAGCGCGAGGAGAAGGGCATCGCCGAGTACCCGCTGTTCACGCACGACGAGATCGACCGGCTGGCGGGGCGGATGTACCCGCACACCTTCAACCATCCGAAGAAATTCCGCGGCGAGCAGGAGGAGCTCGAATTCACCTTCCACGCGGCCGGCCACATCGTCGGCGCCGCCGGCATCGAGATCCGGTACAAGAACCGCCACGTGTTCTTCACGGGCGACGTGCTCTTCAACGTCCAGCGCACGCTCGCCGGGGCGCTGTTCCCCAACCGGCGGTTCGACACGCTGGTGATGGAGACCACCCGCGGCGACACCGAGCGCGCGTTCGGCCGCGAGCGCTCGCACGAGATCGTCCGCCTGATCGAGACCGTCAACGCCGCGATCCAGCGCGGCGGGACGGTGCTCATCCCGGTCTTCGCGCTCGGCCGCATGCAGGAGATCCTCGCCGTCCTGCACGACGCCCGGAAATTCAACCGCCTGGTCGACACGCCGATCTACGCCTCGGGCCTGGGCATGGACCTGTGCGACTACTTCGACGACATCGCGAAGAAGACCGGCCAGGTGCATTTCACGCGGACGATCCTCAAGGACCTCCAGGTGCGGAAGACGCCGCGGGAGCTGAAGCCCGGCAAGGAGCCGCCGCCCGGGCTCTACATCGTCAGCAGCGGCATGATGGTCGAGAACACGCCGTCGTACGCCATCGCCTCGAGCATCCTCGGCCACCCCAAGCACGCGATCTGCTTCGTCGGCTACTGCGACCCCGACACGCCCGGCGGCCAGCTGCTCGCGAGCGCGCCCGGGGACGACATCCTCTTCGAGGCCGCCAACGTCCGCACCCGGCGCCGCTGCCAGGTCGAGCGCTTCGAGTTGAGCGGCCACGCCGACCGCGAGGAGCTGCTCGATTTCGCCGTGCAGTGCGATCCCCGCTCGATCGTGCTCACGCACGGCGACCCGCCGGCGCGCGCCTGGTTCGCCCGCGAGCTCGCCGCCAAGCTGCCCAAAGCCAAGGTCCTCGACCCGGTCCCCCTGCAAGCGTACTCGGTCTGAGCGGCCACGCATCGTGGGCGCCCGCCGCGGGCGCCGCTGCGGGGAGCATTGTCGCAGCGGACCGCTGTTCCGCCCGCAGCCCCGGATGGGGAATCCCCCTTGATTCGCTCCCGCGCACGACCCAGCTTCCGGCCGTGGCCGATCCCATCTCGATCGTCGCCGAGATCATCTCCCGGCTGAACGCCCCGGAGTTCCGCCCGTTTGCGATCCTTCTTTCCGACGGGTCGCGACACGAGGTTCCCAGCCGGGATCACTGCACGGTCACCCGCCTGCTGCGCCGCATCGAGCTCGAGTACGACGACTGCACGATCGTGCAGGTAAACCCGCTGCACATCACCCGGCTCGAGGAACGAAAACCGGCGGCGTGAACCCGGTCATGCCCGGGCCCACGACATGGGTCGTTCGAATCACGCAATCCACCACCGGCCCCACCCGCGCTCGGGCCTGCCGGCGCTTCAGGTGACCGACTACGCCACTGGCGAACCGCCCTGCCCGATCAGGCGGAACAGGGCCGCGCAGGTCGCCGGGTTGCCGGCCACGTAGCGGACGCGCGGCGCCTTGAGCGTGAACTCCCGCAGCGGGAACGGCGGCTCGGTCAGGTAATGGATCTCCACGCCCGCCTCCGGCAGGAGCGCGCAGGCGGCCGCGATGTCCCACATCCGGTTGTTGTGCTCGACCACGCCGTCGAGGAGGCCGACCGCGGTGTAGGCCAGGTGCAGGGTGCTGCTGCCGAGGCCGCGGATCTTGAAGTTTTCGATCAGGCGCTTGCCGTCGGCGGCGAACGACTTCTCCACCGGGGAATGGAATCCGATCAGGCTGAGGTCGCCCGGCGGCTCCGCGCGCACCTGCGCGCGGCGGTCGCCGTCCCAGACCCCGCGCCCCGGGCCGCCGTGGATGAGCACCCGCCGCGCCATGTCGTAGATCACGCCGTAGACGGGCACCCCGCGCTCGAGCAGCGCGAGCGAGATCGCGCAATGGATGATCCCGTTGGCGTAGTTGTTCGTGCCGTCGATCGGATCGAGCACCCACGAGAAGCGCGCGGTCACGGGCACCGGCTTCTCGTTCGGCGCGAGCTCCTCGCTGAAGAACTGGTCGTCCGGGAAGTCCGTCGCCAGCGCCTGCTGGATGTTCCGGGAGATCGCCAGGTCGGCCGCGGTCACGCGCGTGCCGTCGTGCTTGATCTCGGCCTTCGCGCGGCCGAACTCCCGGTGCATCAGCTCCGTCTGCGCGGATACCACCCGCCTGGCCGTTTCGATCCGCCGCTCGAGTTCCCCGGAATTCATGAAACCACGAATGGACACGAATCGGGGCAAATCACCAAGCCCTTAAGTGCGGCGCGGTGAAATCTCCGCTTACTCGTAATCGTAGAGCTTGGGGTCGCGGACGGCCGGGCGGCGGGCCCTGCGGCGAGCGCGCGGCTCCTTCGGCGCGTCGCCGGCGGCGGCATCCACCGGCCCGCCTTCCTCGTCCCCGAGGACGCCGCCCAGGTCGCCCTCGAGCGATTCCGGGTCCGCGCCCTCCTCGAGGCGGCGGACCGCCTCCTCCATCGGCTCATCAAAGCGCTCGCCCGTCAGCTCCGACATCCGGCGCATCATCCGCGCCATCGCCTTGGGGTCGTTCTCGTCCACCTGCGCGAACTCGCGCTCCATCGCCCCCATCGCCGCCTCCATCCGCGCGTCCTCGGCCGGCTCGGGGCCGGCCGCCGGCGCGCCCGCGCCCGCCCCACTGCCCGCGCCCTCCTCCTTGCGCCCCTTGCTCACGGCGAACGCGCTCACGAGCTTCCGCATCCGCGCCTTCGGGTTGTCCGGGCAGCGGGGGATGGTCCGTCCCTGCGCAAGCGTCTTCGCGTAGAAGGAGTAGATCTTGTTCGTGTCGGGGGAGTAGTACTCGTAGATCGGCATGGGAGGGGGTCGTGGGCTTTCGCCGGCCGGCGCGGACGCCCGCCGGCGGTTGCCTGCGTAGCTTAGCGCAGATCGGCGGTTTTCAAGGCTTCCCGAGCTGGTGTCCGTGCCGGACCGCGGGCTTGCGGCCGCGGTCGTTGATCCTGTCGAGCACCGCCGCGAGCCGGCGCTTCTTCTCGTCGGCCTGCGCGAACATCTCGAGCTGCGCGGCCGGGTCCTCCACGCCGGAGAACCGCACGCTCACCAGCCGGAGCGGCCGGCGCTTGCCCCAGGCCGCCCGCAGCAGCGGCGCCACGAGCGCGTAGAAGGGCGCCTCGAGGTCGGTGGCCGCCGGCAGGCTCCGCCCGCTCGAGCTGTCCTCCATCCCGGGATACCGGACCTTGATGGTCATCGTCCGCACGCATTTGCGGTCCTCGCGGATCTTCGGCATCAGCTCGTCGACCATGCGCTTGGCGATGCGCTCGATCTCCGCGAAATCCCCGATGTCGTGCCCGAAGGTCTCCTGCTGGGAATAGCTCTTCGCGTCCTCGTGCTCGGTGTGCACGGCGCGGTCATCCTCGCCGCGGGCCATGCGCGCGACGTCCCGCCAGCCGCTCCCGAACAGGGCCTCGAGCTCGTGCTCCGTGCGGGCGAGCACGTCGCCGACCGTGCGCAGCCCGGCCGCGACCAGCCGCGGCTCCGTCTTCTTGCCGATGCCCGGCAGGACGCCGATCGGCAGCGGGCGGAGGTACGCCGTCTCCTCCCCGACCGGCACCACGGTGAATCCCTTCGGCTTGCGCGCCTTGCTCGCGATCGCCGCCACCAGCTTGTTCGCCGCGGTCCCGAACGAGGCCGTGATCTGCAGCTCGTCCCAGATCCGCCGCTGCAGCGCGCGGACCTTGCGCTCGATCTCCTCCAGGTCGCGGAATCCGCAGGGGCCGATGTCGAGGTATCCCTCGTCGATCGAGTTCCGCTGCACGAGCGGCGTCAGGGTCTCGCACAGGTCGAACATCTGCCGCGACACCCGGCTGTAGAGGCCGGAGGTGTGCGGCAGCATGATGAGATCCGGGCAGACCTGCAGCGCCTGCCGGGTGGGCATGGGCGTGTACACGCCGCAGGCGCGGGCCTCGTAGCTCGCGGAGGAGATGATGCCCCGCTCCCGCCCGCCGACCGCGCATTTCCGTCCCCGCAGCTCCGGCTTGAGCGCGAGCTCGCACGAGACGAAGAAGGCGTCCGCGTCGAGGTGGACGATGGTGGGAAGGCGCGACATGCGAGGAAGCCGGGTTGCGGCGCCCAGGACTATCGCCCGCAACCGAGCTCCCTCAAGCGGGAACACGGCGCTCCCCCTCCGCGGCGACCGGTCGGGCCCGGGCGACGCCCAGCGGGCCCCCTGCGGGCCGGTGGTGCCCCAAAAAACAAGCCGGAGCAGGACGCTCCGGCTCGAGGGAAGGCGCGGGCGGCCCGGGAGTCCTAAAGTCTCCCCCGGACCCTGCGCCCCAGGTTCAGCTCGCCGGCGTGCCGCTCCACGAACGCCAGCACGTCGTCGGGGCGCAGTTCGGCGGAGACCACCACGAGCTGGCGGCCGTCCAGGACGGCCACGCAGACCTCGTCGAGCGACTCGCAGTTGGCCGGCACGTAGACGAGCACGGTCGAGCCGCGGTCGACGACGCCCACGACGCGCGTCCAGCCCCGGTCGCCCATCCGCCGATCCACGCGGTCCAGCAGTTCCGAGCCGGTCCAGTCGCCGGCGTCGCCCCGCGCCTCGTAGACGCCGACGCTCGCGCGCCTCACCGCGCGCAGGGCCGCGCGCGCCTCGTCGGCCTCGCGATGGCGCACGAACGACAGGCCGCCGCGCACCGTGGCGAAGGACGCCGGGCCGGCGCTGAACTGGACGCGGGTCTTCCACCCGGTGTCGCTGGCGCGCATGACCTCGCGGCGGATCAGCGCCGCTTCGCGGTCGAGCGTCAGGTAGCTCACCGCCGCGGTGCCCAGGACCACGAACGGGGCGCACAGGACCCCGGCGAGCACCCAGGGCCACAGGCGGCGCGGCGGCTTCGGCGCCGGATTTTGATTCGGGGAGTTCATGGGCGTGCGACGGGGCTGCCGGGAAGAAGGCCGCCGGTCGGGCCTCGGCGGAGGACGACCGGCCGCCGGCAGCGGATAACGACGGGGTTCAGGTGGCCTCCTCGGCGTCCTGCTTCCGCTTGAGCTTCAGCTTC
This sequence comes from Opitutaceae bacterium, assembly GCA_035626915.1. GTDB lineage: Bacteria > Verrucomicrobiota > Verrucomicrobiia > Opitutales > Opitutaceae > Didemnitutus. The sequence continues at coordinate 24,281 of DASPMS010000102.1, forward strand.
CGCAGCGGATGGACGTCAAGGTGCTCGCCCAGCTTGGCCAGCTGCTCGGCGCGGATGTCGCCGACGACGTTCACGAGCACGGCCTCGCCGCGGTCCTGGATGACCGTCACGACGATGCCTTCGATCGCGTCCTCGCCCTTGGACTTCATGTAGACCGCGACATCGTCGCCGCCCTTTCCGTCGCCCTCGCGGACGGTGACGATCTTCTCCCAGCCCTGCTTCTCGAGGTCGGCGCGGATCTTCTCGATCCGCTCGACCGTGCTCACGCGGTTGGAGTCGTCCATTCCGATGACGTTCACGCGGACGTGGGAGATGTTGCGGAGGAGCTCGGCGGCCTCCGGCTCCTCGGTCGCCGCGACCTTGGCGGCGAACTTCAGGAGACCCGATTGGAGATTGACCTCGACGAATTCGCGGCCGGCGGCGGCACTGAACTTGCCGAAATCGACGTAGCCGGCCGGATCGGCGGCGAAGGCGGAAGCGGACAAGGCCGCGCCGACAGCGACGGCGGCCAGGGAGGAGTGGAGGAGGCGATTCATGGTGGGAGGGGTTCGGAGTTGGCGGGGACCGGGGGTCCCCTGTGGCCAACACACCGACGCCCGGGGGCAAGTTGCAGGAATCGCCCGGCTCGACGCGCGCGGGCGCAACGCGCGGCCCTGGCCAGGTTTGCCCATGGGGCCGGCAGATGCGACGCGACCGGGCCCGTCCGTCCTCCGGCCTCAAGCGGCCGTCGCCCTCCCTCAGTCCACCGCCACGAGCTTGCGCAGCATCACCTCGACCGGCGCGTCCTGGTAGTTGCCCCGGACCTGCCAGGTCACGATCTTCTTCAGGTCGAGCCCCGGGATCTTGCCGGGCTTCAATTCCTGGTCCCGCTGCGCGAGCGTCATGCGGTGCCGGTATTCGCGGCCGGGAACCTGGCCGTTGAAGGGCACGTTCCACTGGTGCTCCGTGCCGTCCTTGTCGGTCAGCGCGAAGCTCAGCCCGCTCGCGCGGTTGCCGTTGCCGAGGATGTACGCGAGCTCGACCGCCGGCGTCTTGTCGAAGCGCACCATCGTGCGGTTCTCACCCAGTCCGCCCTTGCCGGACTTGGCGCGCACGAGCGCGCCGCGACCGCGGTCATCGTGGACCTTGCCCCCGCCCCAGTCCTGGAACGTGTATTCGTAGGGCCGGAAGGTCGTCCCGTCCGGATCCTTCCGGCTGGCGGCGAAGTCGACCAGCATCGTTTCCTTCGCGAACGCCGTCGGCGCGGCGGAGAGAAGCAGGGCCGTCACGGCGGCCAGGCGGGCAAGGCAGGGCACGTTCATGGTGGGGTGGAAGCGCGCTCCAGCATGGCGGCTCCGGCCGCGCGGGAAACTCCAAATTCGCTCACCCAGTAGCGCGGCCGCGCCGCCCGGGCCGATGGGCCGAGCGCGGGGTTGCTCCCGGGTCGCGCGTCGCTTCAGGCCGTCGCGGCCGGCTGCCGCCAGGTCCGCAGGGCGCGTCCCGTGAGCGACCGCGGGTCCTTCTCGATGGCCGCGCGCGGCCCCGCCGCGACCACCTCCCCGCCGGCGCTGCCGCCGCCCGGCCCCAGGTCGATGAGCCAGTCGGCCAGCGCGATGACGTCGAGGTTGTGCTCGATGATGATGACCGTGTTCCCGGCGTCGCGCAGCTTGAAGAGCAGGTCGAGCAGCCGCTGGATGTCGGTCCAGTGGAGGCCGGTCGTGGGCTCGTCGAGGATGTAGAGGGTCCGCCCCTGCTCGCGCTTGCTGAGCTCGAGCGAGAGCTTGATCCGCTGCGCCTCGCCGCCGCTCAGGGTCGTGGCGGACTGGCCGAGCTGCACGTAGCCGAGCCCGACCGCGTCGAGGGTCGCGAGCTTCTCCGTGATCCGCGGCTGGTGCCGGAAGAGCTGCATCGCCTCGCGCACCGTGAGCTCCAGCACGTCGGCGATGTTGCACCCGTGGAAGCGCACCTCGAGCGTCTCGCGGTTGAAGCGCCGGCCCTCGCAGCTCGGGCACGGCGCGTAGGCGTCGGCCATGAACTGCATGTCGAGCTTGATCTGGCCGTCGCCCTGGCACCGCTCGCAGCGGCCGCCCCGCACGTTGAACGAGAACCGGCTCGCCTTGTACCCGCGGACCTTCGCGAGCGGCACCTGCGCGAAGAGGTCGCGCAGCAGGTCGAGCAGCCCCACGTACGAGGCCGGATTCGACCGCGGGCTGCGGCCGATCGGCTCCTGGTCCACCTGCACGGTCTTCTCGAAGTGTTCGAGCCCCGCGAGCCCGGCGTGGCGCCCGGGCAGCGTCTTCGCGCCGTGCAGCTTCCGCGCGGCGACGGCGGCCAGGATGTCGTTCACCAGCGTGCTCTTGCCGGAGCCGGACACGCCCGTGACGCACGTGAGCAGCCCGACCGGGAACGCGGCGTCGAACCCCTTGAGATTGTGCTCGGCCGCGCCCTTCACCTTCAGCCAGCGGCCGTCCGGCGCGAGCGTCTTGGCGTCCTTCAGCACGCCGGCGCGCCCGGCCAGCCAGTCGCCGGTCGGCGAGGTGCCCTTCGGCAGGGCCATGCATTCGGACGGCGTCCCCTGGAACAGCACCCGCCCGCCCTCCGCGCCGGCGCCCGGCCCGAGCTCGACGAGCTGGTCGGCGATCCGGAGGGTGTCCTCGTCGTGCTCGACCACGACGACCGTGTTCCCGCGGTCGCGCAGCTCGCGGAGCGACGCCAGGAGCCGGAGGTTGTCGTGCGGGTGCAGCCCGATGCTCGGCTCGTCGAGCACGTAGATGACGCCCACCAGGCCCATGCCGAGCTGCGTGGCGAGGCGGACCCGCTGCGCCTCGCCGCCGCTGAGGGTCGAGGCCTCGCGGTCGAGCGTGAGATAGCCCAGGCCGGTCTCGGCGAGGAAGCGAAGGCGCTGCTCGACCCCGTCGAGCACCTCGCCCAGGGCGTCGGGCGCCGCGACCTGCCCGCCCAGGCCGCGCGCGAACGCGAGCGCGGCGCCGACGTCCATCGCGTTGAATTCGCCGTAGCTGCGGCCGCCGAGCCGCACGGCCGCGCTGCGCGGCGCCAGTCGGAGGCCCCGGCACGTCGGGCACACGCCGCTGACCATGTAGCCGGTGAGCCGGGCGCGGAAGCCCTCGCTGTCGGTGTGCCGGTAGCTTTCCGCCAGGTCCGCGATCACGCCCGGGAACGGCATCGCCTTCGGCTCGCGCATCCGGCGGAGCTTGAAGCTGAACAGCCGCTCGCCCGCGCCGTGGAGGATCGCGTCACGCGTCGGCTTCGGCAGCTGCTCCCAGGGAACCTCGGCGTCGAACGGCAGCTGCTCGGCCAGCTGCTTCAGGAGGGCGTTGTGCTTGATGATGAGGTTCTTTCCGCCGATCCGCCAGGGCTTGATCGCCCCCTCGCGCACGGATTTCGAGGGGTCGGGGATGACGAGCTCGTCATCGAACGTCATCTGCCGGCCGAGGCCTCCGCAGTCGGGGCACGCGCCTTCGCGGTGGTTGAAGGAGAAATGCCGCGGCGTCAGGGGCTCGAAGGGGTCGCCGCAGATCTCGCATGCGAGGTCCTGGCTCAGCAGGATCTCGCGCCACGGGGCCTCGGCCGACGGCTGCACGAGCACGAGCGCCCGGTTGCGGCCCTCGCGGAACGCCAGCTCGAGGGAGTCGGCGAGCCGGCTGCGCTGGTCGGCGTTGAGCACGAGCCGGTCGACCACGAGCTCCACCTCGAGCTCGGCGGCGCCGTTGGGCAGCAGCTTGGGCTCGTCGAGCGACTTCACCTCGCCGTCGATCCGGACCCGCTGGAAGCCGCGCTGCCGCAGGCGCGGCAGCTCATCGCGCAGCACCGCGGGCTTCGCGCGGAGGAAGGGCGCGAGCAGGAGCGCGCGTTCGCCCGGCGCGTCGCGGAACAGCTGCCCCACGCAATCGTCGAGCGAGCGGCGCACCACGCGGCCGCCGTCCTTGGGACAGCGCTGCTCGCCGCAGAGCGCCCAGAGCAGCCGCGCGTAGTCGGCGACCTCCGTGACGGTGGCGACGGTGCTGCGCGGCGAATCCCCGCCCGTCCGCTGCTCGATCGCGAGGACGGGCGAGAGGCCGTGGATGAAGTCGACGTCCGGCCGCTTCAGCTGCGCGAGCATCTGCCGGGCGTGCGTCGAGAGGCTCTCCATGTACTTGCGGTGGCCCTCGGCGTAGAGCGTGTCGAAGGCAAGCGATGATTTGCCGGAGCCGCTCGGCCCGGTGACCACCACGAGCCTCCCGCGCGGCAGGCGCAGCTCGAGGTTCCGCAGGTTGTGCTCGCGGGCGCCCTTGATGTGGATGTGCGTGGCCGGCTCCATGAAAACGAATCCGCTAACGTTGCCGTTTTGGCCGGTGCGTCAAAACGCTAATGGCGAAACCTCCTGCCATTGCGGCTGTTATAACCTTGAGTTCCGGTGCCTTTGACCGCTTCATCCCGGCCAGACGAAACCGGGCCTTTCTCCCCATTCGATTCCGGCGGCCCTGGCCTGTGGCCGCGTTTACCCCCACCGCCATGCAACCTGGACTGTTCGTACCCCACCGTCTGCGCGTGCAGACCGCCGCCCTGCTCGCCTGCGCCCTCGCCCTCGCGCCCGTCACCCGGGCCGTGGTGTTCCAATGGGGCGAGGTGAAGGGCAGCTTCGACACCACCCTCTCGGCCGGCGTGCTCGGCCGCCTCGACGACCCGGACCCGCAGCTCTACGGCATCACCAACACGTACGACGGCGTCCCGGGGCTCCAGCGCTCGGTGAACGCGGACGACGGCAACCTCAACTACACGGCGGGCCTGGTGTCGTCGCTCGTGAAGGCGAGCCACGACCTGCAGCTCGACTACCGCAACGCCGGCGTGTTCGTCCGCGGCTTCTATTTCTACGACTTCACCAACGCGAACGGCTCGCGCAACCGCACCGCGCTCAACGACGAGGCGCGCGACATCGTCGCCGAGGGCGGCGAGCTCCTCGACGCGTACGTGTATTTCAAGCCCACGCTCGGCGACATGCCGGCGCGCATCGCGGTCGGCCAGCAGGTGCTGAGCTGGGGCGAGAGCACGTTCTTCCCCAACGGCATCAACTCGGTGAACCCCATCGACGTCGCCAAGCTCCGCACGCCCGGCTCCGAGCTGAAGGAGGCGCTGCGCCCGCTGAACATGGTCTCGGCCTCGCTCGGCCTGAGCGACACGCTCTCGCTCGAGGCGTTCTACCTGCTCGACTGGGAGCGCACGCGCGTCGACCCGCCCGGGACCTATTTCAGCACGAACGACTTCGTCGCGAAGGGCGGCAGCAAGGTCTACCTCGGCTTCGGCGCCATTCCCGACACCTCGCTGCTCGGCGCGATCCTCCGCGGCACCGACGACGAGGCCCGCTCGATGGGCCAGTACGGCGTGAACCTGCGCTGGCTCGCCTCCGGGCTGAACGACACCGAGTTCGGCGTGTACTACATGAACTACCACAGCCGGCTGCCGGTGATCTCCGCCCGCACGCCGACCACGGCGGTCAACGGCCTCGCCGCCGCGCAGGTCGCCGGCGCGGGCCTCGGGGCCAACACGACCTTCACCAGCAGCCTCGCGGCCGTCGTCGGCCCCGCCAACGTGGCCAGCTCGATCACGACGCTGGTGGGCGCCGCGCTCACGAACGTGCCCGCGGGCGCCCTGCCGGCGGCCCTGCAGCCCTTCTACCCGACGGTCCAGACCGCCGCCAGCCAGGCCCTGCAGCAGCAGTTCTTCATCTCCGCCGCCACCGGCCGCTACCTCATCGAGTTCCCGGAGGACGTCCACCTCTTCGGCGCGAGCTTCAACACCAGCTTCAAGGGCGTCGCCCTGCAGGGCGAGATCAGCTACCGCAACAACCAGCCGCTGCAGGTGGACGACGTGGAGCTGCTCTTCGCCGCCCTCTCCTCGCTCAACCCCGTCTTCGGCCCGAACAACCAGCTCGGCAACTACTCCGGCCAGCTGAACACCTACGTCCCCGGCTACCGGCGCCACAAGGTCTGGACCGGCCAGCTGACCGCGACCTGGGTCGGCGGCGGCATCCTCGGCGCCGAGCAGACCACGCTGCTCGCCGAGGCCGGGTTCGTCCGCGCGGACCTGCCCGCGAAGGACGTGCTCCGCTACGACGGCGCCGGCACCTTCCGCGGCGGCAACCTCGCGGCCATGACCGCCACCGGCAACGGGGCGGTCGGCGCCGACCCGGCCGAGGCCTTCGCCGACGACTTCTCCTGGGGCTACCAGCTGGTCGGGCGCCTCGACTACACCAACGTGTTCGCCGGCGTGAACGCCTCGCCGCTCGTCGTCTTCGGCCACGATGTGAGCGGCAACACGCCGCTGCCCCTCGGCAACTTCCGCGAGGACCGCAAGACCCTCACGGTGGGCGTCGACTTCACCTACCAGAACGCGTGGGCGTGCGAGCTTCGCTACGTGAACTTCTTCGGCGCGGGCCGCTTCAACCTGCTCGGCGACCGCGACTACGTCTCGGCCACGGTCAAGTACTCGTTCTAACCCCGCGCCCTCCCGCCATGAAACGCCTCCTGCTCCTCTCCCTCTCGCTCTGCCTCCTCTCGGCCGGCCCCGCGGCGATCGCCCCGGCCGACGTCAACCGGCTCGGCCGCGACCTCACGCCGCTCGGCGGCGAAAAGGGCGGCAACGCCGACGGGTCCATCCCCGCGTGGAACGGCGGCATCACCGCTCCGCCCGCCGGCTACCGCCCGGGGATGCATCACCCGGATCCGTTCGCGGACGACCAGCCGCAGTTCACCATCACCGCCGCCAACGCCGACCAGCACGCCGCCCGGCTGACGCCGGGCCACCTCGCGTTGCTGAAGGCGTACGACACCTACCGGATGCCCGTGTACCCGACGCGCCGCAGCGCCTCGAATCCGCCGCGGATCTACGAGGCGACGCGGCAGAACGCGGCGTCCGCCCAGCTGACCGAGGGCGGCAACGGCGTCAGCGGTTCCGTCGTCGGCGTGCCGTTCCCGATCCCGCAGAACGGTCTCGAGGTGATCTGGAACCACCTCACGCGCTACCGCGGCGTCGCCGCCTCGCGCACCATCGCGCAGGCCGCCCCGCAGCGGAACGGCTCCTACCAGCTCGTCGATTTCGAGGACGAGTTCCTCTTCAATTACACCCGCGACGGCATCACCGAGGCCGACCTCGACAACGTGCTCATCTACTTCAAGCAGGCCGTCACCGCCCCGGCCCGCCTCGCCGGCTCGATCCTCGTCGTCCACGAGACGATGGACCAGGTCAAGGAGCCGCGCCGCGCCTGGCTCTACAACACCGGCCAGCGCCGCGTCCGCCGGGCGCCGAACGTCGCCTACGACAACCCCGGCACCGCGGCCGACGGCATGCGCACCTCCGACCAGTTCGACATGTTCAACGGCGCGCCCGACCGCTACGAGTGGAAGCTCGTCGGCAAGCGCGAGATGTACGTGCCGTACAACTCCTACAAGCTCCACAGCGGCGACCTGAAGTTCAGCGACGTCCTCAAGCCGCTGCACATCAACCAGGACCTCACGCGCTACGAGCTGCACCGCGTCTGGATCGTCGACGCCACGCTCAAGCCCGGGACCAGCCACCTCTACACGCGGCGCACGTTCTACATCGACGAGGACAGCTGGCAGGTCCTCGCGGTCGACCAGTACGACGGCCGCGGCCAGCTCTGGCGCGTGTCCGAGGCGCACTGCATCAACTACTACGACGCGCAAATCTTCTGGAGCACGCTCGAGGTGCACACCGACCTGCAGGCCGGCCGCTACCTGGCCATCGGGCTCGATAACGAGCGCCCGATGTACAACTTCGGGATCACGCGCTCGCCGCAGGACTACACTCCGGGCGCGCTGCGCCAGGAGGGCGTGCGCTGAGCCGGGTTCCCCGAGTGAGGGATAGCCTCTTCAGCCCGCCGGTTGGGACGGCCCCGGGGTCGTCCCCACCCGGCGTTTGCGGTCCGAGGACCGGACGCCGCCGGCCGTTCTTCCCGGGCGCGGCGCTGCGGAGCCCGGCCGGCATCGCGGTGCTGTTGTTCGCGTTGACGTCGTTTCTTCCTGCGGCGGAGACGTCCGAGCGTGCGCCGCTCGCGGCCCGGGCCCTGCTCCTCGACATCGCCCGCGCCGGCGACCGGCTCGTCGCCGTCGGCGCCTATGGCAATGTCGTCGTCTCCACCGATGAGGGCGCGAGCTGGCGCCAGGTGCTCGTCCCCACCCGCGCCTTGCTCACCGCCGTGTGCTTCCCGGACGAGCGGCACGGCTGGGCGGTCGGCCACGACGGCGTGATCCTCGCCACCGCCGACGGCGGGGACACCTGGACGCGCCAGGACAGCGGGGAGGACCTCGAGACGGTCTTCCTCGATGTCCTGTTCCTCGACGAACGCCGCGGATTCGCGGCCGGCGCCTACGGGAAATTACTCGAGACCTCCGACGGCGGGAAGACGTGGACGGCCGCGCAACCGTCCGACGAGGAACCGCACTTCAACGCGGTCCGGACCAACGGCCGCTGGCTCTACCTGCCGGGCGAGGCCGGCACCCTGCTCGTCCACAGCCATGCCTGGGTCCGCGTCGCATTGCCCTACGACGGCTCGCTATTCGGGCTCGTCGCCGTCACCGACCAGATCCTCGTCGCCTACGGCCTCCGCGGGCACATTCTGCGGTCGGAGGATGCCGGCGGCAACTGGGTCGAGGTGGCGAACGACCTTCCGGCGCTCATCCTCGGCGGCACCGTGCTGCGCGACGGCCGGGTCGTGCTGGCCGGCCAGGGGGGCAATTTCTTCGTGAGCCGCGACCGCGGCGCCTCCTTCACGGCCTGGAAGCCGGGATCCCTGGGCGCCGGCGTCGCCGAGCTTATCGAGGCGAATGACGGCGCGCTCGTCACCGTCGGCGAAGCCGGCGTCGTCCGGGTCCGCCTGCCATGAGCCGCGCCGCCAACCGCCCGCGCCGGGCCCGTGCGCCGTCCCCGTGCCGCTTCCCGTCATGATCGCGAAGATGGAAGCCCTCGTTTTCGGCCATCGCGGGCTGACGCTGGCGGTCTTCGCGGTCGTCACCGCCGTGCTCGGCTGGTTCGCCGCGCAGACCCGGATCGACGCCAGCTTCGACAAGCAGCTGCCGACCGACCACGAGTACATCGCCACCTTCAAGAAGCACCGCACGCAGTTCGGCGGCGCCAACCGCGTCGTGATCGCGCTGGTCGCGCGCGAGGGCGACATCTTCAACGCGAAGTTCCTGCAGACGCTCAAGGCGGTCACCGACGAGGCCTATTACCTCCCCGGGGTGGACCGGACGCAGGTCACGTCGATCTTCACGCCGAACGTCCGTTTCATGGAGGTCGTCGAGGACGGCCTGCAGGGCGGCAACGTGATCCCCGCGGACTTCTCGCCCACCCCCGAAGGGCTGGCGGAGGTCCGCGCCAACGTCATCAAATCGGGGCGCGTCGGCATGCTCGTGGCCAACGACTTCACCGGCGCGGCGGTGGTGGCCGCGCTGCAGGAGGTCGACCCGCAGACCGGCCGGCGGCTGGACTACGCCGAGGTCGCCGCGGCCCTCGAGCAGCGCATCCGGGCCCGGTACGAGTCGGAGCAGATCTCGGTCCACATCATCGGCTTCGCCAAGGTTATCGGGGACATCACCGACGGCGCGAAGGGCGTGCTGATGTTCTTCGGCGTGGCGCTGGCGATCTCCGCCGCCCTCCTCTATTACTTCTCGCAGTCGTTCTGGCTGACGTTCCTGCCGCTGCTCACGTCGTTCTGCGCGGTCGTCTGGCAGTTCGGCGTCCTCAATCTGCTCGGCTTCGGCATCGACCCGCTGTCGATCCTCGTGCCGTTCCTGGTCTTCGCCATCGCGCTGAGCCATGCCACGCAGATGCTCCGCTCGTTCCGGTACGAGTTCAACCTGGGCCGGGACGAACGGGCGGCCGCGCGCGCCTCCTTCAGCAACCTCTTTCTCCCGGGGTGCATCGCGATCCTGACCGGCACCGTCGGCTTCAGCACGATCTACCTCGTGAGCGTGCCGACGATCCAGGAGCTCGCCATCACCGCCAGCCTCGGCGTGTTCCTCATCATCTTCACCGACCGGTTCCTGCTGCCGGTCCTGATCTCGTACACGCGCATGTCGCCCGATTTCCGCCGGCGGGTGAACTTCCGGCGCTTCGCCCTCCAGCCGTGGTGGCGCCGGCTGGTGAACTTCACGACGTCCGTCGGCGGTTCGATCGGCATCATCGCGATCTCGGCCGCGCTCCTCGTCTTCGGCTGGGTCAAGTCCCACCAGGTCAAGATCGGCGACCTCCACGCGGGCGTGCCGGAGCTCCGGCCCGAGTCCCGCTACAACCGGGACACCGCCGTCATCACGTCCAGGTTCAGCATCGGCGTCGACGTCATCACCGTGCTCGTCGAGACGGTGCCGAACGCCGTGATCGACCACCGGGTGATGGCGCTGGTCGACCGTTTCGGCTGGCACATGCGCAACGTCGAGGGCGTGCAGTCCACGCTGGCCCTCACCGATCTGGCCAAGACGATCAACGCGGGCTGGAACGAGGGCAGCCTCAAGTGGCGGGTCATCCCGCGCAATCCGCAGGCGCTCGCGCAGGCCGTGTCGCCGGTCGAGACCTCGAGCGGGCTGCTCAACGACGAGGGCAGCGTGATCCCGGTGAACATCTACCTGCGGGACCACAAGGCCGAGACCATCCAGCGCGTGGTCGCCGCCGTGAAGGCGTTCCGCGCCACGCACGGCACGGACCGCGTGCGCTTCGAGCTCGCGACCGGCAACGTCGGCGTCATGGCGGCGACCAACGAGGTCGTGGAGGCGGCGCAGACGCCGATGATCCTGTGGGTGTACGCCGCGGTCATCGTGCTCTGCCTGCTCTCCTTCCGCTCCTGGCGCGGCGCGCTCTGCGTCATCGTCCCCCTGGTCGTGGTCTCGTACCTGGGCTACGCGCTCAAGTACTACCTGAACATCGGCCTCAAGACCTCGACCCTGCCCGTCATCGCGCTCGGCGTCGGCATCGGCGTCGACTACGGCATCTACCTGTTCTCGGCGATCCAGGAGCGGCTCGAGGCGGGCGACAGCTTCCAGGACGCGCTGTGCTTCGCGTTCGCCACGATGGGCACGTCGGTGATCTTCACCGGCAGCGCGCTCGCGGTGGGCGTGGGCACCTGGGCGTTCTCGGCCCTGAAGTTCCAGGCCGACATGGGCATCCTGCTGTCGTTCCTCTTCTTCTTCAACATGCTCGGGGCGATGCTGATCATGCCGGCGCTCGCCCGCTGGCTGTTCGTGCGCCGGCTGGTGCCGGCGAGGCAGGAGCCGCAGGGCTGCGATGCGGAGTGACGCGGCGGATCCCCGCCGCTCCGGTCCGACCTCCATCCACGTCCATCCGCGTGATCGGCCGGCCACCTCGCCGACGGCGGACAGCGGCGGTTTTTCTCCCGCCGATCACGCGGATGGACGCCGATGAATTAGACAGGAGACCGCGGAGGACTTGGAGCCGATTCCAGGCGGGCGGCGTCAGGCACGAACGGACACTTGCCGCACCTAGCCGGACCGAGTCGCGCGGCTGACCCGCTTCGTTGCCAGAACGCGCGCTATAACCTGTCCCCTTTAGTTCCCTCGGGCAGCGCAAAGGGACAGGTTGTTTCGTTCCTATTTTTGCCGCGAAAGAACGCAGGGATCACAAAGGGGAGCGGAAGGGACACGTTGTTTTATTATCCGCGTCCATCCGCGTCATCGCCGGGGAAAGCGATCGGGGGGCTGACCTGCCGCCGCATGCGTCTCGCGACCCGCGGAGCCGGTGCCGCTCAGGCCTCGGCCAGGCCGACCTGCCGGACGGGCTGCGCGCGTCCTCCGCGCGGGACGGTGGCCCGGAAGACCGTGCCGAGCGGCCCGGTGTTCACGAGCTCGAGATCTCCGTCGATCTGCCGCGCGAGCAGCCGGCTGATCGCCAGCCCGAGGCCGGTGCCGCCCGCCCGCCCGGTCACCCCGGGCTCGAAGAGCCGCGCGCGGATGGCCTCCGGCAGCCCGGGCCCGTCGTCGGCCACGGTCAGGATCAGGTCCCCGTCCTCCTCCCGGAGGTCCACATCCACCCGGCCGCCCGGGCGGGCCAGGGCCGCGTTCTGGACGAGGTTGCTCGCGATGAGGCACAGGAGGCTGCCGCGGTGATTCTCGACTCCGCGCGGGAGACGGCTCGTGACCCGCAGGGCGACGGCCTGGGCGGCCACGATGGCGGACGCCCGATGGCGGATCACGTCCGCCAGCTCCTCGCCCCGCAGCTCGAAGACCGCGCCGGTCCGGACATCGCCGAGCAGCCCGACCACCTCGGCGATCAGCGCCTCCATCGCCTCCGCGTGGCGGGCCGCCTGCACCGCGTCGACGCGGTCGCCCCGGACGGCCGAACGCAGCCCGGCCACGGAGCCCTGCAGGCCATGGATCAGGTGCGACGTGATCTGCCCCAGCGCGGACGCCTTCGCGGCGAGCGTCAGCTCGAAGCCCGCCCGCGCGAGGCGCTCGTTCCGCTCGGCGACGGCGCGCTGGGCGCGCACGAGGCCCCAGTGCGCCGCGCCGAGGACGAGCGCCAGCAGGGCCGCCGCCGCGCCGAACGTCACCGCCGTCTGGCGGCGCAGGCGGCCGGCGATGGCCGCGAGCTCGGCCTCCAGCGCGCGGGCGTCGAGGTAATACTGGGCGAACCCCGCCACGGGCCCGCCCGCCTGGCTTTGCAGCGGGAGGAGGACCTCCAGCACGGGCGCGGTGGCGCCCGCGCCGGCCCCCCGGAAATAACGATCGAGCGGGAACCCGGCGTGGAAGCGGCTGATCGGGCCGCCCTGCAGGAGGACGAAGTAGTCGGTCACGGGCAGTTCCGCGAACAGCAGCGTGTCGGGGATGGCGCGGACGAGGTTGCCGTCGCGATCGAACACGGCCACGGCCAGCATGCCCTCCTGCTGCGCGCTGGGCAGCACCGCGGCGGGGAGGTCGGCCGCCACCAGCCGGCCGCTGCCGGCGCGCGCTTCGGCCGCCGCGACCTGCTGGCGGGCGGCGGGCTGCAGCGCCGCGGCGTCGCGTCCGATCACGGTGCGGCGCACCTCCTCGTGAAGCTCCGTCCGGAAGAAAACGAGCAGCGCGCCGAAGATCGCGGCCAGCAGCAGGCCGA
>DASPMS010000103.1:0-11135 GCA_035626915.1 Opitutaceae bacterium
GGCTCCTCGCGGGCGCGTGAGCTCGCCCGGACGGGCCCGCGGGCCGGCGACGCCGGGGTGCGGGCCGCGGGGGTCGCTCGGTGACTTTTCGGTTTGCGGGAAGTTCCAGCTTGGCGCCCCGTCTTTGGCGGCCACCTTCGAATTGAGGAAACTGCTGGTCTCCACCGCCGCGTCCGGCGTCAGCGACCTCCACCTCTCAACGGGGGCGCGCCCGTTCATCCGCAAGGACCGGGCGCTGGCCACGATCTCGGACCACGTGCTCACGGCCGAGGAGGCGCTGCGGCTCAATACGGTCCTCCTGGGCGAGGGACACCGGAAAATCTACCTCGAGCGCAAGGACCTGGACTACGCGCTGGCGCTCGGGCCGTCCGAGCGTTTCCGGGTCAACCTCATGTTCCACAAGAACGGCGCCGCCGGGGCGTATCGCATGGTGCCCGCGCGGATCCGGACGCTCGAGGAGCTGGGGTTCTCGAAGCAGATCGAGACCATCCGCAAGCTGCTGTCCTACCACAACGGCCTCATCCTCGTCACCGGTCCCGTCGGGGCCGGCAAGACCACGACCCTCGCCTCGATGGTCGCCTGGCTGAACGAGACGCGCGAGGACCACATCATCACGGTCGAGGATCCCATCGAGGTCGTCCAGCCGCCGAAGGGCTGCAACGTCACCCAGCGGGAGGTCGGGTCGCACACGAAGTCCTTCGCCGCCGCGCTCAAGGGCGCGTTGCGCGAGGATCCCGACGTCATCGTCATCGGCGAGCTGCGCGACCTCGAGACGATCGAGATGGCCATCAGCGCCTCCGAGACCGGCCACCTGGTCATCGGCACGATGCACACGAGCGACGCGGCGACGACGCTCAACCGGCTGCTCGACGTCTTCGCCCCCGCGCAGCAGGCCCAGATCCGCGCGTCGGTTTCCGAGAGCCTGCGCGGGATCATCTGCCAGCGCCTGGTGCCGGCGGTGTCCGGCGGCGTCACGCTCGCCTGCGAGATCCTCGTCAGCAACCTGGCCATCCAGGCCCTCATCCGCGAGAACAAGACCTCCGGCCTCCGGAACACCATGGAGACCGGCGTGAAGGACGGGATGTGCCTCATGGACAACACCGTCTTCGGGCTCTGGCAGGAGGGGAGGATCTCGGCCGACACCGCCCGCGCGAACATCAACAACCGCGTCCTCCGGACGCGCGTGACCTGACATGGCAGCCATCGATTCCCTCCTCAAGACCATGCTGGACCGCGGCGGCTCCGACCTGCACCTCACGGTCGGGCTGCCGCCCAAGTCCCGCATTTCCGGCACGCTGCAGCCCATCGGCGAGCAGTCGCTCGACGAGCGCACCATGGAGTCGCTCCTCAAGGAAATCTGCCCGGAGAAGCGGTGGGCCGACTTCCTCGCGCGGCGCGACCTCGACCTGGCGCACGAGGTCCCCGGGCTGGCCCGCTTCCGCGGCAATTACCTCTACAATCACTGGGGCCCCGCGGCGGTCTTCCGCCAGATCCCGGCCAAGATCCTGTCCTTCGAGGACCTGAAGCTGCCCGAGGCGCTCAAGAAGTTCTGCCACCTCGATCAGGGGCTGGTCGTCGTCACGGGCCCCACCGGCTCGGGCAAGTCGACGACGCTCGCGGCGATGATCGACTACATCAACACGAACCTCGCCCGGCACATCATCACCATCGAGGACCCGATCGAATTCGTTCACCCGGTGAAGAAGTCCGTCATCGTCCACCGGGAGGTCGGCGAGCATACGGAATCCTTCGCCGCGGCGCTCAAGGGCGCGATGCGGCACGATCCCGACATCCTGCTCCTGGGGGAGATGCGCGAGCTCGAGACGATCCGCCTCGCGCTCGGCTGCGCGTCGATGGGCATGCTCGTCTTCGGCACGCTTCACACCAACAACGCACCGAAGACCGTGGACCGGATCATCAACACCTTCCCGGCCGACGAGCAGAACCAGGCGCGCGTCATGCTTTCCGGGTGCCTGGCGGGCGTCGTCGCGCAGCTCCTGTGCAAGCGCGTTCCGAAGGGCCGCTGCGCCGTCCACGAGATCCTGCTCACGCACGAGGCGCTGCCGAACACGATCCGGACCGGCCAGATCTCCGCCATCAAGTCCATCATCGAGAGCGGCGCGTCGGACGGGATGATCACGATGGACAACAGCCTCATGGCGCGCGTGAAGGACGGCACGATCGAGCCCAAGGAGGCCTACATGAAGGCGGCCAACAAGGCGACCTTCGCCCCGCTCCTCAAGCCCGGCGACCTCGAGGGCGGGCACTGAGCGGCGCCCGCGCCTCCCGCGATCCTCAGATCGATCCCGGCCGGCCCATCCACACGTCCCGGAGCCCGGGCGAGAAGTTCGCCCCGACCAGTCGCGCGTTGGCGAACCATGGCCAGCGTTCCCGCAGCAGCGAGTCCTCGACGATCCGGACCGCCGCGGGCGCCTCGGACCAGGGATCATGCGCGACCCGGAACCGGCGCCGTTTCGCGCCGCGGGCCGTGTAGGCCGCATATCTTTCCATCAGCCACTCCGTGAGCGTCCCGGCCGCGGCGGGTCGGTAGTCGGCCGGATCCGCGCTGGCCAGCGCCCGGTACGTGAAGGCCGCGCCGTCCCGGGGATCCGTCACCCGGCCCTCGATATGCCCCGTGCGCCAGGCGTGGCGGTAGCGGATCCGGGCGAACCGGTACGGCAGCCCGAACAGCGGCGGGCCGAGCCGGAGGCTCAGCCGGTTGTCGAGGTGCTCGGTGAGGAAATAGATTCCGGGCTCGCCGCCGACCGTGACGTACGTGCGGACGTTGAGGAATCCATGGGCGGCGATCGGGTGGAAAAGCCAGGCCCCCGGCCGGCCGCCGCGCGCCGGCCGCATCCCGCGCATGGAGAAGGCGACGAGGCTCACGAAGCCGCGCCCTTCGTGGAGGTCGAGCGGGAAGGGCACGCAGGGGGCGAGCTCCGCCGGATCGACCTCGTAGTGGATCATCAGGACGTCATCCCAGTCCGCCAGCAGCAGCGGCTCGCGCGGGTCGCGGCTCATGCGCTCGCGCGCGGCCGCGCTCTTGTCGCCCGGGCGCGAGACCGGGCCTTCGCGGCGGGGCGCCAGGGCGGGCGCGTTCATGGGGGTCGGCCGGCCCGGACCGCGCGTGAGGCCGGGAGCCCGACGGGCGGCGGGAGGAGGGCGGAGCGGATCTCGGCGGACGGCGGGCATGGCGAAATCTCCGGCCTTGACTACTAGGCACACAGTTATTTCAGTAAAGACTGAAATAACAGAATACACATGAAACTCACCGATACGACGCGCCGCTTCGTCCTGCACTGGGGCGAGATGGGGACCCGCTGGGGCATCAACCGCTCCGTGGCGCAGATCCACGCCCTGCTCTTCGTTTCCCCGGCGCCGCTGCCGGCGGACGAGATCGCCGAGACGCTCGACATCGCGCGCTCCAACGTGAGCGGCAGCCTCCGCGAGCTGCAGGGGTGGGGGCTCGTCCGCGTGGCCCACCAGCTCGGGGACCGGCGCGACCATTTCGAGACCACGAAGGATGTGTGGACCATGGTGCGGATCGTGGCGGAGGGCCGAAAGCGGCGGGAGCTCGATCCGTCCGTCGAGATGCTGCGCGAAAGCGTCCGCGCGCTGGACGGGAGGAAGGCGGAAGATGCGTACGCCGAGCAGCGGCTCGCCGACCTCCTCGGCTTGCTCGAGCTGGTGAGCGCGTGGTGCGAGCGGGCCCAGAAGCTCTCGCCGGACGCCCTGCGCCGGCTGCTCAAGCTCGGCGACAAGATCTTCAAGCTGGTGGAGTGAACCGCGCGCCCGGGGCGGAGGTCGCGTGATCGAGGCCGATCGACGTCCCGGCCTCCGGTCGCGGCCGGGGCGCTCGGCCGGCGCAGGGCGGTCCGATGCGATCAGCCCGCCATCCGGAGCATGAAGACGCGGACGTCCTCCGGAACCTCCGGGGGGAGGTTCGGCACCACCCAGCGGAAGAGCTGGCGGATTTCCTCCGAGGCCGCGCCGGTGGTGTCGAAGACCGGGGTCGTCATCTTGCCCTTGTGCGTGGCCTCGTTCTGCTCGCGCAGGAAGACCTCGAGCACGCCCACCGCGGCGTCGGCGCGCACGAAATAGTCGCGCATGCGGAACTCGAAGCTGTGCAGCGGCGTCCCGGGCGTCTTCGCCAGCCAGATGCTGAGCACGGAATCCGACTCCCCGCGGAACACCTGCTTGATGAAGCGCGGCTCATTCTGCTGCACGCGGGCCGGGTCCACGGCCTGGAGCGTGCCGCCGATGGCCACCGGCTGCAACAGCTGCAGGTAGGACTTGAGTCGGGTGAAGTCCTCGAAGACCAGCGACAGGCCGCAGAGCATCTCGTCGTCCCCGAGCGGCCGGAAATGCGCCGCATGCCCGTGGAGTTCGAGCACGTGCGGGGGCAGGGTGAGCCGCACGGTCGCGTCCTTGCCCGGCGCCGGCGCCGCGGCGCGGTCCGTGACCAGCGCGATGCCCGAGGCCGAGAGGTCGTGAATTTTCGCGGGCGTCTCCCGCGCCCCGTTGACCAGCGCGGCGCGGAGCGGAAACAGCCGCCCGGGCGTGTACCGGCGGTTCAGGCGCTGGTCGACGAACTGCTGGACGTCCTGTTTCTGGAAATCGAAGATCCGGCGGAAGAGGAGCACGGCCCTTTCCTACCTCCGGAGCCGGCGCGAAACAAGCCCGGGTCGCGAGGCCGCGGGTGGCCCCGGGCCTCCGCGGCGTCCCGCGGAAGCCGGCGTCCGGCCATGACAATCGCCTGACAATGCGCTGACCCGCGACTGACAACCGGCCGGCGGTTTCGTGGTTCACTCGCCCCGTAACCAGGAATCCTCATGAAAGCCTCCCTGATCTCCCTCCTCGCGGCCACGCTCCTCGGCGTGGCATCGCTTTTTGCCAAGGACTACGTCGCCGGCTCCCCCGTCCGCCTCCGCGTCGACCTCGACCGCGAGGTGCTGCCGGCCGATTCGACCGAGCGCGCCGTGGTCAAGATCGGCCTCGATTGCGTCAAGCTGCCGCCCCGGGCCGGCCGCCCGCCCGTGAACCTCGCGCTCGTCATCGACCGGTCGGGCTCGATGAGCGGCGAAAAGATCGCCAAGGCGCGCGAGGCGGCGCTCGAGCTGGTGCGGCAGCTCGGGCCCGACGACATCATCTCGATCGTCGCCTACGACTCCGGCGTCGAAGTCCTCGCGCCCGCCCAGCGCGTCGGCCGCGCCCGCGGCCTCGAGGAGGCCATCTGCAGCATCGAGGCGGGCGGCAACACCGCCCTGCACGGCGGTGTCGTCCGCGGCGCGGCCGAGGTCCGCCGGCACGCCGAGAACGAGCGCTACGTCCACCGCGTGATCCTGCTGTCCGACGGCCAGGCCAACGTCGGCCCGAGCTCGCCCGAGGAACTCGGCCGGCTCGGCGCATCCCTCGTGAAGGAAGGCATCGCGGTCACCACCATCGGGCTGGGCCTCGGATTCAACGAGGACCTGATGACCCGCCTGGCCGAGCGGAGCGACGGCAACACCTACTTCGTCGAGGACAGCGCAGACCTGCCGCGCATCTTCGCCGCGGAGCTCGGGGACGTCCTCAACGTCGTCGCGCGCCGCGTCGTGATCGAAATCGAGTTCCCCGAGGGCGTCCGTCCGCTGAACTTCGTCGGTCGCGAGGGCACGATCCGCGGCCAGCGCGCCGAGCTCACGCTCAACCAGCTGTACGGCGGCCAGGAGAAGTTCGCCCTCGTCGAGGTCGAGGTCGCCCCGGGCCGGGCCGGCTCGGAGTGCGAGGTCGCCCGCGCCGAGGTCCGCTTCGAGGACGCCGTCAACCAGCGCGCCGCCCGGCTCAGGGCCGACCGCAAGGTGAAATTTAGCCGCGACGAGCGCACGGTTGTCGCGTCCGCCAACCATCAGGTCCAGGCCGAGTTCGCCGCGAACGCGCTGGCCGCGGCCAAGGACCAGGCCGTCGCCCTGGCCGATGCCGGCCGGCGCGACGAGGCGGCGGCGGTCATCCGCCAGCGCGCGGACGAGATGCGGAAGGTGGCCGAGACGTACCGCAACGCGGCGCTGGCCGCCGAGGCGCCCGCGGCCGCGGCGGAGGCCGACCGCCTCGAGCAGGAGGGCCTGAGCAACGAGAAGCGCAAGAGCTACCGGGCCGAGGCCGTGCAGGTGCGCAACCAGCAGGCTCTGACTTCGGACCGCCCGTGAGGGCGGGCCGGCTCCGGGCGCCCGGCCATCGTCGGGAACAGCCCCGCGGCTCCAGGGACGGATGATCCGCTCCCTGGAGCCTTCATGTTGGAGCTTGGAGCCTTCCCGCGCTGCCGCCATTCAACAGGTCCCGCCGCATGTCCCGTTCCGCCCGCCGCCTGCTGCTCTCCTGGCTGCTCCTGCTGCTGCCCACGCTGGGCGTGGCCCTCGGGGCCTTCCAGCTCCTGCGGCGCGAGCAGGCGCGCCTGGCGGAGCAGGAGGCCTCGGCCTGGGAGGCGCGGCGCGCGGCCGCGGCCAACCGCGCCGGGCTGATCGTCGAGAACATCGAGCTCCTGATCGGGGACGTGCAGGCCGGCCTGCTCGAGACGCTGGCGGGCATGCCGTCGGCCCGGCTCGACGACGAGCTCGCGCTCTGGGAGCGGAACAACCCCCTCGTGCGCGCCGCCTTCCGGTGCGCGGCCGACGGCCGGCTGGCGTATCCGCCCGCGGCGGCGATGAACGAGGAGGCGCGCGGCTTCCGACGGCGCCTGGCCCCGTTGCTCGAGGGCGATCCGCCCTGGCGGCGGAGCGCGGCGAAGGCGAAGGCGGAGGCTTCGGAGCCCCCGGCCTTCGCGATGGAGGGCCGGGCCGCCCAGCAGCGTGACGGCGCGGGGCTCGAGACCCGGCCGGAACCGGTTCCGGCGACGGACGAGGGTCTGCTCGCGCGCCAGCAGGCGATGGCGAACATCTCGCAGGTCCAGAGCGCGCGGCGCGACGCGGTCGCGGTCTCGAAAAGCCGGGACTACCTCGCCGAACTGGCCGATGCGCCGTCGGCCGCCGCGGAGCGCCTCGCGGCGAACGAGGTCGCGGCCGGCGACCGGTTCGCGGAGGCCGACGCCGCCGGGCAGCGCAAGCGGGCCGAATATCGGGCCGCGGCGGAGCCCGACCGCGAGGGTTGGACGCCCTGGCTGGCGGACGGCCGCCTGCATCTCATCGGATGGATCGAGCGGCCGTCCGAGGGGGAGGTGCGCGGAGTCGAGATCGAGCTGGCCGCGCTGATCGCGCGCCTCGCCGCGACCCTGCCGGCGGAGACGGCCGCGGGGGAGGGCTACGCGCTGAGCGACGACCGCGGGCGCATCCTGCACCAGGTCGGATCCGTGCCGCGCGCCGGGGCGCCGGCCGTCACGCTGCCGCTCTTCTCCGACGCGCTCCCGGGCTGGGAGGTGCTGGCGTTTCTCGAGGCGCCCGCCAGTCCGGACGGCGCGGGCTCGGGCTTCTTTTTCGCCGGCTCGCTGCTCACGGGGCTGCTGGTGGTCGCGATTCTCTGCGGCGGGGCGCTGCTGGTCGGCCAGGCCCGCCGCAGCGAGGCCGAGGCGGCGCAAAAAACGTCGTTCGTCGCCAACGTGTCGCACGAGTTCAAGACGCCGCTGACCACCATCCGGCTCTATGCCGAGCTGCTCGAGCAGGACCGGGTGGCCGATGCGGCCCGCCGGCGCGAGTACCTGCAAACGATCGGGCGCGAGACGCAGCGCCTGGCGCGGCTGGTCGGCAACGCGCTCGACTTCAGCCGGCTCGAGCAGGGTCGCAAGAAGTACGAGCGGATCGCGCTCGATGCGCGCGCCGAGCTGGCCCAGCTGCTCGACACCCACGCGCCGCGGCTGGCCGAGGCGGGCCTCGCGCTGCGGCGGGAGCTGCCGGAGGCCCCGCTCCCGCTCACGACCGACCGGGACGCGTTCGCCCAGGTGCTCCTCAACCTGCTCGACAACGCGGCCAAGTACGCCGCGGCGGGGGAAGAGGTCACGGTGGCACTCGCGCCGCGAGCCGGCGGCGGCGCGGTCGTGCGCGTGGCGGACCGCGGGCCGGGCGTTCCGGGCGACCACCGCGACCGGATCTTCGAGAAGTTCCACCGCGTGGACGACACCCTCACGGCCGAGCAGGGCGGCGCCGGGCTCGGCCTGAGCATCGCGCGGCAGCTGGCGCGCGGACTGGGCGGGGACCTCCGGCACGAGCCGCGCGCGGGCGGCGGGGCCGTGTTCGTCTTCGATTTGCCATGAAAGCCCGCATCCTGATCGCCGAGGACGACGCCAACATCCGGCTGGGTCTGGCCGCCACGCTGGAGAGCGACGGCTACGCCGTCACGTCCGCCAGCGACGGGGCCCAGGCGCTGAAGCTGTTCCCGCAGGACAAGTTCGACCTCGTGATCCTCGACGTGATGATGCCGCGGCAGAGCGGCTACGATGTCTGCCGCGAGCTGCGCGCGCGGCAGAGCCGCGTGCCGATCCTGTTCCTCACGGCGAAGGGCGAGGAGGTCGACAAGGTCGTGGGCCTCAAGCTCGGCGCGGACGATTACGTCCTGAAGCCGTTCGGGGTGCACGAGCTGCTGGCGCGCGTCGAGGCGCTGCTGCGGCGGGCCAAGACGACGGGCGCGGCGGCCGCGGACGGCGCGGACCTGCCCGCGGTCTTCCGGCTGGGCGCGGCGGAGATCGACCGCCGCAAGTTCACCGCGACGGTCGGGGGCCGCGCGCAGCCGCTGACCGCCCGCGAGCTCAAGCTCGCGGAGGTCTTCGCCCTCAATCCCGGGGCGGTGCTGTCGCGCGACGCGCTGCTGAACGCGGTCTGGGGGGTGGACTACCTCGGCACCACGCGCACCCTCGACCAGCACGTGGCGCAGCTGCGGAAGAAGACGGAGCCGGCTCCCGACGACCCCCGGGCGATCCTGACCGTGCACGGCGTCGGCTACCGCTACGAACCCGGCCCGGCGCGGTAAGGACGCGGTTCCGCGGGCAGGCGGAAACCGCCGCGGGGGAGTTCCGCCGGCCTACGGCGCGGCCGGCCGGCGGCCGAAGCCGGTGCGCGTCATCTCGCCCCAGCCCTGCTGCCTGCGCAGGAACTGCCAGATGCCCTCGAGCCGCCAGAGGATGTTGAGCTGCCGGTAGCCGAGGTTCTCCGCGACGGCCGCGAAGGCGAGGAGGAGCATGTCCCGCTTGCGGGTCGTGCGGAACAGGGCGACCTCGCCGAGCACGAGCGCCATCATGCTGAGGAACACCCCGTACAGCACGACCACCGCGAAATACGCGGCGAGGAAGGGGAAGCTGAGCAGCCCGAACCACCAGAAGAGCGGCACGAGCACCAGGCCGGCGAGGTCGAGCAGCGGCCCGACGATGTCGAACACCACGAACATCGGGAGGCCGAGCAGGCCGATCCGCCCGTAGCGGGGATTGAAGAGCATCGCGCGGTGCCGGGTGAGCACCTCGCAGAGCCCGCGCTGCCAGCGCGTGCGCTGGCGGCGGAGCACGGCCAGCGACTCCGGCGCCTCGGTCCAGCACACCGGGTCGGGCACGAACAGGATCTCATAGGGCGCGCGGCGCTCGCGGAAATGGCGGTGGAGCTTGACGATGAGATCCATGTCCTCGCCCACGGTCCCGTGGGTGTAGCCGCCCACGGCGAGCACGGCGCTGCGCTTGAAGAGGCCGAAGGCGCCCGAGATGATCGAAACCGTGTTGAGGCGGCTGAACGAGAGCCGCGCGATGAGGAACGCGCGGAGGTACTCGACAACCTGGAAGAGCGGCAGCAGCCGGCGGGGCGCGCCCTCGTTGACCACCATTCCGCCGTGCACCTCGCAGCCGTTCGCGATGCGGATCGTCCCGCCGACCGCGATGAGCGTGTTCGGCCGCTCGACAAACGGGCGGGCCGCCTTGAGGAGCGAATTGTAGTCGAGGAGGGAGTCGGCGTCGACGCCGCAGACCAGCGGGTGTCGCGCGTAGTTCATGGCCGCGTTGAGCGCGTCCGACTTCCCGCCGTTCTCCTTGTCGATGAAGAGCAGGTTGGGGAAGTCGGGGTGGGCGTAGATCCCGCGGATCGGCTTGCAGGCGGCGCGGTGGGGACGGCGCAGCCCGACGCGGCGGAGCTGCAGGGTCTCGACAATGGCGCGCGCCGTGCCGTCCTTCGATCCGTCGTTCACGACGATGATCTCGAACCGCGGGTAGCGGAGCGTGAGGAGCGAGTGGATGTTCTCCACGATCGTCTTCTCCTCGTTGTACGCCGGGACCAGGAGCGAGATGCCCGGGATCGACCTCGCCCCGATCATCCAGCCGGCGTTGGCGCGGCGCTCCTCCATCCGCGAGCGCTTCATTTCGATGAACGCCAGGACGGTCTGGACCGTGTAGAAGGCGTACTGCAGGGCCGCGAGGCCGAGCAGCGCCCAGCCCACGCCCGCGGCGTACGCCTGCCAGGCCGCGGGGATCGCTTCAGCCGGCATGGAACGCCTCCTTCTCCTCGCGGAGGGCCTGGGCGGCGGCGGCGTCAGGCGCGGCGGCGGCATGGACCTCGAGCGCCGCGCGCCCCGCCGGCCCGAGCGCGAGCAGCGCGCGCGCCGCGCGGAAACCGGTCCACCAGTCCGGCTCCGCCAGCAGCGGCAGGAGCAGGGGCACGACCTCGGGCCCGCCCAGCCGCGCCGCGCAGCCGGCGGCCGCCTGGCGGACGTCCGCGACCTCGTCGCGGAGGCCCTCGCCAACCAGGTCGCCCGCCCGGGGGTCGCCGAGCTCGCCGAGCGCAACCCACGCGGCGGCGCGGACGCGGGGCGAGGCGGCGCGGCGCAGCTCCGCGATCGGCTCGTAGGCGGCCAGGACCTGCTGGCGGGCGAGGCTGATGGCCAGGACGCGGAGCCATTCGGCGGGGAGGGGGGCGCGCAGCATCTCCGTGGCCTCGGCGTGCAGGCGCGCCGGCAGATGGCCGAGGATCTCGGAGAGGATCAGGGGCGGGTCGTCGGCCGGGAACGCGAGCTGGTCCAGCAGCTGGCGCAGCGAGAAGACGCGATCCTTCTCGAGCAGCGCGCGCGTCGCCGTAAGCCGCACGGCGCCGTCCCGGTCGTCCAGCGCGGCGCGGAGCGCGGCCGTGCTCGCCTCGTCGTCGAAAAAGCCGAGCACGGTGCACGCCTCCTGCCATCGGAGGCCGGTGCCGTGGACGAGGTCG
>DASPMS010000104.1:0-33037 GCA_035626915.1 Opitutaceae bacterium
GCACGAGCTGTTCGGCATCCGGGAACGGCAGTCCGCGGATGAGCGCCGAATTGATCACGCTGAACTGGGCGGTCACCCCGCAGACGCCGATGGCCAGGATCCCGGGCGCGATCAGGAAGAAGGCCCGTTCCCGCGCCAGCACCCGCACCCCGATCCGGAGGTCGCGGAGGAAGTTGTCCAGCCACAGCCAGCCCCGCACCTCCCTCGCCTGCTCCTGGATGCTCGCCAAGTTCCCGAACTCGCGCCGGGCCGCGTACGCGGCTTCGTCGGCGGGCATGCCGGCGCGGACGTTCCGCCGCGTCTGCTCCTCCAGGTGGTGCCGCATCTCGTCAGCCATGTCGGACTCCAGCTTCCGCTTCCGGAACGAGGACAGGATTCGGTTCACGAGGTTCATGGCCGGCTCATTCGCTTCGCAGGGCCACCAGCGGATCCACCCGGGCCGCGCGGCGGGCCGGCAGCCAGCTGGCCAGCACGGTGACGAGCAGCAGCAGCAAAGGGACGCTCGCGAACACGAGCGGGTCGGTCGGATCGATCTCGAAGAGCAGGCTCGCGAGGTACCGGCTCAGGTGGAAGGCCCCCGCCAGGCCCAGAGCCAGGCCCAGCCCCGCCTTTCCCAGGCCCTGCCGCAGGATCATCGCCGCGATCTGCCCGCGCGTCGCCCCGACCGCCCCGCGGATGCCGATCTCCTTCGTCCGCTGCGCCACGTCGTACGCGAGCATGCCGTACAACCCCACGGCCGACAGCAGGAGCGCAACGCCGGCGAAGGCGCCCAGCAGCCACATCACCCCGCGCCGGTTGGAGAGCATGAACTCGAGCTCCTCCTGCAGGGAGCCCTCGTGATAGAGCGGCGCGCCGGGATCCACGCTCCGGAGCTTCTGCCGCATCAGCGGCACGATCTCGCGCGCGGGGCGGCTGGTGCGCAGGACCATGGAGAATCCCGCGCTGGCGCCCATGGGCGTGAAGACGAAGGGCGTGCCGCTCCTGTCTTCCAGCCCGGACAGCTTGGCCGGCGCCACCACGCCGATGATCCGCGGCCACTCGTCCGCCGGGAGCCCCGAGTGCCGGAAGGCGAACGTCTCCCCGACCGCGCTGCGTCCCGGGAAATGCTTCCGGGCGAAATTTGCGTCCACGATGAACACCCGCCGCGCCGGCCCGGTGGCGTCGGTCTCGTTGAAATACCGTCCCTCGATCAGCTTGATGCCCATCGCCTCGAGGTAGCCCGGCGAGACCCACTGCAGCGAGGCGGTCGGGGCGCTCTCGCCTGGCCCGGCGGAGGAGCCGCGAATCGGGAAATTGCTCACGTTCAAGGTCGCGCTGAGCGGGAAGACGTTGGTGTAGCCGACCTGCTCGACCCCGGGAATCTCCCGCATCCGCGCGATGATCAGGTCCTGGGTGCTTTTGATGCTCTCGGGGGTCTGTCCGGGATAGCCGAACACGGTCCGGCCCTGGACGGCGCGGCTGGCGTCGAAGCCCGGATCGACCTGCAGCACGCGGGCGAAGCTGCGCAGGAGCAGGCCGGCCCCGACCAGCAGGACCAGCGCCAGCCCCACCTGCGCCATCACCAGGACGCCGCCGGCGGCCCGGCTCCCTCCGCCGGCGGAGGAGCCGCGGGAGCCGCTCTGCAGCGAGGCCAGCAGGTTCGTCCTCCAGGCACGCATGACGGGCAGCAGGGCGATCAGCAGCGCGACGGCGACCGCCGTGAGCAGGGTCAGGCCCAGTACGGTCCCATCGATGGCGACGGGCGCCACCTCGCGCACGATCGCCGTCGTGTAGGTGTTGATCACCCGGAGGCTGCCCCAGGCGAGCGCCAGGCCGCCTCCGGCGCCTGCCAGCGCGAGCAGCAGGCCCTCGACGATCATCTGGCGGGCCAGTGCCCCCGGTCCGGCCCCGAGCGCCTGCCGCACCGCCAACTCGGTCCGCCTCGCGTTGGCCCGGGCCAGCATCAGGTTGGCGACGTTGACGCAGCCGAGCAGAAGGACGAAGCACGCGCCGCCCTGCAAGAGCAGCAGGCTGGTCCGGACCGACCGGGTCTGTTCCGCCCGGATGCGCCCCACCCCGACCGTGAATCCTCCCCGCGCCAGGAACTCCCGCGTCGCGGGCGGCGCCACCTGTTCCTGCCAGCGCTGCTCGAGCGTGATGAGCTGGGCCCGGGCCTCCTCCGGGCCCACGCCGGGCTTCATCCGCGCGTAGAGGATTCCGTTCTGGCTGAAGCGCGCCTGCGGGTTCGCCTGCTGGGGCTGCCATTCGAAAGGCTTCAGCACCGTGGCATCCGCGTTCAGGGCCTCGAGGCGGCGCGGCGCCACGCCGATGATGGTGAACGGTTGCCCGCCAAGCCGTATCTCCCGGCCGATCACGCCCGGGTCGGCCTTGAACTTCCGCTCCCAGAACGTCTCGGTCAGGACCAGCACGAAGTCTTTGCCCGGGACGCATTCCTCCGCCGTGTAGAAGCGGCCCAGCACCGGCTCCACGCCGAGGATCTTGAAATAGTCGGCCGTGACGCGCGCCCCGATGCCCCGCTCGGGGTCCGCGTCCTCCCCGATGTTGAAGGTCCAGACCGTCCACAGCGCGAACCCCGCGAACCGGTCGGCGTTCGCCTGGTAGTCGAGGTACTGCGCGATGCTGGCCCGCTCCTTGGGCCGGTCGCCCTTCGGGAGCGAGTTGTAGACCTGGACCAGCTGGCCGGGATCGGGGAACGGCAGCGGCTTCAGGACCAGGCCGTACAGCACCGACAGGATCGTCGTGTTCGCCCCGATGCAAAGCGCGAGCGTGACGACGACCGCGAGGCTGAACCCGCGCGAGCGCCGGAGCGCCCGCCAGGAGAAACGGACGTCGCGCGAGCCATGGTCGAGCCAGGCCCAGCCGCGCTCCGTGCGCACCCGCTCCTGCAGGCTCGCGACATTGCCGAACTTGCGATGGGCCGCGTACGCGGCCTCGTCGGCGGGCATGCCGGCGCGGACGTTCCGCCGCGTCTGCTCCTCCAGGTGGTGCCGCATCTCGTCGGTCATGTCGCGCTCGAGCTTCCGGCGGCGGAAGAGGTGCAGGAGCTGGCGCAACGGTTTCATGGGTTTCAGGCCGGGCCGCGCTTCAGGTCATTCCGTCTTCAGCGCCACGAGGGGATCGACCTTCGCCGCCCGGTGCGCGGGGAGCCAGCAGGCCAGCACGGCCACCGCGGCCAGCAGCAGCGGCGCCAAGGTGAACGTCAGGGGGTCCTTCGGACTGATGCCGTGGAGGAGGCCGCCGAGGGCGTCCGAAAGCCACAGCGCGCCGCCGGCGCCGGCCAGGGCGCCGACGAGCACCACCGCGAGGCCCTCGGCCAGCACGAGGCGCATCACGCCGGCCTGGTGGGCGCCGAGCGCCATGCGGATCCCGATTTCCCGCGTGCGCCCGAGCACCGCCTGCCACTGCACGCCGAACACGCCGAGCATCGCGAGAAACAGGCCCGTGCCGGCCAGCGCCAAGGCGGACCACAGCATCATCCGCCGCGGCGCGATGGAGGCGGAGAGGCGCTCCTCGATCGACTCCACCCGCGGCTGGCGGGGACCGACGAGGGCGTCCCGGCAGATCCGGTTCACCGCCGCCGTCAACGCCGCCGGCTCGAGCGTCGTGCGCAGGTAGAACTCGCGGCCCAGGCCGTTCGCGCGGCTGAACGGGGCGTAGATGGTGCAGCTGCGCATCGGGTCGCTCTCGAGCGACCGGAACAGCGCGTTCTCCACGACGCCGATCACCTCGTAGCCCTCGCCCGCACTTTCCGCGCCCTTGCCCGGATCCGCATGGAAGCGCTTTCCGACCGGCGACTCGCCCGGCCAGAGCGCCCGGGCGGCGGCGGCGTCGAGGACGACGGTCTTCAGGCCGGCGCGATCGTCCTCGGGCCCGAACCAGCGGCCGGCCTTCAGGCGCAGGCCGAGGGTCCGGAAATAGTCGGTGCTGCCCACCGCCACGAACGATTGCCAGAGCAGCGCCGGCGCGTCGCTCCCCTCGCGGTAATAGCGTCGGCCGAACCCGCTCGCCGACACCGTCGCGGACGACGTGCCCGGCAGCGCGGCGAACCGGTCGAGCAGGTCGCGCGTCACGGCGGCGCGGTGCTCGGGCGTGCGGTACTCGCCGGTGCTGACCAGCGGCAGGATCTCCACCAGCCCCGCCGTGTCGAACCCCCGGTCCGTCTTCAGCAGGCTCGCCATGCTGCGCGCCAGCAGACCGGCTGCGCACAGGAGCAGCATCGCCAGCGCCACCTGCGCCGCGACCAGCCCGCGCTGGAACCACCGTCGCCGGGCGGAGTTCGACGCGGTGCCGGCCGTGTGCTTCAACACCTGCGCCGGGCGCGCCTCGCCCGCTCTCCACGCCGGGACGAATCCGAAGAGGATGCCGCACAGGGCCGCGATGCCGAGGTTCCAGGCGAGCGCCGGGCCGTCGATCTCGGCGGGCTGCAGCACCGGGGCCACCGCCGGCAGGAGGGCGTCGCCCAGGCGGCGCAGTCCGTGCGCCAGCAGCAGCCCGCCCAGGCCGCCGCCGGCCGCCAGCACCAGGCTTTCGGCGAGCAGCTGCCGGAGGATGCGGCCCCGGCCGGCGCCGAGCGCGACGCGCACCGCGATCTCGGCCCGGCGGGCCTCGCCGCGCGCCAGCTGCAGGAGCGCGAGATTGGTGCAGACGATCAGCAGCACGACCGCGGCCGCCGTCGCGATCACCCAGACGGACCGTCGCACCTTCGGCTCGACGAAGAACTCCCGCACCGGGCGCAAGCGCAGCGCGGTCTCGCCGGGACTGGCGAATGAAGTCCCGGCGGACGAGCCGAACTGCCGCAGCAGGGCCGCGTGCAGCACATCCAGCGCCGCCTGCGCCTTCTCCCGCGTCACGCCCGGCGCCAGCCGGCCGAACGCGCGGTAGTTCGGGGAGACCGGCTTCGCGAGCTCCTTCGGGTTCATCGACAACGGCTGCCAGAATTCCCCGTCGCCCAGCGGGAACCGGAATCCGGCGGGCATCACGCCCACGATGGTGCGAACGGCGTCGCCACCCTCGCGCACGCGCACCTGCCGGCCGATCACGCCGGGATCGCCGCCAAAGCGCGACTGCCACCACCGGTGGCTGATCACGATGTTCTCCCGCGTGCCGGCCCGGGTGTCATCCTCCGTCAACCACCGGCCCAGCAGCGGCGGCGTGCCGAGGAAGCCGAAGAACCGCCCGTCCACCGAGGTCCCCCGGAGGTGCTGGTAGAAGCCGTCCTCCAGGATCTCCGTGCCGGTGGGCAGGAAGACGGAGACCTGGTCGAAGACCTCCGGCATCTGCTTGAGCTGCTGCCCGACGTAAAGGGAGGTCGCGATGAACCCGCGCTCCCGGCTGAAGACCGATTCGTCGTAGACCTCGACCAGGCGGTCCTCGTCATGCCCCGGCACGGGATCGAGCACGTGCGCGCGGATCACGCCCAGGATCGCGCTCGAGGCGCCGATGCCGACGGAGAGCGTCAGGACCGCCGTGAGCGAGAACCACCGCTGCTTGGCCAGGAGCCGCGCGGCGAAACGGAGGTCGGCCACGCTCTGCTCGAGCCAGAACCACGCCCTCCCCTCCCGCGCCTGCTGCTGGATGCGGGCCACGTTGCCGAACTGGCGCCGCGCGGCGTGCTCCGCCTCCGCCGGGGGCATGCCCCTCGCCGCGTTCCGCCGCGCCTGCTCCTCCAGGTGATGCCGCATCTCCTCGGCCATCTCGGCCTCGAGTTTCCGGCGCCGGAACAGGTCCATGAGTCTCTTCCGCATTCCCATGGTTCCTTTCGTTAGCCGGACCGAAGCGCCTCCCCGCGCCGCCGGATCCGGGACCTGTGGTGGACAGCCATGGCGACGGGATTATTCGGCGCGCAGCGCGATCATCGGGTTCACCCGCGTCGCGCGCCGGCTCGGAAGCAGGCACGCCAACGTCGCCGCGCCGGCCAACAGGACCAGCGCGGCGACGAAGGCCACCGGGTGCACCCACACCTGGCTGGAAATCACGCTCCGGAGCAGCCAGCCGAGCCCGGCGCTCGCGACGGTCCCGATCAGCAGCCCCAGGCCCACGAGCACGGCGCCGGCGCCGAGGAACATCCGCTGGACGTCCCCGTGCGACGCACCGAGCGCCATCCGAATGCCGATCTCGCGGGACCGCTGGGCGACGGCGTACGAGAGCACGCTGTAGATGCCGGCCGCCGCCAGCAGGAGCGCCACGCCGGCGAGGGACGAAAACAGCGCCATGTTGAAGCGCGGCGGCTTGTCCTGCCGCTCGATCAGCTCGTCGAACGTGAGAGGGTTCAGCATCGGCTGCTCGGGATCCAGCGCGCGGAGCTCGGCGCGCACCGCGCCGAGCAGCCCCGCCGGGGCGGTCGCCGAACGCACGACGAACGCGCGGCCGGTCGGGGCCCGCAGCGTGTAGGGCACGAAGACCACGGGCGAGACGGGCTGCAGCGGCCCGGCGTGGGGAGCGTCGGGCAGGATCCCGATCACGGTCACCTCCTTCTTCGCGCCCGGCGCCGGCAGGTTCCCCTGCCCGCCGCCCGCGAGCGCGTCCACGGCGATCACGCGGCCGATCGGGCTCTCGCCATTCGCCCACAGCTTCGCGGCGGTCTCGTTCACGAGCGCGACGCGCTCGCCGCGCGCGACGTCGTGTTCCGTGAAGAACCGGCCCTCCTTCACCCGCATGCCGTACGTCGCGAGGTATTCCGCATCGATGTAATTCAGGGAGATCCCGTCGGCCGGCTTGGGGTGCCCCACGACGTCCACGCCCGACCGGGTGTCGACCCCCGGGGCCAGCCCCACCGTCACGTGCGTCACCCCCGGCAGCGCCCTTAGCCGGCCCAGGAATTCCCGGATAAAGCCGTGGCGCTGCTCGAACGTCGGATAGCGCGCCGCGTCCAGCGGCACGCGCAGCAGCAGCATGTTGTCCGTGTTCAGGCCGCGGTCGAAGGTCTGGAGGCGCACGAAGCTGACCGCCGTCAGGCTCGCGCCGACGACGAGGACCACCGACAGCGCCACCTGCACGACCACCAGCGCGGCGCGCGTGCGGTTGCCGCGGTGGCTGCCCGCCGCCAGCGTGCCGTCCTTCAGCGCGTCGCTCACATCCGGACGCGAGCACTGCCAGGCCGGCACCAGGCCCGAGGCGATCCCCGAGAGAACGGCCACCGCCGTCGAAAATCCCAGAACCCACCCATTCATCGTCACCCGCGCCTCGTTGGGCACGAAGTTTTCGGGCATCAGCTTCACGATCGTGTCGACGAGGACCGCCGCCAGTCCGATGCCCAGGAGGCCCCCGGCCACCGAAAGCAGGACGCTCTCGGTCAGCAGCTGCCGGACGATCCGGCCGCGGCTGGCGCCGAGCGCGAGCCGGACGGCCAGCTCGCGGCTGCGGCCGGCCCCGCGCGCCAGCTGCAGGTTGGCGACGTTCGTGCACGCGATCAGCAGCAGGAAGCCGACGGCGCCGAACAGCACGTGCAGGCTCGTCCGCATCTGGCCGCTCGCCACCGTGACATCGAGGTAGTTCCTCAAGCCCGTCGTGAACCCGTCCTTCGGGAACCGGCCGGGCTCGCGCTCGGCCTGCGTCCGGACCAGCGCGTCGAGCTGCTGCGCGGCCACCTCGCGCGTGACGCCGGGCTTCAGCCGCATGATCAGCGCCGCGCCGCGCCGGCCGTCGACCGTGGGCAGCGGCCGCCACAGCCCGTCGTTCGTGTACCAGCCGAACCGCGGCGGCATCACGCCCACGATCGTGTGGGGCCGGCGGTCGAGCTCGATCGTGCGTCCGAGCACGTTCGGGTCGCCGTTGAAAAGGCGCTGCCAGAGCTTGAACGACAGCACCACCACCGGCTCGGCCTCGCCGGCCGCGGTGAAATCGGCCGGCGTCAGGCCGCGGCCGAGCAGCGGCGGCACCTCGAGGAAAGGGAAGGCGGTGCCCGTCACCAGCGGCGCCGTGATGACCTCCGGGTTGATCCCGCCCGTGAGCGTGACCTGGCCGTAGCTCGTCGCCATGGCCGAGACCACCGCCGGGAGCTTCTGCAGCTCGAGATAGTCGACGAGCCGCAGCCCGACGGGACGGTTGACCTTCGGATCCATCACGACCGGCGCCCAGATCTCGTGGGAGCGCGCATAAGGATACGGTTTCAACAGCACCCCGTAGACCACGCTGAAGATCGCCGTCGTCGCCGCGATGCCCAGTGCGAGCGTCGCGACCGCCAGCGCGGTGTAGCCGCCCGACTTCGCCAGCGTGCGTCCCGCGTAGCGCAGGTCCTGCAGCCCGTGCTCGAGCCAAGCGATGCCGCGCTGCTCGCGCGCCACCTCCTGCACGCGGGCCACGTTCCCGAACTCCCGGTGCGCGGCGAGGCGCGCCTCTTCCGGCGGCATCCCGCCCGCGACGTTCCGCCGGGTCTGCTCCTCGAGGTGATGCCGCATCTCCGCGGCCATGTCGGATTCGACCTGCGATCGAGACAGCATGTGACGGAGGCGGCGGAGGGGGCTCATGGGGAAAGCGCAGCGGTCCGGGGGGCGGGTTCAGGGCGCGGGCAGGCGGAGCTCGGCCGCCGTCGCGGGGCCGTCCGGCATCCGGGCGATCACGATCAGCCGGTCGAACTCCTCCGGGTCGACCGGCCGCGGGCGCGGGGCGCCGAGCTGCTCCACGAGGGCCGGAATGTTGCCGCTGTGGTTCACGACCAGCGCGACGGCGCCCGCCGGGAGCTCCTTCAGCGCCGCCACGAAGATGAGCGCCGGCCCGCCGGACTCGGCCGTGGCGGCGCCGGCCAGGACCGTCAGGAGCAGGGTCAGAGCAACGGCTCGGCCGACGGGTGTCATGGCCGGGTCAGGCGCCCCGCAGGACGAAGTTGATCGCGGTGGAGAGCTTCGCCCAGCTCTGCTCCTCGACCTGCAGCTGTTTGCGGCCCGAGGCCGTGAGGCTGTAGAACTTGGCCTTCCGGTTGTTCTCGGAGACGCCCCACTCCGACCGGATCCAGCCCTGGTCCTCCAGGCGGTACAATGCCGGATAAAGCGACCCCTGCTCCACGGTCAGCATCTCCTGCGACATCTGCTGGATCCGGAGCGAGATTCCGAATCCGTGCATCGGCTCGTTCTGAATCGCCTTCAGGATCAGCAGGTCGAGCGTGCCCTGCAGCAGGTCGGCTTTGTTGGCAGTCATGGATGGTCTCTCCTAGAGTTTCTAGGAGAAGACGGCTCCTCCCCTAGGATGTCAAGGAGAGAACCCGGCGGGCCGCGCGCAAGTTACAGGAAAATTCCGATTTTCCCGGCCGCATGTTTGCTCTGGCCTGACCGCCCGGTCCTCATTCTCCTGTCCACCGCCGATGCCCGCCGACGACCCGCCGCTGCTCACGCCCACCCAGCGCAAGCTCGCGGCTTTCGCGCTGTCCTTCGCCGCCGTGGCGGGGATCGTCGCGCTCTTCGGGGTCACGCTCCTCCTCCTGGGCCGCGTGCTCGATCGCTTCTCCAGCGTGATCTGGCCGATCGCGACCGCCGGCATCCTCGCGCTGATCCTCCGGCCGGTCGTCGGGCTCCTGCACCGCCGGTTCGGGCTTCGCCGGATCTCCGCGGTGATCATCCTCTACGGGCTGTTCGTGCTCGCCGTGGCGGGCGTGATCTTCGCGTTCGCCCCGGCCGTCATCTCGCAGATCGTCGACTTCATCGCCTACCTGCCGACGCTGTGGCAGAACACGCTGCAGTGGGGCGAGCAGCACTTTCCCGACTGGCTCGCGTTCGCCCGGAAGCACCTGGAGAACCCCGAGATCCAGAAGGTTTTCGCGTCGCTCACCCTGCAGGCGCAGGACCTGGTCGCGCAGCTCGCGCCCTCGCTCCGGCAGGCCGGCGCCGGGGTTTTCGGCCTTTTCGGGTTCGTCGCCTCGCTCGCGATCATCCCGGTCTACCTGTTCTTCTTCCTGCTCTCGGGGACGGAGGACCCGACGAAGAAGCTGCCCGAGCACCTGCCCTTCCTCAATCCGCAGCACCGGGCCGACGTGGTCTTCCTCGTCCGCGAATTCCTCGGGATCATCGTGGCCTTCTTCCGCGGACAGATCCTGATCGGCCTGATCATGGGCGTGCTGCTGGCCCTCGGCTTCTCGATCGCCGGCCTCCGCTTCGGCCTCGCGCTCGGCATCCTGGTGGGGCTCCTCAACATCGTGCCGTACCTCGGCTCGATCCTCGGCCTGAGCGTCGTCCTGCCGCTCGCGCTGCTGCAGCCGGGCGGCGGACTCGGCCTCGTGGCCGCCTGCCTCGCGGTCTTCATCGTCGTCCAGGCCGTCGAGGGCTGGCTGCTCACCCCGCGGATCATGGGCGAGCAGACCGGCCTGCATCCGGTGGCGATCATCTTCGCCGTCTTCTTCTGGGGCCAGGCCTTCGGCGGGATTCTCGGCATGCTCCTCGCCGTCCCGCTCACGGCCTTCTTCGTGACCGCCTGGCGCCTCGTCCGCCGCAAGTACTTCGCCGTGCCGCGCTGACCCGCGCGGCGCCCGCTTTGACTTCCCGCGCCCGCGGGGCTTCCTCTCGGGCGATTGAGCGCGCAATGGGAAGTCCGCACGAAGGGGGGCCTCTTTCTGCCGGGCATCGGCTGGTGGCTCGACGCGCACTTTCCCGTCGCGCGCAGTTTCGTCTCCCACGCCCACTCCGACCACGTCGCCCCGCACGCCGAGATCCTGTGCTCGGCCGGCACGTCGCGCCTGATGCAGGCCCGCCTGCCGGGGCGCCGGCGCGAAACGCTCCTCGAGTTCGGCGCGCCGCATGAGCTGCAGCCGGGCTGCACGGTGCGGCTCTACCCGGCCGGGCACATCTTCGGCTCGGCGCAGTTTCACGCCACGCACGAGCGGTTCGGCACGCTGCTGTACACCGGCGACTTCAAGCTCCGGCCGGGGCTCTCGGCCGAGGCCTGCGCGACGCCGCGGGCCGACGTGCTCATCATGGAGACGACCTTCGGCCTGCCGCGCTACGTGTTCCCGCCGACCGCCACCGTGCTCGGCGAGATCATCGCCTTCTGCCAGCAGGCGCTCCACGAGCACCGGGTGCCCGTGCTGTTCGGCTACAGCCTCGGCAAGAGCCAGGAGCTCCTCCGCGCGCTCGGCGGCGCCGGGCTGCCGGTGATGCTCCACGCCGAGACGCTGCGGCTGACCAGGGTCTACGAGCAGCTCGGCATGAGGTTCGAGACGCCCTACCGCGCGTTCGCCGCGGCGGAGGCGGCCGGCCATGTGGTGCTGTGCCCGCCGCAGGCGGCGAACTCGTCGTTTCTCCGGCGGATCGAGGGTCGCCGCACCGCGATGGTCACCGGCTGGGCGATGGACCCCGGCGCGGCCTACCGTTACCAGTGCGACGCGGCCTTCCCGCTCTCGGACCACGCCGACTTCCCGGACCTCCTCGCGTTCGTCGAGCGCGTCCAGCCCCGCCAGGTCTACACCGTGCACGGCTTCACCCGCGAGTTCGCCCGGACGCTGCGCGCGCGCGGCGTCGAGGCCTGGGCGCTGGGCCAGGACAACCAGCTCGAACTGACGGCGCTGGGCGCGGGCTCGGCTCCCGTCCCGGCGGCCGTCCCCGCTCCCGCCGCCGGGCGGCCGGCGCGCGAGGACACCCCCGCCGCGCCCGCGTCGTTCGCGCGCTTCGCCGCCGTCGCCGAGCAGGTCCGGGCGGCGCCCGGCAAGCTGGCGAAGATCGAGGCGGTCGCCGCCTACCTGGGCACGCTGCCGACGGACCAGGCCGCGCGCGCGGCGGTGTGGTTCACCGGCCGCGCGTTCCCGCAGGCCGACGCGCGGACCCTCAACACGGGCGGCGCCCTGCTTCAGCGCGCGCTCCTCGTCGTCGCCGGCGCGACCGAGGCCGACTTCAACGCGGCGTACGGCCACCACCGCGACTTCGGCGAGACCGCCGAGACCGTGCTCGCCCGTCACGCGCCGGCCGGCGAGCCGCCGGACCTGACGGCCACGGGCGCGTTCTTCGCCGCGCTGGCGGCCGCGGCCGGGCCGCTGGCCAAGCAGCAATGCCTGGAGGAATGGTTCCGCCGGCTGACCCCGCCCGAGGCGAAGTACATCGTGAAGATCATCACGGGCGACCTCCGGATCGGCTTGAAGGAGGGGCTGGTCGAGGAAGCGGTCGCCGCGGCGACCGGCCGCACGACCGAGCAGGTCCGGGACGCGAACCTGCTCTGCGGCGACCTGGCCGAGGTGTTCCGGCTGGCCGCCGCCGACGCCCTCGGGCGGGTCGAGCTCCGGCTGTTCCGCCCCCTGCAGTTCATGCTCGCCTCGCCCGAGCCGTCCGCCGCGTCGATCCTCGAGCGGCTCCGGCCGCCGGTCTGGATCGAGGAGAAGTACGACGGCATCCGCTGCCAGCTCCACAAGCTCGGCCGCCGCGTCGAGCTGTACTCCCGCGACCTCCACCGGATCACCGATCAGTTCCCGGACCTCGCGGCCGCGGCGGCGTCCCTGCCCGGCGACCTGGTCGCGGATGGCGAGCTCCTCGCCTGGCGCGAGGGCCGGGCGCTGCCGTTCGCCGAGCTGCAGAAACGGCTGGGACGGCGCGGCGACGATTTCTTCCTCGGGCAGGAGATCCCCGTGTCGCTGTCGTTGTACGACCTGCTCTGGCGCGACGGCCGGGTCCTGCTGCAGGCCCCGCTGCGCGAACGCCGCCGGGAACTCGAGGCCGCGGTCCCCCCCGGTCACCCGCAGCTCTTGGTCGCCCCGGTGACCGAGGCCGCGGACGCGGTCGAGATCGAGGCCGCGTTCCTCCGCGCGAAGGAACGGGGCAACGAGGGGCTCATGGCCAAGGACCCCGGCAGCGCGTACGCGCCCGGCCGTCGCGGGCACGCCTGGCTGAAGCTCAAGAAGGCGGGCGCGACGCTCGACGTGGTCGTCGTCGGCGCGGAGTACGGGCACGGCAAGCGGCGCGGCGTGCTCTCCGACTACACCTTCGCGATCCTCGACGAGGAGCGCGGCGAGCTGCTCACCGTGGGCAAGGCCTATTCGGGGCTGACGGACGCCGAGATCGCCCGGCTCACGACCCATTTCCTCGACCACACGCTGAGCATCCGCGGCCGCTACCACGTGGTGGAGCCGAACGTCGTCCTCGAGGTCGCGTTCGACTCGATCCAGCCCAGCCCGCGCCACCAGAGCGGCTACAGCCTCCGTTTTCCGCGGATCGCGCGGATCCGCCCGGACAAGTCGGCCGCCGAGATCGACACGCTCGCGACGTGCCGGAAGCTCGCCGGCCAGCCGCCGGCGACGTGAGGCTCGACGCGCGCGGCACTTTTCTTCCTGTTCACGGTCAACGTCCCGCCGTGCGTCCCCTCGTCCTCCCCTTCGCCCTCGCCTGCGCCGCCGCCCTCCCGTCCGCCGCCGCGCCGTTCGAGGCGTTCCGCGACGGCGAATCGTTCACCTACCGCGTGGGCTTCGCCGTCTTCAGTAGGGCCGGCGAGATCACCATCGCGGCGCACGAGGAGGAGAAGGAAGGCCGGGCGGTGATGCGCGTGACCACCACGACGCGCTCCCGCGGGTTCGTCCGGGGACTGTACGCCTTCGACAACGAGGCGGAGGTCATGATCGACCGCGCGAGCGGCCGGCTGTTGTCGGTCAAGGAAAGCGGCACGGACCCCAAGCGCGCGACCGACACGGAGACGACCTTCGACTACGACGAGCGGATCGCACGGCACGAGGACCGGGTCCGCAAGGACCGGACGACCGACATCCCGATCCCGGAGGGCGATCCGCTCGACCTGATCAGCGCCCTCGTGCAGACGCGCGACTGGGACTTGAAGCCCGGGGACAAGCGCGACGTGCTCGTGCATTTCGGCCGCGACCTCTACCCCCTCACGATCCATGCGGAGGCGTACGAGGAGGTGCGCACGCCGCTGGGTAAATACAAGACCCTGGTCCTGGTGCCGCGGATGGACAAGGATCCCAAGGGCCTCTTCAAGCGCGGCGGCGAGATCAAGGTCTGGATCGCGCAGGACGATTCGAAGCTGCCGGTGAAGATGCAGCTCGTGCTCAAGTACGGCACGGCCTCGCTGCTGCTCAGCGACTACCGCGCCCCCAAAGAGGGAGAAAAATCGGCGGGAAAATAAACCCGCGGAGTTTGGAGCGAGCAAGTTGGTGGCACGCGGTCTCCGCGCGTCTGCAGCGCGCCGGGACGGCGCGCGCCACCGGAGCAACGGGCCGGGACGGCGCGCTGCACCCTAACCGCGCGTCCCCACCCCCTCGATCAGGGCACGAACCAGAACCGCCACGGCTTGTTCGCCCAGACCGGCCCCGCGTAGTCCACCCCAACCCGCGGTCCCATGCGCACGGCCCGCTTCGGCACCTCGAAGCCGTCGTCCTCGAGGTGCAGCCCGCTGGTCGGATGCGCCGGCTGGGCGTTGAACCGGCGATCGACGGCCAAGCCCTTGGTCAACCGTCCCGGCCCGCTCAGGCCCTCCACTCCGCGGATCAGGATCGCCGACGGAAAATGCTCCGGGCCCGTCACCAAGTTCAGCATTTCGTGGATGCCGTAGCACAGGTAGACGTACCAAACCCCGCCGGCCGAATACATGACGTCGGTCCGCCGCGTGCGTCCCCTGCTCGCGTGACAGGCTAGGTCGGACTCGCCGTGGTAGGCCTCGACTTCCGTGATGCGGGCGGCCACCCGCCGGCCCCCCCGCGTGCGCACCAGCGTTTTGCCCAGCAGCCAGCGCGCGACGGTCACGGTGTTCGGATTCTGCAGTTCGTGGGGCTCGATGACGCGCGACATTGGTTAGTGCCTTGGGGCCAGCCGGTTGTAGCCGGCGAAGGTTGGCGGGCAAATCCTCCGATACGCCGGGCGGTGGATTTCCGAAAGCTTTTCTCCTCGAACGCGATGGCCCGAGAAAATAATCCTTGCGCCGGTTTCCGGCGCCGCATTTTTTCGCCCCTTTGAATTTATGAAAGCCACTATCAAAACCCAGGGGAAGCAGTTCTCGGTCAGCGAGGGCGACATCCTCATCGTGAACCGCTACCCGAAGACCGAGGCGGGCTCCACGGTCGAAATCAAGGAAGTCCTGGCCGCCGGCGAAGGTGAATCGTTCAAGGTCGGCAAGCCGTTCCTCTCGGGCGCCTCCGTGAAGGCCAAGATCCTCGAGAACAAGCGCGGCGACAAGATCGTCGTCTTCAAGAAGAAGAAGCGCAAGGGCATGGAGCGCAAGCGCGGCCATCGCCAGGAACTCTCCGTCATCAAGATCGAGTCCATCACCGCCTAATCCCTCTCCCGCCATGGCACACAAGAAAGGTCAAGGTACCTCCTCCAACGGCCGCGACAGCCACTCCCAGCGCCTGGGCGTGAAGGTCTTCGGCGGCCAGAAGATCCTCGCCGGCGGCATCATCGTCCGCCAGCGCGGCTCGAAGCATCACGCCGGCGACGGCGTCGGCATCGGCCGCGACTGGACGCTGTTCGCCCTGCGCGACGGCACGGTGAAGTTCGACAAGGCCCACCGCAAGGTGAGCGTGGTCTGAGCGACCCGCTCCGATTCCCGAGGCGCACCCGCGAGGTGCGCCTTTTTTGTTTCCCACGCCCCGGTCAACGCGGGGTTAAGGATCGCCGGTCCGCCTCCGCTGGCTTGCCGTCCGCCCCGAAACGCGGAAGTCTTTCCGCCGTGTCCGACCGGCTCGCCGAACTCTCCCGCCAACGCGCGCTCGTGCAGGAGCACCTCGCCTGGCTCGACCGGGAAATCGCGGCGCTCAAGGGCGCGGCGGGGGCTTCCGAGCTCCGGCAATCCGCCCCGCTCGCCGCGGCGCCCCAGGCCGCGCAGGCCGGCGGAGCCGCGGTTCCGCCCTCGCCGATCGCATCGGTCACCGTGATCCCCGCCGCGCCGGCGGCGGATCCCGCCGACGCGGAAGCGATGATCCAGCGGTACGGCTACGACCCCACTTCCGGCACGGCCGACGTGAAACGCGGTTGCTGGATCGCCTTCGGAGCCGCCCTGGTGCTCCTGGGCCTGGCCGTGACCGTCGCTTGGTTCCTGCTCCGCCGGCCCTGACCCGCCCGCGGCCGCGATCGGCGATCCCACGCACCCGGACTGGCCCGGACGGCGCGGCTACTCGAGCGTCACGCGGGCGCCGCCCGCGTTCCACGATTCCCACACCGCCTCGGTGAAGCGCATGTACTTCACGCCGGTCGCGAAGTCCGTGAGCCGCACGGGGGCTCCGTCACGCACGCTGGCAATGAAATCGGCCTCGACCCGCCACGCCCCGCGCTGCTCGGGCGCGATCTCGACCGGCTGCTCCGTCCCGCCCAGGCGCGCAAGCCACAATTCGTTCCGGACCAGGTCGAGCCGCAGTCCGGCCCGGCTGCCGTTCAGGCGGATCTCATTGCGCGGCTGGCTTGGCTCGAGGCCGCTGAAATGCGCGACGAGCCGCGCGCCCGAGGGATAGACGCCGAAGACCCCGAGGCTGTCGGGAATGAGGACCGACTGGGCGGCGCCGTCGCCATCCTTCCGCTCGCGCGTGAACACCCCCGCGTCGGCGACGACCGAGACGGGCTCCACGCCGATCCAGCGGAGCACCATCTCGTAATAGATGCCCAGGAACATCGTGTTCTTGCCGCTGAGCGCGAAGTCCTGGCGCCAGCTCATCAGCGCCCACGCGTCCGACGCCGCCGCGTTCGTGCGCGTGACGCAGACCTCGCGGAGCTCGCCGAGGGTGCCGTCCCGCAGCAGCCCGGAGATCGCGGCATCGAACGGGAGCGACATCGGCGCGGGCACGATCTGCGCGACCAGCTGCGGGTGCGCCTGGGCCTCCGCGTACATGGCCTCCGCCTCCGCGAGGTTGCGCGCCATCCGCGCCTCGGTCAGCACGTGCTTGCCCGCGCGGAGCGCCGCGGTCGTCACCCGGCCGTGGAGGTTCGGCCACGTGCCGATGCAAACGGCGTCGATGTCGGGCGCCTCGACGATCTCCCGCCAAGTCTCGGCGACCCGCCCGATCCCGAACTCCGCGGCCACCTTCTCGGCCGAGGCCCGCGTGCGGTTGCTCACTGCCACGAGCTCGACGCCCGGAATCGCCTTGAAGCCGGGGATGTGCCGGCTGCGCGTATTGGCGCCCGCCCCCACGATCCCGATGCGCACCGGCCGCGCCATGGCTCAGGCGGTCGGGGTCGGTTTCTCCGCCTCGGCCGCGACTTTCGCCTGGTCGAGCGTCAACTGGTCCGGCTCGGTCTCGTCGAGACCCATGTCCGCGTCCGACGCGGGCCGCGGCTGGCTCGAGGACTGCAGCCAGGAATCGATCTGCCGCGGCGAAAGCACGTCCGAGGCCGGCAGCTCGTCGAGCGACTTGATGCCGACGAACTCGAGGAAGGCGTCCGTCGTCCCGTACTGGATCGGCCGGCCCGGCAGGTCCGCGCGGCCCACGACGTAGATCAGGTCGCGTTCCAGGAGCTTCGTGAGTCCGGCGTCGGCGGACACCCCGCGGATCTGCTCGATTTCGGCGCGCGTCACGGGCTGCCGGTAGGCGATCACGGCCAGCGTCTCCAGCGACGACGGGCTCAGCCGCACTGGGGGCGGCTCGTTGCGGAGCAGCCGCACCCAGCGGGCGAAGCGCGGCTGGGTGACGAGGCGCCACCCGCTGTGGCCCTCGACGAGCAGCACCTCGCTCTCGCCCGCGCGCAGCTCGGTGGCGATGAGGTCCATGGCTTCGCGGATCTGGGTGGCCGTGACCAGGCTCGGGACGTC
Organism: Opitutaceae bacterium; assembly: GCA_035626915.1. Lineage (GTDB taxonomy): Bacteria > Verrucomicrobiota > Verrucomicrobiia > Opitutales > Opitutaceae > Didemnitutus. Next base: position 17,650 of record DASPMS010000104.1, read on the forward strand.
GCGGTAGAACTCGTCGTCCTCGGCCGGCATCGGCAGCGGCGCCTCGGCGGGCTCCGGCGCGGGCGCGCTGTCGGCCGGGACCGCGGCGCCCTCCGCCGCCGGCTCGTCGCCGCCCTCGACCAGGGGGAGGCTTTCGGCCTGCTCGTGGAACCGCGTGATCGCAGTCTGGATGTCCTTCACCGACAGCGGCCCGTTCGAGGCGAAGAGCATCACTTTGAGCACGCGCTTGAGATCGAAAGCCATGGAGGAATTGCGCCCGTTGATGTCGCGGCCGGGACCCCAAGCAATCCCTAAAAATAGGACAATGTTCGCGCTGGCCGCGCTGCGGCGCGGCCGCTACCTACGCCCTTCCAACTACACTTTTTCATGACCTGGGACCGTTTCAAGAACCGCCATTTCGTCTATCCCAAGCTCGGGCTCGCGCTCGACCTCAGCCGCATGCCCTACCCGGACGGCTGGACCGACACGCTGGCGGAGCCGATGGGCCGGGCCTTCGCCGCCATGGCGGACCTGGAGAAGGGCCAGATCGCCAATCCGGACGAGAAGCGGATGGTCGGCCACTACTGGCTTCGGGCGCCGGAGCTGGCGCCGCAGGCGGAGCTCCGCCAGGCGATCGAACAGACCCTGGCCGCCATCAAGGACTTCGTCGCGAACGTCCATAAGGGCGAACTGGCCCCGCCGGCGGGCGGCAAGTTCAAGGAGGTCCTGGTCGTCGGCATCGGCGGCTCCGCACTCGGGCCGCAGTTCGTCAGCCACGCGCTGGGCCGGCCGGGCGGGCGGCGCGACAAGATGAACGTGCACTTCTTCGACAACACCGACCCCGACGGCATGGACTACGTCCTCGCCGGCCTGGGGCCGAAGCTGAAGCAGACGCTCGTGCTCGTGATCTCCAAGTCGGGCGGCACGGTCGAGACCCGCAACGGCATGCTCGAGGCGGCGGCCGCGTTCAAGGCCGCGGGTCTCGACTATCCCCGGCATTTCGTCGCGATCACCGGCGAGGGCTCCAAGCTGGACCAGGTCGCCGTCGCCGAAGGCTGGCTCGCGCGCTTCCCGATGTGGGACTGGGTGGGCGGGCGCACGTCGGAGCTCTCCGCCGTCGGGCTCCTGCCCGCCGCGCTGCAGGGGATCAAGATCGACCAGATGCTCGCGGGCGCGGCGGCGATGGACGAGGTCACCCGCAAGCCCGGCAAGGACAACCCGGCCGCGCTCCTCGCGCTCATGTGGCACTGGGCTACGGACGGCCGCGGCGCGAAGGACATGGTCGTCCTGCCCTACAAGGACCGTCTCCTGCTCTTCTCCCGCTACCTCCAGCAGCTCGTCATGGAGTCGCTGGGCAAGGAACTCGACCTCGCGGGCAACGTCGTGAACCAGGGGATCGCGGTCTATGGCAACAAGGGTTCGACCGACCAGCATGCGTACGTCCAGCAGCTGCGCGAGGGCGTGAACAACTTCTTCGTCACCTTCATCGAGGTCCTCAAGGACCGCGGCGGCGACTCGATCGAGGTCGAGCCCGGCGGCGTCACGAGCGGCGACTACCTGCAGGGCTTCCTGCTCGGCACCCGCGACGCGCTGAGCGAAAAGGACCGGCACTCCATCACCATCACCGTGAACGAGGTCTCCCCGCGCACCGTCGGCATGCTCATCGCGCTGTACGAGCGCGCGGTCGGCTTCTACGCCACGCTCACCGGCATCAACGCCTATCACCAGCCGGGCGTCGAAGCCGGCAAGAAGGCCGCCGGCGTCGTGATCGCCCTCCGCGCCCGCATCCTCGAGGCGCTCCGCGGGGCGAACGGACGCGAGTTCACGGCCGAAACGCTCGCCGCCTTCCTGCATCAGCCGGACAAGGCCGAGCACGTCTACAAGGTGCTCGAACACCTGGCCGCCAACGGGGCCGTCAAGAAGCAGCCCCGCAAGCCCTGGTTCGAATCCACGTATTCGGTCTGAGTCGGCGCGTCCTCGGGTCCGGGCCGACGCCATGAAGAGCGGCCGCCGGGTCGTCCGAGCGCGAAACGAGGCCTGGAGGGACGACTCCGTGTCGTCCGCGCCGATATTGAGCGAGCGACGCCCGGCCGGACCTGTCCTCCGCAACCCGCGGGGGCCGGTACATTCATCCATCGGAACACTTTCCGCGCCGGCGCGTCCCATCCCGCGTCCCTCGCCGAAACGGCAGTTGCAGCCCCCCCGATTAGTCGTATTACCCCACCTCAGACATGACCAAGTTCCGCCAACTTCTTCTCGCCCTCCTGGCCGCGGCCGCGGTGGTTGCCGCGCTGACCGGCTGCACCTCCCCGCCGCGCGACTCCTCGATCCCGTGGAGCCGGCCGGCCGAGTGGGAGGGCCGCATCCCCGGCATGGGCGGCCCGTAAGCGCCCCGACGGCTTTGATCCGAGCGCCAGCGAGCGGAAGGTTGAAACCCGCTCCCTGGCGCTCCTTCTTTTGTCCGAGCCCGCATGCCTGACGCCGCGCCAGACCCCGAACCCGCCCGCCCGGCCGCGGGAGAGAACGCGTCGCTGAGGCCGCAGGCCGGGCACCTCTACGTGGTGGCGACGCCGATCGGGAATCTCGCCGACCTGACGGACCGGGCCCGCGCGATCCTCGCCGCGGTCGATCTCATCGCCTGCGAGGACACCCGCACGACCGGCAACCTCCTCCACCGCCTCGGACTGCACAAGGAGCTCGTGGCCTACCACGACCACAACGAAACCGAGGCGGCGGACCGGCTCGCCGAACTCGTGGCGCTCGGAAAATCGGTCGCGGTGGTCACCGATGCCGGCACGCCCGCGGTGAGCGATCCCGGTTTCCGGCTGGTCCGCGCCTGCCGGCGCCGGGCCCTGCCGGTCGTCCCCGTCCCCGGAGCCTGCGCCCTCGTCGCGGTGCTGTCCGCCGCCGGGCTGCCGACCAACGGCTTCCTATTCGCGGGGTTCCTCCCCCCCAAGTCCGCCGCGCGGCTCGCCTTCCTCCAGAAGTACCGCGACTTCGACTTCACGCTCGCCCTTTACGAAAGCTGCCACCGCGTCGACAAGTTCGTCGACGAGATCGCCGCCACCCTCGGCCCGGACCGCGTGGTCTGCGTGGCGAAGGAGGTCACGAAGCTCCACGAGACCTTCTTCATCGGCCTCGCCGCGGACGTCCAGGCCCGCCTCGCGAAGGCCAGCCTCAAGGGCGAGTTCGTCGTCCTGATCGCGCCGAGGGATTTCGTCCTCTGAGTCGCGGCGCCGGGCGCGGCCGACCCGGCACATGGAGTTTTTCCCTCGCCCCCGGATGGTGATTCTGTGGCGATGGCGGCATGTCACGTCCCGTCGCGGTCATCGATATCGGCAGCAACTCGATCAAGGTCCTCGTCGCCGCTCGCGACCCGCTCGGCAACCTCCGGGCACTGGTGAACAAGACGCTCGACGCGCGCATCGGCACGGGGATTAGCGCCGACCAGCCGAAGCTCAGCGAGGAGGGCATGACCCGCGGGCTCGGCGCGATCCGCGAGCTCCTGATGGACATCGAGCAGTACCGGCCCGCGAAGGTCGCGCTGGTCGCGACCAGCGCGGTGCGGGACGCCGCCAACGGGGCCGATTTCTGCCGCAAGGTGAAGGCGGCGACGAAGCACGACGTGCGCGTCCTTTCCGGCAAGGAGGAGGCCAACGCCATCGGCCGCGGGCTCACCGCCGACCGCGCGCTCGCGGACCTCGAGGACTTCTACGTGTTCGACCTCGGCGGCGGCAGCCTCGAGTGCCTTTCGTTCGTCGACCGGCAGGTGCGGCAGGCGGCCAGCCTGCAGCTCGGCTGCGTCCGGCTGATGGAGAAATTCGCGCCCGATCCCGGCGCGCCGTTCACAACCGAGACCCGCGCGGCCGTGAGCGCCCACGTCCTGCAGGAAATCGCGCAGGGCGGCTTCCGCTTCGACATTCCGGCCGCCGGCGGCGTCGGCGTCGGCGGGACCGTCACGACCATCCGTGCGATCCTGGGCGCGAAATCCGGCAAGAAGGCCGAGCAGATGCCGGCCGTCGTCACCACCGCCCAGGTCGAGGAACTCCTCGGCCTGCTCGGCCCCCTGCCCCTCGACCAGCGCAAGCGCGTGCCGGGTCTGCCGCCGCCGCGCGCGGACGTGTTTCCCGTCGCGCTGGCGACGATCCTCGCCGTGGCCGAGGCGGCCGGTTTGGAGGAATTCCGCCACTCGTTCTACAACCTCCGCTGGGGCGTGGCGGCGGAAATGGTCTGACATGGCCGGAACGCCGCGCGCAGGAATCACGACGGCCCGCGCGGCGACGATCCTGGCCATCGCCGGGATCGCGGCCTACGCGAACGTCCTCGAGGCCCCGTTCGTCTTCGACGACATCCCGTCGATCGAGCAAAACGAGTCCATCCGCGACCTGCGCGACCTCGGCCGCGTCCTGAGGCCTCCGGCCGAAGAGGGCACCGGCGTCGCCGGCCGCCCTCTCGTGAACGTCACGCTGGCCGTCAACTACGCGGCCGGGGGCCTGGATCCGCGGGGCTACCACCTGTTCAACCTCGTTATCCATGTCCTGGCGGCCTGCGCGCTCTTCGGGCTCGTCCGGCGGATCCTCCAGGGCCCGGTGCTGGGCCCGCGCCTCGCCGACCGGGCCGGCCTGGTCGCGCTGGGCACGGCGCTGCTTTGGACGGTGCATCCGCTGCAGACCGAGACCGTCACCTGCGTGGTCCAGCGCACCGAGGGAATCGTCGGGCTCTGCTACCTGCTGACCCTTTACGCCTTCGTCCGCGCCACGGAGCGGCCCGCGCCCGCACGCAACCCGTGGGCGTGGGCGGCGACGGCCGCCTGCTTCGCGGGGATGGCCAGCAAGGAGGTGATGGTCACCGCGCCCGTGCTCGCGCTGCTGCTGGACCGGACCTTCTTCGCCGGAACGTTCGCGGCCGCCTGGCGCGCGCGCCGCGAACTGCACGCCGCGCTCGCGCTGGGCTGGCTGCTGCTCCTGCACCTCCTGACCGGCAATCCGATGCGCGGCGGCACCGCCGGATTCACGGGCGACATCAGCCTCGGGGAGAACCTGCTGACCCAAAGCCACGCGCTCGCCCTCTATCTGAAGCTCACCCTCTGGCCCGACCCGCTGGTCCTCGATTACGGTTCCGTCGTGATTCGCGACCCGCGGGACGTCCTGGGCGCGGGATGCCTCGTGCTCGCGCTGCTCGGGGCCACGATCTGGGCGCTCTGGCGCCGGCCGGCCTGGGGATTTCTCGGCGCTTGGTTCTTCGTGATCCTCTCTCCCAGCTCGAGCGTCATCCCGCTCATCACCCAGACGATCGCCGAGCACCGCATGTACCTCCCCCTCGCGGCCCCGCTGGCCGGCGTCGCGGCCTGGCTGCTGCGGCGACCCGGGGCGCTCGGGCCCGCCGTCGCCGCGACGGCGGCCGCGGTCCTGCTGTCGGTCACGATCCTGCGCAACGCGGACTACCGCACGGCCGAGTCGATCTGGACGGTCAACGCCCGCCACCGGCCGGACAATCCGCGCTCGTTCCTGAACCTGGCCGAGCTCGCCGAGCGGGCGGGCCGTCCGGCCGACGCGGTGCCGCACTACCGCGCCGCGCTGGCCTTGCAGCCGGAACACCCGACCGCGCGCTTCAAGCTCGCCTTCGCCCTGGCCGCGACGGGACGGACCGAGGAGGCCCTCGGCGAATACGCCGCCGCGGTGCGGCAGGAGCCCGCCGCCGCGGACGTTCGCATCAACTACGCCGCGGCGCTCCTGGCCGCCGGCCGCATCGGCGACGCGATCGAGCAGTACGAGGCCGCGCTGCAGCTCGCCGGACCGGCCCCCGAGATCCATTTCAACCTCGGCCTGGCGTGCCTGCGGGGCGGACGGCTGTCGGATGCGCTCTCGCACTTCGGCGAAGCGGTGCGGCTTCGCCCCGACGATCCCGCGGCGCGGTTCGCGCACGGCCAGGCGCTGGCCCGGGCCCAGCGCTTCGAGGCCGCCGCCGGGGAGTTCCGGCGGGCGGCGCAACTGCAGCCGGACCATGCGGAGGCGTGGGCCAATCTCGGCGCGGCCCTGTTCCTGGGCGGGGATCGCGACGGCGCCATCGCGGCCTACGCCGCGGCGGTCCGGCTGCGTCCGGAGGATCCGCGCTTTCGCGAGCGGCTGGAGCACATCCGCTCTTCGGGCGGGCCGTGACCCGCTCGCCGCTCACCCGCCGGCGGACCCGTCGCGGAGGGACTGCAGCAGGCCCCGGAAATCCGGCGGCAGCGGCGCCCGCAAGTCCATCGTCTTTCCCGTCACCGGATGCGCGAAGACCAGATGCTCGGCGTGCAGCATCACCCGGGGCGGCTTCGGCACTCCGTCGACCGGCCTCCAGCCGTAGGTCGCGTCGCCGAGGATCGGATGGCCGATGGACTTGAGGTGCACGCGAATCTGGTGCGTGCGGCCGGTGTGGATCCGGCAGCGGATCAGCGCAGCCTTCCCGGCGAAACCCTCCACGAGCGTCCAGTCCGTCCGCGACGGCCGGCCGCCCTCGCCGACGGTCATCCGGTGGCGGTGGACCGGATGCCGGCTGATCGCGCGGTTGATCGACCCGGATTTTTCCTTCGGCACGCCGCTCGCGAGCGCGAGGTACTCCTTCTGCAGCGCGCGTGTGGCGAACTGGTCGGCGAGCGCGCGGTGCGCGGGATCGGTCTTGGCGACGACCAGGACCCCGGTCGTCTCCTTGTCCAGCCGGTGGACGATGCCGGGACGCTCCACGCCGCCGACGCCGCTCAGGCTGCCCGCGCAATGCGCCAGCAGGGCGTGCACGAGCGTGTCCTCGCCCGTGCCGGCGCCGGGATGCACGACCATGCCGGCCGGCTTGTTGATCGCGATGAGGTGCGCATCCTCGACCAGCACCTCCAGCGGGATCTGCACCGGCTTGAGCTGCGCGGGGCGCGCCTCCGGCATCGCGAAGAGGAGCGTCTGCCCGGCGCCGACGTGATCGCTCTGCGTGATCGGCTTTCCGTCCGCCGTCACGAGCCTGGCCTCGAACGCGCGCTGGAACGCCGCGCGGCTGCAGTCGGGAAACGCGCGCGCCAGGATCTTGTCCGCGCGCGCGCGGCGGGTGCCGGCGGGAATCGTGTAGGAGACGGGCTGCAAGGCGGCCCGGAGCGTGGTCGCCGGGCCGAGGTCCGGCAAGCAGGCATCCGGCGGCTAGGCCGGGAGCTCGGCGAGCCAGCGGCGGCGCGTGGCGTCGTCCACCAGCGCCACCTCGAACCCGTTGCGCGCGACTTGCACGAGTTCGGCGCGCGAGAACCCGCGCTCCCCGGCCAGCGCGACGTACTCGTCCGTCAGCGTATTGCCGAACATGAGCGGGTCATCGGTGCTCACCGTCACCTTCACGCCGGCGCCCAGCAGTTCCCGGATGGGATGCCGCGCCAGCGTGACGCCCGGCATCAGCCGGTGGTTGCTGATCGGGCAGAGGTCGAGCGCCACGCCGCGGCGGACGATCTCCGCGACCACGGCGGGGTCCTCGACCGCGCGCACGCCGTGCTCGATCCGGCCGGGATTCAGCTCGTCGAGGACGCGCCGGACGAAGTCCGCGCCCAGGAACTCCCCGGCGTGCGCCTTGGTGCACTTGCCCGCCCGGCGCGCCGCCGCCCAGTACTCGGACGTCCAGGGCTCGAGCTCGAGGTATTCCGGCCCGTGGAGGTCGATGCCGGCGAGGTCGCGCCAGCCGAGGGCCTTCTCGAGATGCGGCCTCATCGCCGGCCCCGCGCCGTTGTGGTGGATGCCGAGGAAGACCCGCACCTCCAGCCCGGCCGGCACCGCCGCGCGGATCGCGGCCAGCACCTCGGCGCCGTCGAGCCCGCCGAACTCGATCACGCCCGAGGCGAAACTCGTCTCGACGTAGCGGACGTTGTGCTCGAGGTGGCGCGCGAAGATCACCTTCCCGGCCTGGTGGTAGCGCTCGGGCGAGGTGAACCAGGAGAAGGCCCAGTCGATCAGCTCCCGGTCGAACTGCGCGAAGTCGCGGTACTTGAAGTCGCGCGCCCATGAGGCGGGCGGCTCGGTGAGCTCCGGCCGGACCTGCTGGAGCAGCTCGAAGGGCAGCGCGCCCTCGAAATGCAGGTGCGTCTCGGTCTTCGGCAGCGTGCGGGCAAACGCCCGCAGGTCGGCGTGGCCGGGATGGCCGGTTTCGCGTTTCACGCGCGGCCCGTCCTCATTTCACCTTCAGCAGCTGGTCCGGATTCAGGCGCTGGAGCGCCTTGGGCACGAAGAGGCCGTCCTTCCGGACGAGCTTTCCGTCGAACCAGATCTCGCCGCCGCCCCACTCGGGGCGCTGGATCGAGACCATGTCCCAGTGCACGGCCGATTTGTTGCCGTTGCCGCAGCGCTCGTAGGCCTGGCCGGGGGTGAAGTGGAACGAGCCGGCGATCTTCTCGTCGAAGAGGATGTCGCGCATCGGGTCCTTGATGTGCGGATTGAAGCCGATCGCGAATTCGCCGATAAAGCGGGAGCCGGCGTCGGTATCGAGGATCTCGTTCAGGCGCTTCGTGTTGTTGGCCGTGGCCTCCACGATGCGGCCGCGCTGGAAGACCAGGCGGATGCCGTCGAACGCCGTGCCGAGGTAGACGGTCGGGGCGTTGTACGAGATCGTGCCCTCCACGCTGTCCTTCACCGGGCAGGAGAAGACCTCGCCGTCCGGGATGTTGTGCTGGCCGCCGCAGGCCTCGGCCCCGATGCCCTTGATCGAGAAGCGCAGGTCGGTGCCCGGGCCCTTGATCTCCACGCGGTCGGTGCGGTCCATCAGGTCCTTGAGCGCCTTCATGCCCGGGCCATAGCGCGAGTAGTCGAAGGTGCAGACGCGGAAGAAAAAGTCCTCGAACGCCTCGGTGCTCATGTTGGCCTGCTGGGCCATGGCGGGCGACGGCCAGCGGAGCACGACCCACTTCGTCTTGTTCACGCGGTGGTCGAGCACGGGCTTGAGGATGCGCGAGACGAGCTGCACGCGTTCCGCCGGGACGTCGGAGGTCTCGAAGATGTTGTCCGAGCCCCGCACCGCGATGTACGCCGCCATGCCCTGCATGCGCCGGAGCTCGATGTCGGCCGTGAGCTCGTACTGCTCGGCCACGGCGCCGCGCAGCATCTCGCGGGTCACCCGCGAGCGCTGGATGTTCACATACGGGAGCGCGCCGCGGGCCCGGGCGGCGCGCACCAGCGCGATGACGAACTCGTCGGGGATGTCGAAGGCGTCGAGCAGGACGCGCTCGCCCTTCTTCAGGTTGGTGGAGAAGCCGGTCAGCACCTCGGCGAGCTGCGGCAGTCGGGGATCGGTCATCGGGCGAGCCAAGCCGACGCCGTGCCGCCCCTTCAATCCCAAAGGCACCGCCTCACCCGGCCAAAAGTCTGTCGCATATGCGACAGACTTTTGGCAGCGCCCGGGCCACGGCGACGTCGGGCCCGCGCTCGGGCGGCTGGCCGGCCGGCACGGCGGGCGGGAGGGCTGCCGCCGGCCGCGCCGCCAAAACTGTGTCGCATATGCGACACAGTTTTGGCCTCTCTCGCGCGCGATCCCGCGGATCGCTCCGGGGGTCGGCTCGCGGTCTCCTAACCCGCCGCGGCGAGCCCCGCCTCAGGCTGCTCGTTCGCCGGGCGGCCGCGCGGGAAGCAGATCTTCGCCACGGCGTCGGCGAAGTCGTCCGCCCCGCGGAGGATCTCGATCTCCAGCCGGAGGTAGCAGCACGGCAGCGGGAGGGGCGTGCCGGCGGGGATGCGCACCGCGTCCTTCTCGGTGGTCACGACGAGGTCGGCGCCGGCCTCCTGGGCGTCGGCGAAAACCTCGGCCAGGTCGTCCGGGGAGAACCGGTGGTGGTCGAGGAAGCGCTGCGTGTGCACGAGCACCGCGCCCGTCTCGCGCAGGAAGGCCTCGAAGCTCTCGGGCGCCGCGATGCCGCTGAAGGCCGCGATGCGCCGGCCCTTGAGCTCGGCGAGCGGGCGGCGCGTGCCGTCCCCGATCATCTGGAGGTACTGCGGCTTGTGCGCGCACTCGATGATCTCGGCCGTGGGATTGAAGCGCTTGATCACGGCCTCGAGCTCCTCGTCGCGCACCCCGCGCGACTTGGTGAGGAAGACATACGAGGCGCGCCGCAGGTGCTTGGCCGGCTCGCGCAGGATCCCGCGCGGCAGGAGAAACCCGTTCCCGAACGGGTTGGTCTTGTCGATGAGCAGGAGGTTCAGCCGGCCCTTGAGCGGCAGGTACTGGAAACCATCATCCAGCACCAGCGTGTCGCAGCCGAACTTCTTGATCGCATACGCGCCGGACTTCACGCGGTTCTTGTCCACCAGGACGACCACGCCCGGCAGGTTGCGCGCGAGCATGTAGGGCTCGTCGCCCGCGACCTCCGAGTCGAGGAGCACGCGCTCGCCGTCGCTCACCACGCGGGGGGGCGGCTCCTCGGTGTGGGTGAACGCGTACCACCAGCGCTTCCAGAACGGCGCGGTCTTGCTCTTGTAGCCGCGGCTGAGGATCGCGACCTTGCGGCCGCGGTCGCGCAGCGCGCGGGCGAACTTCTCGACCACCGGCGTCTTGCCCGTGCCGCCGACCGTGAGGTTGCCGACCACCACCACGAGGCAGCCCAGCGGCTGGTCGCGGAAGATGACCCGGTTGCGATACAGCCAGAGGCGGAGCTGCACGATCCCGCTGAAAAGCCAGGAGCAGACCTGCAGGAACGCGCCGAAGACCGCGGCCGCGGTCCCCTCGCTGCGGCCCATCACGATGTCGATGGCGAACTGCTCGAATTCGTTGAGCTTTCGGCGAATCCAGCGGTTGGGCATGACATTAAAAGGCTTTGACCCGCGGAGCAGCGGACGGAGATTCGGTATTTGCGGCCTCCGCGCCACGCAAGCCCGGCTTCCATCCTCATGTCCTACAAACTGTTCATCCCCGGCCCCATCGCCGTCTCGGAGAAGACGCTGCGCGCCATGGCCCAGCCCATGATCGGCCACCGCAGCACCGACTTCGTGGCGCTGTACCAGTCGATCCAGCCGGGGCTGCAGTCCCTCGCCGCCACGCAGGATCCCGTGTACCTGTCGACCAGCAGCGCCTTCGGCGCGATGGAGGGGGCGATCCGGAACCTGGTCAAAAAGAAGCTCCTTGCCTGCTGCAACGGCGCCTTCTCCGACAAATGGCACGACGTCGCGCTGCGTTGCGGCAAGGCGAGCGCGCCGCTGAAGTTCGAGTGGGGGCAGCCGGTCGACCCGGCGGCGGTCCGTCGGGAACTCGCCACGGGCGCGTACGACGCGATCACGCTCATCCACAACGAGACCTCGTGCGGGTGCATGACCGACCTCGCGGCCGTCATGGCGGTGGTGCGGGAATTCCCCGACGTCATCAGCATCGTCGACACCGTCAGCTCGTTCAGCGCCCTGCCGATCCCGAAGGACGCGCTCGGGATCGACGTGTTCATCACCGGCTCGCAGAAGGCGCTCGCCCTGCCGCCGGGCCTCTCGTTCATCTCCGCGTCGAAGCGCGCCCTCGACCGGGCGTCCGGCCTGCCCGACCGCGGCTACTACTTCGACCTGCTCGAATTCCAGAAGAACCACGAGGCCGGCATGACGCCGAGCACGCCCGTCATCCCGCTGATCTACGCGCTGAAGTCCAAGCTCGAGGACATCGCCGCCGAGGGCGTCGCCAACCGGCACGCCCGCCACGCACGCCTCAACGCGCGGGTGCGCGCCTGGGGCGAGGCCAAGGGCTACGCGCTCTTTCCTCAGGCCGGCTCCGGCTCGGTCACGCTCAATTGCTTCGCGAACACGCGGAACACGGATCTCGCCGCCCTGAACAAGCTGCTCAAGTCCAAGCACCGCCTCGTGATCGACGGCGGGTACGGCAAGCTCAAGGGCAAGACCTTCCGGATCTCGAACATGGGCGACGAGACCGACGAGACGATCGCGGCCCTGCTCGGCGCGCTCGACGCCTCGCTGGCGGAGCTCGGCTCCTGATCCGCGTCGGCCGCCCGGCGGTTGACCGACCGGTGGCGCGCGCCGTCCCGGCGCGCCTTCTCTGGCGCCGGCCGCTTGATCGATGCGCACGGCCGCTTGATCGGCCGGTGGCGCGCGCCGTCCACGCGCGCCTCCGCGGGCGCCGGTTTCCCGCCCGCCCCGGCGGTCCGACCGCTTGTTCCCGCGTCCGCGAAGGCCGGCCGACGCGGGCGGCGCCGGCGGCCCGCACTGAAACTATGTCTTGAAATCTCGCGCCCCGGCGTTACCGGCTCGCAAGCCCATGAAGTCCCTCGTCATTGCCGAGAAGCCATCGGTCGCCGCGGACATCGCGCGCGCCCTCGGCAAGGTCCCCAAGAAAGGCGAGCACTACGAGAACGACGAGTACGTCATCTCGTCGGCGGTGGGCCACGTGGTCGAACTCCAGATGCCGGAGGACATCGACAAGAAGAAATACGGCTTCTGGCGGCTCGAGACGCTTCCGATCATTCCCGAGCAGTTCGAGCTGAAGCCGAGCCAGGATTCCAAGGACCGCTTCAACTACCTGAAGAAGCTGCTCGCCCGCAAGGACGTCGACCAGGTGGTCAACGCCTGCGACGCCGGCCGCGAGGGCGAGCTGATCTTCACGTACCTCTGCCAGCTCGCGAAGAACAAGCACCCGGTGAAGCGGCTGTGGCTGCAGTCGATGACCCCCGAGGCGATCCGGGAAGGCTTCAACCGGCTCCGCGACGGCGCCGAGCTCCGGGGCCTGGCCGACGCCGCCCGCTGCCGCAGCGAGTCCGACTGGCTCATCGGCATCAACGGCACCCGCGCGGTCACCAAGCGCATGTTCGGCTCCCGCGCCGGCAACGTGGCGTCCGTCGGCCGCGTCCAGACCCCCACCCTCGCCATCGTCTACCAGCGCGAGCTCGAGATCCGGAACTTCAAGCCGCGCGGCTACTGGCGCGTGACCGCGCGGTTCGGCCTCGCGGCCGGCGAGTACGAGGGCGCGTACCAGCGGCCGGACTTCCGGAAGGGCGCGGACGAGCATGACCGCGTCGACCGCCTCTGGGACCGGCAGGCGGCCGAGGCCGTCGTGGCCGCGTGCGCCGGCCAGCCGCTGGCGGCCGTCGCGGAGGAGCGGAAGGCCAGCACGCAGATCGCGCCCCGGCTCTACGACCTCACCACGCTCCAGCGCGAGGCCAACGGGCGATTCGGGTTCTCGGCCAAGCGCACGCTGCAGCTCGCGCAGGCCCTGTACGAGAAGCACAAGATGATCACCTACCCGCGCACGGACTCGCGGGCTCTGCCGGAGGACTATCTGCCCGTCGTGCGCCAGACGCTGGCGAACCTGGGCGGGCCGCTCCAACCGCTCGCGCAGAAGGCCCTCGACCGCGGCTGGGTGCAGTTCAACAAGCGCATCTTCAACAACGCGCAGGTCAGCGACCACTTCGCCATCATCCCGACCACCCACGAGGCGCGGAACCTGGACGACGCCGAGGCCAAGGTCTTCGACATGATCGCGCGGCGCTTCGTCGCGGCGTTCTATCCCGTCGCGGAATTCGACGTCACCACCCGCACGAGCACGGTCGCGGGCCACGCCTTCCGCACCGAGGGCAAGGTCCTCACCGCGCCCGGCTGGCTCGAGGTCTACGGCAAGAGCTCGGTCGACGAGGACGCCCCCGACGCGAAGGCCCTTCCGGCGCTCACCGCCGCCGACGCGGGCCGGGCCAAGACGCTCGCCGCCCAGCTCCACGAGGAAGCCACGCGGCCGCCGCCCCGCTACACGGAGGCGACGCTGTTGTCCGCGATGGAGACCGCCGGCCGGCTGGTGGAGGACGAGGAGCTGGCGGAGGCCATGAAGGAACGCGGGCTCGGCACGCCCGCCACGCGCGCCGACACGATCGACGGCCTCATCTACCAGAAGTACATCGACCGCAACCAGCGCGAGCTGGTCCCCACGGCCAAGGCCGAGCAGGTCCTGCAGTTCCTCGCCGCGGTCAAGGCCGACGACATCACCAGCCCGTCCATGACCGGCGAGTGGGAATGGCATCTGCGCGAGATGGAGCACGGCCGGTTTTCCCGCGAGAAGTTCATGGCCGAGATCGTCAAGGAGACGCGCGGCATGGTCGAGCGGGTGAAGGGCTTCGAGGAGGACGACTCCGTCGCGCGCGTCACGGACATCCCCTCGCCCACCGACGGCAAGCCCCTGCGCGAGACGCTGCGCGGCTACAAGTCCCAGGACGGCGCGTTCATGGTCTACAAGATCATCGGCGGGCGCCGGATGGAGGAACCGGAGATCCGGGAGCTGGTCACGACCGGCAAGGTCGGCCCGCTCGACGGCTTCATCTCGGCCAAGACCCGCAACCGGTTCTCCGCGCTGCTCAAGCTGGCGCGGGTCGAGGAGGAGTCGAAGGAGGGCCCGGTCGTGAAGTGGAAGACCGAGTTCGACTTCGGCGACAAGGCCGAGCTGGGCTCGCTCACGCCGTTCTGGACCGACCCGGCGACGGGCGCGCAGCTTTGCGAGAACGGCAGCAGCTACGTGGTGCGCGAGCCCGACGCCGCCGCGCCCGGCGGCTGGAAGCAAACCTTCCGGATGGGGCGCATCATGTGCCAGAAGCCGATCACGCAGGAGATGGTCATCGACCTCGTCGGCAAGGGGAAGACCGGCCTCATCCAGGGCTTCATCTCGAAGAAAGGCCGGCCGTTCGACGCGTTCCTCAAGAAGGAGGGCGAGCGGTTCTCGTGGGAATTCCCGCCGCGCGCGCCGAAGCTCGACAAGGACGGCAAGCCGATCGAGCGGAAGGCCCGCGCGAAGGCGGACCTCTCGAAGGCGAAGGTGCTCGGTGAGAGCAAGGTCCACGCCGGCGGCCAGCTGGTGGAGCTCGGCGACGCCTACTACGTGCGGAAGCCGGACCAGGACAACCGCCAGGTGTTCAAGCTCGCGAAGAAACTCTGCGAGGTCGAGATCCCGGTGGCCGAGGTGGAGCGGCTGCTGACCGACGGGAAGACGAATCTCATCGAGAATTTCGTCTCGAAGCGCGGCAACAAGTTCTCCGCGTACCTCGTGCTCTCGCAGAAACAGGACAAGGCCGAGTTCGAGTTCCCGCCGCGGTAGGACCGCCGGGCCGGGCGCCGTGTCCCGTAAAAGTGACGCCGACTCCGGACGTCGTTAATCGCAACGTCCGATAAACTTACGCTTGAGAAGTCGGCGACCGGCCATGTGCTGGAGGCTACCCCCCGCATGAGCCTGTTCAAGGTGGCCCGCCTCCTGATGGGCCTCGTGATACTCGCGCTCGCGTGTCGTGCCGCCACGGAGCCGGAACGCTATCCGAGCAGCCTCGGGCGTCCCATCGCGGAACGGCGGCCGCTTCTGGTCGGCGCCTCGCCCACGGGGTTCCCGTACGGGTACCGCACCGAGGACGGCCGGTGGACGGGCTTCGCCAGCGAGCTCCTCGACGCCGTGGCCAAAACTGCGAACC
>DASPMS010000105.1:0-14185 GCA_035626915.1 Opitutaceae bacterium
CGGTCGATTGAGCCGTCGCAGGGCCGGCCCTTTGCTTTCGGGACCATGAGCGAACGCATCAACAGTCATCAGGACCTTCGGGTCTACCAGGAGGCCTGCGATCTCGACTTCGCCGTCTTCGAGCTGTCGCAGGGGTTTCCGCCGGAGGAAATGCCGGCCCTCACCGCGCCCGTGCGGCGCGCGGCCCGCGCGATTGGCGGCGCAATCGCCGACGCCTGGGCGAAGCGGCGCGACCCCGCGCGGTTTGTGGCGGCGCTGGCCGATGCCGATGGCGAACTCCAGGCCACGCGGCATTGGCTGGGCCGCGCCGGGGCATGCGGCTATCTGCGGGAGACGCGCCACCGCGAGCTGGAGGCGAGCTGCGATGGGATCGGCCGGAAGCTCGGCACCATGATCCGCGACGCCGGAAACTTCGGTGGGCGCCGGCGCGAGGGCGAGGGCAGCGCAACCGCGGGCGACCCGGCGCCGCGTCTCCCGGCGGTCGGGCGTCCGCCGGCGAATTCGCCCGCGCGACCGGAGTACCGCAGCCGCCCCGGATACGCGGGGCGGGCGGGCGAAGACCGACGGTGAATCGGTCCCCGGGCCGTCGCGCGCCGCTGTTTTTCTCACAAGAGTACACGGAGGAAACGGAGCGGATGTCGGCCGCCCGACCAGATGATTCACATAAGGCAACGAAGGAAACGAAGAGCGGGGCAGTGGGCGACCACGGCCTTCGTTCCCTTCGTTTCGTTAGGTCGCACCTCCCTGATCGCCGACTTTCCGCTCTCCTCCGTTATCTCCGTTGCTCCTGTGCAAAACCGCCGGTGTCCGCCGGCGGACAGACCGCTGAATTTTTCACAGGAGGGGACGGAGAAAGGGGAGTTCCGGCCGCCGGCTGATCGGCCTTTTTTCTCACATAAGGCAACGAAGGGAACGAAGCAGGGATCGAGCGACCAACCAGGTTCTTCGTTCCCTTATGTTGAATTGCTCCGACGCCCGACTTTCCGCTGTCCTCCGTTATCTCCGTTGCCTCCTGTGCAAAGCCGCCGACGTCGGACCGCGGACAGCCGTCCGGAGGAAGGCAGGCGGCGGAGTTGGGCGGACGCGCTTGAGCGGCCGGCGAGCAGCCGCGCGGACCGACGGGGGCGGCGGCTCATTGAGGCGCGGCTCGGCCCAGCGTGACGATCCGGTCGGCGGCGGCGAGGAACGCCGGGCTGTGTGATGCAACCACGACGGTCCGGCCGCGGTCGCGCTCGCGGAGCAGCAGCGCGACCGTCTCCGCCTCGGCCCGGGCGTCGAGCGCCGAAGTCGGCTCGTCGAGGAGCACGATCGGCGCGTCGCGATAGAGCGCCCGGACCAGGGCGAGGCGCTGACGCTGGCCGCCCGACAGCAGCGCGCCTTGCTCGGGCAGGGGAGTGAAGAACCCCTGCGGCAGCGATTCGATGAGCGGCAGGATTCCGGCCTCGCGGCACAGCGTGAGCAACCGCTCCAGGTCGGGGGTGTAGTCGCCCGGCACGAGGTTCTCCAGGACCGTGCCCGGAAGCAGCCCGGCGTTTTGCGGCACGACCGCAAGATGCCGGCGCAACGAGCCGAGCCGGTAGTAGGCGAGGTCGTGGGGGCCGAGGAGGATGCGGCCGGCGGTGGGCGCATAGAGGCGCTGGAGCAGCGCGAGCAACGTCGTCTTGCCCGCCCCGGAATCCCCGGCGATCACGCTCAGCCGCCCGGCCGGCAGCGTCAGGCTGAGGTCGGTGAGGACGGAGGCGCGCCCGGGCGGCTGGAAAGAGACGCGCTCGAAGCGAATGTCGGCCGCGTGCGCCGGCGTGAAGTCGACGAGCCCCTGATCGGGCTCGAGCTCGAGGTCGAGGATTTCGAACAGGCGGTCGGTCGCGACCAGCGCCTCCTGCACGGACGAATTCAGCCCGAGGAGGGTCTGGATCGGCCCCGTGAGATAGCCCGCGAGGGCATGACAGGACATGAGCTCACCGGGCGTGAGCCGCGCGTCGAGCACCAGCCCGCCGCCGATCCAGAGCAGCGCGACGGTGTAGGCGCCGGTGAGGAGCGTGCCGGCCGTGCCGGTGGCGAGCCCGGCGAGCGCGGCGTGGCGGGCGGTCCGCAGCAGCCGCACCAGCCGCGCTTCGGTGCGGAGCTCCGCGTCGGGCTCGAGCCGGAACGCGCGGAGCAGCCGCTGGGACGAGAGCGAGGCCACGAGCTGGTCGTCGAGGTCGGCGGCGCGCTCCATCAGCCGGCGTTGATGGGTGCGGTTCAGGCGGTTGACCGCCGCATACAGCGCGGCGTGCAGCGGCACGAGCGCGAGGGAAAGCAGCGCGAGCGGCCACGACCACGCGAACATCGCGGCGAGCGAAAAGATGAGGATGAGGGGATTGAGGACGAGCCCGAGGAGCGTGTGGTTGAGGAAGTGCCGGATCTTCACCGCGTCCGCCACCCGCGACGTGATCTCGCCCACGCGCATCGTGTCGAAGAACGGCTGCGGCAGCCGCAGCAGGTGGCGGTAATAGGCGAGGATGAGCGCCGCGTCGATCCGCTGGGCGGTGCGCAGCGAGAGGAGGGATTGCCCGACGCCGAGCACGAGCCGGCCGACGAGCAGCACGAGCATCGCGACCGAAAGCAGGTTCAGCAGCGGCCGGTTGGAGTCGGGAATGACCCGGTCGACGATCTGCTGGACGTAGGCCGCGGTGCCGAGGCCCAGAATCGTGGTGACGACGGCGCCCGCGAAGGCCTGCGCCAGGACGGAGCCGTGCGGGCGGAGCAGCTGCCAGAGGCGGCGCCAGGCCGGCTGCGTGTGGTCGCCCGCCCGAAATCCGTCTCCCGGCGCCAGCAGCACCAGGATGCCGGTCCATGCCGCGACGAAGCGCGCGCGCGTCCAGCGCTCGACGCGCCCCACCACCGGGTCCATCACGCGGGCGCCGCCGCGCTCCCAGCCCACCAGGACAACATAGTGGAGCATCCGTCCGTCGATGAGGCAGTGTGCGATCGCGGGCAGCGGCACGCCGGCGATGGCGTCGGGCGGCCCCTTCACGCCCTTGGCGGTGAACCCGAGCGCGTGCGCCGCCTCGACCAGGCCGGCCGCGGTCGTGCCCTGGCGCCCCGTGCCCGCCTGCTGGCGGATGCGGGCGAGCGGCAAGCGGAGGCCGTGGTGGGCGGCGATCCACGCGAGGCAGGCTGCACCGCAATCCGACTGGTCGCGCTGCTTCATGAGGCGCGACGAGGCGGGCGGCCGGAACCTCGGCGCTTGAAACCTGGGGCCCGTGCCGGACGACGGGAGAATCGGGATCCGGACATCGAAAGCCCGTCCAGAGCACCCCGCAGGAGAGGACCGGCCGCTGGCGGGCGAGCAGCAACGCACCCGGCCGGGCGCGGCGCGATCCGTCGCCGGCGCTTCCGCACGGAACGCCCCCGCGAGAGGACGCCTTTGGAAAAATCGCCTGCCGGGTTTCCGGACCTGCAGGCGCGGGCTTTCGGTGCAGACATGGGTGGAGCGAACGAGCGCAGGGTTCCGCGCGGCGGACGAAAGGCATGCCGGCCGGACGAGGTTGGCGTCAGGCGTGGCTGGCGAGAACCGGACGTCACGTCGGCAACGTCGCGAGGCATCTCCTCGCGTGGACCCCGAAAGGCGCCCACGGCCGGCCCGAACGTTGAGCGCCGGCGGGCGGCAGACCCGGGACCGGCGTTCCCTTGATGGGCGCCCATGGGATGGCGGCTGCGCGGAGGATCGCGCGGCGGAGGTGGCTGGACCGACCGCATTCTCGCGGCGACGGCTTGCCGCGAACGGGCAGGTCCCGCACGGACGACCTGGTCTCCGCGGCGGGCCGGCCGTCAGCCGCCAGGCTTCACCGGTCGGGGTTCCGCGGCGGGCGCCGCTGGCGGCCCCAACGGCGCCGGAGCCATCGCGTCATGTGGTAGCCGTAGAAATAACAGGCGATCGTTGCGACCAGCGGCACAAGAGGCACCGCGGGAATGCCCAAGCGATGCAGGGCCAGGTGCAGGAACGCGACCGCCAGCAGCGGCAGCGCCATCAGCGCCCAATACCGGGGGCGGCGGAAGAGCTCCCGTTGAGGGAGGAGATCGGGATCCTGTGGCGTCATGCGTCGAGGCGGGCGGCCGCGACGACCGCCCGCCCAAGGCGTCAGCTGCCCGCCGCGCCGGAGGGGGCTTGCGCGTCCATCTGGCGGTCGAGCATGAGGACCATCGAGCCGGAGGCGACGAAGACGGCGCCGGCGATGACGGCGAAGCCGACGATGGCGGGCGCGACCGCCAGGGAGCCGGCGATCCCGGCCACGAGGCCGAGGGTGCCGCCGCCGATGGACCAGACCGTGCCGACGCCCCACCATTCGCCGCCGCCGGAGATTTGCTGCAGCTGGGTGGGCGTGAGTTCTGACATTTGGGTTTTCATGTTCGTTATTTTAAGACCGGCGGGATTGCCGGAAGGGATGGGGAGAATGCCGAAGGCCGCGATGCAAGGCCCGGGGCGTGCGCCCGGCGTTGGAGCCGGGCCGGGACGTTGGACCTCGGCCGGCGGCTTCTCCGGCGGAGGCGGATCAATTGCCGGCCGACTCGTGCAGATCGCCGATCGTCGGCGTGCGGTCAGGCCACGACGCGACCAGCAGGGCGAGGAACGGATCGGCGGGCAGGTTCGGGATGAAGAGCAAGGCGGTCGGCGTCAGCGAACCGCCGCGGATCTCGAGCAGGTCGGAATGGGGCAGGGTTTTCATGGCGGGAGGTGGAAAAATGAGGGAGACCGGGCGGCGGCGGCCCCGCGCGAGACGCTCCGGGCTTCCGCGCGCGGCGCCATCGGGGAGGGCGGAGGGCCTTCGGTCCGGCCGGACGCCGCCGGCTCAGGGACCGCGGCGCGGATCGAGCCAGCGGCTCGATTTGTCGTGGAGGACCTGCAGGAGCGATCGGCGGGCGACGATGAACCGGGCCTGGGTGGCCATCCCCTTGCGCAGTGGAGCGGTCGCGCCGTCGGCCCGGGTGAGCGCGGCCGCGCCGGGGACGATGAGCACCTTGTAGTGCGCGCCGCCGCCTGGAGCGGTATGGAGATCGGCGGAGACGGCGGCGACGCGGCCTTCGAGCGTGCCCCACTCGGTGGGGGCATAAGTCTCGACGGCGATCCGGACGGGTTGGCCTTCTCGGACAAAGCCGATCCGCTGCGGGGGCACCGCCGCCTCGATGACCAGCGCGTCGTCCGGCGAAACCGCTCCGATCGGCTGCCCGGCGGTGACCCAGGCGCCCTCCGCCAGCCCCGCGAGTCCGAGCAGGGTTCCGGCGACGGGCGCGCGGACGGTGAAGGAAGTGCGCTCGTCCCCGAGGTGGGCCTCCTCGGAGACGAGCGCGATGAGGGCGAGTTCCTCGTCGCGCCGCCGGGTTTGCCAGCGGGCGAGCGATTGCTGCCTCAAAATGTCGGACTCGGCCTGCGTGCGCGCGAGCGCGTACCGGGCCTCGTCAAGCTCGCGGGCCGTCGCGATGCCTTTGGCGGTGAGGACGCTGACGCGCCCGAGTTCCGCGCGCGCCCGCGATTCGGCGATCGCCTGCGCCGACCGGCGGGCGAGGTATTCCGCGAATTCGGCCCGCAGCTCCGCCGTGACGAGACCGGGAGCGGCGCGCAGCCATGCGGGCGCGCCCGCCAGGATCTCCGCTTCCGAAGCAGGGAGCTCGGCGACTGCGGCGGTGGGCGTCGGACGGAGAGGCGGGGGGTCGTCCGCCGTTCGGCCGGACGCCTCGATGGGCCCGGGCCGCTCGGCGGATTCTCCGTCCGCCGGGCCCGGATCCGGGCGGGAAAAAGGGGCCCCGGCAGCCGCTCGATCACTTGCCTCTGCTGCAACAGCACCCGTTTCGGCTGCCGGGGAATTGACTGAACTGGAAATGCTGAGGCCCGAATCCCACGTCTCCACGACGTCCGGCGCGGGTGACTGCGGCTCGCGAGCGAAGGTCCCGCCGGTCCCGCGCCCTGCGATTTCAGCATGCGGGAGGAAATCTCCGCGCGGAAGCGGGTCCACGGCGGCCGGCGGCGTATGATGGTGATGAAGAACAGCAACCCCGCCGGCCGCCGTGGAAAGATGGGAAAGGTCCTGGAGCAGCGCCCGCGCGCGGACCTGGCGCGCGCGATTCCGGTTCAGCCGCGCATCGACCGCGCCGCAGTCGAGCTCGAGCACCGGCTGCCCGGCGGCCACTCGCGCGTTGTCGGACACGTGGAGCCGCGCGATGCGGCCGGACACCGCCGAGCGGAGCTCGGCGCGCTCGGCCGCGGCGCGGACCTGGGCCGGGGCGCGGAGCGTGACATCGACCCGGACCAGCGGAAGCGCGGTGACCGCGCCGGCGGCGAGCGCCAGGATCGTGAGGTAAGTCCAGGGGCGCGCCGGCCCGAGCTCGGCGTGCAGCGCCTCGACCGAGTCGGCCGCGAGCGCGGCGGGAAGGAGTCCGGTCGAACGGTCGTGCATCGCAGCCCCAGCCTGGCCGGGAACCGCGCCGGAAGGGAAACGGAGAAACCCCTCCAAAAGGAGGGGGATGAACGCTTGACGCGCTCACGCGGCGGGTTCGCAGGAGGCGGCGCCGCCGGCCTCGTCGACAAAGCCCTTGGCGCGCGCCCACCGCATCAGGTCGGACGCCTTGTGCAGATCGAGCTTCCGCATGATCTGGTGGCGGCGCCACTTGATCGTGAGCGGGGCGCGGCCGGTCGCGGCGGCGATTTCATCGTCGGAGAGTCCGCGCCCGAAGAGCGGCAGCAGGGCGAGGTCCGATTCGCCGAAGAGCTTGTGGAAGGCGACGGGGTCGCGGCGCATCGCCGCGAGGCGCTCGCGCACCTCCGGCGGCTGGTACGCGCGGCCCGCGAGCGCGGCCAGCACCGCCGGCCGCAGGTGGTCGGCGACCGCGGAGGACTTCCAGAGGAAGCCCGCCGCGGGGTCCCGGCTCAGCTGGAACAGCGCGGCCTCGTCGGCGCGGCCGGTGAGGAAGACGAGCCGCGGCGCGTGCGGCAGGGACCGCAGCGACCGGGCGAGGGTGAAGCCGTCGGTGTCGGGCAGCCGGAGGTCGACGAGCGCGACGGCGGGCGCGGCGTCGACGCACAGCGCGTAGCCGGCGGCGGCCGTCGCGGCGGTCCCGGCGTGACGGACATCGGGCCAGCGTTTGACAAGGGTGCGGACGATCTGCGTGCTCCACGCGTCGTCCTCGATATGGACCAGCTTGGGGGCCTGCGATTTCATGGGGTTGGATCGCGGCGAAGCCGCGAAGGGGTGGCCCAATGGGCCGGGACAAAGGCAGACGGGACGGGGCGCGGCGAGCGCGGGGAAACAGGAAGAGTCCGCGTTGTCCTACGGGAAAGTCCGGTGGCCGGCCGGAGACCGTCGCGATCCGGATTTCGCTCTTCCGCTTCCGCAAAGGCAGGGGCCGGCACACGCGGCCGCGGCCGGCGTCGGTCGGTCGGGACGGCGGCCGCCGGATTGGGCGGCCGGGGGCCAATGGCGGCCGCGTTCCGCGTCAGCTGCGGCCCGGGATCGCGAAGGGCGCGGTGGTCGCGCTCGGGGCGAAATCGTCGATGAGCTGCTCCAGCGTGCGCCCGCCGACCGCCGCGCGCAGCGCGGCCCCGAACTTCTCGTGGTAGTGCGCCAGGATCGGGTCGACGTCGTTGAGCATTCCGCCGGAAGGCGCCTCGCCGTACTGCACGAACAGCTCGTGGAAATCCACGAGCGTGATCCGGTTGAGCGGCCGCGCCGGCTGGTAGCGGTAATCGGAGGGGTCGCCGATGTCGGCCGAGGGCATCAGCGCGGCGAGGCCCACGTCGCACAGCCGGTTGAGGCTTTCGTTGAGCACCTGGGCGGGCACGCGGATGCGCTGGGCAAGCTCGGTCGCGGAGTAGGGCGGCAGGCACTCCTTGAAGCGGCGGGCGATGAGCAGGAGGACGAGCAGCGAGAGGCTTTCGCGCGTGGCGGCGTTGAGGCTGTGCCAGGCGGTCTGGGACGAGCGGTAGCGGACGTTCTGGATCGCGTAGGTGAGCTGCCCGCCGACCAGGACGATCAGCCAGAAGACGTACAGTCCCAGCATGAGGACGAGCGGGAGCGCGACCGACCCGTACAGGCTCTTCGTCGAGATGATCTGCCGGAAATAGAGGAAGGCGAGGTAGTTGTTCAGGAACAGCAGCAGCGTGACCACCGCGGCGCCGGCGAACGCGGCGCGCCAGCGCACGCGCGTGTTCGGAATCGTGCGGTAGAAGATGGTGAGCAGCAGCACGAGCAGGAGGCCGGACGCCGAGGGCAGGAGCCACATGAAGAACTCGCGCAGCTGCTGGCCGAGGGGGAGCCACTCGAAGAGCCCGTTGAAGACGTTCAGGAACGCCCCGGCCGAGAGGAGCGTGACGGACATGAAGAACGTGAGCGCGCCAAGCGTCATCACGGTCCAGTAGTACACGATCCGCGTGAGCCAGGTGCGCCCGCGCCGCACGCCCCAGATGTCGTTGAACGTGTTCTCGATCGTGCTGAAGAGCGACAGGACGATGAAGAGGAGGGTGACGAGGCCGATCGCGCCCGCCGTGCCCGAGCGCGAGCTCGTGATGAAATCGCTGATGAGCGCGACGAGCGCGGGCTGCGCCGAGCCCGTGCCACCGGTGGCGACGGGAGCCGCGGGTTGGCCGGATTTGCCGTCGGCCGCACCGGGCGCGGACCGGCCCTCGCCGGGGGCCGGGGTCTCCGGACGGGCGCCGGCGGCGCCGCGGGCCGGGGGCGGGCGTTCGGGCCGCGCCTCGCGGATCGCCGGTTGCCTGGAGCCGGGGGCGTCGTAGTGCCCGACCTGCGGCGCGATGAAGCTGATCACGCGGTTGAGGCTCTCCGCGATCACGGCCGGGTCACGGTCTCCGATGGCGAACCCCGAAACGAGCACCGTGAGGGCGATGAGCGGGCCGAGGCTGAGCAGGGACGAATAGCTGAGCGCGGCCGCGCGGACCGCCACCTTGATCTCGCGTAGGCCGGAAAGGGTGATCGAGACGACGCGCAGGACCGCGAAGGCGCGGCCGCGCAGCGAGCGATCACGCCCCGAGACGTTCAGCCAGATCTCGTGCTCCCAAAGCCGGCGGAAGCGGGTGAAGCCTTCCTTCAGGCGCGGGAACAGGGGCGGGCGGGTGCCCCCGGGCGGGTTGGTCTGGCTCACCGCGGGCGACCTCGGAGGACGAGCCGAAATGCCGGGACCGGGCGACCGCCGGTCACAGCGGCTGGGTGGCGAGCATGAGCATGCCGCCGACGGCCGCGACGGCGGCGATGGCGAGCGGGATGTAGCTCAGGAAGATCGTGCAGAAGTACAGCCCGGCGCAACCGGCGGCGACGGCCACGAGGGCGGTCGACTGTCCGTTGAGCCAGAAGAGGAAGCCGAGGAAGCCGAGGCCGAACACCGCGCGGAAGCGCACGAAGGGATAAAGCTGGATGAGCCCGAGGAGCAGGAGGACGCCGAGGACGAGGTCGATGATGCCGAGCAGGATGATCGGGCGCTCGAGGATCTTCGGCCAGTCCATGGCCGTGATCGCCTCCACGCTGGGCAGCGCGAGCGCGACCGCGCTGGCGAGGCACGCGACGGCGGCGGCGCGGGTGCCCCACGCGGCGGCCGACATCATGCTCTCGCTCTTGTCCTTCTTGCCCTTGGTGTCCTCGGTCTTGCCCTCGGCCGCGTCGAGGAACTGCTGGACGGTGATCGGCGCGGCGCTGCCCGACACCTCCTGGTTGATGGCCTTGAACTCCTTCTCCTTGAACCCGAGCTTCTTCTTCTCCGGCCAGAGCGTGGCCTTCAATTCGGCGCTCTGCGAAAGCAGCATCCACTGCTCCGTGGTCGCGTCGTAGAAATAGGTGTCGGTCTGCGTGATCTGGCCGCTTTCGGCCAGCGAGGCCAGTTGTTCGACGGCGAACGGGCCGCGGGCTTCGGCGTCGTTGAGGCCGCGAATGTAGTATTCAGGACCGGTGGAGGAGGGACCGCTCGACATCGTGCGGCCATGTTGGGCTGGGCCCGGGGGGCGGCAAGTGCAAAGGCGGCACCGCGCCGGCGGCGCAGAGGGGAGAAAGCCGGGATCGCCGCGAGAGCGTCGGAGAGCGGGCCCGCGGCCAGCTTCGTCGAAGCCTGGCCACCGTACTTGTCGCCACCGATCCACGCCGGCCGCCGGCGTCGCGCTA
This sequence comes from Opitutaceae bacterium, assembly GCA_035626915.1. Classification (GTDB taxonomy): domain Bacteria; phylum Verrucomicrobiota; class Verrucomicrobiia; order Opitutales; family Opitutaceae; genus Didemnitutus. Next base: position 10,140 of record DASPMS010000105.1, read on the forward strand.
CATGCGCTCGAGCGTCCGGAGGCCGAGCAGGTGCAGGCCCGTCTCGAGCGTCACGAGGGCACGGTGACAGAGCATGAGGCGGCGCGCGCGGATCGCCGGCTCGTCGGCGATGACCTTGTCGGCCGCGTAGAAGGCGCTGAAGGCCCCCGCGAGCTCGAAGAGGTACAGGCAGAGGAAGTGGGGCCGAAGCTGCGCGGTCGCGAGCTGCACGGCGTCGGCGAACTGCACGAGCTTGCGGGCCAGGGCGAGTTCCGGCGCGGTCTCGGGCGGCGTCGCCTGGTCGGTGATCGGCGCGAGCGCGCCGCGCGCCACCGGCATCGCGTTCTCGCCGGGGGCCGGGGCCGCGAGGTCGAGCCCGGCCTTGCGGAAGATCGAGCGCACGCGCGCGACCGCGTACAGCAGGTATGGCGCGGTGTTGCCGTCAAGGGCGAGCATCTTGTCCCACGAGAAGACGTAGTTGCTGCTCCGGTTCTGCGAGAGGTCGGCGTACTGGACCGCGCCGATGCCGACGGCGCGCGCGATCTCGCGCCGCTCCGCCTCGGGCAGGTCGGGATTCTTCGCGGAGACGAGCGCGAACGCGCGCTCCTCGGCCTCGTCGAGCAGCGCCTTCAGCTTGACGACGCCGCCGTCGCGGGTCTTCAGCGCCTTGCCGTCCTCGCCGGTCACCGCGCCAAACGTGACGTGGTGGAGCTCGGGCAGCCGGTAATTCTTTGCCGCGAACCATTTCCTCACCGTGAGAAAAAGCTGCTCGAAATGGTCGCCCTGCCGGAAGTCCGTGACGACCACGATGCCGTCCGCCTTGAAGTGCTCGACGCGGTAGAGCGCGGTGGCGAGGTCGGTCGACGCGTAGTTCGAGGCGCCGTCCGCCTTGCGGATGAGAAACGGCTGCTTGGCGAAGCGCGGGTGCTCGGGATGGAAGACCACCTGCGCGCCTTCGCTGAGCTGCGAGAGGCCGGACTCGGCCAGCTCGGCGTACACGCGCTCGACCTGGTCGTTGTAGAACGACTCGCCGAGGTTGTGGTCGAAGCGGATGCCCAGCCGGTCGTAGATCTCCTGGAACGCGGCCAGGGAGACCTCGGAGAATTTCTTCCAGAGCGCCACGTTCCCGGGGTCGCCCTGCTGCAGCTTCACGAGCTCGCGCTTGGCCTCCTCGAGCTCCGGCGAGCCCTCGGGCGTCGCGGCGTGGCCGAGCTTGTAGAGCCGCTCGAGCTCCTCGATGGGGTCGGCGGCGAGCGCGGCCGGATCGGCCCAGCGCTTGTAGCCGTAGATGAGCTTGCCGAATTGGGTGCCCCAGTCGCCGAGATGATTGTCGCGGACAACCTTCGCGCCGGTGAAGGCCAGGAGCCGGCAGATGGCCTCGCCGATGACCGCCGACCGGAGGTGGCCGACGTGCATCTGCTTGGCGGTATTGGGCGAGGAGTAGTCGACGACCCAGGTCTGGCCCGCGTGCGCGGCCGATGCGCCGACGCGGAGGTGGTCTTCCGAGTCATGCTTCCGCAGCCATGCGAGGAGGGCGGCCGGCTTCAGGCGAAAATTGATGAATCCGGGGCCGGCGAGGGAGATTTCGGCCAGGTCCTTGATCGCCGGGGAAAGGGCGTCGACCACCTGCTGGGCGATGACCCGTGGATTCTGCTTTTCCCGCTTCGCGAAGGCCAGGGCCCCGTTCGCCTGGAAGTCGCCGTGGGCCGGGTCGGCCACCCGGACCTCCGGATCGAACCCGCGGGCCGCCAAGCCCAGCCCGGCGGCGGCATCCCGCAGACCTGCGTCGAGCTGGCTCGCGACGTGGAAGGACAAATCCATCCGGCGATTGAGGAATCGCGCTTGGTCCTGAGCAAGAGGGATTTTTGCGGTTTTCCGGCGCGGAATTCACCCATGAGCTGCTAGCGTAAAATTGGGAGCTATCCCCTATAGCATTTCGGCACACCGACCATTATTGTCTCGACAAAATTCCCCAAACTTCTTGCCTCTGCGCGCTTTGCGCCGCCCGGCGGCGCCTCTCGCATCACTTACTCACGTGACCACCAACTCAATGCGCAAGCGCCCCATTCCGGCGCGTCGTTTCATCAAACCGACCTTCAGCTCTCTTATTGAGAAGAAACGCGATGGTCAGGAATTCACGCAGGAGGAGATCCGCTATCTGATCGACTCGACGCTGGACGGCGAGATGCCGCAGCACCAGCTGGCGGCCCTGCTGATGGCCGTGTACTTCGCCAACATGTCGGCGCAGGAGACGGCGATCCTCACGGAGGAGATGATGCTGTCCGGCGAGGTGATCGACCTGTCGCACATCTCGAAGCCCAAGATCGACAAGTATTCCACCGGCGGCGTGGGCGACAAGACGGCGCTCGTGCTGGCCCCGCTCGCGATGGCGAGCGGCGTGGTCGTGCCGATGATGGTCGGCGTCGAGCAGCAGTTCGTCATCAACTCGCTCGACAAGCTCACGGCGATCCCGGGCTTCAAGAGTCACATGTCGATCCAGCATTTCGTCGACCAGCTCGCGCGCGTCGGCGGGGCCATCGCCGAGCAGAGCAAGGAGCTCGCGCCGGCGGACCAGATCTTTTACGACCTCCGGCTTGAGACGGGCACGATCCCGAGCCTGCCGCTGATCACCGGCAGCGTCCTCTCCAAGAAGCTCGCCGAGGGCGCCGAGGGACTGGTGATCGACGTGAAGTGGGGCAACGGCTCGTTCATCAAGGATCTCGAGCAGGCCAAGCAGCTCGCGCGCTCCATGACGCGCGTCGGCCGCTCGATGAAGCGGCGCTGCGTCGCGCTCGTCACCGACATGAACCAGCCGCTCGGCGACACGGTCGGCACCGCGCTGGAGATCAAGGAGGCGATCCAGCTGCTCAAGGGCGAGGGCCCCGAGGACATGAAGGAGCTGGTGCTCAAGCTCGGCATGGAGATCGTCCGTCTCGCGGGCGTCGCCGGCTCGACGCTCTCCGCCAAGCAGACGGTGCAGCGCCACCTCACGGACGGCTCGGCGCTCGAGAAGTTCAAGGACATGATCAAGGCCCAGGGCGGCGACACGTCGTTCATCGACCACCCGGAGAAATTCCCGACGGCGCGCCACATCCGGAAGCTCCCGGCGCCGAAGCGCGGCTACGTGCACACGATCAACGCGGCGTTCATCGCGCAGGGCGTGTCGATCCTCGGCGCGGGCCGCGACAGCCACGGCAAGATCGACCACGCCGTCGGCGTCTCGGAGATCAAGAAGGTCGGCACGCAGGTGAAGCAGGGCGAGCCGCTGATGATGATCCACTACAACGACGAGGCGAAGCTCGAGCAGGCGCTCGACTACTTCAAGGAGGCGTATCGGCTCGCGCCGAAGCGGCCGGTGCCGCCGCCGCTGATCGTCGAGCGCGTGGCCTGAGCCCGCGCGGCTCCGGCGCGAACGATTACAGGCCGACCCGAGCGGGCCGGCCTTTTTTTATCCGGCGGACCTTCCCCGGTCGTCCGGTGGCCCACGCGGTCCTCCGATCGTCGGGTGGCACAGGCGGTCCTCCGCTCGTCCGGTGGCACGCGCGGTCCCCGCGCGTTCCGTCGGACCCGCCGGTCGCCGTGCGCCGCTCAGTCCAGCTGCAGGATGCCGCGCTTGATCGCGGCGAGGATCGCCTGGGTGCGGTCGGCCACGCCGAGCTTCGCGAGGATGTTGGTCACGTGGATCTTCACCGTGCCCTCGACCAGCCCGAGGCTGGCGGCGATCTCCTTGTTGCTCTGGCCGCGGGCGATCTGCGCCAGCACCTCGAGCTCGCGCGGCGAAAGCTGGGAAAGCACGCGCCCGGCCACGCGGCGGGCCAGGGGGAGGGGGATGACCTGCTCGCCGGCGTGGACGCGGCGGATCGCGTCGAGCACCGCCTCGAGCGGCATGTCCTTCACCGTGAAGCCGGCCGCGCCGGCGCGGATGGCCGCGCTGACCTCGTCGCCGCCGCTGTAGTTGCTGAGGACGAGGATTCGCGCGCTGTGGAATTCCCGCAGCAGGGCGGAGATCGTGTCGATGCCGTTGCGCTTCGGCATGCGCAGGTCGAGGACCACGACGTCGGGCCGGT
>DASPMS010000106.1:0-28171 GCA_035626915.1 Opitutaceae bacterium
CGGACGAGATGCGGCACCACCTGGAGGAGCAGACGCGGCGGCACATCGGGGCCGGCATGCCCGCCGACGAGGCCGCGTACGCGGCCCGGCGCGAGTTCGGGAACCTGGCGAGCATCCAGGAGCAGGCGAGGGAGGTGCGGGGCTGGTTGTGGCTGGACAACTTCCTGCGCGATATCCGGATCGGGGTGCGGGTGCTGGCGCGGGAACGGGCTTTCTTCCTGATCGCGGCCGGGATTCTGGCCATCGGCGTCTGCGGGGTGACCGCCCAGTTCAGCGTGATCAATTCGGCGCTCATCCGCGGACTGCCGTTCCCGGATGCCGAACAGCTCGTGCGCGTGGCCGTCCGCGATCCGTCGTGGGCCCCGGGCCGGACGCGGAATCCCTTCATGCGGGACCTGCTGAACTGGTCCCAGCAGCAGCAGTCGTTCACCGGCCTCGTGGGCTATTTCACGCGGGGCTCGTTCATCGTGACGATCGACGAGGTGCCCCTGCGCTTCCCGGGATCGCACGTCACCGGCCCGCTGTTCAGCCTCCTGGGCGTCCGGCCCGCGCAGGGGCGCGATTTCACCGCGGAGGACCAGCGGCCCGAGGCCCCGCGCGTGACCGTGATCAGCGACAGCCTCTGGCGCTCCGATTTCGGCGCCGATCCCGCCATCCTCGGCCGCGCGGTGCGGCTTAACGGCAAGCACGCGACCGTGGTCGGCGTGATGCCGCCGGGCTTCAACTTCCCGGCCGAGCAGCTGTGGATGCCGATGTTCAACGAGTTTCCGCCCGGGACCGAGTCGACCTGGACCGGCGGCACCATCACCGTGATCGGCCGGCTGAAGCCGGGCGTTTCGATCGATCAGGCCGCGTCCGAGGTCAACATGCTGGTCCGACGCGCGGCGCAGGATTTCCCCGCGACGAGCCGCGCCTTCACCGAGGGGGTCGTCGAGCCGCTCGCGGCGTCCTTCGTGCCGCGGGACATCCGCCAGGTCATCTGGGTGATGACGGCCGCCGTGGCCGGCGTGCTGCTGATCGCGTGCGTGAACGTGATGAACATGCAGTTCGCGCGGGCGGTGCGGCGGGCCCGCGAGCTGGCGGTGCGGGGCGCGCTCGGAGCTTCGCGCGCGCGGCTGATCGCGCAGATGCTCGTGGAGGGACTCCTGGTCGCGGTGCCGGGCGGGGCCGCGGGCGCCCTGCTGTCCGTCCAGGCCGTCGACCTGTACAACGGATCCGGCCTGCCGTCCTGGATGACCTTCGAGCTCGACCCGCGCGTGCTGCTTTTCACGCTGCTGGTCACGGGCGCGACCGTGCTGCTCTCGGCCTTGCTTCCGGCCTTGGTGGTGTCGCGCACCGACCCGCTGGCAGTGCTGAAGGCCGGGGGACGGAGCCATACGAGCCCGTTCGTCGACCGCGTCGCCGGCATCCTCGTGGTGGCCCAGTTCGCGGCGACGACGGCCCTGCTGGTCGCCTCGCTGCTCCTCGTGAAATCGGTCGCGAACCGCTATGCCCTGGACTTCGGCTACGACCCGGAATCGGTGCTCGCCGGACGGATGAACTTCAGCGTCGACTATCCGTCCGGCGAAGCCGCTCGCGAGGCGCAGCGCCGGGTCCTCGAGCGCCTGCGGTCATCCCCGCATTTCTCCCAGGCCGCCTTCAGCTCCCGACGGAACAACCTGCTGACCAGCGAAAGCTCGGAGGCCCAGGTCGACAGCGTGGACGGAGCTCGCTCGCTGGCGTGGGTGGAGTTCGTTTCCGACGGGTATTTCGCGACCCTCGGACTCCGGCCGGTCGAGGGGCGGGAGTTCGAACCCACCGACACCGCCGGCAAGGAGATCCCTGCGCTCGTCAACGTCACCTTCGCCCGGAAGCATTTTGGCGGGAGGTCCGCCCTGGGCGCGAGGGTGCGGCCCAACGTCGGCGAGAATCTCTGGTGCACCGTCGTCGGAGTCGTGCCCGACACCCTCATGCAGGGCGCGGTGGACGCGCGGCGGGACGGTGCGGGGATCTTTCTTCCCAGCACGGCCTTTCCCCATGGCTACATGACCCTGGTCGTCCGCGGGCGCAGCGCCTCGGCCGCCCATCTCGCGGAGCCGCTCCGGCGCGAGGTGCTAGCCGTGAATCCGAACCTCGCCGTCTACACCATCGACACGCCGCGCCGGGCGCTGGATGCGGTCCTTTCCCAGGTGCGCACGGTCACCCGGATCTTCGGCCTCTTCGGTGCCGTGGCGATGGTGCTGTCCGCCGTGGGCCTGTACGGCGTGGTGGCCTTCTTCGTCGGGCAGCGCACGCATGAGTTCGGCATCCGCATGGCGCTGGGCGCCGCCCCGCGACAGATCTGGAGAATGATCCTGGCGCAAGGAGGCCGCCGGCTTGCGCTCGGAGGGGGGCTCGGCCTGGCGCTCGCGCTGGCGGCCGCGCAGCTCGGCGGCGCCGTGGGCGGGGGCCTGCTTTACGACGTGAGCCCGCGCGATCCGCGGGTCTATGCGCAGGTGCTCGGGCTGCTCGCGGCGACCACGCTGCTGGCGTGCCTCGTGCCGGCGCGCCGCGCGACGAAGGTCGATCCGATGGTGGCCTTACGGACGGAATAGCGGATATCGTTATGATCACGCATCTGTTAACTCGACCCCGGGCGCGTCCGGTGGCGCTGCGGACGGAATAGCCCGCGGAAGACTTAGACCCCAAAATAGCCATGAAATCCTGGAAACGCATCCTGAATTTCTTCCGCCGCCGGAAGCTCGAGTCCGAGATGGCCGACGAGATGCGGCACCACCTGGAGGAGCAGGCGCGGCGGAGCGTCCGGGCCGGCATGCCGGCCGATGAGGCCGCGTTCGCGGCCCGGCGCGAGTTCGGAAATGTCGTCAAGATCCAGGAGTCCGCGCGCGAGGCGCGCGGCGGCGCCGCCCTCGACCGGCTGGCGCAGGATGTGCGGCACGCCGCCCGCGGTCTGTGGCGCAGCCCGGGCTTCAGCGCCATCTGCCTGCTGACGATCGCGCTCGGCACGGGGGTGAACACCACGTCCTTCAGCGTCCTCAACGCGCTGCTGTTCCACACGCCGAGCTACCCGGAGCCCGAGCGCCTCGTGCGCCTGAACAACATCCGGCCGCGGGGGGAGGGCGGGGCCCATTCCCCCGCCAACTTCCTGGACTACCGGGCCGGCAACACCGTGTTCGAACATCTCGCCGCGGCCCGCTTCGCGGACTTCAACCTGGCCGAGCCGGGCCAGCCGGCCGACCGGATGCGCGGCATGGTCGTCACGGCGGACTTCTTCCCGATGCTGCGGGGCGAGGCGCAGGTGGGGCGGACTTTCTCCCCGGAGGAGGACCGGCCCGGCGCCGCGGACGTCGTCGTGCTCAGCCACCGCTGCTGGCAGGAGCGGTTCGGGGGCGACCGCACCGTGGTCGGACGCTCCGTGCGGATCGACGGCGAACCTGTCACGATCGTCGGCGTGATGCCGGCCGCGTTCGACGACCACCACCTGTGGGGGGACGTCCGGGCGTGGCGGCCCATGGGCTTGGCGGACGTAACGCAGGTCGACCGCGACAACACGTTTCTCCGCGTGATGGGCCGCCTGAAGCCGGGCCTGACGGTGGCCGAGGCGCAGGCCGGGATGGACCTCCTGTCCGCGCGGCTGGCCGCCGCCTATCCGGAGACGAACACCGGGATGCGGACGCGGATCATCTCGCTGGTGCGCAGCGCCCAGGATTCCACGCTCCGGCGCATCGCCTGGCTCGTCACCGGCCTCGCCGGAATCGTGCTGCTCATTGCCTGCGCCAACCTCGCCAACCTCCAGTTCGCGCGCAACGCGGCGCGGGCGCGCGAATACGCCATCCGGGTCGCGCTCGGCGCGCCGCGGATCCGGCTGGTGCGGCTGGTGCTCACGGAATGCCTGCTGCTCTCGCTGGCCGGCGGCGGCCTCGGTCTGGTGCTCGCGCAGTGGACCAACCAGCTCGCGGCGCGGTCGATCCGCCTGGGCGAGGGGATCAGCCTGGCGGTGGCGGTCGACGGGCGCGTGCTTGGCTTCTCGTTCGCGCTCGCGGCGCTCAGCGGCGTCGGCTTCGGGCTGCTGCCGGCCTGGCTGGCCAGTCGCAGCCATCCCGGCGACGCGCTCAAGCTGGGCGGCCGGAACCTGACCTCGTCGCGTTCCCAGCACCGGCTGAGGCGCGGGCTGATCGTCCTCGAGGTCGCCCTCGCGCTCACCCTCCTCACCGGCGCCGGCCTGTTCGCGCGGGGCCTGCGGGAGGTGCTCGACCGGGACGTCGGGTGGGAGACCGAGAATCTCGTCGCCGCCTCGCTGAGCCTCCGCGGGCCCAAGTACGAGACGTCGGCCGCCCGGGGCGCGTATTACCGGCAGCTGCACGAGCGGCTGGCCGCCCTGCCGGGCGTGGACCGCGTGGCGATCTCCACGTCCCTGCCGACGGCGGGATACGACGTCGGGAACACCTTCGTCGTCGAGGGCCAGCCGCCGCCGGAAGTCGGCCGCGCCGCGGTCGCGGACGTCGCCGCGGTCACGCCGGGATATTTCGAAACCCTCGGCATCCGGCTGCTCCAGGGCCGCGACTTCAGCCCCGCGGACCAGGCGGGCAGCCCGGCCGTCGTCCTGATCAACGAGACCATGGCGCGGCGGCACTGGCCGGGGGAGAACCCGGTGGGCAAGCGGATCGGCGGGGCGACGCCCTTCATGTCGAACCCGCGCGAGATCATCGGCGTGGTCAGCGACGTCCGGGCGGCCGCGACCCTCGACGACCGCGGCGGGCGCCCCCAATTCTACCGCGCGCTCGCCCAGTGGTCGTTCAACTCGGCCACGATCGCCCTGCGCTCCCGCCACGCCCCCGAGGCGGTCGAGCGCGACCTGCGCCGGGTGCTCGCGGAGATCGATCCCGACCAGGCGCTCTATCGGGTGACGACCATCCGCCGGGAAATCGACGAGCGGCTGACGACGACCGGCGCGGCGGCGCGCGTCGTCGCCGGCTTCGCCGGGCTCGGCCTGATGCTCGCGGCGCTCGGGCTTTACGGTCTCGTCGCGAATTCCGTGGCCCAGCGCACGACGGAGATCGGCGTGCGCATGGCGCTCGGCGCGCGGGAGCGCGACATCCTGGTCCCGGTGGTTGGCGACGGCCTCCGGCTCGCCGGCGCGGGCGCGGCCGTGGGCCTGCTGGGCGCGTTCGGCGTCGCCCGCTTCATGCGGTCCCTCGGCCCGGAGTTCGCGGCGGGCGGCCCGGGGGTCACGGCCGCCATCACGGTCTTCCTGCTGCTGGTGGCCCTGGCGGCGAGCTGGATTCCCGCGCGCCGCGCGGCGCGCATCGACCCGCTGGTCGCGCTACGGGCGGAATGAAAGGAGGCGCCGTGCACCTGGGAAGAAGGCTCGTGAACCTGTTCCGACGGCGAGAGCTGGAGCCGACATGGCTGAGGAGATGCGGCATCATCTGGAGGAACAGACGGCGCGGAACGTCCAGGCGGGCATGCCGCTGCGCGAGGCGGGTCACGCGGCGCGGCGCCAGTTCGGCAACGTCGTGAGCGTCCAGGAAAGGGCGCGGCAGGCTCGGGGGTGGCCGGCGTTGGAGGATTTCCTGCGCGATGCGCGGCTCGCGCTGCGGATGCTCGGCCGCTCGCCCGGCTTCGCCGTGGTGGTGATCGTCACGCTGGCCCTGGGCATCGGCGTCAACACCGCGCTTTTCAGCGTGCTCCATGCGGCGGTCCTGCGGGGGCCGCCGTTCCCGGAAAGCGACCGGCTGATCCGGTTCGCGGAGGCCACGCGGGAAGGGGAGGCGACCGCCGTGTCGTATCCGAACTTCCGCGATTGGCGGGAGCAGCAGACCCGATGCGAGAGCTTCGGAGCCTACCGGACCCGCCCGTACGCGCTTTCGGGCATCGCGGATCCGACGCAGATCCAGGTCGGCGAAGTGTCGCGGGACGCGCTGGTGGCCCTGCGCGTGCAACCGACCCTGGGCCGGATCTTCACCGCGGAAGAGGATATGCCCGGCGGCGCGCCCACGGTGCTGCTGAGCGACGCCTTGTGGCGGACCCAATTCGCCGCGGCGCCGGATATCCTGGGCCGCTCGATCGTGCTGGACGGCCGGGACTACACCGTGGCGGGCGTGATGCCGCCGGGGTTCGCTTTCCCACGCAACGTCGCGGTGGCGTGGCTCGCTCTCGGACGGCTCGCCGTCGGTTCGGACTGGGAGAACCGGGCCGCGCGTTCGGGCTTGTTCGCGATCGGACGGCTCCGGCCGGGTGTCACGCTCGCTTCGGCGCGGCTCGAGATGGAGACGATCTGGACGCAACTGGAGTCCGCGCATCCCGGCGCCAATCGCGGGCGCGGGGTCCGCGTCGTCTCGCTCCGCGAGGCGATGGCCGGCGGGGCGGGCCGCACCGTGTGGCCGCTGTTCGGCGCCGCCGGGCTGGTGCTGCTCATCGCGTGCGTGAACGTGGCGAACCTGCTGCTCGCCCGGGGCGCCGTCCGCCGCGGCGAGATGGCCGTGCGGGCCGCCCTGGGCGCGGGGCGGGGGCGCATCCTCCGGCAACTGCTCGTGGAGGCTGCCGTTCTTTCGAGTCTGGGCGCGGCCGCCGGCGTGTTGCTGGCGCACGGCACCTTGCAGGCGCTGGTATCGGTGATGGGGTCGGCGGTGCCCCGGGTCGCCGAGGCCAGGCTCGACCTGCCGGTGCTGGCCTTCTCGGCGGCCGCCGCGGCGCTGGCGGCGGTGACCGCCGGGCTCGTCCCGGCATGGCAAGCCAGCCGGGTTGAGCTGCGTCCGGGCCTGCAGCAGGCGTCGCGAGGCGTCGCCGGCCGCCGCGGCGGCCTCAGGCAGACGCTGGTCGTCCTGCAACTTGCGCTGACGGTTGTGTTGTTGGTCGGGGCCGGGCTGCTCCTGCGCAGCGTCGCGCGGTTGGAGGCGCTCGATCCCGGGTTCGCCTACGATCGCGGGCTGACGTTCCGGGTCAACCTGAGCCCGGCCAAGTATCCCGGCAACGCCCAGCGATCGGAATTCTTCCGCCAGCTGATGGAACGGCTGCGGGCCCTGCCCGGCGTGGAGGCCGCGACCGTCGCCTCCCGCGTGCCCCTCGACGGTGACGTCTGGGAGAACGACTTCCTTGTCGAGGGCCGGCCCGAGCCCGAGCCGGGCCGGTTGCCGATCGCGTCAATGAACCGGGTCGATCCCGACTATTTCCGCGCCCTCGGCATGCCGCTGCTGCGGGGGCGGACATTCACGGCCGCCGACGATCGGCGTCACCTCGCCGGCACCGGCAACGAATCGCGGACGGAAGCGGGGCTCAACGTCATCGTCATCGATGAGGAGTTCGCGCGGCGCTATTGGCCGGGACAGGATCCGATCGGACAGCGGATCCGCTTGGCGTTGGGACCGCGCGAGCTTCAGCCGATCGCGACGGTGGTCGGCGTGGTCGGCCGGGTGAAGTTCGGAGATCTGGCGGAGGACGACAGCCGCGTCCAAGCCTACGTTCCGATCGCGCAGCTGCCACGGGCCCGCGTCACCATCCTGCTCCGCACCGCGGCGGATCCGGCTGGCATCCTCGCCGCGGTGCGCCGGGAGGTGCAGGCCATCGACCCGGCCCAGCCGGTCTTCGGCGTCCGCACGCTGGCCGAGATGCGCGCGGCATCCTATGCCTCGCAGAGGCTCACCCTGGTCCTCCTCGGCGTCTTCGCGACGGCGGCCCTCGCGCTGGCCGCGGTGGGCCTCTACGGGGTTCTCGCGCACCTGGTGGAGCAGCGGCGCCGCGAACTCGGCGTGCGGCTCGCGCTCGGCGCCATCCCGGCCGATCTCGTCCGGCTGGTGCTGCGGGAAGGCCTGGCCCTCGCAGTGGCCGGCGCGGGCGTGGGCGCGCTGGCGGCCCTGGCGTTCGCCGGGGTGCTGGGCCATCTGCTGTTCGAGGTCTCTGCACGCGACCCGTTGACGTTTCTTGCCGTGCCGTTCGGGCTCCTCGCCGTCGCCCTCGTCGCATGCTGGCTCCCCGCGCGCCGGGCGGTCGCGACGGATCCCCTCGTGGTGCTGCGCTCCGAATGATCATGAAAACGACTCCGTTCATCGCATTCGTCATGGCCGGACTGATGGCGCACCTGGTGGCGGCCGAAACCGTCGCGCCGGCGGAGCCGGGGGCGTGGCGGCTGCACAATCGGGAGGCCCGGTTTTTCGCGGAGGACGGCCGCCCGGTGATCCGGTTGAGCGCCGGCCAGGCCCAGGGCATGGCTTGGCTGACCGGATCGCGCCTCGTCGAGGGCACGATCGACGTCGAACTGCGTGGTCGGGACGAATCCGGTCGGAGCTTCCTCGGCGTGGCCTTTCACGGGCAGGATGACGCGACGTACGACGCGGTCTATTTTCGTCCCTTCAACTTCCGCAACGCGGACGGCGCGCGACGCTTGCGCGCGGTGCAGTACATTTCACACCCGCAGTTCACCTGGGACAAGCTGCGTGCCCAGCATCCCGGGCGTTACGAGAAGCCGGTCGATCCCGTCCCGGATCCCAGCGGCTGGTTCCGGGCCCGGATCGTGATCGAGACGGGCCGCGTGAGCGTGTTCGTGAACGACGCGACCGAGCCCTGCCTGGTGGTGACGCCCCTGGGCGGTCGCGGCGGCGGGATGGTCGGCCTGTGGGTCGACAACGGCCTCGAAGGCGACTTCGCAAACCTTCGACTCCGGCCGCACACGCCATGAAGATCCTGCTGCTCATCGGCTGCGCGAATGTCGCCAGCCTCCTGCTAGCGCGGGCGAGCGCCCGGCAGCGGGAGTTCGCGGTGCGCGCGGCGCTCGGCGCCAGCCGCGGCCGGAACGTGCGCCAGCTGCTGACGGAGTGCCTCATGCTGTTCGGCGCCGGCGGCGCGGCGGGCGCGCTGCTCGCTCGCGGCAGCCTCGGGGCGGTCGACCTGCTCGGCGTCGCGCGACTGCCGCGCGGCTTCGAGGTCAGCCTCGACGGGCGCGTCCTGCTGTTCACCTTCCTGACGGCGCTGGGCACGGCGGTCGCGTTCGGCGCGCTGCCGGCATGGACGGCGGCTCGGGCGGACGCGACGGACGCCCTGCGCGCGGCGGGCGGGCGGGCGACGGCGGGGCGGCGCCAGCTGCGGCTGCGGAGCGTCCTGATCGTCATGCAGGTCGCGCTGGCCCTGATGCTCCTCGGCGCGGCCGGGGTGCTGGCCCGCAGTTACCAGCGAGTGCAGGGGGAGCAGCCGGGCTTCGCGCGGGAGCGGACGGTGTCGGCGTCGCTCACACTGCCCGCGGCAAAATACGACACGCCCGAGAAGCGCGCCGCCTTCGCCGAGCGGCTGCTGGCCGAGCTCGAGGCGGTCCCGGGCGTCGCGGCGGCGGGCCTCACGAGCGCGCTGCCGTTCACCGGGCCCAATCCGCGCGGCGGCTACCAGATCGTGGGCCGGGAGCCGCCGCCGGGGCAGCCGAACCCGAACGGCTTCCTGCGGCAGGTGAGCCCGGGATATTTCCCGGCCATGGGCATCGCGCTGCTGCGGGGCCGGCTGCCCGGGCCCGCCGACACCCTGGCCGGCGACCGCGTGGTGGTCGTCGACCGCGTCTTCGCCGAGCGGCACTTTCCCGGCGCCGACCCGGTCGGCCAGCAGGTGCGCCGCGACGAGACCGCGAGCACCGGCGTCGGGACCTGGACCGTCGTGGGGGTCGTCGCGCCGGTGAAGCACTGGGAGCTGGAGGAGAGCATCACGCGCGAGACGATCTATTTCCCCTACGCCCAGGCCCCGGCCGGCGCGGTGACGGTGGTGGTCAAGGCGGTGCCGGAACTCGGGCGGGCGGAGGCGCTGGTCGCGGGGGTGCGCGCGGCCGTGCTTGCGGTCGACCCGGAACAGCCGGTCTTCGACGTGCAGTCGATGGAGGCCCGGATCGAGGCGTCGCTCGAGACCCGGCGCACCCCGATGGTGCTCATCGGACTCTTCGCGGCGATGTCGGCCGGGCTGGCGGCGCTCGGGCTCTACGGCGTGCTCGCCTTCGTCGTGGGTCAGCGGACGCGGGAGTTCGGGGTCCGCATGGCGCCCGGGGCCGGGCGGCGGGAGATCCTCGCGCTGGTGGCGCGGCAGGGCGCGCGGCTCGTCGCCCTCGGGCTGTGTCTCGGGCTCGCCGGCTACGGTGCGGTCGGCGGGCTGCTGCGCGCGCAGCTCTTCGCCGTCTCGCCCTTCGATCCCGGCGTGCTGGCCATGGCCGCCGGGACGCTCGCCGGCGCCGCGGCGCTCGCCTGCGGCCTGCCGGCCCGACGGGCGGCGAAGGTGGACCCGGCGGTCGCGCTCCGGGCGGAGTAGCCGCCGGCGTGCCGGGGAACGCCGTTCGCCTCGGTCGCGGCTGCGGGATTCCCCCCGCGCGGCGGCTGAGGTCTTTAGCCTTTTCCAACGGTCCGACGCGGCGGCGCCGGGAATTGTCGCGAGCTTTTTGGCTTAGTCCGCGCGCCTTCTCCACCCCCCGATTCGTTCCATGAAATACCCCACGCGTTCCCGTGCGCTGCGCGCCCTGGCAGCGGCCCTGCTCTTTTTCGCCAACGTCCTCGTCGGCGCGACCCACCTGATGGAAAACCTCGGTCGCGGCGTGGTCGCGGTTCCCACCAGCCCGGGTGAAGTCTTCGTCAGCTGGCGCCTGCTCGGGACCGACCCGGCCGGGGTGGCGTTCAATGTTTATCGCGTCACCGGCGGGGGCGCGCCCGTGCCCCTGAACGCGGCGCCGTTGGGCGGCGCGACGCACCTCGTCGACAGCGGCATCGACCTGGCGCAGGCGAACGACTATTTCGTCCGCGCCGTGGTGGACGGCGTGGAGCAGGCGGCCAGCGCGCCGTTCTCCCTGGCGGCAGGCGCGCCGGTCCAGCCTTACCTGCGTGTGCCGCTCCAGCTGCCGGCGCCCGGCGCCGGGTACACGTACAGCCCGAACGACTGCAGCGTCGGCGACCTCGACGGCGACGGGGAGTACGAGCTGATCGTGAAATGGGACCCCTCGAACGCGCAGGACAACTCGAACGCCGGGGTGACGGGCAACGTCTACCTCGACGGCTACCGGCTCGACGGGACGTTCCTGTGGCGGATCGACCTCGGGCGGAACATCCGCGCCGGCGCGCACTACACGCAGTTCCTCGTCTACGACTTCGACGGCGACGGCCGGGCCGAGATCGTGTGCAAGACCGCCCCGAACACGCGCGACGGCACTGGGGTCTTCATCGGCCAGCCCGGCAAGTTCCTCGGCACGCCCACGGCGCCGATCGACCACGACGCCGATTACCGCAACGCGAACGGCTATGTCCTGACCGGGCCGGAATTCTTCACGATCTTCGACGGCCTCACCGGCGCCGAGCTCGTGACGACGAATTACGTCGTCCCGCGCAACAACAACCCCGCCAGTCCGGACGTCTCGGCCTGGGGGGACAACACCGGCAACCGCGTCGACCGATTCCTCGCCGCCGTGGCCTACCTCGACGGCCGCCGCCCCAGCTTCGTGCTCTGCCGCGGCTACTACACGCGGGCGGTGCTCGCCGCCTGGGACTGGCGCGACGGCCAGCTGACCCAGCGCTGGGTCTTCGACACGGGCCACGACGGCACCGCGTCGCCCTTCGCGGCCTGGCGCGGGCAGGGGGCGCACTCGCTCACGGTCGGCGACGTGGACGGCGACGGCCGGGACGAAATCACGTACGGCGCCGCGGCGGTGGACGACGACGGCGGCGGGCTGTACTCGACGGGCCTCGGGCACGGCGACGCCGAGCACCTTTCCGACATGGATCCGAGCCGCCCCGGTCAGGAGGTCTGGATGGCCCACGAATCGCCTGGCAGCTACGGCCCCAACGGCCTGGATTTCCGCGATGCCCGGACCGGCGCGGTGATCTTCGGCGTCCCCGGCAACGGCGACGACGTCGGCCGCGGCGTGGCGGGCGACATCGATCCGCGGTTTCTCGGATACGAGATGTGGGGCTCCCGCGGCGGGCTGATGGCGGCCAACGGGACCCTCATCACGCCAAGCCGCCCCGGCCAGATGAATTTCATGATCTGGTGGGACGGCGACCTGCTCCGCGAGCTGCTGGACGGCATCACCATTTCAAAGTGGAACTGGACGACCAACGTCGCTTCGCCCCTCCTCGCGCCGCCGGGAACGTCGTCCAACAACGGCAGCAAGGCGAATCCCGCGCTTTCCGCGGACTTCCTGGGCGACTGGCGCGAGGAGATCGTCCTCCGCGAAAGCACGAACGACGCGCTCCGCATCTACACGACCACGATCCCCACCGCGACGCGCCTTCCGACCCTGATGCACGACCGCCAGTACCGGCTCGCCATCGCGTGGCAGAACGTGGGCTACAACCAGCCGCCGCATCCGAGCTACTACCTGGGCGACGGCATGGCCGCGGCGCCCGCGCCGGACATCGTGACGTCGCTCGCCGCGCTCGGGACGCCGGCGCCGGCGGTCAGCTCGATCAACCGTCATGATCCCTTCACCGTGGGCACCGGGGCGACGAGCGTGACCTTCCGCGTGACGTTCAACAGCGCGGTCACCGGCGTGGACGCCGCGGACTTCGCCGTCACGACAACCGGGAGCGTGACGGGAACCGTCGGCAGCGTCACCGAGCTGACGCGCTACGCCTACAACGTCACGGTCGGGGGCATCACCGGCACCGGCGCGATCCGGCTCGACCTGCGGCCGGAGGGGACGGGCATCTCCGGGCCCGGCGGCGCTCCGATCGCCGGCGGGTTCACGGACGGTCAGGTCTACAACCGCGCCACCCTGGCCTGGCTCAACCCGGTGTCCGGCGGGCTCTGGAGCGATCCGGCGAACTGGGACGGCGGCGTCATCGCGGACGGGGTGGGGGCGGTGCCGATCTTCGGCAATTTCGACGTCACGGCCGACAACACCGCCGTGCTCGACAGTCCGCGCACGCTCTCGGGCCTGGCCTTCGGCGACACCGCGCCCGCCAGCGCGGCCAGCTGGACGATCTCGGACAGCGACGATCCCGCCAACGTGCTCACCTTCGACGCCGTGACCGGGGTCCCGACGGTGACCGTGGGTGCTTTGGGGACGGGCGCGACCGCGAGGCTCGACCTCACGCTCGCCGGCGCCGACGGCTTCGCCAAGGCCGGGGCGGGCACGCTCGTGCTGCAGCGGCCGGTCGCCATCACCGGCCAACTCAGTGTGGCCGCGGGCACGCTGCGGTTCGCGCCCGGCAGCGGGATGACGGCGAGCACCGTGAGCGTCTCGGCCGGCGGCGGCACGCTCGATATCAACGGCGGCGCCTTCACGGCCACGGCGAACACGACCGTGAACGGCAACGGCGGCAGCCTGATCGTGAATGCGGGCACGGGAACGTTCGCCAATGTGGCGACGAACAACTCGACCAACGGCCTGATCCGCGTGAACGGCGGGACTTTCACGTCCGGCAACATCACCATCGTCCGCAGCAGCGACGGGACCCCGAACTACGCGTTCGGCTTCGTCGTCACCGGCGGGGCCGCCACCGTGAACGGCGCGATCGGCCTTGGCACGAACAACTCGTGGGGCTCGATGTCGGTCGAGGGCGGCGCCGTGGCCGTGGCCGGCCCGATCACCCTCGGCAACCAGTCGAGCGCGAACCGC
The DNA here is from genome assembly GCA_035626915.1 of Opitutaceae bacterium. Lineage (GTDB taxonomy): Bacteria > Verrucomicrobiota > Verrucomicrobiia > Opitutales > Opitutaceae > Didemnitutus. Next base: position 13,547 of record DASPMS010000106.1, read on the forward strand.
GGCGGCCAGCTGCGGGTGACGGGCGGGTCGCTCACGGTGGCCAATGCGGCCGACGGCATCATTCTCGGGCGTCGCTCGGCCAACCAGGCCAACGTGCTCCTCACCGGCGGCACGACGACGGTGGAGCGGTTCAAGCTGGGCTTCGACGGCACCGTCACCTCCGGCACGGCGAACCTCACCGTCAACGGCGGCACGGTGTACGTCGGCGCGGGCGGCATCACGCGCAACGCGGGGGGCACCTTCGCGGCCAACGTCGCCCTCCAGAGCGGCGTGCTGGGCGCCAAGGCCGCCTGGAACTCGCCGCTGCCGATGTTGCTGTCGGGGGCCGGGACCATCGTCCTCAAGGCGGCCGACGCATCCGACGCGCCGTTCGACATCACGCTCGGCGGCGTGCTGTCCGGAGCGGGCGGGTTGACCAAGACCGGCGCCGGCACCCTGACGCTGTCGGCGGACAACACCTACACGGGGCCCACGACCGTCTCGGCCGGCACGCTTCGCGTCGACGGCAGCCTGGCGGCCGGCAGCCAGGTCGTGATCAACGGGCCCGCGACGCTGGCCGGGACCGGCGCGATCAACGGGCCGGTCGTGATCGCGTCGACCGGCGCCCTGGGCGTGGGCGGCGCGACCGGGGCGGCGCTCAACGCGCCGACGGTGAGCTGGCAGAGCGGCGGCGCGCTCGTCGCCCGGGTCGACGCGGACGGCGTGTCCGACCGGCTGGCGATCGCCGGCACGCTCACGCGCGCCGGCGACGAGACCGTCGTCGTGCAGTTCCTCCCGGGCCCGGGCTTCGCGGCCGGGAACACCTACACGCTCGCCACCTTCGGGTCGACCGACTTCACCGCGGCGGACTTCGTCGCGAGCGGGCTGCCGGCCGGCTTCGCGGCCGCGTTCAGCATCGAGGACGGAAGCCTGCGGGCCACGATCATCGGCACGCCGGTGATCACGAGCCCCGCGTCCGCCAGCGGGACGTTCGGCGCGCCGTTCACGTACGCGATCACGGCGGACAACGCGCCGGCGAGCTTCGGCGCGACGGGGCTGCCCCCGGGCCTGGCGATTGACGACGCCACCGGCGTGATCTCCGGCGTGCCGGCGGAGGCCGGGTCCTTCCTCGTTGCGATCACGGCGTCGAATCTCGCGGGCACCGACGAGGCGACGGTCGAAGTCACGATCGCGCAGGCGGCCGCGACGGTCCTGCTGCAGGGCCTCAAGCAGGCTTACGACGGCGACCCGAAGCCGGTCTCGGTCGAAACCGTTCCCGCGGGGCTGCCGATTGTCGTGACCTACGACGGCGATTCCACGCCGCCGACCCTGCCCGGCTCGTACGAGGTCGTGGGCGCGATCGTGCACCGGGATTACGCGGGCACCGCGACCGGCACGCTCGAGGTCACCGTGACCGCCCTGGTGCGACGCGCGCCGACCCTGGACGGCGACTTGGACGGCTCGATCCAGCAACTCCTGCCGGAGAACATCACGCTGAATGGCCAGGCCCTCGTGTCCGGCGATCTGCTCGTCCCGGGTCAGCCCGACGTGCGTCTGAACGGCAGCCCCGTCCTTGGCGGCATCGTCAATGCCGGCGGTGCCGCCACGCCGACGAACTATTTCGTCACCCTGAACGGCGGGGCGATGCTGGGCCGCGTCGTGCGGCGCGTGGATGCGATCGCGACGCCTTCCGTCGGCGCCCCGGCACCGACGGCGGGGACCCGGAACGTCGTGCTCAACAACCCGAGGCAGAGCGCCGGGGACTTTGCCACGATCCGACACCTCACGCTCAACGGCGGCGCGGGCCTGGTCGCGGTGCCGCCGGGCGCCTATGGCGCGTTCACCGCGAACGGCAGCAGTGGATTCGTGCTGGGGGTGGCGGGCGCCGCCGAGCCGGCGGTCTATCATCTGCAAAGCCTCACGCTGAACGGCTCCGGCGGTCTCCGGGTTGTCGGCCCGGTGGTCGTCGTCCTGGGCGGCGGACTGGCGACGAGCGCGCCGCTGGGCGCCGGCCAGGAGCCGGAGTGGCTGGAGCTGCGTTTCGCCACGGGCGGACTGTCGCTCAACAGCGGCGCCACCGCGCACGCCGTCGTCGTCGCCCCGTCCGGCACGGTCTCGCTCGGGAGCAACGCCCGGCTGGACGGTCGCGTGACCAGCGACCGCCTGATCCTGAATCAGGGCGCGCTCATCACCGACCCATCGCGCGAGCAGTAAGCGCCCGCAGGCCTCGCGCCGGAAGCCGGGCCTTCCGGCGCGACGGGCGCGGGTCAACCGCTCGGGGCCCGGCCGCGCAGGTCGGCCGCGGTCTCGAGGGGGATGATCCAGCGTCCGGCGGTGGCGAAATACGCCTCTGCGCCAGCCGGGCTCAGGACGCGCGTGAAATCCGCCCGGGCCTGCTGGGCCAGCTCCCGCCGGGTCTCGGGCGTCGCCATTGCCGAGCCGTCGCGCATGCGGGCTTGATAGGCCTTCTGCAACTCGTACGACTCGAGCGCCGCGGCCGGCGGCAGATTGTAATGGTTCACGATCTCCTGCGCCGCCCGGTATCCCTGGTCCTGGCTGCGGTCGAACTCGGCGGAACGTTCCGGCGACAGCACGGCGCGGTACTTCGCGTTGTCCCGGCTGTCGGTCGAGATGAAGTTCATCCCGGGCATCCCGACCGGGCGCCCGGACGCTTCATCGATGGAGCGTCGAATCGAAAACATCGCGCGGAACTCGGCTTCGGTCGGCTGGAAGCCCGCGAGTTGCCGGCGCAGCGAGGCGGCGGATGAGGATAGGTAGAGGTCGTGAAGCTCCATCTCCTCGGCCGTGAGAACCTTCGCCAGGTCCGCCCGGCGTTCCTGGTCGAGCAGGCGCATGACGCTTTGGTCCAGGGTGCCGCGCTCGGCCTGAGATTCGATCGCCATCGCGGCGTAGTCGGAGTCGATCTGCGCGACGGCGGCGATCTTGTCCGCGGGGAGGAAGCGGTAGCGCGAATCCACCCGGCCGACGGTGGACAGGTCCGCCGGCATGCGGCCGCCGAACGCCGCGAGCATCCGTTCCCGGCTCCGGCGCGCGGCCTCCCGCATGCGGCGCTGGTCATCGACCTGCTCGACCCCGAGCCGCCAGAAAGGCGTGGCGGCTTGCCTGCGATACACCTCGAGCAGCTCGTCGCTGTCGCCAGCGGCGGCCGCCCACGTCATCGCGCGGACATAGCGGTCCGGGAAACCAGCCTGGCGCAGCGCGGTCAGCAGTTGCGTGGTGTCGCCGTTGGCGATCGCGGCCGTCAAGTCGGGGTCCACGGCCGCGAGGATTTCGGCTTCGGCCGACAAAGGCCGGGCAGCGGGATTATCCGCCGCGGACGGGCCCATGCGCTCCCGCCAGGGACCGAGCACAAGCACGCCGTTGGCGGCGACGGAGAGCACGAGGAGCGGAAGGAGGAGCTTCATCGGCGGGGCGGGTCAGGAGCCGGGCGTCGTCGCCTGCCGCTCGATGTTTCTCAGCCAGAACGCGCGCTGGCGGTAATCGGCCCAGCCGTCTTCCGTCAGGATCCCGCGGAACGCGTTCGCGGTTTCGCTCATGAGCGCGGACATGTCCGCCGCCTTCTGCTGGGGCGTGCGGGACCGATCCGCGCGGATGGCACCGGCCCGCTGTTGGGTGGAAACCTGCATCTCGTACGCGGCGGCCGTCGCCGAGGCCGGCAGCCCCCGTTCCCGCGTGATGGCATAGGCCGCCTGATAGCCGGAATCGAGGGAGCGGGTGTAGTCGGCGTAGCGCTCCGGGCCCAGGACGGATCTGAGATTCGCGTCCATCGCCTGCTCCGCCCGGCGCCGCGCCTCGGCGGCTTCCCGGCTCACCGGTCCGCCGGTGTTTCCGAACTGCCGGTCGAATTCCGCCCGGAGGCGGTAGATGTCGCGGAACTCCTGTTCGGACGGGCCGAAGGGCGCCAGTTGACGATGCATCGCCTGCGCGGTGGACGAGGCGCGGAGGTTGTATTGCTCCATTTCAGCGGGCGTCAGCAGGGCGGCGAGGTCCCGCTGCCGTTCGTCCTCGATCACGCGCAGCTGGTCGGCCGTCCACGGCATCCGCAGTCCCGGGGAACCGGCGCGCAGGAGGTCCGACCGCATGTCGTTGTAGTCCCGTTCGAGCAGCGAGAGCGGCACGAGCTTTTCCGGAGGCAGCCGGCCGAAGCGCGCCTGCAGCTGGACGATCTCGGTGGCGTCCTCAGGGAACAGCCGTCGCAGCTCGTGCTCCCGCGCCGCAAACGCCCGGCTCTGCGCGCGGTCGACGCCGGAGTCGCGCTGTCCGGAGGTCGTGACCCAAAAAGGCTCGAGCGGCCGGGCGGCCAGCTCCCGGCCCCGCTCCTCGTTGGCCAGATCCCAGAGCAAGGTCCGCACCGCGGCCTTGGCGACGGGGACGGAGAATCCCGCCGCCCGCATCCGCGCGGCCAGCACCGCCGGGTCACGGGTCTCGAAATGCGCCCAGGCGGGCCGATCGGCCGACACCGGGGAGGTGGGAACCGTCCTTTCCGCGGACGCCGTTGCGGTGGTTGGCGCGGCCGTCGTCCGGGCCGGCGCAATCGTCGGGGCGGCGCCGGACGGAAGCCGCGGGTCGCGCAGGAGCTTGAAGCCGATCGTCGCGTTCGCCGTCAGCGACACGAGGAGCAGGACGAGAATGACACCGCGTGCAGCCATCTGTCGGAACTTCGGGGTTCGGTGACGCTTCGCCTTTGTCGGTCCGGGCGCAACCGGTTTCTGCCGGAGCCGGCGGGGAAAATATGCACGCGAGGGTTGTTACTGCCGTGTTCGCCGGGTCGTCTTTGTCCGGATGCTCACCCCCCTCCGCGCGCTGCTCATTTCATGCTGTTTCATCCCGGGCGGCCAGGCCGCCGAAACGGAAGTGAACTCGATCGGGCTGAAGCTGGTGCCGGTCGCGGCCGGCGAGTTCGTCATGGGTTCGGCGCGGAAGCCGGCGAACTGGGACGAGCAGCCGGTGCATGGCGTGAAGATCACCGCGCCGTTCCGGATCAGCGAGACGGAGGTTACGGCCGAGCAGTTCCGCCAGTTCCGGCCCGACGCGCCGCTGAACCCCGCGTATGCGCCGTTTGCCGCGGGCGTGAGCTGGCACGATGCGGTCGCGTTTTGCGAGTGGCTCAGCCGCCGGGAGGGCCGGGCGTACCGGCTGCCGACCGAGGCGGAGTGGGAGTACGTCGCGCGGGCGGGCCGGGCGGACGGCGCGGCGTGGGAGACCGCCGCCGGCGCGGCGAATCCGTGGGGCGTGCGGAATCTCCTGAGCGGCCCGGTCGAGTGGTGCCACGATTGGTACGGCGAGTACGGCTTCCGCCTTGAATCGGACCCGGTCGGGTACGGCGGCGGACTGATGAAGGTCGTGCGCGGCGGCTATCTGGACACCCCCGAGAAGTTCAAGCCGGACGACTACCGGCGGCCGTCGAACCGCGCGGCCGCGCCGCCGGATTTCGCGCCCAACGTCGGCCGGGAACCGAATCCGCAGAACTACGGGCTTCACCGCATCGGCTTCCGCGTGGTGGCGGCCCCGCCGCCGGCGTCGGCCCCGAGGCCGGTCGTGGCGCCGTTCGCCACGCAGGGCGTCAAGCTCACGACCGCCGGCGCGGCCGCGCGCGGGCCCGATCCCCGGCGGCCCTATTTCCGCCGCCGGCCGCTGCTTCCGAAGCCGCTCGAGGGGACGCTCGATTACGTGCGGCAGCATCGGGCCGGCTTGCACCCCTCGTTCCGGCACCACAACCACAGCCCCGGCTTCGAGGTTTTGCCCAACGGCGACGCGTTCCTGGTGATCTACAGCTCCGACTGGGAATACGAGCCGGAGGTGAGCCTGATCGCCGCGCGGCTGCGGCACGGCGCCGAGCAGTGGGACATGCCCAGTCCGTTTGTGGACACGCCGGGCGCCAACGATCACGCGCCGCTCCTCTGGGCGGAGGGCGGCCGCCTGACCCTGTTCTGGGGCACGCCGCAGATGGAGGGTTATTTCCCCTTCCAATCCATGACCTCCGACGACCTGGGCGCGACCTGGAGCTCCGTGCGCTTCCCGCGGATCACCGGGCCGCTCGGACCCGATCTCGACCGGCCGCAGCCGATCAACACGCTGGTGCGGGACGCGGCGGGCACGCTCTACCTGGCGGTGGACGCGGCCGGCGGCGGGCCGCTCGGGTCGCAGTCGATGCTCTGGGCGACGAGCGACGGCGGCCGGACCTGGCGCGACACGCTGGGCCGCACGTTCGGCCGGCACACGACGTTCGTCCTGCGAAAGGACGGCAGCATCCTCGGCATGGGCGGCAAGAACTCCGGCATCGACAACTTCATGCCGCGCGCGATCAGCCGCGACGGCGGGCGCTCGTACGAGATGAGCAAGACGCCGTTCTCGCAGGTCAGCAGCGGCCAGCGCCCGTCGATCCTGCGGCTGGCGAGCGGGCGGCTCTTCATGTGCGGCGACTATTACCCCTCGAAGCGCGCCGAGAAGCCCGCGTCGATCACGGAGGACGGATCGTACGTGGCGCTTTCGGACGACGACGGGGAGACCTGGCGAATCAAGCGGCTGCCCGGAAATTACTCCGAGCACCGCAAGCGGAACAGCCTGGGCTATTCCGTGGCGCGGCAGGCGCCGAACGGCGTGATCCACGTGATCACGTCGTGCAACCACCCGGCGCTGCACTACGAGCTCAACGAGGCGTGGATCCTTGACGACCGGACGTACGCGGACAACGATCCCGCGATGGATTGGAGCCGGGCGACCGCGATCGTCGACGCGAGGTCGCACCGCGAGAACCACGCCGACGGGTCGCCGCGCGTGACGTGGATCAGCGGGCTCGCCGACGACGGCCGCGTGCTCCTCCACGGCCCGGAGATCTGGTTTTATCCCGACGGCCGCAAGCAGCGGGAGGCCACGTACGAATTGGGGGTGAAGAGCGGGCGGGAAACCTACTGGGCGCCGGATGGGCGCAGGGAGTGGGAATGGGAGCACCGGCCCAACGGCACGGGCGTCTGGCGGACCTGGTGGCCGGATGGATCGCTGCGCTCGGAGTCGACCTGGCGCGACCACCGCCTGGTGCCCGGGACCGACCGGCTGTTCGAGCCCGGCGCGCGGCGAGGCTAGGGGAGCTCCGGCATTGCGGGCCGCCGGATTCTGGGCCACAAGGCGGCATGCCCCGCGTGCCGTTGGCGAACGTCCGGCTGGTCCTCGCCGGGATGATCTGGCTGTCGTCCGGCTGTCGCCATGCGGAGCCGGAACCCTGGCGCGGCGAGAGCGCGTTCCGGGTCGTTCGTCCGCCGGCGCCGGGACGAACCGACGCGAAGCCCGCCGCGGGCCCGGCGTCACCGCGGCGCCGCGTGGTCGAGGCCGAACCGATCCTGCCCTTGAAAATGCCCGAGTACCCCGCCGCCGCGCTGGCCGCCCGCGCCGGCGCGGCGCAAGTCGGCGTCTTCGTCGTGATCGACCCGACGGGCCGGGTGGCCAGCGTGGACCGGAGTTTCGCCGTGTATTCGACGCCCGGGGCGTTCGCCGACCAGTTCCTCGCGGCCGTGCAGGAGGCGGTGCGCCAGTGGCGCTTTCGGCCGGCCGAGCTGCATGAACTGGAGCCCGTCGAGCAGGACGGCGCCATCGATTGGCGGCTGGCCAAGGTGGAAAGGTCCGAGGCGGAGTTCACCCTGGAGTTCACCTTCACGGCTTCCGGCGAGGTGCGGCTGCCGCCGGCGCGCCGGCGCTGAATTATGACACGCGCTCCAACCGGGAAGGCCGGCCCGGCATCGTATTTGGAGTAACCCGGGGCGTCCTCCGGGGTTATCACCGCGAACCCCACGCCCATGGACACCCTTTGGCACGACGTGCGCTACGCATTGCGCGGTATGCGGGCGCAGCCGTGGTTCACGGCGTTGGCCGTGGTGACGCTGGCGCTCGGCATCGGTGCGGCGACGACGATGTACAGCGTCATCCACAACGTCCTGTTCGATCCGTTTCCGTACAACGCCGAGCGCGTCGTGGCCCCGCAGATCCGGAACGCCGCGAATCCGAACCAGCAGGGTGGCCGCAGCATGTTCCAGACGGCCGAGTTCCTCGACCTGCAGGAGCAGAGCAGCGTGTTCGAGGAGGTCATCGCCGGCGGCTACGAGGAGATCCTCTACACCACGCGGGAGGGCACGGAGCTCTTCACGGGCGCGCTGGTCTCGGGCAATCTCTTCCAGTTCCTCGCCGTGCCCGCGGTGGCGGGCCGGACGCTCACGCCCGAGGACGCGAAGCCGAACGCGCCGCCCGTGTGCGTCATCGCGTGGAAGATGTGGCGACGCGTCTTCAACGAGGATCCCGGCGTGGTGGGGCAGACGCTGGTCCTGAACGGCGTGCCCACGACGGTGGTGGGCGTGATGCCGAAGCGCTTCACCAAGCAGAACGCGGACATCTACAAGCCGGTCGTCCTCGACCGGGCGGACCCGCGCGCGGCCGACCGGTTCTACATGTTCCAGGCGCGGCTGAAGCCGGGCGTGACCCTCGAGCAGGCGCAGGCCGACCTGGCGGTGATCTTCGAGCGGCTCCGGAAGGTCTATCCGCGGATCTACCCGGAGAAGTTCAACGTCGGGGTCGTGTACTGGGTCGACAACATCGTCCTCAATTTCAAGCGGACGCTCTACACGCTGGGCGCCGCGGTCGGCCTGCTGCTGCTGATCGCCTGCGGCAACGTCGCCAACATGCTGCTCGCGCGCGCGGCCAGCCGGCAGAAGGAGATGGCCGTCCGCGCCGCGCTCGGGGCGGGGCGGACCCGGCTGATCCGACAGCTCCTCGTGGAGAGCCTGCTGCTCGCCCTGCTCGGGATGGCGCTGGGCTGCCTGTTCGCCCACTTCGGGCTCAAGGCGCTGGTCACGATGATCCCCGAAGGCCAGATCCCGCGCGAGGCGGAGATCCGGCTGAACTTGCCGGTCCTCGGCTTCAGCCTCGGCGCGGCCGCCATCACCGCGCTGATCTTCGGGCTCGTCCCCGCGCTCCAGACCGCGCGCCGCGACCTGGTCGAGCCGTTGAAGGACACCGGCAAGGGCGCCGGCGCCGGATTCCGCGGGGGCAGGCTCCGCGCGTCGCTGGTGGTGCTGGAGGTCGCCATGTCGCTCGTGCTTCTCGTGGGGGCGGGATTGATGATGCGGAGCTTCCTGAAGATGCAGGCGGTGGACCTCGGCTTCGAGCCCGGCCGCCTGATGTTCGCGCGGCTGCCGTTCCCGCGGGGCCAGTACCAGACCGCCGAAGCCAAGCACCAGTATTTCCGCGCCTTGCTGCCCCGGATCCGGTCGCTTCCCGGCGTGACCGCGGTCACGCCCGTGACGTCCGTTCCGCCTTTTGGCGGGGTCGGCACCGACTTCGACATCCCGGGCCTCACCCACACGGAGCGCTGGAACGGGCTGGTGGACTTCTGCGACGAGAACTACCTGGCCACCTTCGAGGCCCGGCTGCTGCGCGGGCGGTTCTTCACCGAGCAGGAGGTCGCCTCCGTCCGTCCTGTGGCGGTCGTGAACCAGACGTTCGTGAAGCAGTTCCTCAAGGGCGAGGATCCGATCGGCCGGCAGGTGCTGATCCAGCGGCTGGCGAACACCGATGGCCGCACGGCGGCCCCGGCCTTCGAGATCGTTGGCGTGGTGTCCGACGTCCGGAACAACGGCCTGGACCGCGCGACGCAGCCGCAGGTGCAGGTTCCCTACGGGGTCACGGGGCTGTACGAGCGCGGCGTGATCGTGCGCACGGCCGGTGATCCGGCCGCCCTGGTCAACCCGGTGCGCGCGGCGATCTGGGCGCAGGACGCCAACGTCGCGGTGACGGATGCGAACAGCCTCCAGAACTTCCTGCGGCTTTATCCGTACGCGATGCCGCGCTTCACCCTCCTGGTCTTCGCCGTGTTCGCCGGCGTGGGTCTCGTGCTGATCACGGTCGGCGTGTACAGCGTCATGGCCTACGCGGTCGCCCGCCAGACGCACGAGATCGGGATCCGCATGGCGCTCGGCGCCTCCGCCGGCGACGTCCTGCGGATGATCCTGCGCACGGGGATGGGCCTCGTGCTGCTCGGCGGCCTGGTCGGCCTCGCGGTCAGCCTGATGCTCGGGCGATTCCTGGCGAGCCAGCTGCGGGAGGTCCCGCCCAACGATCCGCTCACCCTTGGGACGGTCCTCGCGCTGATGGTCGTGACCGGCCTGGCGGCCTGCCTGATTCCCGCCCGTCGCGCGACGCGCGTGGATCCCATGACCGCGCTGCGCCAGGCCTGAGCGAAATACTCGCAATGCCTCGCGGCATCGTTGCCCTGGGGGAGGCGTGTCGCCGTCGCGGCGGCACGCCTTCTTCGGTCCCGGGGCACGCCGAAAAAGGTCTCGTCGGGCCGGGACCGCGCGCGTGACGCCGGCCGGCGGGCGGGAAGCGCGGCCGGCTAGCCGATGGACGCAGACGACCCGCCCGCGGCTTGCCGGTCGCGGATCGCGGCCCCACGCTGGACGGCATGGAATCGTCCCTGCCGCCCGGCTCCGAGATCCTGCTGCTCGAGGATGACCCCGCTTTTCGTCGGCGCGTGGCGGCCCAGCTGCGGGCGCTGGGCGCCGCGGTGAGCGAAGCCGGCTCGCTGGCCGAGGCCCGGCGGCTGCTGGGCGCGCTGCGGTGCGACTTCGCGCTGGTCGATCTGCACCTGCCCGACGGATCCGCGCTCGAACTGCTGCGCGAACGGGCCTTCTCGGAGAATTGCGGCGTGGTCGTCATGACGGCGTTCGGCGGGGTGCCGGAGGCGGTCGCCGCGATGCGGCTCGGGGCGGGCGATTACCTGACGAAGCCCTTCGAGCCGGAGCAGCTGCCGGTCGCGTTCGCGCGCTGCCGCCAGGCCCGCACCGCCGCCCGACGGGAGGAGCACGCGCAGGCGCCGGCCGAGGCGGCCGACGAGGTCTTCTTCGGCGGCCTGGACGAAGTCCGCTCCCGGCTCGGCACGATCCTCGAGGCCGACCGCCGCATCGGCCGCCGGCTGCCGCCCGTGCTGATCGAGGGCGAGACGGGCACGGGCAAGAGCCTGCTCGCGCGGTGGCTGCACCGCCAGGGACCGCGCGCCGCCGGACCGTTGGTCGCGGTGAACTGCGCGGCGCTGCCCGAGACCCTCGTGGAGTCGGAGCTTTTCGGCCATGAGCGCGGAGCCTTCACCGACGCGCGGCAGGCCCGGCTCGGGCTGTTCGAGGCGGCGGACGGAGGCACGCTGTTCCTGGACGAGATCGGATCGCTCGCCGCCGGCACGCAGGCCAAGCTGCTCACGGCCGTGGAGGAGGGGAGGATCCGCCGCGTCGGCGGCACGCGGGAGATTCTGGTCGACGCGCGCGTCGTGGCCGCCACCAACCGTCCGCTGCGCGCGCTCGTCGAGGCCGGACAGTTTCGGGAGGACCTCTTCCACCGGCTGAACCTCCTGACGATCGCCCTGCCGCGGCTGCGGGACCGCGCCTCCGACATCCCGGCGCTGGCGAGGCATCTCCTGGCCGGCATCGCGCGGAGGCACCGCCGGCGGGGGCTGGCGCTGTCCTCCGCGGGGGAGCGCCGGCTCCGGGCGCATTCCTGGCCGGGCAACGTGCGCGAGCTGGCTTTCGAACTCGAGCGCGCGGCCATTTTCGCGGCGTCGGACCAGCTCGATTTTCCCCACCTCGAGGCCTCGTCCGCCGCTCCGGCCGCCGAGTGGCGGAACCCGCGGTGGCGGCTGCCCGCGGAGGGCTTTTCGCTCGAACGCGTGCTCGATGTCTTCGTCGACGAAGCCCTCCGGGAGACCGGCGGCAACGTCTCCGCGGCGGCCCGGCGCCTCGGCGTCACACGCGACTTCCTCCGCTATCGGCTCGGACCGGGAAAGGCCGAATGAGCACCCCGTGGGCGCAGACACCCACCGGGAGCGCTCGGGGCGGGCGCTGGCACCCAATCCGGCAGCGGCGGACGGAGGGTCGTTTGTGCCGTTCCGTCGATAAGAGCCTGGGGAAGAAGGGAATGAGATGCACCGGTCTCCGTTGGCACGGAACGGGCGATGGCCGCCGGTGCCATGAAAGCCAAATCGTTCCGTTGGATCCTGCTCATTCCGCTGCTGCCCCTCGCGGGCCGCGGCGCCGTTTACGTGGAGCCCCGCGTGTCGGTGCTGTATGCGCCCGACGCCGAGGTCGGGGACCTGGGTCAGACAACCGACCACGACTACACCTCGCTCGCGCCGGGCATCGCGCTCGGGCACGCGTTCAACGACCGGATCGCGCTCGAGATCCGGTATGCACGCGTGACCGATTTCACCCAGCACAAGCTGGCGCCGGATTTCCGGATCTTTCCGGGCATGCCGGTCACGCCGCAGGTGACCCGGCCTTATTCCCTCACGCTGGAGTCGGATCTCTTCAGCCTGGCCCTCCCGATCACGGTCTGGACGGGCGAGCGCTGGTCGGTCGCCCTGACGCCGCTGGTGATGCACGAGAGCACCCACGTCGTGGTCCGCGACGGCATCCTGCCGAACACCCTGACCGTCCCGAATCCGCCGCCGATCGTCGACCGGACCGACCGCGGTCTCCGGCCCGCCGCCGAGTTCGGGCTCAGCCTCCGGCTCTCCCCGCGCGCGGCCGCGCGTTTCCACTACACGTACGGCGCGCTGGCGCATTACGACGCGCACCTGTTCGGCGCGGGCCTGGGCTGGACATTCTAGGCGGCGCGAGCGCCCCGGCGCGGCCTGCACGCCCGCTCGACAAGCCGCCCCGGGGCGCCCATACGCTCCGGACCCGTCTCGCGCCATGCGCCTGCCCGTCCTGATCGCCTTCGCCGCCCTCGCCGGAGACCCGCTCGCCGCGCAGACCGCGCCGAACGCGAACGAGGTCTCGGCGGGCGTGCCCGCGACCGGCGCGCGCCCGCTGCCGCGCGTGGGCGACCCGGCGGTGCCGGGGCTCGGGCCGACGCTCCCCGCGGCCCCGCGCCTGGCCCCGGTGTTCTTTCCCAGCCCGGTGCCGGCGCTCGACGGCGCCCTGCCGCCGGCGCCCGCGGTGCGCGATGCGATCTGGAACGACCTGCTGCCGCACGCCAACGAGCTGTTCTTCGCGCCGCTCTCGACGCGGCTGGCCGAGGGCGACCTCAACCGCCGGCTGCGGCAGCGGCTGGACTCGTACGTCGCCGCGCGCGACGCCGCGCGCGCGACGCTGCGCCAGGCGCTCGCGGCGCCCGAGCGGGGCGCCGCCCTCGCGCTCGCGGCGCCCGCGCTCGAACCGAAGCTGGCCGAGCTCGCGGCGGCGGGCGACGAGCTGCGCCGCGATCTCTACCGCGGCGGGTTTCTCTCGGGGAACTACGACTGGAGCGCCTACCGCAACTGGCGGCTCGGCGGCGAAAGCCGGCGGAGCGCGCAGGAGCTGCTCTACGACGAGTACAGCGTGCTGCGCGCGGCGATCTACTATCAGGAGGGGCTGTCGCCGGAGCAGCGCCACCTCCTGCGCGAGGTGGCGATCGAGCTCGGGGAGGCGATCGGCCGGCGCGAGGCGCCGGCGGACGGCGGATTCGATCCCGAGCGGGTGATCTTCTTCCTGCCGCACGGGTCGCGCTGGCGGCTGCCGGCCGACCTGCCGGCGGCCGCCCACGCGCCGCTGGACGAGTTCATCGCGTCAAAGTCCGCGCTCAAGCGCGAGCTCCGGGAGGCGCTCTTCCGGCTCGACGCCGAGTCGGCGGCCCGGCGCGAGCGCGAGCTGGCGGAGCTGGCCGCCCGGCAGGCGCCGGCGCTGGCCGCGCTGGAGCAGCAGGCGGAGCGGATCCGCGAGATCGTCGCCGGCGCGCGGGGCGCCGACCGGCCGGCGGTGCCGCCGGGCCTCCCGCCCGCGCTCGTCGAGCGCATCAACCGCTACCTCCGCGAAAAGGCCGACCTGCAGCGCGCCGCGCACGAGGCCCAGGAACCGGCCGGACGCAAGGGCCGCGCCGCCGCGGCGGCGGGACGCGAGGCCCTGGCGGCGTTCGAGGAGCGCCACCGCGCGCGCCTCGCCGCGCTGGCGGAGGAGGCGCGTGCCATCCGCACCGAGGTGGCGCGGGCGACCGGCGGCGAATCGGGCGGCAAGACGGTGGACGGCCTGCTCGCCGAGTTCGCCGAGGCGTTCCGCCGGCAGGAGCTCCGCGCCCTTTACGGCGACTACCGCACGGCCATGCTCGAGCCCGGGCTGGCTCCGGCGCAACGACGGCTGCTGTACGACGCCGCGGTGGCGGCCCTGGACCTCCCGGGAGTGAAGGAATGGCAGGCGGTGCCCGAATAGCCGGTGATGCGCCGGCCGGCGGGGTCCGCCTGCTGTACGCGACGCTGGGTCTCGGCCTGCTGCTGGCCGCGATCTTCGGCGCGCTGCTCGTTTTCTTCCGGACGGAGCTTCACGAGGAGGTGCGCCGCACCGTGATCGGACGCGACGCGGCGGCGCTGCAGCCCGCCGCCCGACAGCAGGTCGCGGCGGCCGAAGCGCGCGCCGGCAGCGGCCGGCTGGTCGCGGCCGACCTGCCCACCGCGGTGCTGCCGAGCGCGCAGCAGGAGGGCATGCTGGCCGTGGCCGTGTTCGATCGCGACGGCAACCTCGTCCGCGCCATCCCCGACACGCTGCTGTTCGCGGAGCTGCCCGTGACCGACTACTTCGTCCTCCTGCAGGGCGGCCCGATCAGCCGCTTCCACGCCGGGTT
>DASPMS010000107.1:0-79912 GCA_035626915.1 Opitutaceae bacterium
GCTAACCTGGCCGTCGTCCTGCAGGCGGACCTCGTCGATCCGCCAGACCTCGCCCCCAGCCGTGCCTTTGCGCCCGCGCGCAGCGGCATCCGGGCTTCGACCGAATACCGGAGGTGCGCGATCTTCAGGCGGCTCCGAACCCGGGCAGCCCGGTCCGGCGGCGCCGGGTTTTCATCCGGACCGACGGAAAACAGCCGCAAAGGAAACCGCCGCTGCTCGCGGGGTGTCCGGGCGGGCAAGCCGAGCGTCGCTCGAATTGCATTCTCGGCATGCCTCAGGCCGAGGGCGTACCCGGCGCCGATCGCGGGATACCGGCGTTCGGTTCCATCGGCCAGCGTCAGCGCGGATTCCACCGATTGGATCTGGAGCAGCTCTCCCGTCATGAGCGGGGGAGAACCGGCGTCGACTGCGACGTAGTCCCGGCGGACCTGGCCCTGCCCGGCGACGAACACCGTGTAGGTCCCGTTGATCGTCCCGATCTTCGATACCGAAAGGGACAGCGCGGGCGGCTGGACCGGCGCGGGCAACGCCTCGGTCACCGGCGTGCGCGGCTCGGGCGCGATTTGGAACGGGCAAAGCCGTCCTGCCAGAACCGATCCGCCCAGCGCGGCCAGCGCCAGCGCCGCGGCGGGTGCCACGCGGCGGACGCGGTAGAACCACACCAGGAGGGCGAGAGCGAGCGGCTGATCCGGATGTTCGACCTGCCCACGGACCGGCCGCTGCGCAAGCTGTCGCGGGGCATGCGGATGAAGGCCGCGCTGCTCTCGTCCCCCTGAACAGCCGCGCCCTCAGGCGCGCATGGTCCGCTCCGCCGCGCGGGCGCTGTGCTCGCGCACGGGAACGACGCCGGCGGGAAGGGGTGACGTAAAGCGGTCGATCAGGCGCCGGCGCCACCGGGTGGGCGTGAAATGGTGCGCCGCCTTGTAGTCGCGGCAGAGGTGGCTCGCGCTTGCGTAGCCCGTGGCGCGGGCGATGTCGTCCAGCGCCAGCGTCGTGCGGGCCATGAGCTCGCTGGCCCGCTCGAGGCGGACGGCGCGGAAGAGAGACTTCGGGCTGCCGCCGCGCACGGAGCGGAAGAGCCGGCGGAGGTGGCTGGGCGACACGTGGATCGCATCGGCAACCTCCTTGACCGACGGGTGCCGCGCCAAGTGTTCGCCGTACCAGGACAGCGCGCGTTCCACCTTGAAATGCGCGAGGTCGGTCAGCGCCGGCGGCGCGTCGGCGAACGTCTCGCCCTCCAGCATGAGCAGGGCGAGCTCGGTCAGCCCGCGCTGGAAGTGGAGCTGCGAGACCTGGGTCGGCCGGCAGAAATGCGGCTCGAGATCGGCGGCGATCCGGTGCAGGCGCGTGATATGGGCGTCCGTCAGCGGCTTTTCCAGCCAGCCGCCGCGGCTGCGCACGAGCTCGTCGAGCGGATAGGGCATGCTCCCGAAGTGGAACGAAAGCCGGTGGTACGTGCGGTGCCCGTCATCGGCCCAGGCATGCCCGCAGTCGGGCGCGAAAAGCCAGAGGGTCCGCTCCCTCAGCCGCGGCTTTTCGCCGTCGCGGAAAACGACTCCGCAGCGTCCTTCGGTGACGGCATAGAACTCCCAGTTGGTGCGAGTGTTGCACTGCATGCCATTCTTCCAGCGAATACGGCCGTTGGCGTAGTAGCGCAGCATGGGGGTGATGCCGGAGGCGTCGCGACCGGTACATTGGCTGCGAATCCGGATCGGTCGAAGGGCGCCCGTATCGGTCAGTCCGAGCGTCAGGGCCGCCCGGCCAAGGCCCGGGCCCGGGCGAGACTGGCCTGCAGGCGGGCGTCGCCCGGACGGAGACGAAGCGCGGCCTCGTACGCGGCGATCGCCTCCTCTGGTCGACCGCTGGCCAGCAGCGCGTTGCCGAGGTTCGCCTGGGCGGGGAGGTGGTTGGGCTCGAGCGCGAGGGCCTCGCGGTACTGGGCGATGGCGGCGGGCCAGTCTCCGACCCCGGCGCGGGCGTTGCCGAGATTGTAACGCAGGCGCGGGCTTCGCACGCCGGAGACGATGGCCGCTTCGAGGACCACGGCGGCCTCCGCGGGACGCCGGGCGGCGAGCAAGGCGGCGCCGTGATTCACCTGCGCCTCGGCGTCGAGCGGCCCCTGGCGGGCTGCGTCCGCGTAGGCGACGGCGGCCTCCGCCGGCCGGCCGGCCTGGTACAGCGCGGTCGCGTAATTCACGCGCGCCGGGACGTTTTCCGGTTCGAGCTGAAGGGCGCGCTCGTAGTGCGGCAGTGACTCGGCCGGACGTCCGAGCCGGCGCAGCACGTTGCCGAGATTATTGCGCGCCCCGGGATTGTCCGGCACCAGCCGGATGGCGGCCTCGAAGTGGCCGATCGCCTCGGCGTCGCGGCCCGCCTCGGCGAGGAGCGTTCCCAGGTTGTTGTGCGCGCGGGGATTGTCCGGCCGCTTGGCCACGGTGTCCGCCCAGAGCGACTCGGCGGAGCGGTAATCGCGATTGCGCAGGTGCGTGGCCCACCCGAGCGGCACCGACAGCGCGAGGAGCCCAAGCAGGACGGGCCGTCCGCCCCAGCGCGCCGCGGTCCCCGTGACCAAGGCCGTCACCGCCGCGAGCGGAAGGTACATCCGGTGTTCGGCAATCGTCTGCGTGGTGATCGGCAGGATGCTGGAACTGGGTGCCAGGAGCAAAAAGAACGCGGCGCCCGCCAGCCCGGCGAGGCTCCGCCGGCGCAGCGCCCACGCGGTCGCCCCGAGCGCGCCCGCCAGGGCCAGCGCGGCCGGGGCCGCGGCCGGCCAGCGCACGACGGGCGAACCGTGGTCGAACACCAGGGGATCGGGCCAGAACGCGAGCTGCAGGTAATGGAGGATCGCCCGGCATTGCGTCGCGAGGTAGCGGAACGCGTCGATCGCATGCCCGAATCCGACCGATCCGCCGCGGCCGTCAGCCGATGCGACGAGTGCGGCAAGCGCGAGCCAGCTGGCGGCGAGCGCCGTGTAGTAGGCCGGACGCAGCCGAAGCGCGGCGCGGAAGCTTCCCGCGACGAGCGTCCGGTCCAGCAGCAGGACGAGGAGGGCCGCGCCCGCGGCGGTCTCCTTGACCGCGACGCCGAGCAGGGCTGCGAGGGCGGAGGCCGCGAGCCAGGCGCGGCGTCCGTCGGCGCCCCGAAAGAAGCAGCACACGCACGCGAGCGTGGCGAGCGCGGCCAGGGATTCGGCCCGCTGCACCACGTACGTGACGGCGGCGGTGCCCAGCGGGTGAACCGCCCACAGCAGCGCGGAAGCGAAGGCCGCGAGCCGGGCGTGCGGCCACGCCCGGATGGCGAGGATCCGCAGGATCGCCGCATGGAGGGCGAGGGCGGCAGCGGCGTGAATGAGGAGGTTGAACGCGTGGTAACCGCGCACGTCCAGGCCACCGAGCGCGCGGTTCAGGGCGAACGTCAGGTTCAGGAGGGGCCGGCCGCCGACGGTGTTGCCTTCGGCGCTCGGCGGCCGAAGGGCGGAGGCGAAGCTGTCCAGGGACGGGTTGTCGCGGATCGCGGGCAGGTCGTCGAAGACGAAGGGGCCGGAAAGGCTGTTCGCATAGACCAGCGCGACGGCGGCCACCAGCGCGACCGGGGCGATCCAGGCCGGCGGCGCCGGAAGGGGAGTCCGCGAAGGCGGTGCGGCCATGGGCTATGGACAAAAAAACTTTCCGGCCTTGCGACCGGAAAGTTTTCTGTGCCGCGGCCGGGTCCCACCCGGCCGGACGACCCCGAAATCAGAAATCGAACGTCGCGGTGAGGAACCACTGGGCCGGGTCCTTGATGCGGAACACCGTCGGCGTGCCGTCCGGGTTCACCGAGATCGGCTCGAGCCCGCCGTCCTCGAAGGCGTCGCGGACGTTCAGCTGGAGCCGCGTGCGCACGCGGTCGCCGACCCACGGCAGGGTCTTGAACGTGTACGAGGCCCAGAAGTCGAACTGGAGCTGGGTGTCGTCGAGGACCGGGCGGTTCACGTCGAGGCTGCGGATGATGCCATCGGGGTCCGGCGCGGCGCCGAGGTAGCCGATGGAGGCTTCCGATTCCCATCGCGCGGCGCCGCCGATGCCGAAGCCCTTGAAGCGGCCTTCCTGGAACTGGTAGTTGGTGATCAGGGTCCAGCGCCACTCGCGCTGGTCCGGCGTGACCTTGCCCTCGCTGCGCTTGGCCGTCTTCACGATCGCGTCGACGTTGGTGAAGAACCAGTCCTGCACGCGCTGGGTCGCGCCGACGCCCGTGCCGGTGAAGCCGGCGTTGGCGAAGTCGGTGCCGGTGGTGTTCCAGAAGTTCGGGAACCCGGCGGCGGCCGCGCTCGTCCAGACCGGCATGCGCTCGGCGATCCACGCGTCGAATTCCGGCCCGATGGAGTCGAAGATCGTCTCCTGCTGGCCGGCGGTGAACTTGATGTTCCAGTTCCGCATGGGATTGTAAGTGAGCTGGAATTCAAGGCCCTCGGACTGCACGGTGCTGGTGGCGGCGACCGGGACGTTGAAGAACAGGCCCGGCTGCTGCGCGGCGTGGAAGGCCGGCAGCTGGAGAATGTTCAGCACCGCGCTCGAGGTCGGGCCCTGGCCGGTGACCATCTGCGCCCACTGGCGGAACATCACGTCGTCCACCGTCTGCGTGCGGGTGAGCGGCTGCGCGACGAGGGCGCCGCGCGCCATGTTCTGTGACGCCTCGTACCAGTTCACACGGGCGACGAGCTTGTCGTTGAAGAGCGAGAAGCTGAACCCGTAGTCCTTGCCCTTGCCCGTGGGGAAGGGGAGGAAGTTGTTGAAGAAGTCGGTCTGCTGGCCCGCGGGGGCGAAGTTGTCCGACTTGTTGTAGTGGAAGCTCAGCGAGCGGACGAAGTCGGCCACGAGCGAGCCGCCGTCGGCCGAGCGGTCCAGGCCGGCCCAGCCCTTGAACGGCCGGACGACGCCGCCGTAGGTCTTTGTGTCGCCCTCGACGACCTGCGGATTGCCGAAGACGTTCAGATTGGCCGGATTCGTGAGGCCGTTCGCGAAGCGCGTGAGGCCGGTCGACGACCGGGCGTCGCTTTCGTCGCGGCGCCAGCCGAAGGTGGTGATGATGCGTTCATCCAGGAGGTAGCCCTGCCAGGCGAGGGCGCGGGACTTGATCTCCTGGCGGCTGCGGCTCGAGACGAAGTGGAGGCCGGTGTCGATCTGGACGTTGTCGTTCTGCCACGCGCCGGTCGTCGGGTTGAACCAGCGGAACGAGCTGGTCCGGGAGCCGTTGGGGTACAGGCCGGGGTCCTGCGTGACCCGGCCGGTGGAATCGCCGACGTAGAAGCGGCGTTCGATCGCGTTCTGGAACGTGTTGCCGGCCCAGACGTCCGCCACGACCGGGTTGAACAGGTGGTTGCTGGACACATACGGGCGGTAGCGCAGCTGGTCGCGCTTGATCTGGTTGTGCTGCCACATGCCCATCAGGCGGTGCTTGCCCAGCCAGCCGAGCAGGCCCTCGCGCTGGGTGAGGTCGAGCTCGTAGGCGAGGCTGGCGCGGCCGGTCATGTTGTCCTCCGGGTGGAAGAACTGGTCGGGCTGCGTGATCTCGATGTACGGGCGGCCGAAGTTCGGGTTCGGCGTGCCGTCGAGCAGCACGGTGTCGGTGTCGACGTACAGCGTGACGCCGGTCTGCTGGGAGATGAAGTAGTTGACCTCGGATTCGAAGTCCTCGCGGTACCAGCCGACCTGAAGGTGGAGGTTGGGGAGGATTTCCTGCTCGAGCTCGACGTTGTAGATGTTCGCGGTGTCGCGGCCGAAGTTGCCGGAGAGGATGTTGATCGACTCCCAGTCATAGATGGACTGGTCCGTCACGCCCGGCTGGGCGAACGTGATGCCCGCGGCGACGCCCGCCGGCGGGACGTTGATCTGCGAGATCGGGCCGAGCGAGCGGGTGGCGCGGAACGGCGTGTTGAACGTGAACACGGCGGGCGTGCCCGCGACGCTCGGCGTGCTCGAGATATGCTGCATGATGAACCGCTGCTCGACGCCCTGCTCGATGCTCATGACCGGGCGGGAGTTGCCGAAGACCCCCATGGTCTGGCCGCTGGCGACCTGGAGCGCCGTGATGCTGGCGGCGTTGCTGAGGTCGTACGGGCCGGTGGTCACGCCGTTGCGCGTGAGCATGCGGGTGACCGGGTTGTACGAGGGCCGCCCGGCGGCGACCCAGCCGGAGACGAAATCGCGGGGCGTGACCGAGTTCGGGCGGCGGTTCTCGTTCTCGTACCGCTCGAAGCTGGCGCGGAGGGTGGTCTTCTCGAACGGCTTGGCGGCGAGCGCGGCGTATTGCCGGCGCGTGATGTCGTACGCGGGCTGCCGGGCGAAGCCGCGCTCGTCGTGGACCGCGGCGACCATGAGGGCGAGGCGGTCCTTCAGGAGCGGCTGGTTGGCGCTGAAGCTGGCGCGGAAGGCGTCATCGGTGCCGACGCGGGCCTGCACCTGGAAGGCCTGGTCGCGGAGGTTGGCGCGGGCCGACGACTGGTTGACGATGCCGGCGGCGCTGCCGAGGCCGAAGAGGAGCGAATTGGGGCCGCGGTTGATCTCGATCGAGTCCGTGTTGTACACGTCGAACGGGATCCGCTGGTTGCTCGGGTAGTAGTCGCGCAGGCGGTCGACGCTGCCGATGCCGCGCACGCGGTTCGAGCTGGTCGGTCCGAACGGCAGGGAGGGCGCGCCGCCCTGGAAGCCCGCGTTGCGGTCCTGGATCGCGCCGCGGGTGTCGATGTTGAAGTCCGTGTAGTTGCCCGTGCCCTCGGTGTTGGCCTCGTAGAGGAACACGTCGTTCATGTCGATCGACGCGGTGTCGACGAGCTGCTGCTTGGTCACGACGGTGAGGGAGGCTGCGAGGTCGGCGACACGGGTGTTGAGGCGGCTGCCCGCGAGCGTGTTCTCGCTGAAGTACCCGGTGTCGTTGCCGGAATCGACGACGAAGGGGGACAGCGTCACCACGTCCTCCTCTTTTTCGGGGGCGGGCGCGGCGGGGGCGGGCGCGGTCTGCGCCAGGAGGGCGGGGGCCGCCAGGACCGCGGAAAGCGGCGCCAGCAGCAGCCGGCGGGCACGCCGGTGGAACGACTTCGGGGGATTCATTGGGGTGGCGATCAGGGTTTGTCGGGTTGGGAACACTCGGCGCCCGCGCGAAAGCCGGGGCCGTGGCGGCGGATGCCGCCCACGAGGCGGAAGTAAGTTCCGCCCGGCGGACGGGGAAAGTCCGCAGGCCGCTCCAAAAATTGCACAATTCGCTCATGCGCCGGCGCGCCCGCCGCGCCGGGGTGGCGGCGCTCACTTCCCGCCGTACCAGACGCCGCGGCGCCAGTTGTGGGCGCGGAGCCTTGCCACCAGGGCGGCGGGCATCGCGGGGAGGTCGCTCACCCCGCAGTTCGCCTCGGCCTGCGCGACGTTGCGGATGCCGGGGATGACGGTGGAGACGGCGGGGTGGGCGAGCACCCATTTGAGCGCCGCCTGCGCGAGCGTGTAGCCGGAGCCGGCGAGGTCGGCGCGAACGGCCTCGGCGCGCGCGACCGCGCGGGCCAGGCGATCTCCCTCGAAGTATCTCGCGCGGAAGTCGTCGTCGGCGAACCGGGTGGCCGGCGTGAACTTGCCCGTCAGCGCGCCCTCGTCGAACGCCACGCGCACGATGACGCCGACGCCGTGCTCGTGCGCGACGTCGAGGAGCTCGGCGGCCGGCTCCTGCTCGAACAGGTTGTAGATGACCTGCACGCTGTCGACCCATCCGCCGCGGATGAGGTCGATGACGCAATTCTGGTCCTGCTCCGGCGTGGAGATGCCGACGAGGCCCACGAGGCCTTCCGCCTGGAGCTGGCGGAGGAGCCTGAACGGGGCCGGGTCGCGGTTCCACGCGCGCGTCCAGGTATGGAGCTGCAGCAGGTCGAGGCGGGCGACGCCGAGCTCGCGCAGCCGCTCCGCGACGTTCGCGCGGACGTAGGCCTCCGGATAGCGGTCCGCCACGCGGCAATACGGGGAGGGTGGCCACGGCCCGGCCGCGGGCGGCGTCTTGGTGGCGACGACGATGCGCCCCGGCTTGCCGGCGGCCGCGCGGTCGCGGAGGACCTGGCCGATGAGGCGTTCGCTCCGGCCGTTGCCGTAGCCGGCGGCGGTGTCGATGAAGGTGCATCCCAGGTCGAGGGCACGGTGCAGCGCGGCGAGCGAATCGCGGTCGGCCTGCTGGCCCCACGAGCCTCCGATCGCCCACGCGCCGAAACCGATCTCGGAACAGTCGAGGCCGCGTCGGCCAAAAGCACGGTAGCGCATCGCCGCATGCAGGCACGAAACGGCCGGCGGTGAAACCCCGCGTTTCGTCACGCCAAAGCGACGCGCTCTAACGTGCGACTGCGGCGCGGTGGCTTCGCCGTTGACACCCCCCGGCAGCCGGCGTCCCTTTTCCCCGCTTTCACCCCGGGCCGGTTCACCCCCATCGGCCTCACCCCTCCCATGCAGCCTGCGGCCATCCCCCTGGTGCCCCGCGCGACGCGTCTCGGCGCCCTCCTGCTGGCATCGGCGTGCCTAGCGCGCGCCGCCGATCCAATCGAGGAGGTCGGCAAGACGGCGGCCGAGCTCGTGAAAACCCGCGCGGAAACCGTCCGGCTCGAGCAGGCTTGGATGGAGGAGCGCGCGCTGCTCACCGCCACGCTCGGGGCGCTGAAGGAGCGCGCGGACCGGCTCACGGAGCGGCGCGACCACCTCAAGGCGACGACCGCGGAGGAGCGCGCCGAAGTGGCGGGGCTCAACGAGAAGAAGGCCGAGGCCCGGGCCACGCTGGACGCGACCGAGAAGCGGCTGGAAGCGCTTGCGGCCCAGTTGCTGACGCTGCGGCCGCGGCTGCCGCCTCGGCTGGCCGATGCGCTGGAAATGTCATACCGGACGCTGGGGGCGCCGGCGGCGAGCCCTGGCGAACGGATGCAGGTCGTGATGACGATCCTGAACCGGTGCGCGCAGTTCAATTCGACCGTCACCCACGGCGAGGAGGTCGTGGCCGTGCCCGGCGAAAACGGTTCCCGGGCGCTGGAGGTGATCTACTGGGGCCTCAGCCACGGGTACGCCCTTGACCGGCCCGGCGGACGCGCCTGGCTCGGCGCGCCCGGCGCGCAGGGCTGGCAGTGGGAGCCGCTGGAGGGCGCGGCGCCGGCCGTCGCGCAGCTGATGGCCATCCGGCTCGACCACGCCGATCCGTCAATCGTCGCCGTACCCGCCCGGCTCAAGCCGGCCGCCGCCCGATGACGCGCGTCTCCAGGCTTCTCGGCGCCGGCCTGGCCGCCTTGTGCGCGGCCGCGGCCTGGGCGCAGCCGAACCAGGATTTCGACGCCGCGCTGAAGAAGGCCGCGGCCGACTATGCCACGCGGCTGCGGGCCGCGGGCGAGGAGCTGAACCGCACGCGCGAGCGCATCGGGCGCGAGAAGGCGCCGCTGCTGGACGAGCTGCGCGCGGCGGAGGACCGGCTGATGGCCCTCGAGCGCGAAGTCACGCGGATGTCGACCGGCCAGGAGCAGGCGGGCGGGGACAAGCGACGCCTGCTGCGCGAGCTCGACGAGGTGCGCAAGAGCAACGCCTACATCTCCACCCTGGCCCACGACGGGCTCAAGGCGCTCGCGGACGGCCTGCCCCCGGGCGAGGCGTCGGTCGCGGGCGGCCGCATCGAGGAGCTGCAGCAGCGGCTCGAGTCGGCCGCCGCGGGAGCCGGCAGCACCGCGGCGACGGATGCGGCGGAGTTCATGCTCGAGCGCACCGAGCGGCTGCTGGGCGGCAGCCTCGTGGCGGGGCGGGCGATGAACGCGGATGACAATCGCGTGCTCGACGGCACCTTCGCCTTCGTCGGCCCCGAGGTTTTCTTCCGCCCCGCCGACGGATCGACCGCCGGCCCGGTGCGGCTGCGGGAGGGGATGCGGCAGCCGGCCTTCCATCCGCTGCCGCAGTGGCCGGCGGCGGATGCGGCCGCGTTCTTCGCCGGGCAGAAGGGCGCGATGCTCGCGGATCCGACCGGCGGCAAGGCCCTGCGGCTCGAGCAGACGAGCGGGAGCTGGCTCGAGCACATCGAGAAGGGCGGCAAGGTCGCGTTCGCGATCGTCGCGGTCGGATTCCTCGCGCTGCTGCTCATCATCGAGAAGTTCATCGACGTCACGCGCCTCAGGTCCGACCCGCCGGAGAAGGCGGTGGCGCTGCTTCGGGCGGTCGCCGCCGGCCAGCGCGAGCAGGCCGAGCGCGGGCTCGCGGGCCTCGGGCGCAACACGCGCGAGCTCTTTGCGGAGGGCCTGAAGCACCTCGACGAGACGCGGACGGTCCTCGAGGAGCGGCTGCAGTCGGTGCTGCTCGCGCAGCGGCTCCGGCTCGAGCGGCGGCTGCCGCTGCTGGCCGTCATCGCGACGGCGGCCCCGCTGATGGGCCTGCTCGGCACGGTGGTCGGCATGGTGAAGACCTTCTCGCTGATCACGGTTTTCGGCACGGGCAACGCGGCGAAGCTTTCCAGCGGCATTTCAGAGGTCCTGGTCGCGACCGAGCTGGGCCTGGCGGTGGCCATACCCGCGCTCGTCGTGCACGGCTTCCTGGCCCACCGCGTGCACAAGCACGTCGCGGTGCAGGAGCGCCATGCGCTGGAGTTCGCGACCGCCGCGGAGATCGCGCGGGCCGGCACCGGCCGCACGGCGGAGGAAGTGGGCGTATGAGCGCGCTGGGCGAGCTGGTGGCCCGGGGCGGCTGGGTCATGCCCGTCATCGTCGCGCTTTCCGTGGTGCTTTACTGGCGGTGCTTCGGGCTGCTGCTCGGGCTGGGCCGCGAGCGGCGGCGGATCGCGCGGGCGGCGCCGCGGCTGGCCGGCCGCGCCGACCTCGTGGAGCGGCTGCAGCACGAGGCGCAGGCCTCGTTCCGGCGGCAGCGGGCCGCGGTCGGGGCGATGATCGCGGCGGCGCCGCTGCTCGGGCTGCTCGGCACGGTCAGCGGAATGGAGAAGACCTTCGAGGGCCTGTCGGCGCGCGCCGGCGAGAAATCGATGGAGTCCCTCGCGGGCGGCATTTCCGAGGTGCTGGTGGCGACGGAGTCCGGGCTCGCGGTCGCCATCCCGGCGATGGTCCTGGTCTATTTCGCGCACCGCGAGGTCCACCGGCAGGTCGAGCTCCTGAACCGGCTGGGGAGCGCGGCCGCGGGAGGGAGGGCGGCATGATCGGCCGGCGCGAGCAGGGCGGGCGGTTCGAGGTCACGCACATCGACATGGTGCCGATGGTGGACTGCATCATGGTGCTGGTGATCTTCCTGATGATCAGCAGCTCCTTCGTGAACGACCCCGGCGTGGAGGTGCAGAAGCCCGACGTGAGCGGCGCGCTGAGCGGCGAGCAGAACGCGCTGCTGATCGCGATCACGGCCGACAACCGGATCTTTTTCGACGGGCAGGAGATCCGCGTCGACCAGGTCGGGGGCGTGCTCAAGCAGGCGGCGATCGGCCGCTCGCCGGCGCTGATCGTGCGCGGCGACCAGGCGTCGAGCCTCGGCGTGTTCGCCCGCGTCTACGACGAGGCCAAGCGCGCGGGCATCAGCCAGGTGCAGTTCGCGACGGCGCGCACGGAGGGCAGCTGAGATGCCGGCCTTGGACGCGCCGCTTCCGTACGACGCCGGCGCCGGGCAGGCCGGCACCGAGGCGCTGAGCGCGCTGCTCGGCGCGGGCTTCACGCTCGGGCTGTTCCTCGCGATCGCGCATTTCGAGGCCGGGCCGGCCGAGGCGGAGACGGTCGACCTGATGGAGCTGCGGTCGATGGCGGTGCCGCTGGACACCCCCCCGCCGCGGCCGACGGAGACGCCGCCGCTGACGGACGGCGGATCGCCGCTGGCCGGGCTCGACATCGCGCCGGCCGAGAGCGACGTGAAGATCGCGGTCGTGCCGCCGGACCTGGACCAGTTCATGCCCGTGCCGACGGCCGCGCCGGCCGCGAACATCCAGCCCGCCCAGCTGTACACGGAGTTCAAGCCGAGGATGGAGATCGAGAGCGACTTTTCCCGCGTCTTCCAGACGCACGAGGTCGACCAGCGGCCCGCCGTGCTGGCGCGGCCCACGCCGTTCATCCCGCCGGCGGTCCGCGGCAACGCCGAGACCCTGCGGGTGACCGTCCTGATCATGGTCGACACCCGCGGCGCGGTCGGGAGCGTGCGGATCGTGAATCCGTCGGGGAACGACCAGTTCGACGCGATCATCGTGCGCGACATCCGCGAGGCCTGGGTCTTCAGCCCGGCGGTGCGCAAGGGCCGCAAGGTCCGCTGCCTGCTGCAGCAGAGCGTGCGCGTGAATTGGGACGGCCAGCGCTCGCCCTTCGAATACTGACCATGCTCCCGCGCCTCCTCGCCCTGCTGCTCCTCGCCGCCGCCGCCGCGCGCGGCCAGGAGGACGTCGACCTCTTCGACCCGGCCCGCCTGCAGAACATCTTCGGGACCAAGGCCCGGACGCCGGCGCTCGACCCGAAGCGGATCATCAACGACTCGAACTCGTTCCTCCGCGAGCGGGAGCCCGAGATGACGGCGGAGGAATACGCGCTTTACGAGAAGGTGCTCGCGATGCTCGCCTCGAACCCGCCCTTCGCCCTGCGCCTGCTCGAGGCGATGATCAAGGAGGACGAAAAGCCCAGCCCCGCGTTCGAGTTCATCCTGGGCAACGCCTATTACGCCGCCGGCGACCCCGCCAAGGCCGAGGCGAGCTACCGGAGCGCGGTCGACCGCTTCCCCACGTTCCTGCGGGCGTGGAACAACCTCGGCGTGCTCTACTACACGACCGACCGGTTCGGCGAGGCCGTGAAGGCGTTCTCGAAGTCGGTCGCCCTCGGGGACCGCGAGCCCGCCACCTACGGCCTGCTCGGCTACAGCCTCGAGAAGGAGGGCAACTACATCGCGGCCGAGGTGGCCTACATGCAGGCGCTGAGCGGCGACCCGACAGGGTCCGACTGGCAGGAGGGATTGCTTCGGATCTGCCTCCATGGACGCCAGTACGTCCGCGCCGAGGCGATGGCGCGCAATCTGATCAAATCCAAGCCGCGCGAGGCCCGCTACTGGCTCGCGCTCGCGAACATCCTGCTTTCCGACCAGCGAAAGTTCGAGGCCGCGGCGGTGCTCGAGACCTGCGTCGGCGCCGGCGTGGCGGGCCCCGACGAGATGATGCTCCTCGGCGACCTTTATGCGGAGCAGGGCCTGAATCCCGAGGCCCTGGCCATCTACACGAAGCTCCTCAAGCCCGCCCCCGAGACCGGCGAGGACCGGCTGCTGCGGTTCGCCCAGGCACTGGCCGCGGCCGGACGCGGGGCCGAGGCCCGGTCGGCCCTGGCGGCGCTGCCGGCCCAGCCGCGCCCCCGCGTGCGGACCGAGAAACTCCTGATCCAGGCGCAGCTGGCCGCCGCGGCGAAGCGCTGGCCCGAGGCGCGCAAGGATCTCGAGACGATCCTCGCCGACGAGCCGCTGCACGGGCCCGCGTTGCTCGCGATGGGCCGCGCGCACGCGGCCGAGGGGGACGACGCCCGCGCCGGCTTCGCGTTCGAGGCGGCCGCGCGCGTCCCGGCGACGGCCTACCGCGCCAATCTCGAGCTCGCCAACCTCGCGCTTCGGCTGCGCGACTACCCGCGCAGCGTGTCCCACCTCGAGAAGGCGCTCGATCTCGAGCGCTCGGACGCCGTCGCGGAGTACCTCGCGCGCGTCCGCGGCCTCGCCACGGGCGACAACCCCCCCCTGCCATGAAAGCTCCCGTCGCGTCCGGGCGGCTCGCCGCCGCCCTTTTCATCCTCGGCCCGCTCGTCGCCGCCGCGGAGAACAAGGATCACGTCCTTTTCATGGGCACCGACCTCGCCGTGCAGAAGGGCGACTCGTTCCTCCGGGTGCGGGACGTCGTCGGCAGTTCGTTCATGGTCGGCACGGGCGATGCCACGGAGCCGGTCCCGATGCGCATGCGCGCGGCCAATCTGAAGGTCGAGAAGACCCTCAAGGTGGCGACCGGGGGCGTGCGGATCGACAAGCTGCGCGGCGACCGGACGTTCACGCCCGAGAACGACCCGCGGCTCAAGGCCGACCGCGAGACCGGCGCCGCCGCCGGCGCGCAGGCTTCGGCGGACCTCGCCCGCTACCAGGCGGCCGAGCTCGAGGCCGCCCTTGGGGCGGCCCGATCCAACGGCGAAGTCAGTTCCCGGGTGGACGAGCTGCAGCGGATGCTCGACCGCGCGGAGGCCCGTGATCGCGATGCCACCAACCAGACGCTCAGCGACATGACCAATGCCGGAGCCCACGCCGCCAACCGGCATGACGCGATGCTCGGCGGGATGTTCGACGCCATGGAGGTGGAATTCGAACTCTCGTCCCCGGAGCCGATCGCGGATCCCTACATCGTCATCATCAGCCGGTTCCGGGAGCGGGAGGCGAAAGCCGGCGTCTCGCGGAACTGGATCTACGCGAGGTCGGTCGGCGAGATCGGGCCGAAGCCGCGGTATTTCCGGATCCGCGAGGGTGGGTTCCCGCCGGGTTTCGTCCTCGAGGACTACGAGGTGCATGTCTACGATCGCGGCCGCGAGCTCGCCTCGAACGTGTCGCCGAAGCGCGTGGAGCTGACCCGGAGCGAGGCGCAGCAGTACCTGATGATCGAGCACCTGGCGGCCAACAAGGACAGGACCGTCGCGGCCGAGCCCGCGGTGGGGCGACTGCCGTCCGACCTCCGGTCGCGCCTGACGGAGGGCTACTACCTGCAGCCCTATTACGTGAAGGTCGACGAGAGCGGGAACTACGCCGGCGTCTTCATGGACGCGGCCTGCAACAAGCCCGTCACCGACCCCTACCTGACGGATCTCTTCGCCGGCATCGTCTTCAAGCCGGCGCTGGTGAAGGGGAAGCCCGCCGCCGGCGTCTGCCGCGTGAAGTTGCCGGAACTGCGGCTTTGAATTCCTTTGCCAGTCGGACATGAGCCGCCTGCCCGTCCTCTCTTTCGCCGGGATCGTGTTCAAGCCCGCGCCGGTGAAGGGCAAGCCGGCGGTGGTTTGCCGCGTGAAACTCCCGGACCTACGGCTCTGACCGATCCCCGGGGTACCATGAAACTGTTCCGTCCCGCCGCTCCCGCATTGTGCCTGCTGCTCGCTTTGCCGGCGGGTGCCGCCACGCCGCCGGCCGCCGGCAAGACGCACACGCTTTTCATGGGTGCCGAGATCGCGGTGGAGCGGAACAAGAAGTTTTATCGCGTCGAGGACATCTCGGGGAGCTCGTTCCGGATACGGATCGGCCAGCACGACGTGCTCGTCCCGACTCGGCAGGCAGTCGCTCAGCTGCGCATCGACCATGCGCTGAAGCTCGGTGGAACCTCCGTGAAGCTCGACAAGGTGATGACGGAACGCGTCTACACCAGCGCGCGCGACCCGCGGCGGCAGTTCGAAGCCGAGGCCGGGGCGATGGGCGGGGCTGGGGCGGCGGCGGACCTCGCGGCCATCGAGGTGCAGCAGGCCGAGATGCCCTTCATTACCCCGGCGGTCCGCGATCCGCGCGCCGACCAGAACTACATTCGCGAGCTGCAGGACAATGTCGACCGCTCGCACCGCGACCTGGACACCGCGCACGCGCAGTTCCGGTCCGACCAGAACAGCGCCGGCGCGCGGGAGGACGAGATGCGCGACAAGCTCGCTGACGGTCTCTTCGACGCGATCGAGGTCGCCTTCGAGGTGTCGTCGCCGGTCCCGCTCGAGGATCCGTACCTGCTCGTCATCGCCCGGGTCCGCGAACCCGGCGCCAAGGCCGGGGTTGCCCGGAACTGGATCTATGCCGACAAGCTCGAGCCCCTGGGCGCCAAGCCCCGGCTGGTGCGGGTCCGCGAGGGCGGGTTTCCGCCTGGATTCGCCTTGGACGACTGCCAGATCCGGATCTACGACCGCGGCCGGGAAATTCCCACCAACGTGTCGCCCAAGCGGGTCGATCTCACGAGAGAGGAAGCCCGCCAGTACGTCGTCATGGAGCACCTGGCGGCGCACCGCGGCAAAACCCTCCCGCCGGCGCCGGCGTTCGGGCAGGCCCCGCCCGACCTGCGCAAACACCTCGCGGCCGGCCGGTACCGGGAGGCGGTGTTCGTGCGCGTGCGGGAAGACGGCGAACCGGACGGCGCGTTCCTGGACGAGGCGTGCTCGCGTCCGCTGCGCGACCCCTACGCCGAGGCGATCGTCGCCGGGACGCTTTTCGCGCCGGCGCTCGACAAGGGGCGTCCGGTGACTGGAGTGGCTCGCCTGAAACTCGAGGACCTGCGATGAACATCCGCGCAATCGTCGCGTGGGCGTGCCTCGCCGCGGCTCCCGGCCGGGCGGTCGAGCCGATCGCAGTCGCCGCGCCGGCCGGGGGCGATGCCGTGCAGGTGCTATTCATGGGCACCGACGTCGTCATCCTGAAGGACCGCGACTTTCACCGCGTCATCGCGATCTCCGAAGGCGCCTACGTGATCGAGCAGCGGGGGCGACCGGTGCGGGTGCCGCTGGACTCGAAGGAGATCCGCCTGAAGGTCGAGCCTTCGCTGAAGCTGTCCGGCGTGTCGGTGCAGGTGGACAAGCTCAAGAGCGCGCGCGGGTACACGCCGGGCAACGATCCGCGGCGCCGGCGGCTGGCCGAGGCGGGGGCAGCAGGCGGAGCCCTGGCGGCGGTCGATGCCGCGACAGACCAGCTCATCACGGCCGCCTCCGCGCAGCAGAACGTGTTCATCGCCGGCGCTCAGCCCCAGCAGGCCCTGTCCGACCTCGGCACGCAGACCGCCCAGAAGGACAGCGCGCTCGTGGCCGCGAAGTCGCAGGAGACCTCCCCGGGGGATTACGCCGACCGGCTGGTCGGTGATCTCGTCGAGGAGGCCTACGACGCGATGGACGTGGAGTTCGAGCTTTCGTCGGCCACGCCGCTGGCGGACCCGTCGGTCGTCGTCGTGATGCGGTATCGCCATCGCGGCGCGCCCCGCGGCACCGAGCGGGACATGATCCACGCCCAGACGCTCGATGGCCTCGATGCCGCTCCGCGCCGGATCGTGGTGCGCCAGGGCGGTTTCCCGCGCGGCTTCACCTTGGACGAGGTGCAGGTGCACGTTTACGACGGCGGCCGCGAGGTCGCCAGCAACGTCGCCCCCAAGCGCGTCGCCCTCGGCCGGGACGAGGCCTTCCAGTACATCCTGATGGAGCACGCGGCGGCGCATCGGGGCGAAACGATCCCGGCCGCGCCGGCGCTCGGTACGCTGACGGAGGAGCAGCGCGGCCAGATCCCCGCCGACCAGCTGGCCCGGACTTTCCACGTCAAGGTGGGCAAGGACGGGCGCGCGCTCGCCGCCTATACGGACGCGGCCTGCACGGTCCGCGTTTCCGACCGGGCCGTCGCCGAGGCCCTCGGCCAGATCCTGTACAAGCCGGCGCTCGACAAGGGGCGGCCGGCGGAGGGCGTCGCCGCGGTGCGGCTGGATACGCTGCCCCGTTGAGCCGGGGGGCGGGCCCACAGAGAAGCCCGGAGCGCACATCGGCGCTCCGGGCTTGGTTTTTCCCCTGCTGAGAAATTCGGCGGTTCAGACGGCCTGGGCGATCGCCTGCATGGTCTCGGGCGCGACGACGCGGTCGATGTCGAGCAGCGTCTTCACCTGTCCCTTCACCTTCGCCATGCCGAGCAGGTAGGTCGTGTCGACCTTCGTCCCGAAGTCGGGCGTGGGCTCGACCTCCTCGGCCGGGAGATTCACGACCTCCTCGACGGAGTCGACGATCAGCCCCATCTGCACCAGCTGGCCGGCGGCCAGCTTCACCTGCACGACGACGATACACGTGCGCTCCGCGAACTCGGCCTTGAGCCCGAACTTCACCCGGAGATCGACGACCGGGATCACGCGTCCGCGGAGGTTGATCACGCCTTTCACGAACGAAGGCATCTGCGGCACCGGCGTGATCTTCTGGAGCCGGATGATCTCGCGGACCTTCAGCACCGCGATGCCATAGGCCTCGTTCTCGAGGACCACGGTGAGGTATTTGCCGGCGTTCTTGTCGGCGGCGGCGGATCGGGCGGAGGGGGCGGGGGAGGAGCTCATGGAGCCGGCGCGCGGCCGGGGACGTCCTCCGTTATCGGCGTCGCGAGCACCGGCTTGAGGGCAATTCGCCTAAACTGGCCGCGGCGGGGGCCGATGTTCCCGGGGAACCGCAACGACCCGGGCGCCATGCCGCTTTCCCCCGCTCTCCTCCTCTCGCTCGAAGACACCGCCAACCGCCTCGCCGCCGAATCGATGCTGGCCGTCCCCGGCCGCGACGACGGCCTGGTTCCGGCCTACAGCCTGCTCGGCGAGCTCCGCGAGGCGGCGTCGTCGGAGCCGGCCCTGCGGGAACCGGTCACGGCGCTGCACGCCGCGCTGGAGCGGCGGCTCGACGCCGCGCAGCCGTTCGACGGCGAGACGCTCGACCGCCTGCGCGGGTTCGCCGACTGGCTGGCGAATGCGCTCGCGCGGGTCCGCGCCGGCGAATCCGTGCCGCCGCTGCCCGGCGCGGCGACCGCCCCGGCGACCCCCGCGGAGGAGGCCGCCGCCGAAAGGCCCCTGGGCGACGCGCTGATGGCGCTCAATCTTGAGGAAAACCGCGAGCTCCTCACCGAATTCCATGCGGAGGCGGTGGACCATCTCCAGCAGATCGAGGCCGCGTTGCTCGTGCTCGACCAGGACGCGGGGAACCAGGAATCGCTGAACTCGATCTTCCGGTCGTTCCACACGATCAAGGGCAACGCGGGATTCCTCGGGCTCGTCCCGATGCACACCCTGGCCCACGAGGTCGAGTCGCTGCTCGACCTGGCGCGCAATCACGAGCTGCGGCTGCACCCGGCGATCGTCACCGAGATCCTCCGCAGCCGCGACGCGCTGTCCGCGCTCACCCAGCAGGTTGGACTGGCCCTGGAAAAGGGGCAGTTGCCGGACCGCGTCGTGCCGGTCAGTCACCTCATTCTCGCGGTCAGGCGCCTCGCGGTGCCGGACGCACCCGCCGGATGCGGAACGCCGGCCCAGCCGACCCGGGTGCCACTGCCGGACCCGGGCGAGCCGGCGCCGATCTCCACGGGCATCGAACCGGGCGAACCGGCGGGGCTGTCCGTCGCGGTGCCCTCGGGCGATGCGCCGGCCGGCACACGACCTGCGGACGCGGCGACGCCGGCCGGGATGAAACCCGGCGATTTGACGACGCCGACTGCCGTCACGCAGGCGCAGGCCGCGGCCCACGAGATCGAGGCATCGGCGGCCGCCAAGCCGACGTCCGGCGGCCAGACGGTGCGCGTCAGCACGGAGAAACTCGATTCGCTGATGGATGTCGTCGGCGAGCTCGTGATCGTGCAGAGCCAGCTGATCGAGTCCGCCCGGTCGCTCGGCACCGCCGGCTCGCCGCTC
The DNA here is from genome assembly GCA_035626915.1 of Opitutaceae bacterium. Taxonomy (GTDB): domain Bacteria; phylum Verrucomicrobiota; class Verrucomicrobiia; order Opitutales; family Opitutaceae; genus Didemnitutus. The sequence continues at coordinate 19,369 of DASPMS010000107.1, forward strand.
GCGCGCAACGTCTCCCAGCTCTCGCGCATCGCCAAGGACCTCCAGCACACGGCGATGTCGCTGCGGATGATCCCCATCAAGCCGACCTTCCAGAAGATGGAGCGGCTGGCGCGCGATCTCGCGCGGAATTTCGGCAAGAAGGTCCAGTTCCTGACCGACGGCGAGGACACCGAGCTTGACCGCACGGTGGTGGAGGAAATCGCCGATCCGCTCGTCCACATGGTCCGGAACGCCCTCGACCACGGGCTCGAGCCGACCGCCGACCGCCTCGCGGCGGGCAAGTCCGAGGGCGGCACGGTGCGGCTGCGCGCCTACCACCAAGGCAGCAACATCGTGATCGAGCTCGGGGACGACGGCCGCGGCATCGACCCCGAGCGGATCTTCCGCAAGGCGGTGGAAAAGGGGGTGGTCGCGCCGAACGCCATGCTCTCGCGCGAGGAGACCTATGCGCTGATTTTCGCCCCGGGCTTCTCCACCGCCGAGAAGGTCACGGCCGTCTCGGGCCGCGGCGTCGGCATGGACGTCGTGAAGCGGAACATCGAGAAGCTGCGCGGCAAGATCGAGATCGCTTCCGAGGTCGGCCGCGGCTCGACCTTCAAGATCAAGCTGCCGCTCACCATGGCCATCATCGACGGCCTGGTGGTGCGGGTGGGCGGCGACCGTTTCATCCTGCCGAGCACCTCCGTGCAGCGCGCGCTGCGGCCGACGCGCGATGCGATCACGACTGTGCACGGTTCGGGCGAGGTGCTCGAGCTCCGGGGGCGCATCCTCCCGCTCCACCGCCTGCACCGGCGGTTCGGCATCCCGGCCGACGCGCAGCAGCCATGGGACGGCATCGTCGTGATCGTCGAGCACTCCGGCCGCGTCTCGGCGCTGCTCGTGGACGAGATGGTCAGCAAGCAGGAGGTGGTCATCAAGAACCTCGGAGCCTTCATGCAGGGCCTGCCCGGCGTCGCCGGGGGCGCGATCCTGGGCGACGGCAACATCGCCCTCATCCTCGACCCCGCGTCGCTCCTGCAGTCCGCCGCCTGACCGATGAATCCCCGTCCTCCGACCCTTGACCAGGTTTGCGAAAAAGCGCTCCGGCTGCCGTGCGCGCCGGCTTTGCTGCCGCAGCTTTCGACCGCGTTGCAGAGCGAGGACAGTTCCGCGCAGGAGATCGAGCGGCTGATCGCGCTCGATGCCTCGCTCGCCGCCGCGACGCTCCGGCTCGCGAATTCCGCCGCGCTGGGCCGTGGCAAGGCCGAGACGCTGGAGACGGCGGTCTTCCGCCTTGGCGCGCGAGAGATCTATCGCCTGGCGGCGCTCGTGCTGGTGAGCCGCTGGGAAACCGGCTCGGCGGAGCAGCTGCGGTGGGGTCCGGGCGATTTCAGCCGGCACGCGCTCTGCACGGCGATCGCGGCCGAGGTGCTGGCGGAGGCGACCGGCCGCATCGACCCGCCGGCCGCGTACACCGCGGGCCTCGTCTGCGACCTCGGCAAGCTCGCGCTCGCCCACGGCGGGCGGGATTTCTACCCGGCGGTCCGCGAGGCGTGCGCCGCCGGCGGCTGCACCTGGGAGCAGGCGGAGCGGTCGGTGTTCGGCTTTCATCACGCCGACGTCGGCGCGCGGCTCCTCGGTTCCTGGCGCTTCCCGCGCCTCTTCGTCCTCCTGGCGGAGCACCAGCTCCTCCCGGCGGCGGCGCCGGCGGACGCCCAGCCGCTGCTCGCGCACTTCCTCGCCGCGAAGCACCTCGCGACCGCGATGGGCCCGGCCGGACTCGAGGAGGGCTTTCTCGCCGCGGTTCCCGGAGCTTTTCTCCTCGAGCACGGCTTCACGACCGAGATCCTCGAGGGGGCGATGCCGACCGTGCTGGAAATCGCGTCCCGCCGGCTCGGCGAACAGCTGACGCACGGTGCGGTGAAATTGTAGCCGGAAGCGCCCCGGGACGGGTCGCCCCACCGGCAAGACGCGTCCGCCCGCGGTGGAACGCCCCGTCTGGGCGCGTTGGGACGATCAAGCGCCCCGGGGCGGGTTGCCCACCGGCGTGACGGATCCTACGCAGCCAGGGAACGCTGGCCCTGTTCGCTCGGAGTCTTGAGGGTCACGGCGCCGGTGCTGAGCTCCAGGTGGAGCGTCCGGTTCACGTTGCCGCCCGTGTCCGTGCCGAGCACGGCCAGGTTGTTGCGGCCGAGAAAATCGATCGTCGCCCGCGTGTTGCGCTCGCCGATGCGGAACGGGTCCGATCCGGCGATGACGCTCGCGCCGCCGGCGAGGAAGATCCGCACGCGGGCGCGCTCGGCCTTCAGGCCGGCCAGCGCGCGGAAGAACTGGGGAAGTCCCGTGTCCGCGAACATCGCGGGCTGGCGCGCGGCCTTTTCCGGGGAAATGGACGATTCCGGCAGCATCAGGTGAAGGATGCCGCCGGCGCGGGCGACCGGGTCGAACGCGACCACCCCGATGCAGGAGCCGAGCGCGTAGGTGCTCAGGATCACCTGCGGATTGTTGGAAACAGCCATGTCACCCACGCCCACGACGACGCGCTGGGCGAAGAGGGATGCGACGGTCGGCCCACCGGGCATAGCTCAGATCTGGCCGGAGCGGGAAAGGCTCCGGGAACGGGTGAAGAGCGGAGGGGATGGCATGGCAGGCCGGTGCGCGGGCGCCGGTCCCGCTAGAACGGCGCGACCGGCCGCAACTTGAGGCGCGCGTCGCCGAAGCCGGCGGATGAGGAGGCCTTTGACGGCGCGCACCGCCCCGGAAGGCGCTCAAGTATTCGCCGCCGGGACCGATGGGAACGCTGTTCAGTCAGAGCTGTGTGCCAAGCCCGCCGGCTGTCCGGCGGGCTTTTTCCTTGGCGCCTCAGGCGCGGGGCGGGACCGCGTGCCGCTGCTCGACCCCCGCCAGCATGGTGTCGAGCTGCCCGAGGTTGAACGGCTTCGGCAGGAAGAGCGCGTTGTCGCTCCGGGCGAAGTCGGATTGCTCGGGCGTCAGATTCCGGCCGGTGGAAAAGACCATCACGGTCCGCGGCTGCATTTCCCGCATCCGGCGGGCGAATTCGACGCCGTCCATGCCGACGAGCCCGATGTCGATGATCGCAAAGTCGACCGCCTGGGTGTTCCCGGCCAGGTATTGGAGGGCGGCGGCGGGGTCGCCAAAGGTCAGCACCCGGTAGTTGCGGCGCTCGATGACCGTCTTGAGCAGCCCGCAAATGGCGGAGTTGTCATCCAGGATCAGGGCCTGACGGTCGGGAAAAGGAGTGAACGAGGGCGGCTTGGCGGTCATCCGTCGGGGCGGTTGAAGGAGCCGCGATGATGCACGGCCAGCGGCGGGTACAAATGCATTGTTTTGAGGATTTTCCCTTAGTCGCGGCATGCCGGAAATCCTGCCTCGATTTAGGCGCGGATGGCACGAAAGGGCCCCATCCGCCTCCCCGCCGGACGCGCCCCGTGGCCGGGGCGGCGTGAGCGTGTTTGGATGTCCGGCCCGCGGGCCGCGGACGGTGTGCCGGCCGGTCCGATTCATCCCTGTGGGTGAAAAGGCATTTCCCGGTGGATTCGCGTCCGGCGAAACTGTCATAGTCGATGCCTGACTCGTCGCCTCCGCGGCGATTCTTTTTGCTCGTTCTTCTGTGCCGGACCCGCCGCCGGCCTCCCCCCACTTTCAACCGACCACCGCGACGCGCCGCGTCATCCCCCATGCAAATCTATCTCGACGGCAAGTACCTGGAACAGGCGGACGCCAAGATTTCCGTGTTCGACCACGGCCTGCTTTACGGCGACGGCATTTTCGAGGGCATCCGTCTTTATGGCGGGAACGTGTACCGGCTGGAGGAGCACCTGGAGCGTTTCGAGCTGTCGGCCCGCGCGATCCTGCTGACGCTTCCGCTGTCGCGGAAGGAAATCGCCGAGGTGGTGTGCGAATGCTGCCGCCGCAACAAGCTCACCGACGGTTACATCCGGCTCGTCGCGACCCGCGGCATCGGCGACCTCGGGCTCGCGCCCTGGCTCTGCCCGAAGCCGTCGCTGTTCTGCATCGCGGACAAGATCTCGCTTTATCCGCAGGAGTTCTACGACAACGGCCTCGCGATCGTCACGGTCCCGACCCGCCGCATCGCGCCCGACGCGCTGCCGCCGACCGTGAAGTCGCTCAACTACCTCAACAACATTCTGGCCAAGATCGAGGCCCGCCAGGCCGGCGCGCTGGAGGCGATCATGCTCAACGCGCAGGGCTACGTCGCGGAGTGCACGGCTGACAACGTGTTCATCGTCCAGAAAGGCGAGCTGCTCACGCCCGCGGCCTCGCAGGGCGCGCTCAAGGGAATCACCCGGCAGACGATCTTTGACGTCGCCAAGGAGATCGGCGTGCCGATCCGCGAGGTCGACCTGACCCGCTACGACGTCTGGTGCGCCGACGAGGGCTTCCTCACCGGCACCGGCGCCGAGGTCATTCCGATGGTGAAGCTCGATGGACGCCCGCTCGGCGACGGCAAGCCCGGCCCGATCACCAAGAAGGTCCTCGCGGCCTTCCGGAAGAAGGTCCTCGTCGAAGGCACGCGCATCTGACCGCGTGCCCTAGCTTGCCCGGGCCTTGACCGGTTGTGGAGGCGCCACGGGAGCTCGCGCTCCCGGAAGTTGGCTCCGCGAGTCACTGATTGTGCGGCACGGCCACGGTGGCCGTCGCGGTCGAGGCATTGCCGGACGCATCGCGGGCTTCGACGGTGATCGTGTAGGTCCGCCCCGTCCCCTGGCCCGAGCGCTCGGCGCGAAGGTCGAGCGTGAGATTCCCGGTGATCCGCCAGTCGGGGGACGTGTGTCCGTCGCCATGACCGTTCACCGCTTCGTTGCTCGCCACCGAGACGATCCGGACCACGGGCGCCGGATCGGCCAAGTCGGCGACGTCCGCGTCCAAGCTGACCGCGACCATGCGGTGGTTCGCCGGCCAAAGCACCGCTCGCGAGGGAGTCAGCCCCAGGATCCGCGGGGCCCTCGTATCCTGGACATTCACGAGAAACCGGCCGGTCGCCGTGTTTTCCGACTCGTCGGTCGCCTGGGCGACGACCTCGGTTTGACCGAGGGGAAACACGCTTCCTGATGCGGGCGCAAAAGAGACGCCGATGTCGCCGTCGACCAGGTCCGTGGCGGAGCCCGGCAGATCGACCGCCGCACCGTCCGGCCCGGTCGCCTCGACCGTCACCTCGGCCGGCAGGCTGAGGGCGGGCGGCGTGGTATCGACGACATTCACCGCGAACGTCGCTCCGCCGATGTTGCCCGCGGAATCCTGGGCGATGGCGACCACCACCGACGTCCCGAGCGGAAACACGGTGCCGGAAGCCGGATCGAAGAGCACCGGCACCGGCCCGTCCTTGGCGTCGGTCGCGGTGCCTGAGAAGTTGACGACCGCTCCGGCGGGGCCGGCGGCTTCGGCCGTGATGTCCGCCAGGGCCGCGATGACCGGCGGGGTGTTGTCCGGCAGGAGCGTGAACACGTCGGCCGTCACGTTCCACGGCCCGGTCGTGTTGCTTTTGCCGGTGATCGCGAGGCGGACGACGCGATCGCCATCCTGCGCGAACCGCACCACGCCGAAATCGCGCGAGGGAAAAGTCGCCGTCGTGCGCTGGTCGAGCGTGTTGCCCAGCGGCTGTCCGTCCACGAGCAGCCGCATGATGGCCCGGTTGGTCGGGTGGCTTTTGTAGCGAAGCACGAGGTTGTAGGTGCCGGCCGGCACGTCGGGGAGCGTGAACTCGATGTACTCTCCGGCGGGCGGCGGCGGGTTGCCGTCGCCGCCGAAGGTCACGTAGCGCCGGCGCACGGGATAGAGCGGATCGGCCGGGTCCGTGATGTTCGGGCTCGCGAACGCGCCGCCGCTGGCGGTGTCCTCGAATGAAATTCCATAGCTGCCGTTCACCTCGAGGTGGGGCAGCGTCTCGGCCTCGAAGGCGAGCGTCGGACGCACGGGCGCGCCGGGCTCGGTCGTGGCCGAGATGGGGGCGCTGGCGGCCGTGTTCCCCGCGGCGTCGCGCGCGTGGACGGTGAAGGCGTAGGCCGTCGCGCCCTCGAGCAGCCCGACGGTGAAGTTCGTGCCCGTGGCGAATCCCGCGAACGCGCCGTTGCGGAAGACGTCGTAGCCGATGACGCCGACGTTGTCGGCCGCGGGCGTCCACACGAGGGAGACCGTCGTGGCCGTGACGGCCGCGACCGTCACCGCCGGGGCCGAGGGCGCGACGAGGTCCGACGCCAGGCCCCGCGACTGCCGCTCGCCCAGCTGGGCGAGGTAGAGCGACTGCGGTTCCAGCCCGGGCTGGTTGCTGCCTTCGATGAACCCGGCCGGCCCGGCCCACGGCCCCGAGCCCGTGACGTTGCCGAAGCTGCCGATCGCGTAGTTCTGCGCGGTCGGCGGCTGCTGGACCAGGATCCGCCCGCCGGCGGCGTCGCAGTTCCAGATCACGCTGTGGCCGGCGGCCCAGCCGTGGCCGGTGCCGTAGTTGCCGCGGTTGTAGAAGCCGAGGGTGTCGGCGTTCCGGCGGTTGGTCGCGACGAGGCCGTCGAAGAGGAGCCCGGTCGACCACCGGCGGTGGCCCTCCGAGAAGGTGTAGTTGCGATCGAGCACGCAGTTGAGCGCGACGTTGCCGGAATCGGCGCTGGTCCCGTTCGCCACGTAGGCGTGCCGCGCGTCGTGGGCGAAGCAGTCCCGGAAAAGGATGAGCTGCGAATGATACGTCGCGAAGTTGTACCGGCGTCCGCCGGTCACCACCGAGTGGGGCTCGATGGCGCGCACCCGCTCGGCCGTGCAGCGCGTCGAGCCGGCGAACTGCACGCCCGCGTGCCAGAAGTGCTTCATGGTGCAGTCGCGGATCCACGAATCCTCCGCCTCGCTGAACTCGACGGCGTCCTCGCAGTGCGTTTCCGCGGTCGGCCCGGCGGTCACGATGTCGATCTGCAGGTCCTCGATGCCGATGTTCGTGAGGACGCCGGTCCGGTCGTATTTGTACACGTGGCTCTGGGCGAGGGAGCGCTCGAGGTGCGCGAACACGGGCGCGTCGATCTCGATGGTGTTGCCCGCGATCGCGGTGATGTACCGGTGGTAGCGGATATCGATGTCCCCGGGCTGCCACACGTTGGCGTCGGTCACGCCCCCGCGCTCCATCGCCGCGATCCAGGCCTCGGTCGAGGGGTGGTGAATGACCACGTTGTCGCCGACGGCGAAGCCCGAGGCGTCGTCGACCACGAATGTGCGGGATCCGACCGCGACGCGCGGCGAGGTGATCGCGCGGCGGGTGCCGGGGAGCTCGGATCGGAACTGGTCGTCGGACCCGCCGCCGGCGCGGATGACGTTGTCCTGCGAGGTGCCCGTCCGGCGAAGAATCGTGTTCGCGGTCGGATCGTCGCCATGGCCCGCGCCGGCGAGCACGACGCCGGCGTGGCGGATGCGGATCGTGCCGGCCACGTCGTACACGCCGGGCGCGAGCAGCACCGAGCCGCGGTAGCCGTCCGGCTGGAGGGGCATCGCGCCGACCTGGTCGAGCGCGGCCTGGATGTTCGCGGTGTCGTCCCCCTCGACCGGGCTGATCGTGATCCGCACCGGCACGGTGGGGAGCGGGACGCCGCCGCCCTTGTACCCGGCGTGGCTGAAGTCGGGGATGCGGTTGCCCTGGGCGTCGGCCGGGTAGGCGAGGCGGCCGTCGGCCGCGACCTGGACCTTGGAGGACGTGTGGGCGAATGCGGCCGGAGCCGCGAGCGAGAGCGCCGTGCAGGCGCCGAGGAGGAGCAGGGGTTTCATTCGGGGTGTCGAAAGCTCAGGCCACGGACCGCGGGCGCGGAGAATGCTCCGCCCGGCGCGGCCAGGGGCCGATCGGTGGTGAACAGGGTGGGGGAACCAGGCGGGGATCAGCGGTTCGGGGGCCTGGGGCGCGCCCACGATGCGCCCGCCGAAGACGCCGGGGAAGCAAGGCCTTGTTTATACCATTAAGCCTCGTCGGCGCGGCCGCGTGGCCCGAGCCGGACGAAGCGCGCACGCATTCGCTGGCCGCGAATCGCTCGTCGAGGAGACATCCGCGCCATGGGCAACGCGCCCCGGTTGGGGGCAGGCAACCACCCGCCGAAACCGGCCGTGGTTATTCGTTTCGGGGCCGTGCATTAGGCAGGACGTCGGGCGCGGGGCGACAGACACCGGGTGGGGTGATGAACGTGAATTTCTCCCGTCGTCCCCTCGCGAGGGAACGGCGCGCATCGTCGGCGGTCGACGTGGCCGGAATGAGGCTGCGCTTCCATAATTCGCCCAAGCGACTGCACGAGCTTGTTGTCCATCCGTTCCACCGGCTGCGCTTCGCACCGGGAGCGACCGGATTGCGCGGGGCGGGCCTTTTCGCGCGATGCCGGTCCTCCGTCCTCCCTTTGCTGCTGGTCGGAGCCTCGCTGGTGCTCGCCGTCGCGGCGCAGGGCCAGCTGACGTCGCACGCGGTGCAGTTGAGCGCCACCGTGCAGTCGGTTCCGGCGCAGATCCGGCTGAACTGGGTGGCCGACACGGTGGCCAACGTGAACACCTACACGGTGATGCGGCGGGACGGCCCCGGCGCCGGCTGGGCGACGCTCGCCAACCTCGTCGGCTCGGACAACGGCTACACCGACGGCAGCGTGCAGGGCGGGCGCGTGTACGAATACCAGGTTGTGAAGCGCGGGCTGACGGTCACGGGCTACGGCTATGTTTCGGCGGGCATCGACGTGCCCGCCATCGAGCGCCGGGGCAAACTCGTGCTGGTCGTGGAAAGAAGCGTGGCCTCCGCGCTCGGCGGCGAGGTCGACCGCCTGGTCGCGGACCTCACGGGCGACGGCTGGGTCGTCAGCCGTTTCGACGTCGGGCGCGATGACGCGCCGGCGTCCGTGCGCGCGCAGATCCGGTCGGAATATTCCGCCGACCCGGCCAACGTCCGCGCGGTGTTCCTGCTGGGCCGGGTGCCGGTCGTGCGCTCGGGCAACCTCAGCGTCGACGGCCACGGCGGGCGGGCGCTGCCGGCGGACTCGTTCTACGGTGACATGGACGGCAGCTGGACCGATGGGAATGGCGACGGCGTCTACGACCACGACACGATCCCGTCGGACATCGAGCTGATGGTCGGGCGGGTCGATTTCTTCGATCTGCCGGTGGCGGGCGACGACATTTCCCTCCTGCGGCGCTACCTCCAGAAGAACCACGATTACCGCCATGCGCGGACGCGGGTAACGCCCCGCGCGCTGCTGGCGGATCGCTTTGGCGATTTCGGCGGCGAGGCGTTCGCCGCCAGCGGCGTGCGGAATTTCACGGCCCTGCTCGGCCCCGGCCGGATCGAGGTCGCGCCGGCGCTCGACGGCGCGAGCGCGGGGCAGCGGTGGATTTCCCGGCTGAACGCGCAGGATTACCAGTGGGTTTTCGGTGCCGGCGGCGGCTCGGACACGACGATCGGTTGGATGGGGACTTCCGGGCAGTTCCAGAATGTCCGTTCGGCCGATTTCCTCAGCCCGGGCGCTCGCGGCACCTTCTATCTCCTGTTCGGCAGCTGGTTCGTGGACTGGAGCAGGACGGACAACGTGATGCGGGCGGCGCTGGCGGCGCCGACGCACGGGCTGGCGGCGACATGGACCGGCCGCCCGCACCTCTTCCTGCATCACATGGCCGTGGGGGAGCCGATCGGCCACGGCATCCGGGCCAGCCAAAACAACAGCGGCACGTATTCGAACCAGTCGAATCGGTTCACGCGGGGCGTGCACGTGGCCTTGATGGGCGATCCGACCCTCCGGTCGCAGGTGGTCGCGCCGCCGGGCCAAGTCCGGGTCGGGGCCGGCACCGGCGCGCCTTCCTTGGCGTGGGGGGCGTCGCCCGACGCGACGCACGGTTATCATGTTTTCCGCGCCACGAACCCGGCGGGACCGTTCACACGCGTGACCTCGGCCTCGATCGGCGCGACGAGCTTTACGGACACCGGCGCCCCGGCGGGCGAATTCACCTACATGGTCCGCGCGGTGCGCCTCGAAGCCTCCGGCAGTGCGACGTATTACAACCTGAGCCAGGGCGTTTTCGCCTCGGCCACGGTGACCACGCCGTCCGGTCCGGCCAGCCCGCCGCCGGATCCGCCCGCTCCGAGCCCGGTGCAGCCGCCCCCGTCGCCGGTCGCGCCGCCCGTCGGCGGTGGCGGAGGTGGCGGCGGCGCCCCGTCGGGATGGTTCCTCGCCGCGCTGGCGGCGGCGACCCTGATACGTGCGTGGCGCATGTGTTCCCAATGATCGGACGAAGGACGACACGGAGGTCGTCCCTCCACGGGCGACCTGACCGTCCGTCCTCGAGTACGCGCCGGGACGGCGCGTTCCACCTATCCAATCGCGACTGTCTTATCGCGACCTATCCTAGCGCGCTGCATCCGACCCGCGCCGGATCAGGATGCCGCCAAGTAAGGCAGCTTCGCGGCGGTGGCCTGCACGGCGGGCACCCCGTCCAGCAGCTCGCCGATCGCGTCCCAGCGGCCGTTGACCAGCGCGTCGCGGGCCGACTCCCGCTGGGTGATCTTGATCGCCTGGCCGGCAAACCGGACCTCGAGCTTCTCGAGGTCGATCACGACCTCGGCCTGCGGGTCCTTTTCGACCGCGGCGGCGATTTTCGCGATATCGTCGCGCGAGGCACTCACGCAGGGCATGCCGAGCGTCGTGCTGTTGCCGAAGAAGATCTCGGCGAAGTTCTCCGCGATGATCGCCTTGAAGCCGTATTTCTGGATCGCCTGCGGCGCGTGCTCGCGGGATGAGCCGCACCCGAAGTTGGCGCCGGTCAGGAGGATCGTGGCGCCCCGGTACTTCGGGTCGTTGAGCGGGTGGCTGGTGGTCGCGCCGGTCCTCGGGTCCTGGCGGACATCGTGAAAGAGGAATTCGCCGAGGCCGTCGAATGTGACGCACTTCATGAAGCGCGCGGGGATGATGCGGTCGGTGTCGATGTCATTGCCGAGCACCGGGACGGCGCGGCCGGTGACGGAGGTGATTTTGGCCAGGGACATTTCAGGTTTTTTTGGACCATGGATGGCAGGGATCGGCTGAAAACTGATCCGTGAACATCGGTGGAATCCGTGGTTAATTGGACTGGGAAACGGAAAACACCTCGCGGGCGTCGGCGACGTGCCCGGTGACCGCGGCGGCGGCGACCATCACCGGACTCATCAGCACGGTGCGACCGGTGGGCGAGCCCTGGCGGCCCTTGAAGTTGCGGTTCGAGGAGCTCGCGCAGAGCTGCTCGCCGATCAGCTTGTCGGGGTTCATCGCGAGGCACATCGAGCAGCCGGCGGCGCGCCACTCGAAGCCGGCCTCGCGGAGGACCTTGTCGATGCCCTCCTTCTCGCACTGGAGCGCGACGATCTGCGAGCCGGGGACCGCGATCGCCTTGACGCCCGATGCGACCTTGCGGCCCTTGATGAACCTCGCGACCTCGCGGAAGTCGGACAGCCGGCCGTTGGTGCACGAGCCGAGGAAGGCGACGTCGATCTTGGTGCCCTTGATCGGGGCGCCGGGCTTGAGCTTCATGTACGCGAGCGCCTCCTCGATGCCAGCCTTCTCGTCGGGCGCCGTCGCCCGGGCGGGGTCGGGGATATTCTCGGCAATAGAGATGCCCTGGCCCGGGTTGATGCCCCAGGTGACGGTCGGCGCGATGTCCGCCGCGTCGATCCGGACGACGTCGTCGTACGGACAGCCGGGGTCGGAGGCGAAGGACTTCCAGCGCGCGACGGCGGCGTCCCACGCGGCACCCTGGGGGGAATATGGCCGGCCCTGGAGGTAGGCGAAGGTCGTCGCGTCGGGATTCACGTATCCGACGCGCGCGCCGCCCTCGATCGACATGTTGCAGACGGTCATGCGCTCCTCCATCGAGAATCCGTCGAAGGTCGAGCCCGCGTACTCGTACGCATAGCCGGTCCCGCCGTTCACGCCGAGCAGGCGGATGATGTGGAGGATGACGTCCTTCGCGTACACGCCGGGCCGCAGCTGGCCGTTGACCTCGATGCGGCGGACCTTGAGCGGGCCGAGCGCCATCGTCTGGGTCGCGAGCACGTCGCGGACCTGGCTGGTTCCGATGCCGAAGGCGATGGCGCCGAACGCGCCGTGGGTGGAGGTGTGGGAGTCGCCGCAGGCGATCGTGGTGCCGGGCTGGGTGATGCCCTGCTCCGGGCCGACGATGTGGACAATGCCCTGCTTGCCGGTGGCGCGGTCGAAGAACGTGATGCCGAATTCGCGGCAGTTCTTGCGCAGCTCGTCCATCATGGCCTGGGCGAGCGGGTCCTGGTAGGGCTCCACGAGCTCGTTGGTCGGCACGATGTGATCCACCGTCGCGAACGTGCGGTGCGGCATGAGCACCTTGAGGCCCAGGTCGCGCAGCATGCCGAAGGCCTGCGGCGAGGTGACCTCGTGGATCAGGTGCGTGCCGATGAGCAGCTGGGTCTGCCCGTTGGCGAGCCGGCGGACGGAATGGGCGTTCCAGACTTTGTGGAAGAGGGAGAGGGCCATGGGGCGGGTCCGATTCTACCAAAGGGTTGAAATAGCAGGAAATGCTTGTTTCGGTATTACTGATGCCTCGCGAGTATCAATATCCCTTCGAGCTCCGGCACCTCGTGTATTTCCGCGAGGTCGCGCGGCAGCTGCATTTCCGCAAGGCGGCGGAATCGCTCGCGGTGGCGCAGCCGGCGCTGTCCCGGTCCGTGGCGCAGCTGGAGTCGGCCCTGGGGGTGGACCTGCTGAACCGCACGCGGCGGCGGGTCGAGCTGACGGCGGCGGGGAAGGCGTTCCTGGAACGCATCGAGCCGCTGCTGCGCGGGCTGGCGGCGCTTCCGCGGGACATCCAGGCGCTCGCGGGCGGGCAGGCCGGACACGTGCGCGTGGCGTTCACCGGCCTCGCCATGGCGACCGTCCTCCCGGGCATCCTGCGCGAATTCAACCGGCGGTACCCCGGCGTGCGGGTCGAGCTGAACGAATCCCCGACGTCCGCGCAGCTCGAGTCGCTGCGGAACGGGGACATCGCCTGCGGATTCTTCCATCCGGACGCGGTCGTGCCGCCCGGCCTGGCGGTCAGGGTGCTGCTCCGCGAGAAGAACGGCGTGCTCCTGCCGGCCGAGCACCCGCTCGCGAAGGCGCGGGAATTCCGGCTGAAGGAGCTCGCGGGCACGCCCTTCGTGATGTTCCCGCGCGCCCACAATCCCGGGTTTTACGACCGGGTGCTCGCCGCCTTCCAGCAATCGGGCGTCACGCCGCGCATCGTCGACGAGGTCTGGCCGCGCGCGAACGCGGTGGGCCTGGTGCGCGCGGGGCTGGGGGCGACCTTCATGGCGCCTTCCGAGGCGCGGCAATTGCCGGGCGAGGTGGTGTTCCGGCCGCTGGCCGGGCCGGCGCCGGAAAGCCGGCTCGTGCTCGGTTGGAAGCGAGGGAGCGAGGCGGATCCCGCGCTGGGGGCTTTCCTCACCGTCGCGGCGAGCGGCTAGCGGGCCGGCGCGGGACGAAAGCGGAACTCCCCCCGTCAGGCCTGCACGCCGCGGGCGAGGATCTCGTCGCGGCGCTCGCGGGCGACCTCGACGGACTTCGTTCCGAGGGAAACGCGGACCCGCGATTTCGTGAACGGGGTGGGATGCACCGTGTAGTGCAGGTACCAGGTCCCGTTGTTGTTCCACAGGTGGTGGTTCAGGTTGGCCGGCCGCACGCGGACCGAAGCGCGCGGGACGTACTCGGAGACAGGGGGTGCGGGGGTGGCGTTCGAGGTGGCATGCATGGCGGTCGTCAGGGAAAGGTGGGGTGGAAAGAGGACAGAAGACAGTCGGGAGAGGACAGAATTAATGAAAGGTAGATGGCCTGGGCGTCATCCGTCCTCTATCCTCTGTCTTCCGCCTCAGTCATGATGCGCGGGAGTAGGGACGTCCACGCCGAGGCGCTCGCGGATGGCGGCGCCCATCTGGGCGGTTGTGAGCGGCTGGGCGGCGCCGAGGTCGGCGGTGAGGCAGCCGTCGGCGATCGCGGCGTTGACCGCGCGTTCGATCGACGCGGCCTCGGCCTCGAGGCCGAGCGAATGCCGGAGGAGCATCGCGGCCGACAAGATCGTGCCGGTGGGATTCGCGATGCCCTTGCCGGCGATGTCGGGGGCGGAACCGTGGATCGGCTCATAGAGGCCGAGCCGGCCCTCGCCGAGCGACGCGCTGGGCAGGAGGCCCAGCGAGCCGGCGAGCACGGCGGCTTCGTCGGTCAGGATGTCGCCGAACATGTTCTCGGTCACGATGACGTCGAATTGCGCGGCGTGCGTGATGAGGCGCATCGCGGCGGAGTCGACGAGCTGGTGCTCGAGCTTCACGTCCGGGTAATCCTTCCCGACCTGGATCGCGACCTGGCGCCAGAGGCGCGAAGATTCCAGGACGTTGGCCTTGTCGATCGAAGTGACGTGCTTGCGCCGTCCGCGGGCGAGCTCGAAGGCGAGCCGCACGATGCGGCGGATCTCCATCTCCGTGTAGACCAGCGTATCGACCGCGCGCTCGCCGTCGCCGGTCTGCGTGCGGCCCTTCGGCTGGCCGAAATACAGCCCGCCGGTGAGTTCGCGGATGACGAGAAAGTCGACCCCGCGGACGCGCTCGGGCTTGAGCGGGGAGAGCTTGGCGAGCGAGGGGATGGCGTGGACCGGACGCAGGTTGGCGTAAAGGCCGAGCGCCTTGCGAATGCCGAGCAGGCCCTGCTCCGGGCGGACCTTGGCGTTGGGGTCGTCCCACTTCGGGCCGCCGACCGCGCCGAGCAGGACCGCGTCGGCCGACTTGCAGGCGGCGAGGGTCGCGTCGGGCAGCGCCGTCCCATGCAGGTCGATGGCGCAGCCGCCGAGAAGCGCCGGGGTGAAGGCGAACTCATGCTGGCGCCGCTTGGCGACTTCCACGAGCACGAGACGGGCCTCTTCGACGACTTCGGGACCGATGCCGTCACCGGGGAGCAGGACGATGCGAGCTTTCATCAATGCGGAAAGGGAGGAGGGACAGTGGCGTCAGGCCACGGCCTTGGCGCCATTGGCCGCCTTTCGGCCGGAGGCGCCGGGCGGCTTCGCCGACGGCTCCGGCGCGGCCGGGCGCGCCAGCGCGAACTCGTAGCCGTCGGCGAGCGCGAGCCAGGTCGCGTCGAGGATGTTCGTGCCGGCGCCGACGGTGGACCAGCGGCGGCCAGGCGCGCCGTCGTCATGCCAGTCGATGAGCACGCGCGTGACGGCGCCGGTGCCGGTGTTGCTGTTGAGGATGCGGACCTTGTAGTCCGCGAGCTGGATGTCCTTCACCCGGGGGAACAGCGGCTGCAGCGCCTTGCGCAGGCACTTGTCGAACGCGTTCACCGGGCCGTTGCCTTCGGCGGCGGTATGGACCTCGTGGTCCCCGATGCGGAGCTTGATGGTGGCGTCGGCGATCCGGCGCTCGTCGTGGCGGCTGACCATCGCGCGGTAGTCGAGCAGCGCGAAGGGCGGCTGGTAGCCGGGGGCGAGGCGGCGGGCGAGGAGCGCGACGCTGGCCTCCGCGGCCTCGAAGGAGAAGCCCTCGTGCTCGCGCGCCTTGATGACCTCGACGACCTTCGCGCCGGTCGCCTCGTCCAGGGAGGCGAGACCGAGCTCCGCGGCCTTCGAGACGAGGTTGGAACGGCCGGAAAGCTCGCTTACGACGACGCGCATCGCGTTGCCGACCGCGGCCGGGTCGATGTGCTGGTAGGCGTCCGGGTGCCGCTGCATGGCCGAGACGTGGACGCCGGCCTTGTGGGCGAAGGCGCTGTTGCCCACGTAGGCCATGTGCTCGTCGGGCGAAAGATTGGCGACCTCCGCGACGAAGCGCGCGACCTCGTGCAGCCGCGGCAGGGCGCCCGGCGGCAGCGCCCGAAGGCCGAGCTTGAGCTCGAGGTTGGGGATGATGACGCAGAGGTTGGCGTTGCCGCAGCGCTCGCCGTAGCCGTTGATCGTCCCCTGCACGTGCGCGGCGCCGGCGCGGACGGCCGCGACGGAGTTCGCGACGCCGCAGCCGGTGTCGTCGTGGGCATGGATGCCGACGCGCTGGGCGGAACCGAAATGCTGGCGCACGGCCCTCACGGCCTCCTCGACCTGCCAGGGCAGGTGCCCGCCGTTGGTGTCGCAGAGCACGAGGGTCTCGGCGCCGCCCTTGCGGGCCGCGGCGAGGGTCGAGAGCGCGTAGACGGGGTCGGCGTCGAATCCGTCGAAGAAATGCTCGGCGTCGTAGATCACCCGCTTCCCCTGCGAACGGAGGTAGGCGACCGTGTCCTCGATCATGGCGAGGTTCTCCTCGAGCGTGGTGCGGAGGATCTCCTTCACCTGCAGGACGGACGACTTGCCGAAGATGCAGCAGACCTCGGTGCCGGCGGCGACCAGGGCCTGGACGCTGGGGTCGTCCTGCGGCTTCAGCTTGGCGCGGCGGGTGGCGCCGAAGGCGACGATCTTTGCGCGGACCCATTTCTCAAGGCGGGCGCGCTCGAAGAAGGCGGCGTCCTTCGGATTCGAGCCCGGCCAGCCGCCCTCGATGAACGCCACGCCGAGGTCGTCGAGCTTGCGCGCGATGCGCAGCTTGTCGTCGACCGAGTAGGAGATGCCCTCGCGCTGCGAGCCGTCGCGGAGCGTCGTGTCGAAGATCTCAACGGGAAAGGGCATGGCGGGAAGCGGGAGACGGGCGGGGGAGGATCAGGAGGCGGTCGGCACCGACGATTTCTGCGGGTGCTGGGCGCGGGCGGTGCCGGTGCGCGAGAGCACGTGGTTGAGCGAAGCGATGTAGGCTTTCGCGGCGGCGACCACGATGTCGGTGTCGGCGCCATGGCCATGGCTGGAGCGCTGGTCCTCGTGGCGGACGCGGACGCTGGCTTCGGCGAGCGCGTCGATGCCCTCGGTGACGGCGCTGATCCCGAACTCGAGCAGCTTCACGTGCACCTGGACGAGGGCGTCGATCGCCTTGTAGGCGGCGTCGACCGGACCGGTGCCGACGGCGGCATGGATGCGGAGCTTGCCGTCGGGGTCGCGGAGGCGGACGGTCGCGGTCGGCAGGCCGTTGGTGCCGCAGACGACCTGGAGGCTGTCGAGCGCCCAGAGCTCGGGGACGGTGGCCCGCTCGTCGGAGGCGAGCGTGACGAGGTCGGCGTCGTGGACCGCCTTCTTGCGGTCGGCGAGCTTCTTGAATTCGGCGAAGGCCTTGGCCAGCGCGTCGCCCTCGAGCGGGCAGCCGAGCTCGGCGAGGCGCTTGGAGAACGCGGCGCGGCCCGAATGCTTGCCGAGCACGAGCGCGGTCTGCGTGGCGCCGACGTCCTCGGGGCGCATGATCTCGTACGTCTGCGCGTTCTTGATCATGCCGTCCTGGTGGATGCCGGACTCGTGAGCGAAGGCGTTGGCGCCGACGATGGCCTTGTTGGGCGGGACCGGGTAGCTGGTGCTGCGCGAGACGAGCTTGGAGACGCGGCAGAGCTGGGTGGCGTCGATCCCGGTCTGGAGCCCGATCTTGTCCGCCCGGGTGCGCAGCGCCATGACGAGCTCCTCGAGCGAGGCGTTGCCCGCGCGCTCGCCGATGCCGTTGATCGTGACCTCGGCCTGGCGGGCGCCGGCGCGCAGGCCGGCGAGGGAGTTGGCCACGGCGAGCCCGAGGTCGTCGTGACAATGGACGGAGATGACGACGTCCTTCGCGCCGGGCGTGTGCTGGATGATGCCCGCGATGAGGGCGCCGAACTCGTCGGGCATCGTGTAGCCGACGGTGTCCGGGATGTTGAGCGTGGTGGCGCCGGCCTTGATCACGGCGGCGAGGACCTCGTAGAGGAACTCCGGGTCGCTCCGGCCGGCGTCCTCGGGCGAAAACTCGATGTCGCCGCAGAGCGAGCGGGCGAGGGCCACCATTTCCACGGCGCGGGCGACGACCTCCGGCCGCGTGAGCCGGAGCTTGTGCTTCATGTGGATGTCGCTCGTCGCCAGGAACGTGTGGATGCGCGGATGCTTCGCGTCCTTCACGCCGTTCCAGGCCGCCTCGATGTCGGCCCGGGTGCAGCGGGCCAGGCCGCAGATGATGGGTGGCTCGGTCTGCGGGCGCCCGGCGACCGGCGCGCGGCCGACTTCGGTCGAGATGGCCTGCACGGCGGCGAGATCGTCGGGCGAGGCGGCCGGGAAGCCGGCCTCGATGACGTCCACCCCAAGTCGCGCGAGAGCCCGGGCGACCTCGAGCTTTTCGGCCGAGGTCATCGACGCGCCCGGCGCCTGTTCGCCGTCGCGGAGGCTGGTGTCGAAGATGCGGACGTAGGAGGGGTTCATGGCCGGGCCAGGTGGCGGGTGGTTGGTTGTCCGTGCGCGGGCGGGCTCGTTCTCCCGCGCGTCCTCCCGGCCGAGGGCGGCCGGGAGGACGGGGAAAGACGCGGAGGATTATTTGCTGATGGTGACCGGATTGAGGAACGGCATCATGGCGCGGAGCTTGGCGCCGACGACCTCGAGCTGCTGGCTGCGCTCGCGGGCGCGGAACTTGTTCATCGTCTTCCGGCCGTAACGGTTGTTCTCGTCGATGAACCGCTTGGCGAACTTGCCCGTCGTGATGTCCTTCAGGATGCGCTTCATCTCCTTCTGCGTCTGCTTGGTGATGACGCGCGGGCCGGACTGGTAGTCGCCCCACTCGGCGGTGTCGGAGACGGAGTAGCGCATGTAGTTCAGGCCGCCGCGGTACATGAGGTCGACGATGAGCTTCAGCTCGTGCAGGCACTCGAAGTAGGCGATCTCCGGCTGGTAGCCGGCGTCGACGAGGGTCTTGAACCCGGCCTTCACCAACTCGGCGCAGCCGCCGCAGAGGACGGCCTGCTCGCCGAACAGGTCGGTCTCGGTCTCCTCCTTGAAGGTGGTCTCGAGCACGCCGGCGCGGGTGCAGCCGATGGCGCGGCCGTAGGACAGCGCGAGCTTCTTGGCGTTGCCGGTGGCGTTCTGGTGGACGGCGACGAGGCCCGGGACGCCACCGCCCTCCTGGAAGACCTCGCGGACGCGGTGGCCCGGCGACTTCGGCGCGACCATCGTCACGTCGACGTTCTTCGGCGGGACGATGCCCTTGAAGCGGATGTTGAAGCCGTGAGCGAACATCAGCATCTTGCCGGCGGTGAGGTGCGGCGCGATGGATTCGCGGTAGAGGCGCGCCTGCACGTGGTCCGGCACGAGGACCATGATGACGTCGGCCCAGGCGGCGGCGGTGTCGACGTCGTTGACGGTGAGGCCCGCCTTCTTGGCCTTGGCGGCGGACTTCGAGCCGGCGGCGAGCCCGACGCGGACTTTGACGCCGCTGTCCTTCAGGTTCAGCGCGTGGGCATGGCCCTGGGAGCCGTAGCCGATGATGGCGACATTCTTGGAGCGGATGAGCGCGAGGTTCGCGTCCTTGTCGTAGTAGATCTTAGCCATTGAAGAGGAAGGTGCGGGTTGCGGGTTGTCGGTGGGTTGGAGAAGTGGGTGAAGAATCCCGGCCGGCGGTCAGACCGACATCGCCAGGCCGGAGGCGTCGGGGTGATGATCGCGGGTCGCGGCGACTTCGGCGCGGACGAGCGGCGGGTTGGCGGAGAGCTTGTCGTGGCCCCGGGCCATCGCCACGGCGCCGGTGCGGACGATCTCGAGGATGCCGTACGGCCGGAGGACCATCTCGAACTTGCCGATCTTCTCGGGCGTGCCGGTCACCTCGATGACGAGCGACTCCTCGTCGACGTCGACCACGCGCGCGCGGAAGACGTCGGCGAGCTGCAGCACCTGCGAGCGCGTCTGGGGCGTGACCGTGACCTTCACCAGGCCCAGCTCGCGGGTCAGGGCGGCCTTGTGGGTCAGGTCGTCGACCCGGAGGACGTTCACGAGCTTGTAGAGGTTGGCCTCGACCAGCCGCGCGCCGTGCTCGGAGGCCTCGACGACGACGGTCAGGCGCGAGACGCCCGGCTGCTCGGCGCGGCCGACGGTTAGGGACTCGATGTTGAAATTGCGGCGGCGGAAGAGCGAGGCGATGCGGTTGAGCACGCCGGGCACGTCCTCGACATAGGCGATGAGCGTGTGTTTGGCCATGGGATGAAGGGTGGAGGATGAATCGGCCGGGAAGGCGTCAGCGGCGGGAGGGCTTGGCCCGTTTCGGCGCGGCCTTCGCGGCGCGCTGCGGGGCGGCGGCGCGGTTCGGCTTTTTCGCGGGCTTGGCCGCGGTCGCGCGGGCGGACTTGCCGTTCGCGCCCGCGAGGGCGGCCGCCTCGGCCTTGGCCTCGGCGAAGACGTTGGGCAGCGTCGAGGAGGGCATCTCCCACTCCTTGTCGTCGCCGGCCTCGAGCATGACGTCGCGCTTCGGCCGGCGGATCATCTTGTCGAGGTCCGCGCCGGCCGGGACCATCGGGAACACGGTGTCCTCCTTCTCGACGGTGAAGTCGATGACGACGGTGCCGTCGTGTTTGAGCGTCTCCTTGACGGCCGGCGCCACCTCGCCGCGCTTCTCGACCCGGACGCCCTTGAGGCCGAAGGCCTCGGCGAGCTTCACGAAGTCGGGGCTGGTGAGCGGCGTGGCGGCGTAGCGCTTGTCGTAGAAGAACTCCTGCCACTGGCGCACCATGCCGAGGAACTGGTTGTTGATGATGGCGACGTTGACCTTGATCTTTTCCTGCTTGGCCGTGGCCAGCTCGGGCATGGTCATCTGGAAGCCGCCGTCGCCGACGACGACCCACACGTCCTTTTCCGGACAGGCGAACTTCGCGCCAATGGCCGCGGGCAGGGCGAAGCCCATGGTGCCGAGGCCGCCCGAGGTGATGAGGGAGCGGGGCTGGTCGTGGTGGTAGTACTGGGCCTCCCACATCTGGTGCTGGCCCACGTCGGTGACGACGATCGTGTCGCGATCCTTCGTCAGGCGCCACAGGTCGTTGATGACGTGCGCGGCGTAGAGGTGGCCGTTGTCGGGCAGGCTCTGGATGTCGCGCACGGCGGAGTCGCCCTTCATCTCGGCGATCTTCGCCCACCACACCGCGCGGTCGTTGGTCTTCACCTTCGGCAGGACCTCGCCGAGGACGTCCCGGAGGTCGCCGATGAGGGCGACGTCGACGTGCACGTTCTTGTTCACCTCCGAGGGGTCGATCTCGACATGGATCTTCTTCGCATGCGGGGCGTACGTCTTGAGGTTGCCCGTCACGCGGTCGTCGAAGCGCATGCCGAGCGCGATGAGGAGGTCGGCCTGCTGGATGGCCTGGTTGACCCAGGCCTCGCCGTGCATGCCCATCATGCCGAGGTTGAGCGGCGAGGATGCCGGGATGCCGCCGAGGCCGAGCAGGGTCACGGCGATCGGGATGCGCGCGGCGTCGGCCAGCTCGAGCACTTGGGCCGTGGTGCCCGACTTGATGATGCCCTGGCCGGCGAGGATCACCGGCCGCTGGGCGCTGTTGATGAGTTCGACCGCCTTCTCGTATTCCGAGGGCAGCGCGCGCAGGTCGGGGCGGTAGCCGGGCAGCTTGGGCGCGGCGCCTTCCCAGTCGAATTCGGCGGTCAGCTGCTGGGCGTCCTTCGTGATGTCGACGAGCACCGGGCCGGGCCGGCCGCTTTTCGCGATGTAGAACGCCTCGCGGATGGCCCGGGCGATGTCGCCCGGGCGCGTGACGAGGTAATTGTGCTTCGTGACCGGAAGGGTGACGCCGGTGACGTCGGTCTCCTGGAACGCGTCGGTGCCGATCGCCTTCGAGCCGACCTGGCCCGTGATGCAGACAATGGGGGAGGAGTCCATCATCGCGGTGGCGATGCCGGTGACCATGTTGGTGGCGCCGGGGCCGGAGGTCGCGATCGCGACGCCGACCTTCCCGCTCGCGCGGGCGTAGCCGTCGGCCATGTGCGTCGCCCCCTGCTCGTGCCGGACGAGGACGTGGTGGATCTGGGGGTACTTCGTCATCGCGTCGTAGGCCGGCAGGATGGCGCCGCCCGGGTAGCCGAACACGACGTCCACCCCTTCGCGGAGGAGACATTCCCAGATGATTTCTGCACCGGTGAGTTTTTTCATGATTGGAGCGCGCTGATTGGCGGTTGAATGGCGGGGATGGGCGGCCGGAGGACGGCGGGGGATGGAGGGAGGGAAAGGGAGGGGTCAGGAGGTCACCGCGCCCTGGGCGGCGGAGGAGACGGACTGGGCGTACTTCGCCATGACGCCGCGGCGGTAGCGCGGGACGGGCGCGGCCCAGCCCTGGCGACGGAACGCGAAGTCGACCGCGGGCACGTCGAGGTGCAGCCGGCGGTTGGGCACGTCGATGACGATCGGGTCGCCCTCGTGCACGAAGGCGATCGTGCCGCCGACCGCGGCCTCGGGCGCCACGTGGCCGATCGACAGCCCGCGGGTGGCGCCGGAGAAGCGGCCGTCGGTCAGCAGCGCGACGCTCTCGGCGAGGCCGGCCCCGGCCAGCGCGGCGGTCACGCCGAGCATCTCGCGCATGCCGGGCCCGCCTTTCGGGCCCTCGTAGCGGATGACGATGACGTCGCCGGGCTTGATCTTCTGCGCGGAGACGGCGGCCATGGCGTCCTCCTCGCAATTGAACACGCGGGCGGGCCCGCGAAACTCGGTGATGCTGCTGCCGGCGACCTTCAGCACGCAGCCCTCCTCCGCGAGGTTGCCGAAGAGGACGACGAGCCCGCCGCTCGCCTTGAAGGGCTTGGTCGTGGGGCGGATCACCTGCTGGCCCTGAGTTTCGGGGGCCGACGCGACCTCTTCGCCAAGCGGCCGGCCGGTGACCGTCATGCAGTCGCGCTGGAGATACCCGCCCTCGAGCAGGCGGCGGAGCAGCAGCGAAATCCCACCGGCCTGGTGCATCTCGACCGCGGTGTACAGGCCGCCCGGCTTGAGGGTGGCGATCGTCGGCGTCCGCGCGCTGATGGTGTCGAATTCCTCGATCTTGAGCGTGACGCCCGCGTCGCGCGCGAGGGCGAGCAGGTGCAGGACCGCGTTGGTCGAGCCGCCCGACGCGGCGACGGCCGCGACGGCGTTGTAGAAGGCGCCGCGGGTGAAGATCGCCGACGGACGGAGGTCCTTGCGCACGAGGTCCATCACGAGTTCGCCGCAGCGGTACGCGGCCCTGTCCTTGGCGGGGTCGGTCGCCGGGATGCCGTTGAGCCCGGCGGGGGAGATGCCGATCGCCTCCATGATCGTGGCCATGGTGTTGGCGGTGAACTGCCCGCCGCACGCGCCGGCGCCGGGGCAGGCGGAGTTCTCGACGGCCAGGAACTGCTTCTGGTCGATCTTGCCGGCGGCGAAAGCGCCGACCGCCTCGAAGACATCCTGCACGGTCAGCGTCTTGCCGCCGAGGTGGCCGGGCGCGATCGAGCCGCCGTACAGCGCGAGGCCCGGGATATCGAGCCGCGCCAGCGCCATCAGCACGCCGGGGTTGGTCTTGTCGCACGCCGAGAGGCAGACGAGGCCGTCGAGGTGGTTGCCCCGGGCGACCAGCTCGATCGAGTCGGCAATCACCTCGCGGCTGATGAGCGAGCACTTCATGCCCTCGACCCCCATCGTGATCCCGTCCGAGATGGAAACGGTGTTGAACTCGAGCGGCGTGCCGCCGGCGGCCCGGACGCCCGCCTTCACCTGCTCCGCCAGCCCGCGGAGGTGGAAGTTGCAGGGCCCGATCTCGGTCCAGGTGTTGGCGATGCCGATGAGGGGCTTCGCGAGGTCCGCGTCGGTGAACCCGACCGCCTTCATCATCGCGCGGGACGGCGCGCGGTGCGGACCTTCGGTGATGACGTAGCTGTGGCGGTTGAGCTGGCTCATGGGAGGCGGACGAAGGTCGGGGCGATCAGCCCCGCGGAGCCGCCGGGGGACGCGCGCCGGCCGTTTGCGGGGGCAACGGGGCGGCGGGAAGGGCGGCGGGGCGGGGGGCGATCATCGGATGCAATACGGTAAAAGGATGAATCTGCGGGGAGGGGATTGGAGAGAGGGTCGGGAAGGGAGCGAAGCGCGGCGCGGGTAATAAAAAAGCCGCCCCGGTTTCGGGCGGCTTCTTCGTCGGAGGGGATCTTTTTGTCAGTTGATCCGCTGGGTCAGCCGCCCGGAGTCGATGTGGTCCACGACCAGAATGGTAATGGCCAGAAGGGCGATAAGGCTGACGACGACGACGTTCACGGAATGGCTCGGAACGGTGCCGCCGGAGCTTCCGGAGTCAATGAGTTAGTGAACTTTTATGACACCAGCGTCCCACCAACGTTTGCCCGGCGTTTCGTAAGCGGCGTTTATTGAGGAGGTTGAAATGCCCGGCCGCCGGGCGACCCCCGCGCGCCACCCTGCGGACCGCGATTTGCGATAAACAACGAAGGCGCGTCCGGCGGCCGCCGGGCCTGCGGGATGAGGTGAGAAATCGTTTCCATAGAGTCACCTCGACTTCCACCGCCGAGACCCTTACGCCTCCGCCCGTTGCCAGCCATGCCGAGTCTCACGGACGTCGCCCGCCGCGCCAAAGTGTCGATTGCCACGGTCTCCCGGGTGATCAACAACTCGGAAAAGGTCGTGCCTGAGACCCGCGCCATCGTGCAGCGCGTCATGGAGGAGTTGGGCTACCAGCCTAACCGGGTCGCGCGGCGGCTGCGGCAGAAGGGCGGCCGGCGGCACCTGCTGGGGCTGATTCTGCCGGACATCCAGAATCCGTTCTTCGCCGAGGTCGCCCGCGGGGTGGAGGACGTGGCGTATGCGAACCAGTTCGCCGTGCTGCTCTGCAACTCCGACGAGAACCTCAAGAAGGAGGCATTCTACCTGGACGTGATGCGCGCGGAATCGGTCGACGGGGTCATCCTCCCCCCGATTGCCGAGCGGGATTCGGCCGTGCTGAAGCTGGCCCAGAGCGGAATGCCGGTCGTGAGCGTCGACCGCGCGCTCAACAGCACTACGATCGACACCGTCGAGGTGGACAACTTCCAGGGCGCATTCGAGGCGGTCGAGCACCTGATCAAGATCGGGCACAAGCGTATCGGGCTGATCGCGGGCCGCGCGAACCTCTCGACCAGCCGGGACCGCCGCCGCGGATATGAAGAAGCCCTGGCTGCCGTGCGATTGCCGCTGCGACCGGAATTGGTCCGGGTCGGCGACAACAAGCAGGCGAGTGGCGGCACATTGACGGAGGAGCTGCTCAACGAACCGTCACCTCCGACGGCGCTTTTCGTCTCGAACAATCTCATGGCGGTCGGCGCGCTCGAGGCGATCCATCGGCGGAAGCTCAAGGTGCCGGACGACGTCGCGTTGATAGGGTTCGATGACCTTCCCTGGGCCGAAGCCTTGGATCCGCCGCTCACGGTGGTTCGTCAGCCGGCTTATGAAGTCGGGCGAGCCGCCGCGGAGATGTTGCTTAAGAGGTTGGGGAATCCTGACTTACCAGCCGCTTGGCTCCGCCTGCGTCCTCGGCTCATCCTGCGAAAATCCTGCTGAAGTGGTCGGCGAGAACCAAAAATTCCGCCCACTATGTAAACCTTTACATTGCTTTTTGGGGCCGTGCCGTTTTTTGTGCGGGCCACCCCTGTTCTCGAGATGGCTGAGCCCGCCCAACCCATGCTCGCGATGCGCGGCATCGCGAAACGTTACCCCGGCGTGGTCGCGTTGGATGGTGTCGACCTCACGGTTGAGTCCGGGGAGGTCCACATCCTTCTTGGCGAGAATGGCGCGGGCAAATCGACCTTGATGAAGATCCTGGCGGGCGCGGTCGCGCGGGACGCCGGGACGATCGAGGTGGCGGGAAAGTCCTGCGGTATGGCGACCCCCCGTGCGGCGCAGCAGGCGGGCGTCGCGATCATCTACCAGGAGTTCAACCTCGTGCCCCATCTGACCGTGGGCGAGAACATCCTGCTCGGACGCGAACCTGCCTCCGGTCTGCCGGGCTTCATTGCCGCTGATGCCCTGCGTCGGGAAGCGCAGCGCTGGCTGGGCGAGCTGGGGATTGCCCTCGACCCCGATGCCCGCGTGGCGGACCTCGGCGTGGCCGAGCAACAGATGGTCGAGGTGGCGAAGGCCCTGTCGCTCGAGGCCCGGATCCTGGTGATGGACGAGCCGACGTCGGCGCTTTCGAACGCCGAAATCAGCCGCCTCTTCGAGGTGATCCGCCGCCTCCGCCGGCGCGGCGTGGCGATCATTTACATCTCGCACCGAATGGAGGAGCTGGCGCAGATCGGCGACCGGGTGACCGTGATGCGCGACGGCCGCCACGTGGCGACGAGAGGGATCCCGGACGTCACCCTCGACGAGCTCATCCGCCTGATGGTCGGCCGCGAGCTGAAGGAGCAATTCCCGGCGCGCCGCACGGCGCGGGGCGCGGAGGCGCTGCGCGTCGAGGGGCTGACCCGCCGCGGCGTGCTCCATGATGTCTCATTCACGTTGCACTGCGGCGAGGTGGTGGGGCTGGCGGGACTGATGGGGTCGGGCCGGACGGAGCTCGCGCGCGCGATCTTCGGGGCAGACCGCATCGACTCCGGCCGGGTCATGCTGAACGGCCGGGACGTGGCGATCGACTCACCGCGGACCGCGGTGAACTTGGGCTTGGGCTTTCTTACCGAGGACCGCAAGCGCCAGGGGCTCGTGCTGTGCCGCGACATCGCGGAGAACACCAGCCTGGCGAGCCTCGACCGTTTTTGCAGGGGGGGCGTGCTTTCGACCGCCCGGGCCGAAGCCGCGGCGACCCGCCTGGCCACCGACCTGCGGATCAAGGCGCCGAGCATCGCGCAAGCCGTCGTGAACCTCAGCGGCGGAAACCAGCAGAAGGTCGTGCTGGCGAAGTGGATCTGCCGGGAGGCAGGCGTGCTGCTCTTCGACGAGCCGACGCGCGGCATCGACGTCGGCGCGAAGACGGAAATCTATCAGCTCATCAGCCGCCTCGCCGCCGAGGGGCGGGCGATTCTCATGATCAGTTCCGAGCTGCCGGAGATCCTGGGGATGAGCGACCGGATCCTGGTCATGCATGCCGGCCGCATCGCGGGGGAATTCTCCGCCGCGGGCGCCACCCAGGAGGCCATCCTCGAATGCGCGCTCGGCCCCAAGGTCGCCGCATGAAGGTGCCGACGTTCATCGCCCGCCACGGCCGGCAGGCCGGCACCGTCGCGGTGTTCCTCATGCTTTGCGCCGTCCTGAGCGTGCTCACGCCGCATTTCCTCACCACGAGCAACCTGCTCAACGTCGCGCAGCAGACCGTGGTCAATGCCATCGTGGCGGTGGGTCTGACCTACGTGATCCTGTCGGGCGGGATCGACCTCTCGGTCGGATCCGTCCTGGCCCTCGCCGGGGTCGTGCTGGGCCTCGCGCTCGAGGCCGGCTGGCCGCTGCCCGTGGCCATTGCCGCCTGCGTGCTGGTCGGTGCCCTCTGCGGCGTGCTGAACGGCATGCTGGTCGCGTTCGGACGCCTGCCGCCCTTCATCGCGACCCTCGGCCTGATGAGCATCGCGCGCGGCGCGGCGCTCCTCGTCACCGACGGGCGGCCCGTGTCGGGGTTCGACGGCTCGTTCCGCTGGCTGGCAACGGGCGAGCTGCTGGGCGTGCCCGTGCCGGTGTGGTGCATGCTGGCGGTCTATGTCGCGGCCCACGTCGTCCTCCATCGCACGCGCTTCGGCCGCTACGTCTTCGCCATCGGGGGCAACGAGGAGGCGACGCTTCTGTCGGGTGTGCCGGTGGCCCGCTGCAAGGTCGGCATTTACGCGCTGGGCGGCGGCCTGGCGGCCGGCGCCTCCGTGCTCCTGACGGCGCGGCTCAACTCCGCGCAGCCGATCGCCGGGCTCAATTATGAGCTGGATGCGATCGCGGCGACCGTGATCGGGGGCACGAGCCTCCTGGGCGGCCAGGGCTCGGTCTTCGGCACGTTGGTCGGGGCGCTCATCATGGGCGTGCTCCGCAACGGGCTGAATCTCCTCGGAGTGTCCTCGTTCGTGCAGCAGGTCGTGATCGGCGCGGTGATCATCGCGGCGGTGCTGCTGGACACCTTCTTCAAGCGCTCGCGGCGCTGAGCCTTACCCCCATGACAAACCCGTTCCGAACCTTCCTGCTCGTCTCGCTGGCCGCCCTCCTCGGCGGCTGCGGTCGCGAGGCCGCCAAGCCGGCCTCAGACTCGCGACCCGTCATCGCCCTCGTCGTGAAGACCCTCAACCACCCGTTCTTCGTCGATATGCAGCGGGGGGCGGAGGAGGCCGCGCGCGCCGCGAACGTCGAGCTCATCGTGCAGGCCGCCGAACGCGAGGTGGACGTCGAAAGGCAGATGCAGATCATCGAGAACCTCATCCAGCGCAAGGTCGGCGCGCTGGTCATCGCGCCGAGCGGCTCCCGCGAGGTCGTGCCTGTCATCGTGAAGGCCAACCGGGCCGGGATCCCGGTGCTCACGGTGGACACGCGGGTCGATGCGGCCGCGCTGGCCGGTGCGGGCGGGCAGGTGGCCACCTTCATCGGTTCGGACAACCATGAGGGCGGCCGCATCGCCGGCCAGTTCCTGGCCGAGAAGCTCGGTGGGCGCGGGCGCATCGTGGTGCTCGAGGGCATCCCGGGGCACGAGACGGGCGACGCGCGGCTCCGGGGCTTCAGGGAAGGGATCAGGGCGCACCCGGGCATGGTCGTCGTCGCGTCGCAGCCGGCGAATTGGGAGCGCGACCAGGGCTACAACGTCTGCCAAAACCTGCTGCAGGCGCACCCGGACGTGAACGCGTTGTTCGCCGCCAACGACCTGATGGCGCTCGGGGCGCTCGAGGCCATCGCGGCGGCCGGCCGCCGGAGGCAGGTGACGGTCGTCGGCTTCGACGCCCTCGACGAGGCGCGGGCCGCGGTGAAGGCCGGCGCCATGGCCGGGACCATCGCGCAAAACCCCGCGCTGATGGGCCGCACGGGGGTCGAGCGCGCCGTGGCGCTGCTCCGCGGCGAGGCGCCGCCGGTGGAGATCGGCGTGCCGATCGAGCTGATCAAGTGATTTCGGTCATGAACAAACCACTGAACATCGGAGTCATCGGGCTCGGTCGGCTTGGCAGCCAGTACGCCCGCTATTTCACCTCGCGCCTGCCGGGCGCCCGCCTGCATGCCGTGTCGGACGTGAATCCGGCCGCGGTCCAGGCCGTCGCCGCCGAGACCGGCGTCGGCAAGGCCGGCACCGACTACCACGCCCTGCTCGCGGACCCCGCGCTCGATGCGGTGGTCGTGATGACGCCCACCAAATTGCACGCCGAGGTCGTCATCGCCGCGGCCGCGGCGGGCAAGGCGATCTTCTGCGAGAAGCCGCTCTCGCTCGAGATTCCCGAGGCGGAGGCGATGAAGGCGGCGGTCGCGCGGCATAGCGTGTTCTTCCAGCTGGGCTTCATGCGGCGTTTCGACAAGGCCTACGCGGCGGCGAAGCGCCGGATCGACGCCGGCGAGATCGGCACGCCGGTGGTCTTCAAGTCGACGTCCAAGGACCAGCTGCCCCCGCCGGTGGAGTACCTCCGGCCAGCGAACAGCGGCGGGCTGTTCATCGACATGGGCATCCATGATTTCGACCTCGCGCGCTGGTACATGGGCGAGGTCCGCACGGCGTTCAGCGTCGGCAACAGCGTCGCCTTCCCGGAGATCAGCCGGGTGGGGGACGTCGAGAACGGCCTCACCACCCTGACGTTCGCGAACGGCGGCATCGGGTCGGTCAGCCTCAGCCGCATCGGCATCTACGGCTACGGCATCCACACGGAGATCGTCGGCACCGCCGGCACGATCCAGATCGGCTATGACCGCGAGACCGCGATCCTGATGATGAAGAAGGACACCGTGGCGCATGACACCGTCCCCGGATTCTACGAGCGCTTCGAGCAGGCCTACATCACGCAGCTGCAGGATTTCGTGGACAATCTCAGGCTGGGCCGGCCCGCGCCGATCGGGTGCGACGACGGCATTGGCGCGCAGCGGATCGCCCTGGCCGCCACGCGCTCGCTGCACAGCGGACGCCCCGAGGAAGTGCGCTGACGCGGGGGACGCCCCGGCCCCGGGGCCTATAGCGCCGCCAGCCAGCCGCCGTCGACATAAAGCACCTGGCCGTTGACGAAGTCGGAAGCGGGCGACGCCAGGAAGACGCCGGCGCCCACGAGGTCATCCGGCGTGCCCCAGCGTCCGGCCGGGGTCCGGCTCCGGACCCAGGCGTCGAACTTCGGGTCGGCGGCGAGATGCCGGGTCATGTCGCTCAGGATGTAACCCGGGCCCAGCCCGTTGGCCTGGATGTTGTGCGGGCCCCACTCCACGCACATCGACTTGGTCAGGAGCTTGAGGCCGCCCTTTGCCGCGGTGTAGTTGCCCGTGGAAGGGCGCGTCGCTTCGCTCATCAGCGAGCAGATGTTGATGATCTTGCCCCGCCGCCGCTCGATCATTCCGGGCACGACGGCCTGCGCGACCAGGAACGCGGAGGTCAGGTTCACATCGATCACCCGTTGCCATTGCTCGAGGGTCATCTCGGCGAGCGGTGCATAACGATGGATGCCCGCGTTGTTCACGAGGATGTCGATTTCGCCGTGACGCGCGTTCAGTTCCACGAGTCCCGCCCGGACTTCATCCGGGTTCGTCACGTCGAAGCGCGCCGTGTTCACCCGCGCTCCCCGCCCCCGAAGGGCGCCGACGGCCGCCTCCAGGCGAACTTCATCGATATCGTTGAGAACGATTTCAGCCCCGGCGTCGGCCAGTGCGCCCGACAACCGAAGGCCGAGGCCTTGGCCAGAACCGGTGACGAGCGCTCGCCTTCCGTGCAGGGAGAAGAGTTGTGGTATATGCATGACTCTGCACGTTAAATAGATAGGACAAGAAAGTAGAGGAATAAACACGTGCTTTTCGCGCGAATCGTCAGCTCCAATTAATCCTCGACAGATGACCCGCCCGGTCTGTAATCGTTTACATAAGATCCGCCATGCGCCCCGCCCCGGGACATTCCTGCTTGGTTCAAGCTCTGCGCGTACGCCCAGTTCACGGCTTCGCGTCGATCGTCCATGAACGTCGCCATCCCTTGCGCCGGTCCGCCGACGAGCTGATGGATTTTGGCCTCCTGCGGCAGGGCCGGGGCGCCACCCGGATGGTCCGCACGATGAAGGAGACGCTCTGGGTCCTCCTGCGCGGGAAGGCGGAGGTGAGATCCGCGGCGGGCCAGGTGGTGCTCCAGCGCGAATCGATCTTCGATGAACCGCCCACGGCGCTGCACGCCGGGGCCGGCGAGGCGGTCGAGCTCCGCGCGCTCTCTTCGGGCACGGAGTGGGCAGTGATCGCCGCCACGAACCCGCGCCTGCGCGGGGTGCGGGTTTACCGGACTGAGGACGTCGGGAACGAGGATCGCGGCGCCGGACTGGTGCAGGACGCCTGCCGCCGCACGGTGCGGACAATCTTCGACTACTCGAGCCGGCCGGATTCGCAGCTGGTGGTCGGCGAGGTGGTCAACCGCGCCGGCCGATGGTCAAGCTATCCCCCGCACCACCACGCGCAGCCGGAAGTATATCATTACCGCTTCACGGCACCGCAGGGCTATGGACACGCGGAGCTCGGCGAGTCCGTCGTGAAGGTCCGCCAGGGCGACACGACCTTGATCCCGGGCGGCCTGGACCATGCGCAGGTCGCGGCCCCGGGCTACGGCATGTATTACCTGTGGATCGTGCGTCACCTCCCGCGGCGTCCGTACCGCGGTTTCACCTTCACCAAGGAGCATCGCTGGCTCCTCGACCCGCGCGAACAGGGCTGGGCTCCCGCATGAAGACTGTCCGCATCACCGCCGCGGCGGCCATGGTCCGCTTCCTCCAATCCCAGTTTGTGCGGCGCGACGGACGCGAGCACCGCCTGATCAACGGGGTCTGCGGCATCTTCGGCCATGGCAACGTCGCCGGCTTCGGCCAGGCGCTCGAGGAGCACGGGAACGAACTGCCGTTCCTGCAGGCCAAGAACGAGCAGGCGATGGTCCACACGGCCATCGCCTACGCCAAGACCCGCCGTCGCCTCGGCACGCTGGCCTGCACCTCCTCGATCGGCCCGGGCGCGACGAACATGCTGACGGGCGCGGCGACCGCCACGATCAACCGGCTGCCGGTGCTCCTCCTCCCCGGCGACATCTTCGCCAACCGCCGCCCGGCGCCGGTGCTGCAGCAGCTCGAGCATCCGGGGTCGCAGGACCTGAGCGTCAACGACTGCTTCCGTCCGGTCTCGCGCTATTGGGACCGGATCAACCGGCCCGAGCAGCTCCTCACCGCCCTGCCGGAGGCCATGCGGATCCTGGCCGACCCGGCCGAGACCGGGGCCGTGACGATCGCGCTGCCGGAGGACGTCCAGGCGGAGGCGTTCGCTTGCCCGGCGGCCTTCCTCGAGAAGCGGGTGATCGAGATTCCGCGCACGCTGCCGACCGCGGACGCGGTCGCCGCGGCCGCCGCGCTGCTGCGGTCGGCGAAGCGCCCGCTTATCATCGCCGGCGGCGGCGTGCATTACTCCGACGCGACCGCCGCGCTCGAGCGGTTCGCCGACGCGACGGGCATCCCCGTCGCGGTGACGCAGGCGGGGAAGGG
Organism: Opitutaceae bacterium; assembly: GCA_035626915.1. Classification (GTDB taxonomy): domain Bacteria; phylum Verrucomicrobiota; class Verrucomicrobiia; order Opitutales; family Opitutaceae; genus Didemnitutus. Next base: position 51,823 of record DASPMS010000107.1, read on the forward strand.
AGCGCTCCTCGAATCGCACCGCCTTGGCCTGGGCGCCGTCGGCGTGACCGGGACGCTGGCCGCCAATCGGATCGCGCGGGCCGCGGACGTGATCGTCGCGATCGGCACGAGGCTCTCGGATTTCACGACCGCCTCCAAGACGCAGTTCCAGGACCCGCGCGTGCGGTTCATCGGGCTCAATGTGCATGCGGCCGACGCGGCGAAGCACGGCGCCTTGCCCCTGGTCGGCGACGCGCGGGTGACGCTGGCGGCGCTGGTGCGCGCCGCCGGGAAATGGCGGGTGCCTGCCGGCCACGCACGCGCCGTCGCGAGGGCCAAGGCCGCCTGGGAGAAGCCATGGCGCGCGATGGCATCGCCGTCGCGCGCGAGCTCCGATGGCCGCCTCTACGGCAGCGAGGTGATCGCGCTCCTCAACGACTTCGCGGGGCCGCGCAGCACGGTGGTCCACGCCGCGGGGGGCATCCCGGGCGACATCCACAAGCTTTGGCGCGGCAAGTCCTCCACCGACTATCATGCGGAGTACGGCTATTCCTGCATGGGCTACGAGATCGCCGGCGCGCTGGGGGTGAAGCTGGCGGCGCCGGAGCGGGAGGTCTACGCGATGGTCGGTGACGGCAGCTACCTGATGCTGCACACCGAGCTCGTTACCGCGGTGCAGGAGGGCGTGAAGCTCACGGTCATCCTCAACGACAACCATGGCTTCGGCTGCATCCACGGGCTGCAGCGCGCGTGCGGCGGCCGCAGTTTTGGCAACGAGTTCCGGCGGCGCACCGCCGCGCGCGGCCGGCTCGAGGGTCCGCCGGTGCCGGTGGATTACGTCGCGAACGCGCGGAGCCTGGGCGCGACGGTCTTCAGCGTCACCGACGCCGACAGCCTGCGCGCGGCCCTGGCGGCGGCCCGCCGGGAAAAGAACACCTGCGTCATATACGTGCCGGTCTCCGCGGCCTCCGTGATGCAGGGCTTCTCGTGGTGGGATGTGCCGCCGGCGGCGCTGTCGGGAATCCCGACGGTGCGCACGGCCCGGCAGGCCTACGAGCGAGCCGCCAGGCGCCAACGCTTCCTCTATTGATGAATTCCTCCGTTACCGTTCCTCCGGCGACGCCCGCCGTGCTCGCGGGCTGCGAGGTCGGAGCCAATCCGATCATCTGGAGCAACGACGACTTTCCCGAGCTGGCCGGCGATCTCCCGCTGGACGTCATCCTGCGCGAGATGAAGGCGTGCGGCTACGCCGGCTCCGAGCTGGGGCACGCGTACCCGCGGACCGCCACCTCGCTCGGGGCGGCGCTCGGCCGGCACGGCCTCAAGCTCGTGAGCGGCTGGCACAGCACGCACTTGGCGACCCGGCCCCTGCCCGAGGAGGAGGCGGCGTTCCGCGCGCACGCGACGCTGCTCAAGGCGCTGGGCGCGCGAGTCGTGATCGTGGCCGAATGTTCACATGCGGTGCATGGCCAACGAGACGCCGCCCTCGGCTACGGCGAAAACGATCGCCGCGTCCTCGGGGAGGCGGAGTGGGCGCGGCTGGCGGCCGGGCTGGGGCACTTCGCGGCCTGGGCTGAGGCGCAGGGCCTCAAGCTCGCCTACCATCACCACATGGGGACGGTCATCCAGACCGCGGCCGAGCTCGATCGGCTGCTCGCCGCGAGCCCGGGGCTCAGTCTGCTGCTCGATCCGGGCCACTTGGCGTTCGCCGGGATCGATCCCCGCGCGGTGATGCGGCGGCACGGCGCGCGCGTCGCGCACGTGCACCTCAAGAGCGTCCGCGCGGACGTGGTGGCGCGGGCGCGGCGGGAGCGCTGGTCGTTTTGCCGCGCCGTGACCGAAGGCGTCTTCGCCATCCCGGGCGAAGGCGTGGTCGATTTCCCCGCGCTGTTCGCCGATCTGGCCGCGCGCGGGTACCGCGGCTGGCTGGTCGTCGAGGCGGAGGAGGATCCCGCCAAGGCCCCCGCCTTGCCCAAGGCCCAGCGGGCCCGCGCGTTCGTCCGCCGCCACGCCGGCATCTGACCCCTCCATGAGCACCATTCCCGTCCCTGCGATTTCCCGGCTGCGCGAGATGACCGCGCTCGGAGCCGACTGGTGGAATGATTCCGGCGCCCCGCACGAGCTGGCCGAGGCCGTCGCCCTGGGCGCGAGCGGCGGGACGTCGAATCCCGTCATCGTCTCGCAGTCGGCGCGCGCGAACCCCGGATTGGTCACGCCGCTGATGGAGCAGCTGATCGCCGAGCATCCCCACGCCACGGAAGACGACCTCGCCTGGAAGCTAATCCACGCGCTCGGGCGCGAGTCGGCCAAACAGCTGCTGCCGGTCTACGAGACCACGCGCGGGGCGAAGGGCTTCCTGTCGATGCAGGTGAACCCGAAGTTCTATCCCAACCGCGAGCTGATGGTGGCGCAGGCGGCCGAGCTCGCGGCCCTGGCTCCCAACATCGCGATCAAGGCGCCGGCCACCGACGCAGGGATCCTGGCGATGGAGGACATGACCGCGCGGGGCATCCGCGTGAATGCGACCGTGAGCTTCTCCGTGGCCCAGGCGCTGGCCGTCTCCGCGGCCTTCGAACGCGGGTTGAAGCGCGCGCGCGCCGCCGGGCTGAACGCCGACGGCATCCGGCCGTACATCACGCTGATGATCGGCCGGGTCGACGACCATCTGAAGCGGGTCGCCGAGGCCCAGAAGATCGCGGTGAGCCCGGGCGTGCTCGACTGGGCCGGCATCGCCGTCTTCAAGCACGCCTGGCAGCTGTTCCGGGGCGCCGGCCGGCCCGGCACCCTGCTGGCGGCGGCGTACCGGCACGAGGGACATTGGGCCGAGATCATCGGGCCGGGGGTGCTGCAGACTATCCCCTACGCCTGGTGGCGGAAATTCAACGAGTCGGCGCGCGCGCCGGTGACGACGCTGGACCGGCCGGTGGATGACGCGGTCCTCGCCGAGCTGCGGCAGCGCTTCGCGGACTTCGTGCGCGCGCACGACGCGGGCGGGATGGCACCCGCCGAATTCGTGCGGTACGGCGCGACGGTCCACACCCTCAACCAGTTCCTCGGCGGGTACGCCGACCTCGTGGCCTTCGTCCGGGGCGCGATGGTCCGCTGAATTTCCCATGGTGCTTCCTACGACCCACGCCTCCTGCCCTTTCTTCATCGGTGGCCAGTGGTCGGCCGTCTCCGGCCGGCCGACCGCCCCCGTCCACAACCCTTCGACGGGGGAGGTGATCGCCGAGGTGCCGCTGGGCGGCGCGGCGGAGGCCGACGCGGCGGTGCGGGCGGCGCAGGCCGCGTTCCCCGCCTGGGCGGACACCCCGCCGAGCGAGCGGGCGCGGCTGATGTTCAAGTACCGCACGCTGCTCGAGCGGGACTTCGAGGCCATGGCGCGCCTCATCTCGCGCGAGCACGGCAAGACGCTGGCGGAATCGCGCGGCGACCTCTTCCGCGGCTTCGAGGTGGTCGAGCTCGCCTGCGCGGCGCCGACGCTGCTGACCGGCGAGCTGCTGCCGAACGTCGCACGCGGCATCGACGGGGAGCTCGCGCGGCATCCGCTCGGCGTCTGCGCGGGCATCACGCCGTTCAATTTCCCGGCGATGATCCCGCTGTGGATGTTCCCGCTCGCCCTGGTGTGCGGGAACACCTTCGTGCTCAAGCCGAGCGAGCGCGTGCCGCTGACGGCCCAGAGGCTCATCGAACTGCTGGCCGAGGCCGGCCTGCCCGCCGGCGTGATGAACCTGGTGCACGGCGGGCCGGAGGCGGTCGACGCGCTGCTCAAGCACCCGGGCGTCAAGGCCGTGTCATTCGTGGGCTCCACGCCGGTCGCGCGGCACATCCACCAGACCGCCTCCGCCCACGGCAAGCGGGTGCAGGCGAACGGCGGGGCGAAGAACTATGTGGTGGTCATGCCCGACGCCGACGTCGGAAAGACCGTCGAGGCCGTGATGAACGCGGCGTTCGGGTGCGCCGGCGAGCGCTGCATGGCCGGGTCCAGCGTGCTGACGGTGGGGGACCGGGGCCGCGCGGTGATGCCCGAGCTGCTCAAGGCCGCGCGCGCCCTGACGGTCGGCCGCACCGACCTCGAGCGCCAGCCGGGCATGGGCCCGGTCATCACCGCCGGGCACCGCGACCGCGTGCGCACGCTGGTCGACGAGGGCGAGCGGGCCGGCGCCCGCGTGGTGGCCGACGGCCGCGGCGTGACGGTGCCCGACGCCCCCCATGGATTCTACCTCGGCGCGACGATCGTCGAGGACGTGACGGCGGAGATGCGGCTCGCGCGCGAGGAGGTGTTCGGCCCGGTGCTCAACGTGCTGCACATGGACGGCCTCGACCAGGCCATCGCGCAGGCGAACGCCAGCAGCTTCGGCAATGGCGCGGCGATCTTCACGCGCAACGGCGGCGCCGCACGCGAGTTCAAGCACCGGGTGCGCGCGGGCATGATCGGCGTGAACATCGGCGTGCCCGCCCCGATGGCCATGTTCCCGTTCAGCGGCTGGAACGAGTCGTTCTTCGGCGACCTGCACATGCAGGGCCGCGCCGGCGTCCTCTTCTACACCCAACCCAAGGTCACCACCGCCCGCTGGTTCGCGGACGGCGAGGGCGACATCTGGCGCAAGTAGGCCGGAGCTTTCCACCCCATCCACCCCACAAAAACCAATGCATACCCCCATCACCCCCCGGCGCACGGGCGGCTTACGCCGTCTTGTGCTCGGAATCCTCGGGCTGCTGGCCGGGCTGACCTTCGCGTCAGCCCAGACCGGCGGCGGAGCGCTTAGCGGCAAGGTTACCGACGGCGGAGGCACGCCCTTGAGCGGCGCCATCGTGACCCTGGCGGAAAATGGCCGCGAGGCCACGACCATGCGCGACGGCACGTTCCTGCTGACCAATGTCCCGGCCGGGACCTACACGGCGCGGGTCTCCTACCTCGGCCTGCCGCCCCGCGACGTCCCCGTCACGATCACGGCGGGTGCGACTCAAGAAACGGCCGTGCGGCTCGGCGAAGAGGTCATCGAGTTGGAGCGGTTCACCGTCGAGGGCCAGCGGGCCGGGCAGGCCCGCGCGCTCAACGAGCAGCGGGCGTCGGGCAATCTCCGCAACATCGTCGCGGCGGACGCGATCGGCCGCTTTCCAGACCAGAATGCCGCCGAGACGATGCAGCGCATCACCGGCGTCTCCCTGGAGCGCGACCAGGGCGAGGGGCGCTTCATCTCGATCCGCGGCGTGGACCCGGACCTGAACAACACGCAGCTGAACGGCATCAACATCCCCGCTTCCGAGGAAGACACTCGCAAGGTGAACCTTGACGTGTTCCCGACCGACATCCTCGACTCGATCGAGGTCGTGAAGGCGGTCACGCCGGACATGGACGGCGACGCCATCGGCGGCTCGGTCAACGTCAAGACGCAGACGGCGTTCAGCGCCGACGGCCGCATCCTGCGAGGCTCGGTCGAGGGCGGCTACAACGACCTCCTGGGCAAGTGGGGTTACAAGTACAGCGCCGCCTGGGGCGACAAGTTCCAGGACGGCAAGCTGGGTCTCCTCGTCTCCTGGAGCGCCGCGAAGAAAAACTTCGGCTCGAACGGGCGCGAGACGGACGACTCGCCCTGGGTCGCGGACGGCGGGTTCATCGAGCCGGGCGCCGACATCCAGCACCGCGAGTACACCATCACGCGGTGGCGTTCCGGCGGCAGCTTCTCCCTCGATTACCGCCCGGACGCCGACCACAGCTATTTCCTGCGGGGCGTCTATAGCCGGTTCTCGGACTACGAGAACCGCTTCCGCACGCGTTTTCGCGGCGCCCCGGCCCGCACCACCCCGACCAGCGACACGAGCGGCAACGTCACCGGCAGCCGCATCCAGATCGACCTGAAGGACCGCTATGAGGACAACAAGGTCTGGTCGGTATCCGCGGGGGGGGAGGTCAAGCGCGGGGACTGGGAGATCGATTACCTGGCGGCCTGGTCGCTCGCCCAGCTGATCGATCCCTACCGCATCCAGCCGGTCTTCCGCACCGGCAGCACCACCTACAGCTACGACATCAGCAATCCGGAGAACCCCTCCTTCACCGGCACCGGGGCCGGCCTGGCACCCTCGTCGTACAGCTACAACGGCTGGGCCCTCGACAAGGGCTTCAACGACGAGGACGAGCTGACGTTTGCGGCGAATTTCCGTCGCGCGATGAATTTCGGGGCGGCCGAAGGCCACCTCAAGTTCGGCGCCAAGTACCGCGCGAAGACCCGCACCGTGGACATCTCGGGGGATGCCATGATCCTGTCCTCCGGGTCGCTGGCCCTGACGAATTTCGCGCGCTTCTCCGACCGGGGCGCGGGGCCGTCCATCCCGAGCATCGACCCGGCGGCCTTCCGTGCGTTCCTCGCGGCCAATCCCGCCCTGTTCATCGCTGATCCGGACCCGACCGCCGTGAACGCCGCGGTCGCGGACTACGACATGGACGAGAACATCCTCTCGGCGTACGCGATGGCGGAAGCGACGCTGGGGCGGCTCACGGTCATCGGCGGCGTGCGCGTCGAGGCGACCGAATTCAAGAGCCGCGGCTTCAGCGTCACCGATGAGGACCCGGACACCATCACCGGCACGACCGCATCGCGCGACTACACCACCGTGCTGCCGGGCGTCGTGGCCCGCTTCGACTTCTCGAAGCGGCTGATCGGCCGGGCGTCATTCACGACGACGCTGGCCCGCCCGAAGCCGCTCGATGCGTCCAGCAGCCGCGTGATCGAGGACGACGACGTCTTCCGCGGCAACCCGGACCTGAAGCCGTACCAGTCGCACAACTTCGACGCATCGATCGAGTTCTACCCGGAGTCGCTCGGCGTCCTGTCCGTCGGCGTGTTCCACAAGGACATCCGTGACTTCGTCTACTCCGAGGTGATCCCGGGCGGCGGCCTCAATGGCGGGGCGCTGACCATGCCGCTCAACGGGGACTCCGCCACCGTCACCGGCCTCGAGGCCGAATGGCAGCGCCAGTTCACGACCCTGCCGGCGCCCTTCGACGGCCTCGGCGTCTTCGCCAACGTCACGTTGACCGACAGCGAATCGACGCTCGGCGGGGCGCGCGGCGGGGAAAAGGTGCCGTTCCTCAACCAGTCGAAGAAGATCTACAACCTCGCGCTCTCCTACGAGAAGCACGGGTTCTTTCTCCGGGCTTCCCTCAACCATCGCAGCCGATACCTGAGTCTCCTCGGGGGTTCGGCCGCGGCGGACCAGTACATCCTCGACCACACGCAGCTCGACATCAGCACGAACTACCGGATTTCGCCGCGGTACACCGTATATGCCGAGGTGCTGAACGTGACGGAGGAGCCGTACAAGGCGGTCTACAACATCACCAACGGCCTGCGAAAATTCGAGTATTACTCCTGGACGGCCAACGTCGGCCTCAAATTCAACTTCTGAGGCCCTCGCGGCGCGATTGTCAGTCGCGCCGCAATCCCTAGCCTTGGTCCCGACAACCCGGGTCGCCTGTGCAGCCAGGCGACCTGCGCGGGACGGCTGCGCCCCCCGAACATGAAACTCAAGAACTCCCTCTCCCTCCTCACGGCAATCCTGGTCCTGCCCGTCGCGGCCTGTGCCGCACCGGGCAAGACCGCGCCCGTCGCGGGCGCCGTCAGACCGCGCGTCATCAGCGATCCGGTCAAGCACGACACCGACGACCCGGCGATCTGGATTCATCCGACCGATCCGGCCCGGAGCCTCGTGCTCGGCACCGACAAGAACGCGGACGGCGCACTCTACGTCTGGGGCCTCGACGGCAAGATCAAGCCCGACCTGGTCGTTCGCGGGCTGGTCCGCCCGAACAATGTCGACATCGCGCAGGGCGTGATGATGGGCGGCCAGAAGGTCGACGTCGCGGTCGTCACCGAGCGCTATGCGGCCCGGTTGCGGGTGTATCGGCTCCCGGATATGGCGCCCGTCGACGGGGGCGGCATCCCGGTCTTCACCGGCGAGCTGGCGCGCGACTGCATGGGCGTGGCGCTCTACCAGCGTCCGACGGATGGCGCGCTCTTCGCCATCGTCAGCCGCTCCGACTACCAGGCGCCGGCGCAGGGCTATCTGCACCAGTACCGCCTCGTCGACGACGGCACGGGCGTCTTCCGCGGCGTGTTCACCCGGTCCTTCGGCGCCTGGAGCGGCAAGAAGGAGATCGAGGCCATCGCGGTCGACCAGGAGATGGGCTACCTTTATTACTCGGACGAGGGCTACGGGGTCCGCAAGTACCACGCCGACCCGGCGGCGGAGGACGCCGAGGACGAGCTCGCGGTCTTCGGCCTCGCTGATTTTGCGGAAGACCGCGAAGGCATCTCGATTTACCCGACCGGACCAGGCCGCGGCTTCATCGTCGTCTCCGACCAGCAAAACAATTCGTTCAACTTTTATCCGCGGGAAGGGACCGCCGGGGACGCGCACGCGCATCCGCGGCTCAAGGTCGTGGACGTGTCGACCATCGAGAGCGACGGCAGCGACGTGACGGCCCGCGCCTTGCCGGGTTTCCCGGGCGGCCTTTTCGTGGCCATGACCAATGGCCGGGTCTTCCATTTCTATGCGTGGGACGACCTGGTCGCGGCCTCGCGCGCTCCGGCGCCCGCGCCTTAGCGCTTGGCCGTCGCCGGAATGCTCCCATCGTCTGCAGTCCACACCTTCATGCCCATGCGCCATATCCTGCCCGCCATGATCGCCGCCGCCGTCCTGCCCGCCGTCGCCGGGGCGGCGACACCGCGGCTGGCGGTGGTGATCAGCGTCGACCAGATGCGCGCGGACTACCTGGACCGGTTTGCGCCGCATTTTGTCGAAGGAGGATTCGGCCGCTTCCGGTCGGGCGCGAATTTCCCCCAATGCTTCTATCGGCACGGCGTCACGAAGACGGGTCCCGGCCATGCGGTCATCATGACCGGCGTGCACGCCAATGTTCACGGCATCATCGGCAACGAATGGAAGCTCCCGACATGGCCTAACGTCGAAGAGGTGAACTGCGTCGAGGACCGGCAGGCGGCGCTGGTCGGGCTGGAGCCCCGCGCCGTCCGCTCGCCCGGCGGCGTGCTCGAGTCGAAGTCCGGCCGCTCGCCGCGGCACCTGCTCGCGGCGACGGTCGGCGACCAGCTCAAGGCCCGCCACGGTGCGGCGGCCCGGGTGTTCGGCGTCGCGGACAAGGACCGGGCCGCGATCCTGATGAGCGGGGCGGCCGCGGATGGCGCGTACTGGACCGAGGAGGGGCGGGTGGTCACCTCCACCTTTTATCGACCCGCGCTGCCCGACTACCTCGCGGCCTTCAACGCCGAGCAGCGCCCGGCGAAGGTCTTCGGCGCAACCTGGGACCGGCTGCTCGCTCCGGCCGCCTACGAGCAGATCCAGGGCCCCGACGATGCGGAAGGGGAATCCACGAAGTACGGCCTCGGCCGGACGTTCCCGCGTCGCCTCGACGGGGGGTCGGGTGCCCCCGCGAAGGACTTCCTCGAGGCCTTCGATCATTCGCCCTGGAACAACGACCTGGTGGCCGACCTGGCGAAGGCGGTGATCGACGAGGAGCACCTGGGCCAGGACGACGGCGCGCCGGACCTGCTCGCGATCGGGTTCTCCCAGCCCGACAAGATCGGGCACGGCTACGGGCCGGACAGCCACGAGGTGATGGACTCCTTCCTGCGGCTCGACCGCACGCTCGCGGACCTCTTCGCCTTCATCGACGCCAAGGTCGGCCTCGCGAACTGCGTGTTCGTGCTGACGGCCGACCACGGAATCCCGCCGACCCCCGAGCGCCGGGCGGCGGCGGGCCTGCCCGGGGGGCGGGTGCGCGCCGCGGATTTCGACGGTCCGGTCACTTCCGCACTGGCGGCCCGGTTCGGCGCCGCGCCGGGCGGCCAGGCCTGGGCCGTCCGTGACGGCCTCGGCTACCGGCTCAATCCTGCGGCGCTCGCGGAGACGAAGGCCTCGCGCGAGGAGGCCGAGGAGCTGGTGGCGGACACGCTGCGCCGGCAGCCCAACGTGGCGTCGGTCTACACCCGCGCCCAATTCCTGGGCGCCGCTCCGCTGGATGCCGCCGGCGAGGCGATGCGGCTGAGCTTCCATGCCCAGCGCAGTCCCGAGGTCTTCGCGGTCCTGCAGCCCTTCTTCTTCGACCGGACCGAAATCGGGGTGAGCCATGGGCAGCCGTACGATTACGACCAGCACGTCCCGCTGGCCTGGTTCGGCGCTGGGATCAAGCCGGGCCGCCACGACGCGCGCGTCGGCGTGGACGACGTGGCGCCGACGCTGGCCGGGCTGCTGGGCCTGCAGGCTCCCGTGCCCGCTGCGCGCGGGCGACCCCTGTTCTGAGCGGCGCCGGGCGAACGCCAGGGAAGGTCCGTTCGCCTCGGGCCCGCCTCGGGAATCCGCCCGCTTGCCGGAAGGACGCGGGGGGCCCACGATCCGGCCCGCCATGCGCATTGCCGTCATCTCCGACACCCATGACCGCTATCCGCGGTCGCTTCTCACCCGGCTGGCGGGAGCCGACGAGATCTGGCACCTGGGGGACGTCTGCGCGCCGGATGTGCTCGAAGACTTCGCCTCCCTCGGTCCGCCGCTGCACGTCGTGCGCGGCAATTGCGACACGGAGGAATCGTGGCCGCTGGTCCTGGACCTCGAGCGCGCGGGCGTGCGCTTCCGGCTCACCCATATTCCCCCGGTGGGAAAGGTCGCCGGGGTCGCGGCGGTGCTGCACGGCCACACGCACGTGCCCCGCGACGAGGAGATCGACGGCGTGCGGTGGCTCAACCCGGGTTGCATCACGCGGCCGCGCGGGTCGGGGACGAGCTTTGCCTGGCTCATCGTCGAGCCGGGCCGCCCCTGGACGTGGAAGCCGGTGCCCCTTGGGCGGTTGGCGTGAAAACTGCACGCCGGCTGGCATGAAAATCCTCGTCCTCGATGCGGCCGGCGCCTGGCGAAGCCGGCGCGCGCTGGCCGCGTTGCTGCGGGACGCGGTCGACCACGGCGCGTCGGTCGGCTTCACGCTGCCGCTGTCCGACGGCGAGATCGCCGGCTACTGGCGCGGTGTGCGTGCGGACCTGGCCGCCGGCCGCAAGGTCCTCCTGGCGGCGGTCGACGCGCGCGGGTTGTGCGGCAGCGTGCAGCTCGGGCTCGAGATGCGGTCGAACGGGCGGCACCGCGCCGAGGTGCAGAAGCTCATGGTGTTTCATGCGGCGCGCGGGCGCGGGATCGGCGCGCGGCTGATGACGGCGGTCGAGGCGGTCGCCCGCCGGCGGGGCCGTCCGCTGCTTTTCCTCGACACGAGCGTCGGCCGGGGCGGGGCGGTCGGCTTCTACCGGAAGCTCGGGTGGATTCCCTGCGGGGGCGTTCCGGGTTACGCGGCGGATCCCGACGGGTCCCTCCACGACAACGCCATCTTCTATAAGCGCCTGTCGGTGCGGTCGGCCCGCCGGCGGGCGGGGCGCGTCAGAGCGGCGCCGCGCGCTTCCACTCGTACGCGCCGACCTTCACCGCCTGCTGGTTCTCCAGCGTGATCAAGCCGTAGGAGGTGTGGAGCGCCGGGGCGTTGCCGATGCGGCCGGCGCGCGCCTGCTCCTCCGTCTTGGGCGGCGACACGGGGCGGCCGTCCTTGCCGATGAGCGAGAAGATGACGCGGCCGTCGGGATTGATCATCACGACATTGGCGCCGGGCTTGCTGCTGGTGGTGTAAATGCCGGCGATCCGGGCGAAGACTTCCTGGCTTTCGGCCGTGCTGGCCGGCTGGAAGCCGGCTGGGGCGTCGCTCAGCTTGCGGCGCGGCGTGCCGAAATACACCGCGACGCCCATCAGCACGACGGCGACGGCCACGAGGCCGCCGATCTCGCCCACGGTCCGCAGCAGGCCGCCCGGGCGGCCGCCCCCGAGCCGGACCCCGCGCTTGCTCGCGAGCTGTTCCGTGACGGCCGCGCGGAACGGCGGCAGCTCGCCCATGGTCTTCACGTCCGCGGCGGTCCAGTAATTGTCGAGCGACGACGTGCTGTGGTACACGCGGAACTGGCCGTGGTGCGCGTTGACGCGCCAGCCCTTGTCGCCGCGCCGTACGATGATGCCTGCGTCCACCTTCCGTGCGGCCGCCGGATCGACCGACTGCAGGCGCTCGATGAGGGCGAACACCTTGTCCACTTCGAGGTGACCGAGCTCTTCCTTGTGGTCGGCCGTGGTGACGGCGGCGACCGCAGGGTCGAGTCCAACAACGGTGACGAGGTAGGTGTAGCTCATTTCTCGAGGATGAACACCAGACTGCCCGCGTTGTACTGGACGCTGCCCTTGGTGAGATCGCCGTCGTCCATCATGGAGTCGACCATCTCGACCAGCGCCGCGTCGTTCGTGAAAGCATAGCCATTGGCCGTCGCGACCGTCACCGCCGCCTTCGCGCTGATCCCGCCGGGCGACACGTCGTTGTCCCAGTCGAACATTCCGCCGAGCGACGTCGGCTTCGCGAAGTTCGGGGACAGCGAGCCGGCCATTTCCGTCGGGATCACGCCCGGGTCGCTCTCCGCCGGCCAGCGGCCGTTCTGGTGATTGTAGGTCTGCAGCGACGTCGTGAACTGCCGCACGTCGTTGATCAGGGTCGTGGCCTTCGACTTCATCGTAATCTGCCGGAACGTCGGCAGCCCCACCGCCGCCAGCAGGCCGATGATCACCACGACCACCATGATCTCCACCAAGGTGAACCCTTGGCGGGACAGGCGATTGTCATCATTAGGCAACATACGGAGGGAGGAATTGACCCTATTTGTTCCGAGCCAAGCGGGACTATGCAAGCTGACTTTAGCCAAAACAATGCGTATGTTATGCCGCCTATCGACAGCGGAATCGCCCCAAACATTCTAGGGTGTTTACCGGGGTGAATTCCTAGTGATGAATGGGGCCATTTGGGCCGTGATCGGGTACACCGCAATGGCGGGCCGGCTTCGGACGCGCCGGCACGGAGCCTTCGGGGATTTCGATGGATTCGCCGCGCCGGCCGGTTTTGGCTGCGGCGGTGGAAGGCGAACAGCAGGAGTTCTTCACGACGGCGAGCCCGGCGGCGCCGGAGATTCTCTATGTGCGCAGTGCCCAGGCGCGGCGGTATCGGCTTACGCTCCGGCGCGACGGCCAGGCCGTGGCGGTCATCCCCGTGCGCGGGAGCGAGCGGGAGGCGCGCCGGTTCGTCGAGCAGAACCGCGAGTGGCTTGAGCGCGCCCGGACGCGGCAGTCGCAGCGGCCTCGCGCGGCGGAAGTGTGGACGGTCGGGACGCACGTCCTGTGGCGCGGCGAGCTGCAGCCCATCCGGCTGGCGAGCGCGGGCCCACGACCGCAGGTCGCGCTGGCCGCGGACGTCTTCCGGGTGCCGGCGCTCGAGGGGGACCTGCGGCCGACCCTCGAGGCGCACTTCGCCCGCCGCGCCCGCATCGAGCTGCCCGGGCGGACCTGGGAGCTGGCGGCGGAGACCGGCATGGAGGTCAGGCACGTGACGATCCGGAACCAGCGCTCGCGCTGGGGTTCGTGCTCCGCCGGCGGCACAATCTCGCTCAACTGGCGTCTCGTGCAGACGCCGGAACCGGTGCGCGACTACATCATTTACCACGAGCTGATGCACCTGCGGGAGATGAACCACAGCGCGCGCTTCTGGGCGCGGGTCGAGGAAGTCTGCCCCGGCTGGCGCGATGCCGAGCGCTGGCTCAAGCGCAACGGCTCGCTGCTCGGGCTCTGACGGCTCAGCGGAAGCCGACGAGCTCGACCTCGAACACCAGCGTGGCCCGCGCCGGGATGCGCGGCGGCCGGCCGGTTTCGCCGTACGCGAGCCACCACGGCACCACCAGCGTGCGCCGCTCGCCGCGCTTCATGCCCGCAAAGGCCTCGTCCCAGCCCTTGATGACCTCGCCCCGGCCCACCCGGAACGTGTACGGGGTGCCGCGATCGTGGCTGCTGTCGAATTTCTGCCCGGTGAGAAGCGTGCCGTGGTAATGTGCCGACACCTCGGCGCCGACGGGCGGTGGCGAGCCCTCCCCGGGAGCCCGGACGATGTAGCGGAGCCCCGACGGGGTGACGATCGCGCCGGGAAACTTGTCCGCAATCAGGCGGGCCTCGTCGGCCGCGAGGTCGCGCGCCTCCTGCTGCTGACGCACGTACTTGTTGGCGGGTTCGCCGGGATTCTTCAGCCGGAAGATGCCGGTGCGCGCCTGCCAGGCGATGAACGCGAGCAGCAGCGCGAGGAGGGTGAGGACGACGACGGAGCGCATGGGGATCGGATTTCGGGACGAGAAGAGAAGGCGGACGGCCCCAAGTGAAGCGCGTTCGCGCCGGCTTTCACCTGAATTGTCGCGTGAGAAGGCCGCGGGCCCCGGGCGCGGCCTCAATCGGCGCTCGAGGTGTGATCGGAGACGATGCGCCAGCCGTCGGCCCGCTTCTTCATAACCAGCGTGAAGAGTCCCCACGGCCGGTCGGCGGCCCGGACAAGCTCCCATCGGCCAAAGACGACGGCCGCGTCCGCCGCGACGAGATCGACGTCATGAACCGTGAACCCGAGCGTCCCCATGGCGGCTTTGTCGGGGTAACGCTTCAGGTAGCGCTCGAGTGTCGGCTGCCATCCGAGCGTGATCGACCCGCCGGAGGCGAAGCGGAGCGTCTCCGACTTCTCATACGCCGCCATGAAGCCCGGGATGTCGCCGGCATTCCAGGCGCCGACCTGATCGGCGAGGAGCTTCCGGATGGCGGCACTCGCGGGCTCCCGGTCGTGGGGGTGCTGATCCCCGTCCGGCGATGTGGCGCCGGCGCGCGCGACAAGAGCGACGAGGGCGGCCAGGAGCAGGGGCGGGAAAAAGCGGGGATGCATGGGGTCAGCGCTTCGGCTCGAAGCGGAAGATCAGCAGGTCGAGCATCGCGTCGACGGAGTACTTCGCGAGGTCGGCCGCCGTGAGCGGGTTGGCCGGTCCGCGGGCGGCGCGCGCCTGATCGGCATACCGCGCCGCGCGGGCGTCGACCTCGGCGAACAGGACATCCTTCGCGTCGTGCACGGCGCCGCCCTCGCCCAGGTCCGCGCTCGAGACGGGTCGGCCGAGGAAATCGGCGACGCGCTCGTCGCCGACCCAGACCCGCCAGTCGCTCTCGTCGGCGAAGTAGACCGCGAGGATCCCCGTGCGGGCGACCCCGAGGCGCCCGGCGAGGGCGCGCATGTACTCGCCGGGCCCCGTGTCCTCGGCGGGCGCCGGCGAGCGCGCGAAGACGCGGGCGATGATCTTGCGGCCGGTCGCGCGCTCGAAGTTCGCGAGCTTGAAGTTGAAGTTCTTCGCCCGGGGCGGGTCGGCCGGCAGCACGCGGTCCGGATCGTCGAAATGCGCGGCCGCGGACGGCTCCGGCGTCCCGGCATACCGCGGCGCCGCCGCGGCGCGCGAGCGGAAGGCCTCGGCGTCGGCGCGGAAGGCGCGGGCCTGCTCGCCGACGCGGAGGATCCGCACGGCGAGCGCGTCGTCGGGCTGGATGGCGGGCAGCACCTCGAGGCCGCGCACGACGCGGCCGAAGACGCTGTGCAGGTAGTTCAGCCGGGTGGTGTCGGCGAGGGTGACGAAGAATTCATTGGCGTTCGTGTCGGGCCCGCCGTTCGCCATCGAGAGCACGCCGGCGGCGTCGTGCCGCAGGCCGGGCACCAGCTCGTCGGGAAACGCGTAGCCGAGCTCCTCCTCGGCGGGCGCCTTCGGGTTTCCGCTCTGGAGCACGAAGCCCGGCACGACGCGGTACCAGCGCAGGTTCGCGTAATAGGGCTGGCCGGGGGCGGCGGGGTGGGTGCCCTCCGCGAGCGCGACGAAGTTCGTCACGGTCAGCGGCGTGCGGTCGGCGAAGAGCTCGCACACGAACGCGCCGCGCGGCGTGGTGAACTCGGCGTAGAGCCCGTCGGGCAGGGCCGCGTCGGCGGCGAGGGCGGGGCCGGGGGCGGCCAGGAGCGCGGCGGCGAGGCAGGACAGGTAGGTCTTCATGGTCGAGTCGCGGGATCCTCTACCGGCGCGCGCGGCAAAGACCAGCGTGCAAATCCCGGAGGATTATTTTGCGCTCGTGACGGGACTTGTCAGCCTGCCGGCCTATGTCTTCCCGCCGGACCGTCCTGCTGTTTTCCCTGTCGTTCCTGGCCCTCGCGGCGCCGGCCGCGCTCTGCGCCGCGCCGCGGCTGGACTACTACCTGCCCGCCGGCACGACCTACGACCCGCGCGTGCCGACCCCGGAGAGCCACTTCGGCTTCCAGGTCGGCGAATGGCACCTCACGAGCGCCCAGATCGCGGGCTACCTTCGCGCGGTGGCGGCGGCCGCGCCGGAGCGCGTGCAGCTGGAGGTCGTCGGGCACACGCACGAGCGCAAGCCGCTCATCGTGCTGACGATCACCGCGCCCGAGAACCACGCCCGGCTCGAGCAGCTTCGGCGCGACCACCTCGCGCTGCTCGACCCGGCGAAATCGGGCGGCCTCGACCTCGCGCGCATGCCGGTGGTCGTCGACCTCGGGTACAGCATCCACGGCAACGAGCCCAGCGGGGTGAACGCGATGCCGCTGTTCGTCTACCACCTGGCGGCGGCGCGGGACGCGAAGACGGAGGACGCCCTCCGCCACGCCATCGTCCTCATCGAGGCGCAGCGCAACCCGGACGGCGGCGACCGCGCCGCGCACTGGTTCAACACCAACCGCTCGCTCAGCGCGCCGTCGCCCGACCCGGCGGACCGCGAGCACACCGAGGCGTGGCCGCGCGGGCGCTTCAACCACTACCTCTTCGACCCGAACCGCGACTGGCTCCCGCTCGTGCACCCCGAGGCCCGGGCCCGCGCGGAGCTCTTCCACCGCTGGCGGCCGAACGTGCTCACCGACCACCACGAGATGGGCACGGATTCGTCGTTCTTCTTCCAGCCGGGCGTGGCCACGCGCAACAACCCCTCGATCCCCGGTCGGGTGGTCGAGCTCACCCACCGCATCGCGGCGCACCACCAGCGGGCGCTCGATGGACGCGGCGTGTTCTATTATAGCGAGCAGGGCTTCGACGACTTCTACCCCGGCAAGGGCTCCACGTATCCGGACCTGCACGGCACGATCGGCATCCTGTTCGAGCAGGGCAGCGCGCGCGGGCACGCGCAGGAGAGCGACAACGGCCTGCTGACGTTCCCCTTCGCGATCCGCAACCAGGTGCTCACGTCGTTCAGCACCCTCGAGGCGGCGCTGGCGCTGCGGACCGACCTGCTGGCGCTCCAGCGCGATTTCCCGCGCATGACGGCGGAGCTGGCCGCCGCCGGCCCCGTGAAGGGGTATGTCTTCAGCGATGACGGCGACCCGGCGCGCGCGTGGGCGTTTCTCGACCTGCTGGCGCGCCACCGCATCGAGGTGCGGCCGCTGAAGGAACCCCTCACCGCCGGCGGGCAGACGTTCCGGCCGGGCTCGGCCTGGGTCGTGCCCACGGCGCAGGCGCAGTTCCGCCTGCTCACGGAGATCTTCACGCGCCGGACGACTTTCACCGACAACATCTTCTACGACGTGTCGGCGTGGACGCTGCCGCTCGCCTACAACCTGCCCCACGCGGAGGTGACGGCCGCGTTTGCCGCCGGGGATGCGCTGCCGGGCAGCCCGGCGTTTCCCGCCGGCCGGCTCGTCGGCGGCCACAGCGACTACGCCTACGTCTTCGACTGGAACGGCTACTTCGCGCCCCGCGCGCTGCATCGGCTGCAGCGCGCCGGCGTGCTCGCGAAGGGCCTGACCGGCGCCCCGGTGGAATTCGTCGCCGCCGACGGCTCCGTCGCCCGCGTCGGCCCCGGGTCCGTGCTCGTGCCGGTGGGGCTCCAGCCGGAAAAGTCCGCGCTCATCCGCCAATTGGTTGAAACCATCGTGCGGGAAGACGCGGTCACGGTCTACGGCTGCGCCACCGGCCTGACGCCGAAGGGCGTGGACCTCGGCAGCGCCTCATTCCGCCCGCTGCCCATCCCGCGGGTCGCGCTGTTCACCGGCCAGGGCGTCGACCCGCAGGCGGTCGGCTCGGCCTGGCACGTGCTGGACCAGCGCGTCGGGCTGACCCCCACGCTCCTCGATCTCTCCGCCGTCGCGCGCACGGATATCTGGCGGTACGACATCATCGTGATGACCGACGGCGCGTACGACGCCGCTCTCAACGACAACGTCGTCGCCGCGATGAAGCGGTGGGTGCAGGACGGCGGGACGCTGATCGTCTGCGGACGGGCCGTCCGCTGGGTGGCTGCGAAGGGCGTGGCCGCGATCGAGGTCGCCGAGCCGGCCGCGGCGGACGGGAAGAGCGCTGAGCCGCCGGCGG
This sequence comes from Opitutaceae bacterium, assembly GCA_035626915.1. Taxonomy (GTDB): domain Bacteria; phylum Verrucomicrobiota; class Verrucomicrobiia; order Opitutales; family Opitutaceae; genus Didemnitutus. The sequence goes on from DASPMS010000107.1 coordinate 70,086, forward strand.
CCCGCCAGCCGTACGCGGACGGGCCGGATCTCGAGGCCTTGAAGCGGGTCGAGGGCGCGATCTTCGGCGCCAGCATCGATGTCACGCACCCGCTCGGCTACGGCTTCAGCGCGGACCGGCTCGCGCTCTGCCGCGCCACGACGCTCGTGATGAAGCGCGCGAAATCCGCCTACGACACCCCGATCCTGTACACGGCCTCGCCCCTGCTCAGCGGCTACGCATCGGAAGCCAACCAGAAGGCGATCGCCGAGAGCGCCGCCGCCGTCGCGCTGCCGAGCGGCCGCGGGTGCGTTGTCGCCCTGGTCGACGACGTGAACTTCCGCGGCTTCTGGTACGGCGGCAATCGCGTGTTCTTCAATGCGATCTTCCACGGTGACGCCATTCGACCGCCGACTTCGGCCGACGGCGACGAGGACGCCCACACGCACTGATCCCGGCCTGCGGGACCGGGACGCATCTGGCTCTCGCGAAGGGTGATAGCCCTTTTATCCGCTAGGACCAAATGTCTCTATGAAGACGGGATCATTGAGCCTTATTTTTGCAGACTGCCACGGTGCAATCCGTAGCAAAGCTATGAAAAAATGGCGAAGGCGGACTTCGGCGTTGGCGCGTCGGGACGTTAGGCCCACCAAGGCCATGTTTCCCGATGCGTCCATCCGAACGCACCCAGTCACTCCTGCCGTTTGGCCTTGCTCCCAAGAAGCCGGGCCCGGGCGTGAGCGTGGCCGTCCGCTTCGGATTGCTGGCGGGAAGCATGACGCTGGTCCTTTGCACCACGCTGCTGCTTTTGCGGCTTTTCGAGCGGCGTCGGGTGGAAGAACTCCTGACGGAGTCGCGGGCCGACGCGAGTCGTCAGGTCGGCCGGCTCATCGAACTCGACAGCTTTGCCCAGCGCCAGCTGGCGCGGGACTTCGCGGCCGGGGACTTCACTGACCCGCTGCGGCGGGGCGCCGAGGAGCGGCGGGACGAGCGCCTGCGCGAGCTGGCCGTCGCGTATGGCCTGGACGCCGTGTGGCTGCTGGACGGGGCCGGGGTGGTCGAGGTCGCGGGTCGCCGCGGCGGAACGCCGGGTGAACTGCCCGTCTTGGCGCTGCCGACCGGCCGGGCCCCGGCGGGGGAACTGAAGCACTTCTTCGCGGCGCGGGACGGGGTTCTCTGGGAGGTGACGGCGGCCCCGCGTCCGGCGGAGGAGGGCGGTTGGTTCGTCGCTGCACGGCGGTGGGACGCCGCCCATCTGGCGGCGCTGGCCAACCAGCTGGAATGCCGCGTGCAGCTCGTCCCCTCCGATCAGCCGGTGCCCGCGCCGCTGGGCGATGAAATCGCCGTCGTGCGTGCGCTGCCCGATGCGGCGGGCGTGCCGGTGCGCGTCCTGCACGCCGCGCGGTCCGGGGAAAACGTCGTCCAGGCGCTGCACACGGACGCGGCGATGATCCGCCTGTTCGTCGCGTTCGGCGTGCTGATGCTGACCGGGCTTGCCTTCGCCGTGCACCGGTGGGTGCTGGCGCCGCTCGCGCGAATCGGCGAGAGCCTGGCCCAGGAAAGCCCCGCGCCGCTGCAGGACCTGGCCGCGGGCGCGGAATTCGCGGCCGTGGCGCGGCTGGCGGAGGACACCTTCGCGCGGAAGGCGGAACTCAAGCAGGAGGTCGAGGAGCGCCGCCGCGCCGAGTCCCGGCTCCAGCACGCCCAGGAGGAGCTGAAGCAGTCGATCGAGATCCGGCTGCGGCTGGCGCGCAACCTCCACGATTCCCTGATCCAGTCGATCTACGCCACCGGCCTGGGGCTGGAAAGCGCCCGCGGCGAACTGGCGACGGATCCGGCGGCGGCCGCCGCGCGGCTCGCGCACTGCCGCGCCAACCTCAACGAGACCATCCGCGAGGTGCGCGGGTTCATCAACGACCTCGAGCCGGAGTCGCTCCGGCGCCAGCCGTTCGCGCAGGCGCTCCGGAGCCTCGCCTACACCATGCAGTCGCTCTGGGTCGCGACGATCGCGGTCGAGATCGACGAGCCCGTCGCGCTGCGGTTCACGCCGGCGCAGGAAACCCACGTGCTCCAGATCGTGCGCGAGGCGATCAGCAACGCGCTTCGGCACGGCGAGGCGACGCGGATCCAGATTCTCCTGCAGGGCGACGCCAAAGGCCGGAACGCCCTGCTCAAGGTGCAGGACAACGGGCGCGGGTTCGACGCCGCGCGCCGGACCGGCACGGGCCACGGCCTGGTCAACATGGCGAACCGCGCGGGCGAGATGGGCGGCTCGCTCAAGCTGCACACCGAACCCGACGCCGGCACGACGCTCGTGCTGCGCGTCCCGCTCACCGCGGCGCCCGCATGATCCGGCCGGTCCGCCAGCGGCCGGCCGCGGCCTACACGCTTGTCGAGGTGATGGTCGCCTCGGTCGTCGTCCTGCTCGGGATCGTCACCGCGATCGGCGTGCTCCAGCGCGGGGTCCGCTCGCTCGACTACGCGCGGAACCTGACCAGCGCCTCCCAGGTGATGCAGAGCGAGCTCGAGCAGCTCCGGCTGCTGAACTGGACCCAGATCCAGGCGCTGCAGGACGCCGGCGACGCGAACCTCGCGCTGGCCGGCGCGGCGAGCCGATACACCTGCGTGCGGAGCATCCGCACGATCAAGGCGGACATGAAGGAGATCACGCTCACGGCGACCTGGCGCGGCGCCGACGGGCGCGAGCACACGGCCCGGCTGGTCACGCGCTACGGAAGGAACGGACTCAATGACTTTGTCAGCACGGCGCATTGACCGCGCGGCGCGCGCACGGCTCGGGCCCGGACTCGCGGCCGCGCGGGCGCGCCGGGGCGCGGGCGGCTTCACGCTCGTGGAGGTGCTGATGGCCACAGCGCTGTCGGCGCTGGTGCTGGCGGGCGTCCTCAGCACATTCGTGTTCATCGTCGGGACCGGTCAGCGCGCGGCCGATTACAGCTCGACGGAGGCCGAGGTGCGGCGCGGGCTGGAGCAGTTCGGTCGCGACGCGCGCGTGGCGGTCGACATCCGGTGGCACGGGCCGCAGCGGCTGACCTTCATCCTGCCGAGCGGGGACCAGCCCGAGGTCACCTACGCGTACGATGCGGAGCCGGGCAGCGCGACGAGCGGCTGCCTCTACCGGGAACCCGCCGCGACGGGCGGCGCGGCCGGCCGCCAGGTGCTCGTCCGGAACATCGCGCCCGACTTCAGGTTCGCGCGCTTCAAGATCGGCCCCGTTTACGGCGGCGAGCCGGCGGCGGCCGCGAACGATCTCGAGACGAAGCAGATCCAGGTCGTGCTGCGGGCGGTGAGCGCCCGGATCGGCGGCGGGGCCGCCGCCACCCAGGCCGCCACGTCGCCGCGGTACGTGCTCCGCAACAAGAAGGTGAGCAACTGATGCGGCCCGCCCGATTCCGGTTGCCGAGACCCGGGGCCCGCGGCGAGCGCGGCTCGGTGCTGATCGTCGCCCTGATGCTGATGGTGGTCCTGGCGCTGGGGCTCACCACCTACCTGCAGCTGAACCTGTCGTCGGCCCGGCTGGCCCAGCGCAGCCACCGCCAGAACGCCGCCTTCCACCTCGCCGAGGCGGGCGCGGAGGAGGCCCTCTGGGCGGTCAACCGCGCGGCGGCGAATCAGCCGGACGCCTGGAGCAGCTGGACGGTCGCCGAGCCGGCCGCGCGCCGGCGGCTGGACGGGTTCGACCTCGGCGGCAACACGCGCGGCGACGTGCGGGTGCACATCAGCAGTGTGAAGCTCGACGCCATCCGGCCGACGATCCTCGCGCTGGCGACGGTGCAGGCGCCGGACGACACGCCGGTCACGAAGATGCTGCAGCTCACGCTGGGCCGGCGCGCGCGCTTCGCCGCGGGCCTGATGGCTCGCGACGCGATCGCGTTCGCCGGCAGCAACGCGACCGTCGACAGCTGGAACTCGGACCCTGACGACAATCCGGCGACGCCGCCGGTGCCGTATGGCGCCGGCGTGCGCAACGACGGCGGCAGCGTGGCCAGCACGTCGGTGGAGAACCTCGCGGTGCTCCTGAACCAGGCGCAGGTCTGGGGCCGGGTCGCGACGGGCGGCGGCGCGCCGCAGGTCGGGGTGAACGGCTCGATCACGGGCCGGGACACGCCGGTCGGCGTCAAGGTCGATCCCGCGCGCGTCTCGACCGATTTCATCGCGGACTTCCCGCTGCTGACCGCCCCGGCGGACGGCGAACTGCTCGCGGCGGTGGGCGAGACGCTGGGCGTCGCCGGCACGGCGACCCGCTGGCGGTGCCCGGCCATCACGCTCAACGGCAACAAGACCCTGACGATCCTCGGCGACGTGACGCTCATCCTCACGGCCGGGGCCGGCGCCGACGCGATCAGCGTGACGGGCAACGCCTCGATCGTCATCCCGGAGGGCTCGAGCCTCACGATCTACGCCGAGGGCGACGTCCGCATCGCCGGGAACGGGATCGGGAACGCGAACGCCCAGGCCGCGACGTTCCAGCTGTACGGCACCAGCACCAGCGTCTCCGGGCAGGTCATCCAGCTCGCCGGCAACGGGGCGCTCAAGGTGGCCGCGTATGCGCCGAACGCCGACGTGCGGCTCAACGGCAACGGCGACATCATGGGGGCGGTCGTCGCCCGCGAGATCACCCTCACCGGCAACGCCGCCTTCCATTACGACGAGGCGCTGGCCGACGAGGGCGACGACATGCCGTTCGGCGTCGTCCGGTGGCGCGAGCTCGACACGGCGGCGGAGCGGGAGGCCCACGCCGCCAAGTTCCAGGGGTGGTGACGGCCCTTGCCACCGCCCCGCCTCGCCCCTATTGCTTCGGCCATACTCCCGTGACGCTCACCCAATTCATCTCCCTCCTCATCGTCGACGACAGCGAGCTCGTGCGCACCGGGCTCAAGACGCTGCTAGCGACGCAGACCGAGGCCGCCCGGTTCCAGATCGTGGGCGAGGCCCATTCCGTCGCGACCGCGGTGGCCGAGTGCACGCGGCTGAAGCCCGACGTCGTGCTCCTCGACATCCGCCTGCCCGACGGCACGGGCTTCGAGGCCTGCCGGCAGATCCTCGCCCGGCTGCCCGACACGCGGCTGCTGATCCTCACGTCGGTGCTCGACGACGGCGTCGTCTACGAGGCCATGAGCAGCGGCGCGCACGGCTACCTGCTGAAGGAGATCAACGCGGGCAGCCTCTGCCAGGCGATCATCGACGTCGCGGCGGGGAAGTTCGTGCTCGACCCGGCGGTGACGAACCGGGTGCTGAATCTCGTGCGCCACGGCGCGCCGCAGAGCGACGCCGACAAGCTCGCCCTCCTGTCGGCGCAGGAGCGCCGCGTCCTCGCGCTGGTCGCCGAGGGCAAGACGAACAAGGAAATCGCCGCCGACATGGAGCTGAGCGACAAGACGGTTAAGAATTACCTCAGCAACGTCTTCGAGAAATTGCAGATCAGTCGCCGTTCGCAGGCCGCCGTGCTCTACGCCGGCAGCCGGACGACGAACAGCCCGCTGAAATCGCCGTAAAACCCGCCGGTTGTCCATAGGACCGCGGGCCCGTAAGGCCCTAGACCGGCAGGTACGTAAATGCCCGGCTACCGCCTCTAACGGGGTCGGGCTTTCTCCGGTAGGCTGGGGGCATGCTTCGAGCACCTTCCACCTCCGGCGCCCCGTCCCGCTCCCGCCGGGACCGCCGCCCCTCCCGCGAGCACGGGTTCACCATCCTCGAGGTGGCCATGGCCACGTTCGTCATGGCGTTCGGCATCGCGACCACGATCATCGCGATGCAATCCGGCTACAAGATGATCGACGTCGCGCGCGGCACGACGCTCGCGTCGCAGGTCGCGCAGAGCGAGATGGAGCGGATCCGCATGCTGAGCTGGGCCGACATCGACGCGCTGCCGGAGAAGGAGGAGGTCGATCTCACCTCGGTTTTCACCACGGACCCGGAGCTCGCCGCGCAGTTCGACATGATCCGCGTGGCCGAAGACGTCGCCGGCAAGGAGGACACGCAGCGCGAGATCACCCTGCACGTGACGTGGACCTCCTACGACGGCCGCAGCCACCAACGCACCTTCCGCACCCGCTATTCAAAAAATGGACTCTACGACTACTACTACACGCTCGCGCGCCCGTAAGCTCGCGCGACTGGGCCGGCAGGGCTTCACGCTGGTCGAGATGATGATCGGCGCGACGATCTCGACGGTCGTGCTCGCCGCGGTGCTGACCGCCTACCTCTTCATCGTCCGCTCGGGCGTGAACCTCCTCAACTACTCCGAGATGGAGGGCCAGGCGCGCACGGCGCTCGAGCTCTTCGCCGAGGACACCCGCCAGGCCAGCTCGATCACCTGGAACAGCAACGCGAGCGTCACGCTGCTCGTGAGCGGCAATCCCATCGTGTACCAGTACGACAGCAGCACGAAGATTTTCCAGCGCCTCACGGGCGGCAGCACCCGCAACCTGCTGAGCGGCGTGCAGACGTTCGAGTTCAAGGCCTACAACATCACCGGCGCCACGCTCCCGCTGAGCACCTCCAGCGAGCTCACCGCCGCCGGCAAGGGCACCAAGCAGCTGCAAATCTCGCTCACCGCCGCGCGGACCAACCGGACCGTGACGCGCGCGTCCAACACCGTGCTCTCCGCCCGGTTCATCCTTCGCAACAAGAGGGTCACCACATGAAAACTCCCGCCTTTCGCTCCCGCCGCTCGCGCGGATCGCTGCTGATCGTGGCGATGATCTTCGCCGCCGTGCTCGGCATCGCGATCACCAGCTACATCCAGCTGGCGCGCACCAACCTCAACGTGTCCAGCCGCGCGTTCTACAACAACGCCGGCATCAACCTCGCCGAGACCGGCCTGGAGGAGGCCATGTGGTCGATCAACCAGATGGTCGCCGCCAACCCCGACGCCTGGGACGACTGGTCGAACGACGGCACGAACGCCTGGCGCAAATGGGAGGGCTACGAGTTCGACCAGAACGCCCGGGGCACCGTCCGCGTCTATGTGACCAATTACCTGGGCACTTCGGCGCCGTCGCTCGTGGCCCGGGCCAGCGTGGACGTCGCCCAGGGCGCGGACCTCGACAAGTGGATCCTCGTGACGCTCCGCAAGCGCTCGAAGTTCGCGAACGGCCTCGTGGCCAAGGAGAGCATCGGCTTCAGCGGCAACAACGCGACCGTGAACAGCTGGAACTCCGACCCGGACAACAACCCCGCCACTCCGGCCGTCCCCTACAGCGATGCGGTGAAGAAGGACAACGGGTCCGTCGGCAGCATCTCGGTCTCGGTCGACGCCGTCCTCGTGCAGAACGCGGACATCTGGGGCTACGCCGCGACCGGCGGGGCGCTGCCGAAGGTTGGTTCCAAAGGCCTGGTCGGCCCGTTCGGCACCGCCTCGGGCACCATGGACATGAGTCGCGTCTCCACGGATTTCTCCGCGAATTTCGACGCGGTCACCGCGCCGACGAAGTCGTACTACGTCGTGGGGCCGATCGACGGCGGCAATGCAACCCTGCTGAGCCTGCCGCGCGCCGGCGACAGCGCGGACGCCGACGGCAAATATTACTACGAAGTCAGCCAGATTAACTTCAACAACGCCGTTCTCACCATCCGCGACGACGTCGTGATCAAGTGCACCGACGCGAGCACGAGCATCAGCATCGGCGGCGGCAGCGGCGGCCTGACCATCAACTCGGGCGCCAGCGTGGCGATCTACGCGCCGGGCGACGTCAGCATCGCCGGCAACGGCATCCTCAACGGCGGCAGCACCACGCTGACCGCGAACCAGCCCGCGGCCTGCCAGATCTGGGGCACCAGCACGGACGACCAGAGCATCAGCATCGCCGGCAACGGCGTGCTGAGCGCCGTCGTGTATGCGCCCGAGGGCTCGGTGAAGATCAACGGCAACGGCGATGTCTGCGGCTCGATCGTGGCCAACGACATCACCGTCGTCGGCAACGCGACTTTCCATTACGACGAGTCGCTCGGCAACATGGACTCCGGCAATCCCTACGGCATCACGGGCTGGACCGAGCTAACCTCCGCGACGCAGCGCGCGACCTGGATCGACCGCCTGAAGTTCTGAGCCGGCGGCACCTTACACCGCGCGCCGTTCAACGGGATAAGCGGCGCTCGCGTTGCCGAGCCGGGGGCGATGGGGGATAGGCCAGGGCGGTAACCCCGCCCCGTGTCCTCCCCCCTCGACCAGACCCGCTGGTTCGTCGAGCACGTGCAGCCGCACGAGCCGTCGCTGCGCTCGTACCTGCGCCAGGCGTTTCCCTCGCTTCCGGACGTCGACGACCTCGTCCAGGACTCGTACGCCCGGCTCCTGCGCGCGCACGAGGGCGGCCGCGTCCGCTACGTCCGGGCCTTCCTGTTCACCACCGCCCGGAACCTGGCGCTGGATTTCTTCCGCCGCCGGCAGGTGGTCGCGATCGACGGCGTAGCCGATCTGGCGGAGTTGCCCGTCTTAGAGGAGAGGCCCGGAGTGGCCGACGCCGTCTGCCGGCAGCAGGAACTCGAGCTTCTCGCCGAGGCCGTGCGCCGCCTGCCGGCGCGCTGCCGGCAGGTCCTCACGCTCCGCCTGATGTACGGACTTTCACACAAGGAAATCGCCGCCGAGCTCGCGCTCTCGGAACACACGGTCAAGGCGCAGCTCGCGAAGGGCATGCGCCGCTGCACCGCCTTCTTCGCCGAGCGCGGCCTATCCGCGCGCCAGTCATGAAGCCGGTCCCGCCCCCATCCTCGCTTCCCGACGCCGCCGTCGAGGCCATGGCCGCGGCCTGGCTCGCGGAGCGGGACGCCGGCCTTTCGCCGGCGCAGGCGGCGGAGTTCGCGGCGTGGCGGCAGGCCGACCCGCGCCACGCCGCCGCGGTCGCGCGGCTGGAACGAACCTGGCAGGCCCTGCAGGCGCTGCGGACTTACCGCCCCGACGCCCGCCGGCATCCCGACCGCGACGCGCTCGTCCGGCCGCGGCGCGCGCCCGTCGTGCGGTTGCGCGGCTGGCTGGCCGCCGGCCTCGCGGCGGCGGCGGGCCTGGCGGTCGCGGCCTTCTGGTGGACGCCCCGGACGGAGGCGCCGCCCCGGCCGGTCTACGCGACGACGACCGACGGCTACCTGCGGCTCACGCTGGTCGACGGATCGGTCCTCGAGCTGAACGCCGACAGCCAGGCCCGAGTGGAGTTCGAGCCGGCGGTGCGCCGGGTGCGGCTCGTGCGCGGCGAGGCCCATTTCACGGTCGTGAAGGACGCCGGCCGCCCGTTCGTCGTGATGGTCGGGGCGGTGTCCGTCCGGGCCGTCGGCACCGCGTTCAATGTCCGCCTCGGCCCGGGCGACGTCGAGGTGCTGGTCACCGAGGGCCGGGTCCGCGTCGAGCACCCCGCGCACGCGACGGTCGCGCCGCCGGAAGTCGGCGCCGGGGAGCGCGTGGTGATCCCCGTCGCGCGGGAGCCCCGCCGCGACCCCGCCCTCGTTGTCGCGCTGCCGCCGGAGACGATCAGCGAATCGCTCGCCTGGCAGGGCCCGCGCCTGCGGTTCTCCGACACCCCGCTGCGCGAGGTCGTCGCGCAGTTCAACCGGCGCAACCAGCTGCAGCTCGAGCTCGCCGACCCGGCGCTCGGCGAGCTGACCGTCGACGGCAGCTTCCGGGTGGAGCACGTCGAGGCCTTCGTGCGGCTTCTCGAGCGCAACGGCGGAATCCGGTCGGAACGGCGGGGCAGCCACCGGGTCGTGCTTCATCGCGCGGATCCCGCCGCGCCGGCGCGGTAGGATCGGGCGTAGCCCGTTTTCCCGCGCCATCCGTCTGAACATGGGGCGGCGCTGTAATCCCGCGGCGCTGCCTTTGCCCCTAGCCCCATGAATCTGAA
>DASPMS010000108.1:0-5119 GCA_035626915.1 Opitutaceae bacterium
GCCCGAAGGGGGCCGGCCAGGCGCCCCGGCGTCTTCGCCGCGGGCCGTTCCGGCGCGTCCACGGGTCCGGAAGAACCGCCGAAGCCAAAAAACCAGCCGCCTGCGATGAGCCCGCCGAATAGCACCACCGCCGCGAGCCCGAGCGCCGGGCCGCGGCTCGCTCGCCCGGACGGGCGGTGGGGCGAGGCCGCGGACGGCCCCGAGGCGGCCACGCTCGCGGACGGCGATCCGCGCAGACGGTGCAGCAGCTCCGCCGCCGACTGCGGGCGGGACGCCGGCAACTTGGCCAGGCAGGCCGCGATCGTCTCTTCCCACGCCGTCGGCACGGGCGCCAGGCCCAGCTCGCGCCGCCGCTCGTTCAGCCGCGGCGCGATGCGGCTTTGCACCTGCTGGCCGATGTTGCCCGAGTGGAACGGCGGCTTGCCCGTGAGCAGGTCGTACAGCGTCGCACCCACCGCGTAGATGTCGTCCGTCACCGCCGGTTCACCGCCCAGCATCTGCTGCGGGCTCATGTACGCGGGCGTGCCGGAGGACCCGCCGGCCTGGGCGCTGATGCGGTCGATGCTATCCGCGACGCTGCGGGCGATGCCGAAGTCCGTCACCTTGAGGATTCCGGTGGTCGCCAGCAGAAGGTTGGCGGGCTTCAGGTCGCGATGGACGATCCGCGCCGTCCCGTGGGCGTACTCGAGGGCGGCGCACAGCTGGGCGACCAGCGGATCGAGGCGATCGACCGGAAAGACGCCGTTCCCCTCCCCCGTCTTCAGGGCGGAAAGCGACGCGCCATCGACATGTTCCATGGAGATCGCCGCGGAGCGCGCGTCCTGGAGGAAATCATGGACGCGCACGATATTGGCGTGGGTCAGCTGCAGGTTGCGCCGCGTCTCGCGCTTGAGGTCCGTCACCGCCTCCCCGTCCATCGCCACGGCCTCGGGGAGGAACTTCAGCGCGACGGCCCGCTCGAGCTCCTCATCGCGCGCGAGCCAGACCACCCCCATGCCGCCCCGTCCGAGGATCTTCTTCAGCGTGTAGCGCGCGAAGACCTTTTGGCCGGGCGTGAAACCCTTGATCGTCGAACCTAGGTCGAGGTCGTCCATCGTTTAGTCCGCCAGCTGGAATTGAATCGGGACCTGCAGCCGCACGGCGACGGGCCGCCCGCCTTTCTGCCCGGCCTGGAAGGTCCAGGTCCGCACCGCGGCGAGCGCGGGGCCCTCGAAGGCGCGATGCGTGGCCGACACGACGCGGGCGTGCTGGACCGCGCCGTGCGCGTCCACCACGAACTCGACGGTGACCGACCCGGTGACGCCGGCCCGCTGCTGGGCCGCCGGATAGCTCGGCGCCGCACGCGAGAGGGGGCGTGGCTGCCGATCGAGGTCGCGCGGCTCGTAGATCGTGCCGTCGGGCGCGCCCGGACGCGTGAACAGCGCCCCGGAGTCCGCCACGGCGGCCGGAGCCGGAGTCGCCTTCGTTTCGATCAGCGAGACGACCTCGTTGGTGAACGAGGAGGCCGAGACGGACAGCGTGCTGCCCACCGGCGTGGTCTTGCCCTCGATCACCGAGCGGCGTTCGAAGCGGGACTCACTGACGTACGCCTCGCGCAGCTGCAGGCGCAGCGTGAGGGTGCCGGTGTCGTGGCCGGACATCTCGGTGCGCAGGCCGGCGGTCGGCGCCATGCCCGGCAGCCGGACCGCGCCCCGGACGTCGAAGGAATACTCGATGTCCACCCAGGCCGGGCGCTCGGCCGGGTCGACCGCCTTCACGCGGCCGCGAATCGTCCCCTCCGGCGCAACGAAGAACGAGCCGAGCACGATCAGCCGCGTCGCGCTGAGCGGCACGCTCCACTCCTGTCCCGCCGCCACGCGCACATCCCCCACCGTCTCGGGCGCAAGGGCCAGGCCTAGATAGGCGGGGTAAAGATAGTCGGCGGACATCCCGCCGGAGGCGAAGCCGCCGCGCGCAAACCGCGCAGTCCATCGGTCCGGCCCGCGCCCGAACTCCACGATCGTTCCCGCCAACATGCCGTCGGATTCAACCAGCTCGGACTGGATCCGCCGCCAGGTGCCGTCGGTCGCCGGCTCGGACAAGGTCACAATCTCCCGGGAGGCGGCCGTGCTTTCGATGGGTCCGGTGCGATGCGTGCCCGCGCCGACCTGGCTGGACGTCACCGTGTTGCGCACCTTGCTCTCGAGCGTCAGCCGCGTGGGGCCGCGGGTGAGGTCCGGGCGCAGCGACGTCACCGCGGGACCGGAAGGGATCACGGCGATGCGGTCCCCCGCGACCGAACCGAAGCCCTGCGACCGCCGCGCCGCTTCCGTCATCTCGAGGACGACCGCGACCTGCGCGGGTGCGTCCGCGCTGGCGGGAAACTCGATCGTGCGCTTGTGGGCGACGTAGCCGTCGTGGCGGAGCTCGATCTCCTGGCGCGCGCCATAGGGCTGGCCGGCCAGCAGGAGCGGCGTCGTGCCCGCCGGCTGGCCGTTGATGAGCACGGTCGCCCCCGCCGGCGTGGTGACCACCTGCACGCTCGCGCCGCGCACGTCCGCATGGTGGTTCGTGGTCTCGCCGCGCCTCACCGTCACGCGAGCGCGGCTGGTGATCGCCGGGCCGGACCCGGGGGAAGTCACCACGACGTCATACTGGCCGACCGGGAGGTCGACCGAGGCGGGCAGGCGCCCGTCGGCCAGCGGCATCGCCGGGAGCCCGCCCGGCTCGACGGCTGGAAAGACCTTGAAACCCGCCCCGCCCGGCAGGCCGGCGAGCTGCAGTTCGCCGCGGGAGACGGCGAGCGGGAAATTCCATTCGGTCTGCCCGCGCTCCCGGACCGCCAGCGTGGCCGCCAGATCCTCGTGGCCCGGACGGCGGAGCGTGATCGCGTGGTCGCCGAGCGGAAGCGGCCAGTCCTTCAGCGGGGTCGTGCCGGCCACGGTGCCGCCGGCGACCACCTCGGCCCCCGCTGGCGTCGTTGTGACGGTGACGGGGATCCGCACCCCCGCCACCCGCGCGGTCTCGCGGCCCCGTTCAAAATCGGCCCGAAGGACGGCGCGCAGCTGCTGCCAGTCGGACGCAACCTCCGGTCGGAGCACGGGGCCGAGCTGGTCGAGCTCCCCGAGCCGCGCCTCCGCGACGGCCCAGTCGGCCGTCCCAAGGGCATGGCGCACCGCCGTCGCGGCCTCGTCGAGCTGCACGCGGGCGGCGGCGATCGCGGACTCGGTGGCGGCGCGGTCCGCAGCCGGGCGCTGGACGAGAAAATAATAGCCTGCGCCCGCCAGCACGACGGCCGCCGCCGCAGTCGCGAGCCACCTGCCGGTCTTCCGGCCCGCGCGGGACGGAGCGGGCGCGCCGCCGGGCACGTAACGAGCGGCCGACGACACCTTCGGCGCCGCGGGCGCGACACTCGCGGCGGACTCCTTGGTCGGCTCCGCGCGCGGTGCGACGGGCGCGGCCGCGTCCGACGGCGGGGGCTTCGGGATCGGAACCGGCGACCGGAGCGCCGCGTCTCCAGGCGGCGTCGTCCCGACCGCCGCGGCCGAATTCCCTCCGGCACCGGTCGGGAATGCGGCCGGCAATGGCGCGGGCGTCGGGGGCACGGAAGCTCCGGGCCCGGCGGCCCGGTCGGAAGCGATGGCCGGCGCGGCCGGTGCCGTTTCGGCCGGCCGTGCGGAAGGCGCGCCCGCTTCGATCGGTCGCGGACGCTCGACGGGGCGCGGGGCCGGCGCTTCCGGTTTCGGCTTCGCCGCCGGCGGGGGGACCGACGCGGGACCCGGGAGAACGGCGGCCGCCGACGGCGCGGGCTTGGGCGGAAGCAGCGGAGGCGGCGCGGCGGCGACGGCTTGGCGCAGGCGGGTAACCACCTCCGCGGCGCGCTGGGGACGGTCCTTCGCCTCCTTCGCGAGGCAGGCGGCGACCGTGCGCTCCCAGGATTCGGGGATGTGGCCGCGCTCGCGGTCCAGCTCCGCGCGGCGATCCGCCATGCGCGGCGGCACCTTCCCCTGCACCTGCGCGATGATGTTGCCCGAGTGGAACGGCGGCCGGCCGGTGACGAGGTCGTAGAGCGTCGCGCCGAGCGAGTAGATGTCGTCGGTCACGGCCGGCTTCTCGCCCATCATCTGCTGCGGGCTCATGTACACCGGCGTGCCGCTGCTGCCGGCGCGGACGGACACGCGCGACACCGAGTCACTCACGCTGGCGGCGATGCCGAAGTCGGCGATCTTCAGGTCGCCATGCGCGTCGACCATGAGGTTGGCGGGCTTGAGGTCCCGGTGCACGACGAGCGCGCGCTCGTGCGCGTAGGCCAGTGCCTCGCACAGCTGGCCGGCCCATTTGTCCAGCTCCGCGGGCTCGAAGGGACGCCCGCGCTCGGCCTTGAGCGCGGCCAGGGTGTCGCCCGGGACGTATTCCATCGAAATCGCCGCCGCGCGGCCGTCCTGCAGGAAATCGTAGATCCGAATGATATGCGGGTGCGTGAGGTCGAGGCTGCGCCGGGTCTCGCGTTTCAGGTCGCGGATCGACTCCGGGTCGAGCGCGACCACGTCGGGCAGGAACTTGAGCGCGACGTCGATCTCGAGCGTCTCGTCGCGCGCGAGCCACACCACGCCCATGCCCCCGCGGCCGAGGATCCGCCGCAGCGCGTAGCGCGAGAAGACCTTCTGGCCGGCGGCAAAGCCGCGGATCGTGACGCCTAGGTCGAGCTCGTCCATGACCTCAGGGCGTGACCGGGAGCATCGTGCCGTTGCTGGAATTTCCGGCCTCGATCTTCGGCGTGGCCTCCGGCCGCCACCAGATGCCGTCGCCGATGTTGTTGTGCGAATCGTTGTCCCCCAGCTGCGGCGAGCCCTTCCCGATGCCGATGCCGCCGTAGAGCACCCCTTCCGTGCCGTTGCGCGTGACGACGTTCTTCACGACGATGACGTCGTCCCCTTCGGCGATCCATATGCCGTTGTGATCGTTGCCGTGAATCTTGTTCTCACTGATGAGGACGCCGCCGGACCGCTCGTAGAGCGCGATGCCGACCTGCTGGTTGTCGAGCACCTCGTTGCGCGTGATGAGCGCGGCGGCGCCGCTGTACTGCGCCACGCCGCTCCAGCGCGAGCCCCGGAAGATGTTGCCGGAAATCGTGTTCTGG
>DASPMS010000109.1:0-22091 GCA_035626915.1 Opitutaceae bacterium
CCACCCAATAAATGAGCACCGCCACACTCGACAAGAAGGTCCCCGCCGCCGCGATCCCCGCCAACGAACGTCCAGCCGACCCGCCCTCCGCCTCCCGCGCGACCGCGCGCAAGCGGCTGCTCGTGGGCTTCGATCTCGGCACGAACGCCTCGTGCCTCCTGGCCGGGGCGCCCGATTCGAAGGACATCACCGTCAGCAAGATCGTGCCGTCCGTCGTGGGCTACGCCCGCGAGGGCCTGGTCGACGGCATCATCGCCGGCAACGCGCAGGTGCTGATCGGCGAGGAGGCCCTGGCGCACCGCCTGCAGCTGCGGATGGTGGCGCCGCTGGCCGACGGCATCATCGCGCATCGCGACGCCGCCCGCGACTTCATCCGCCGCACGCGGGCGCTGGTCGACCCGACCGGCGCGGCCGAGATCCGCGCGGTCATCGGCGTGCCGGCCAACGCGGCCGACGGCGCGCGCGAGGACATCCGGGCCTGCGCCGCCGGCGTGTTCGACCGCGTGCTCCTCATCCCCGAGCCGTTCCTCGCCGCGCTGGGCTTCCGCGACGACGCGCGCGTCGGGCAGTCCAACTACGTCGACCCGGTGACGAACTCGCTCTTCATCGACATCGGCGGCGGCACGACCGACCTGTGCCTCATCCAGGGCTTCTTTCCGACGGCGGAGGACCAGATCAGCCTGCCTTTCGCCGGCGATGCGGTCGACAAGCTCATCGAGGACGACCTGGCGCGCCTCTACCCGAACAACGGCCTCTCGCGCGCGACGATCCGCGCGATCAAGGAGGAGCACTCGTACGTGGGCGCGCGCCGGATCGCCGACGTGAAGGTGATCATCGGCGGCAAGCAGCATACGCTCGAGCTCGGGGAGATCATCGGCCGCGCGTGCAACGCCCTCATCGACCGCTTCTACCCCGCGCTCACGACCCTGATCGCCCGCGCGCCCTCCGATTCGGTCACGCAGCTCCTAGAGAACCTCGTCGTCACCGGCGGCGGCAGCCGCATCAAGGGCATCGACACGGTCCTCCAGGAACGGCTCGCAAAGGACGGCTACGTCGCCCCGAAGGTCCGCCTCGCCGGCGCCGATTTCAAACGGTTCGTGGCCCTCGGCGCGCTCAAGGCCGCCCGCGGAGCCCGCGAGGACCAATGGCAGCATCTGCTGGCCTGATCCGTCCGACCGGATCGATATTCGAATACAGGACGGACCGGACGGAGCCGGTCCCTCCACCCGCCTGGCGGAGTCCGGTAGACAGGCCTGGAGGGACGACTTCCGTGTCGTTCGGTTCGATGCCCGTCCGCATCGATTGTCGAATACAGGAAAGGACTGGACGGAGCCGGTCCCTCCACCCGCCTGGCAGAGTTCGGTAGGTGCCTGGAGGGACGACCTCCGTGTCGTTCGCGTCGGTATCTTCCTACGTCTGCGTTCGGGTCACACGCTCTCCAGCAGCTTGTTCAGCCGGGCGACCATGCGGGTGGGGTCCTCGAGGAGGCCGGCGGCGAGCAGCGCGTTGTCGAGCAGCTGCTCCGCCACGAGCTCGGCGCGCTCCACGTCCGCGGCCTTGGTGGCGGCGAGCTTCCGGATGACCGCGTGCCGCGGGTTGATCTCGAGATTCACCTTCACCGCCTCCTCCGCCTCCCCGCCCTTGCGCATCGCCTTCATCATCCGGCGGAGCTGGGGGGAGGTGAACTTGTCGGCGTTGGTTGCGAGCGCGGGCGAGTTCACCAGCCGATCGCTGGGCTTCACCTCTGCAACCTGCGCGCCGAGCGATTCCTTGAGCCACTTCACAAGGTCCTCGACCTGCTCGGTCGTGAGCGCCTCGCCGGCCTGCGGGACGTCCTCGAGCTTCACGTCGGCGTGGTCACCGGCGAGGAACTTCTTCCCGTCGAATTCCCGGACGTGGTTGAAGACGTAGTCGTCGACCGGCTCGTAGCAGAAGAGCACCTCGAGGTTGCGGGCCTTGAAGCCCTCCAGGTAGGGGCCGGACTCGATGGCCTCGCGGTTCGGCGCAACCAGGTAATAGATCTCCTTCTGGCCGTCCTTCATGCGCCCGACGTAGTCCGCGAGCGAGGTGGACTTCCCCTTCTCGGTGAGGGACGACTCGAACCGCAGCAGCTTCACGAGCTGGTCCTTGTGCGCGTAGTCGAGGGCGGCGCCCTCCTTCAGGAAGATGCCGAACTCGCGGTAAAACTCCTCGTAGGCCTCCCCCCGCTGGGCGGCTTCCTCCTCCAGGAGCTTGAGGAAGCGCTTGGTGATCACTTTGCCGAGCTTATCGAGCAGGGCCTTGTCCTGCATCGTCTCGCGCGAGATGTTCAGGGGCAGGTCCGCGCTGTCGATGACACCCTTGAGGAACCGCAGCCATTCGGGAAGCAGGTCCTTGGGGCGCGCGTCGATCAGGACCTTGCGGCAGTAGAGCGCGACGGCGGGCTCGAGGCGGGCGAAGCCGAGCTTCTCCGTGTTGTCCTGCGGCACGAAGACGAGCGCGTTGATCGCGAGGGGGGCGTCGGCCGAGAAGTGGAGCCGGTACCGCGGCGTGTCCTGCGCGTGGGCCTGGAACTTGTAGAACTCGGCGTATTCCTCTTCCTTGATCTCGTTCTTGCTGCGCAGCCAGAGCGCCTGGACGGTCTCGAGCTTCTTGCCGTTGAGGGTGATCGGGAAGCCGACGAATGCGCTGTAGCGCGTGAGGATGTCCTTGATCCGCCAGTCGGAGGCGAATTCCGCGCAGTCATCCTTCAGCTCGATCACGATCTTCGCGCCCCGACGCTGGCCCTCGCTCTCCTCGACTTCGTAGCTGCCGGAGCCGTCGCTGGTCCAGACGTGGCCGGGCTCGTCCTTCTTCCACGAGTGCGTGTAGACCTTCACCGACTTGGCGACCATGAACGCGGAGTAGAATCCGACGCCGAACTGGCCGATGAGGTTCGTGTTCTTCGCGCCGCCCTCGCCGAGCGCCTTGAGGAAGGCCTTGGATCCGGAGTGCGCGATCGTGCCGAGGTTCTCGATCAGCTCGGCGCGGGTCATGCCGACGCCGAAGTCCTGGATCGTGATCGTCTTCACCTTGTCGTCGGTCGTGATGTTGATCTCCAGCGGCAGGTTGTCGTCGTGGACCTCCTTCTCGGTCAGCTGGAGGTGGCGAAGCTTCTCGAGGGCGTCGGAGGCGTTCGACACCAGCTCGCGCACGAAGATCTCCTTCTCGGTGTAGAGCGAGTGGATGACGATATCGAGCAGCTGCTTGATCTCGGCCTGGAACTCGAATTTCTGCGGAGTGGCGGTGGACATGGCGATGAGGGCGACGGGATGAGGGAAAGGGCCGGCCCGGGGAGCCGGAAAGCCCGCTAGTTTAGCGGGGTTGGGAAAAAATCAAGCGGCCACGAGCCGGCGGCCCTCCCCGAGGGCACGCCGCGACCGGCGGCGCCGGTGACGCGATCAAGGACGAGGGCCGGGCGGACGGCTCAGCGCCGGTCCGCCTCGGACTCCTCGATCGGCTCGATATGGGCGAGCTTCTGCGGGTCGCGCGGGCCGCGCAGGACGCGGAAGATGCACCAGGCGAACAGCCCGGTGACGAAGCCGACCGAGAGAATCATGCTGATCCAGCCTCCAGGTGTCATGTCAGGCGGTCTCCTTTCCAAGCTTCTCCGCGCGGCCCCACACCTTGCCGGCGATGTTGACCAGGACGATCGTGAAGACCGTCATGATGATGATCAGCCCCATGGTCATCCGCGCGACGCGGTTGGGGCTGTCGCCGACCAGGTCGCGCACGTAGCCGGTGGGGTCGAACACCGGGTCCGCGAACGAGAAGTTCCAGCCGAAGACGCTCCGGAGCGTGAACATCACGAAGATCGCGAGCAGGAAGGCCGGCGTGACGAACTTGATGACGAACTTGAAGAAGTTCGGGATGCGCATCTCCGCGCCCTCATGGGCGATCTTCCAGCCCTTCTCCACCCCGACGACCCAGCCGAAGATGATGATCAGGATCGTCGCCTGCACGAAGAGCATCAGCGTGCCGACCCAGAAATCGATCGTGTCGAGCGCCTTCAGGTCCTTGGAGAAATACCACACGAAGAGGGTGCCGACGGCGGTGATGAGCCCGAGGAGCGCCACGGAGGCGCGGCGCCCGATGCCGAGGCCCTCCTCGAGGAACGCGATGCCCGGCTGCAGCATCGACAGCGAGCTGGTGATCGCGGCCAGGAAGAGGAGGATGAAGAAGATCGTCGCGAAGACCTGGCCGCCCGGCATGCGCGCGAAGACCTCGGGCAGCACGTTGAAGCCGAGCCCGAACGAGCCGCTGGCGACGGCCGACGACGTGCCCGCCGCGCCGAGGAAGACGAAGGCGGCGGGAACGGTGATGAGCCCGCCGAGCCCGACCTCGCAGAATTCGTTGGCGGCCGAGGCGGTCAGGCCGGAGAGCACGATGTCGTCCTGCTTCCGCAGGTAGCTGGCGTAGGTGATGATGACGCCGAACCCGACCGAGAGGCTGAAGAAGATCTGGCCGGCCGCGGCGAGCCAGAGCTGGGGGTTCAGGAGGCCCCGGCCGATTTCGCCCGGGTTCCACAGGAACCCGAGGCCGTTGAGCACGCTCTGGTCCGGCTTGGCCGCGTCGGGCGTGCCGAGGGTCAGCACCCGCGCCAGGATGATGATCGCGATGACGATCAGCGCCGGCATCGCGTATTTGCAGACCAGCTCGATGCCCTTGGAGATGCCGCGGTAGATGAAGTAGAAATTGAGCGCGAAAACCGCCACCAGGAAGATGCCGACGTCCTGCAGGCCGAACTTCAGCGCCACGCCGTCCTGCCCCGCGCCGGTGAACTGCGCGAAGAAGTCCGCGAAGTTCACCCCCGGCTCGCTCAGCCGGCCCGTGAGCGCGTTCACGGCATAGCCCAGGCACCAGGCCTCGATGTACACGTAATACATGTAGATCGAGACGGGCACGACGAAGCCGATCACGCCAAGGTACTTCGCCCAGGGACGGCGGATCAGCACGTGGAAGATGCCGGAGGTGGAATGGAAGCCGCTGCGCCCGCCCTCCCGGCCGAGGGTCCACTCGATCCAGCAGATCGGGATGCCGATCACCACCAGCGAGACGAAGTACGCGATCATGAACGCGCCGCCGCCGTACTGCGCGGCGAGGCCGGGGAACCGGAGGAAATTGCCCAGGCCGACCGCGCTGCCCGCGACGGCGAGGATGACGCCCAGACGCGAGCTCCAGGCTTCTTGGGGTTTCGACATGCGCGCATGAAAGGGAAAGCGGCTGCCCCGGCAATACAGTTCGGGCCCGGGGCGCCCGGAACAGAAACTTTGTTGCCACCCCTCGCCCGGCTGCGATTTTCGCCCTCAACTCATGAGCACCCCTCCGCGCGCGCCGCGTCCTCCCACGCTGGGCGAATCGCTGGTTCCCGTCGCCGCTCTCATCGTCTTCCTCGCCGCCGCGGTGATCGACGTGAACAGCCTGCCCAAGGACCTGCCGGTGGCGGGCCCGCTGCTCCAGGCGCTCGCGCGGATCCCGTATTTCGGATCCGTCCTCCAGGTGTCCATCCCCACGCAAGTCCCGCTGGCGGCCGCCGCGGCGGTGGCGGCGCTGATGGCCGTCCGACTCGGCTGGCGGTGGAAGGACGTGGAGGAAAGCTTCCTCGACGGCATCCGGCTCTCGCTCGGCGCCTGCCTGATCCTGCTGGTGGTCGGCGCCCTCATCGGCACCTGGATCGCGGGCGGCATCGTCCCGATGCTCATCGTCTACGGGCTCAAGCTGCTTTCGCCGGACTATTTCCTCGTCGCGGCCTGCGCCGTCTGCGGCGTCGTCGCCCTCGCCACGGGCAGCTCCTGGACCACCGCCGGCACCGTCGGCATCGCGTTCATCGGGATCGGCCAGGGCCTGGGCATCCCGCCCGCGCTCACCGCCGGGGCCATCATCTCGGGCGCCTATTTCGGCGACAAGATGTCGCCGCTCTCGGACACGACCAACCTCGCGCCGGCCGCCGCCGGCTCCGAGCTGTTCGAACACGTGCGCCACATGGCCTGGACGACGGGACCGAGCCTCGTGATCGCGCTCATCCTGTACTGGCTGATCGGCCTCCGGTACGGCGCCGACAGCGCCTCGCTCGACACGATCCGCGCCATCACCGACGGGCTGAACCAGGAATTCTCCATCTCGCCCTGGCTGCTCATCCCGCCCCTCCTGGTGCTGGTCATGGTCGTGGCCAAGGTGCCCGCGCTGCCCGCGGTCTTCGCCGGCACCGTCCTCGGCGGCCTCTTCGCGAGCCTGACGCAGGACGCGTCGTTCGGCCGCGTCCTCGAGGTGGCCTACGCCGGCTACAAGGCGGAGACCGGCGTGGCGGCGGTGGACGAGCTGCTGACCCGCGGCGGCATCGAAAGCATGTACGGCACGATCGGGATCATCCTGTTCGCGATGTGCTTCGGCGGCGTGATGGAGAAGAGCGGCATGCTCGGCACGATCGCGGCCTCGATCCTCCGCCTCGCCAAGGGAACGGGCGGGCTCGTGACCGCGACGCTGGGCACGGCCATGGGCGTCAACATCATCGCGCCGGACCAGTACCTCTCGATCGTCGTGCCGGGCCGGATGTACCGGGAGGCGTACCAGCAGGCCGGACTGCACCCGAAGAATCTCTCCCGCGCGCTGGAGGACGCCGGCACCCTCACCTCACCCCTCGTGCCGTGGAATTCCTGCGGCGCTTACATGTACGCGACCCTCGGGGTGTTCCCCTTCGCCTACCTGCCCTACGCGTTCCTCAACCTGGTGAACCCCCTGGTCTCGGCCATCTACGGCTGGACCGGCTTCACCATCGAGAAGCTTCCGCCGGCCAAGGACCGGCCGGCCGCCTGACCGCCCTCCACGCCACCTTCGGCCGGAAGGCCTGTCCCATTCCGCCGTGACCGTCTTCGACCGCTACCTGCTCGGCGAATGGCTCAAGTTCTTCGGGCTGCTCCTGGCCGCGACGACCGGCCTGCTGGTGGTCTTCGCGCTCTACGACAATCTCCGTGAGCTGCTCGACGCCGGCGCGCGGCCGGGCGAGATGGCGACTTACTACGCGGTGCTGCTGCCGAGCTACCTCTCGGTCGTGCTCCCGCTGTCGCTCCTGCTCTCGCTTCTCTACGTGCTGGGCCAGTTTCACCGCACGAACGAGATCGCGGCCGTCCGCGCCGCCGGCCTGAACGTGTTCCAGGCCACCCGCGTGCTCTGGTTCGCCGCCCTCGTCTGCTGCGGGCTCTCGCTCGTGCTCAACGCGCGCGTCATCCCGTGGTCGGTCGAAACCTCGCGCCAGCTCCTGGAGGGCTTCACCCTCCGCGCGGCCCAGCAGCGCGCGGGCGCCGCGCCGCTCGGGGTGGTGACCGGCGTCGCGTTCGACAACCAGCGGCAGAACCGGATGTGGTTCATCAACCGCTACAGCCGGCTCACCGGCACCGCCCACGGCGTGACCGTCTCGGAAATGGACGCGCAGCGGCGCGAGAAGACCCGGCTGATGGCGCGCGAGGCGACCTACGACGCCGCGCGGCGCCAGTGGGCCTTCCGCGAGGGCCGCGAGATGTGGCTCGACCCCGAGACGGGCGACCTCATGCGCACCGCGCCTTTCGCCGAGAAGGTCGTGCCGCACTTCAGCGACGATCCGCAGCTGATGCTCCTGATCGACCGCAACCCCCGCGACCTGTCGTTCTTCGAGCTGCGCCGCATCGTCGATTATTTCGAGCTCGAGAAGAATCCGAAGGTCCTGCGCTACGCCGTGCGGTATTACGGCATGCTGGCCGACACCCTCGGGCCCCTGATCATCCTCGGGATCGCGATCCCGTTCGCGATCTCCGGCGTGCGCGTCAATCCCGCGGTCGGCGTGTCGAAGTCTATCGGCCTGTTCTTCCTCTACTACATCCTGGTCAACCTGGCGGGCCCGCTCGGCTCGAACGGCCTGATCGAGCCCATGTGGGCCGCGCTCATGCCGAACCTGACCATGGTCGGTCTGGCCGCGTG
Organism: Opitutaceae bacterium; assembly: GCA_035626915.1. Taxonomy (GTDB): domain Bacteria; phylum Verrucomicrobiota; class Verrucomicrobiia; order Opitutales; family Opitutaceae; genus Didemnitutus. Next base: position 7,969 of record DASPMS010000109.1, read on the forward strand.
GTTCTTCGGCCGGATGCGGTAGCGGCCGCGCGCGCCGCCCGAGCCCTCGAAAGCCATCCGGCCGCGCCTCCCGCGGGCCCCCGCGGCCGGGCCTACGGAATCCACACCGGCGGCCAGCGCACGAACTCGAGGGTCTTGATGCGCTCCCAGTTCGCGAAGATGATCACGGCCCACACAATCAGGCAATTGACGAAGGCGAGGAAGACGGCCGCGCTCGCCATGTCCTTCACCCGCTTGCCCAGCGGCCGGCGCGCGGGTGAAATATCCTCGATCGTCCACTCGATCGCGGAATTCAGCAGCTCGGTCACGATGATCAGCAGCAGCGAGGCGATCATGACAGCCGTCGAGACCGCGTTGACCGGCAGGATGATCGCCAGGGGGACCATCAGGCCCACGAAAATGAGGTCCTCGCGGAACGACTGCTCGTGGCGGAACGCCTCGGCGAACCCCGACAGCGAGTAACGCATCGAGTTCACGAGATGCCAGACGTACGGCTGCTTCGTCGGCACCGGCGGGATCGGCGCCGGGGCCGGCGGTTCGGGCGGTCGGGGATCGGGAGCGGACACGGCGGCGCGTAGGCTGGTGCAAGTCCAGCGTCCGGCCGGCGAGCCGACAAACCATTTCCGTGTCAGGCGCTCAGCAGGCGGAAGATCGGCTCGCGCAACGGCAGGCCGAGCTCGCGCAACGCCGCGCGGACCGTCTCATCGTGGCAGCCCACGAACTCGAGCAGCCGCCGGACGAAGCGCCCCTTCGTCGGATCATCGATCGTCATCACCGCCCAGTACTGCGTGCCGTCGATCTGCCGGGCGTGGTTCCGGTTCCGGATCTCCTGCACCTCGTCGCGCCCGAGCGTCAGGTACCGCAGCGCGCTGTCCTGGTGGGAGATGAAGTCGGCGAAATCGTACGCATAATGCCTGGCCACCCAGGCCAGCAGCGCGAGGTAGCGGTCGGTGGGGTCCGTGATCGCCGCGAAGTCCTTTCCGGCCAGGTAGAACAGGAGATGGTCGCCGCCGACCGGAGGGCGGCCGTCCCCGACCATGGCGGCGATGATGTCGGCCGGAGTCAGGTTCTTCGCCGCCGCGAGCCGCTCGAGCGCGGCGTACGCCTCGTCGCTCAACTCCAGGTTTTTCATGCGCATCAATCTGCCATTTCCGGATCGCCGGTGCAACCCCGCATCGGCAGGCGGCGGGCGGCTCGGGACGAATGCCGACGGGATGCGACCGGCGACGCCGGCCCGTCCCGGCCGATGGCGTAGTCCGTGAAGTCGTTGAGCACGTCCGGGTAAGGGCGGTCCTGCTTGAAGACCTGGAGAATCCGCGCGTGCTCCGCGTCCGACGTGGGAAAGATCCGGGGCTCCTCCCCCGGCAGGAAAATCGCCGTGTAGGAGCGCCGCCCATCGTCCATGCGCCGGATCACCACCATGCCCGCACTCAACTCCGGCGGCGCCGCCTTGCCAATGCTGTTGCGCCGGTGCTGCCCGCCCGCAGCCTGAGCCGGGACATGGCGACGGCACTGATCGCAGGCGCAAGCGGGCTGGTGGGCGGCCACCTGCTGCGCGAGCTCCTGGCGGCGGACGAATACGACCGCGTCGTGGCGGTCGGCCGCCGGCCGCTGCCGGCCAGCCACCCCAAGCTGACGTCCGTGGTCGCCGAATTCACCGCCTTGGACCGCGTCGCCGCGGAGCTGAAGGCGGACGATGCCTTCTGCTGCCTCGGCAGCACCCGCCGGGAAGCTGGCTCGCCGGAAGCGTTCCGGGCGGTCGACCACGGCGCCGTGCTGGCGTTCGCCTGGGCGGCGCAGCGGGCCGGCGCACGGCGCCTGTTCGCCGTGTCGGCGCTCGGTGCGGACGCGAGCTCCCGCATCTTCTACAACCGCGTGAAGGGCGAGACCGAGGAGGCGTTGCGCGTGCTGCATTTCGCGACGCTGGCACTGCTGCGGCCGGGCCTGCTGCTGGGCCGCCGCGCCCGCCCGCGGCCGGGCGAACGGCTGGCGGCGGCCGCGCTCTGGTTCGTCGAGCCGCTCCTGTTCGGCCGGCTCGCGAAATACCGCGCGATCGACGCGGCCGTCGTCGCCCGCGCGATGCTCCGGTGCTCGTATGGCACCGGCGCGCGCGGCGTGCTCGTCTTCGAGCCGGACGAGATCCGGGATCTCGGCGCGTGAGGGTACGCGCTCAGCTTCAGTTGTCGTTGAGGCTCACGCCGCCCGCTCGCGCCCCTAATCTTGTGATCCCTGTGTTCGTGGCTGTTCCGTTTTTTCAGCGACACTTCGGTGAGCCGCAAAGGATCGCATAGAGGGCAATATCACCAACGTTCCGTCGTATTTTTGTGATCTCCCCCTCCACGGCTGATCCGTTTTCTCAGTGACACTTGGGTGAGCCGCAAAGGAACACATAGAGCGCAAAACCAACCATATTCTCCCGCGAATCTTTGTGATTCCTGTGTTCGCGGCTGTTCCCCGAGCAGGCATTCGGGAGCTTCGGCTCTCAGCTCCAGCTGTCGTTGAAGCTGATGCTGCCCGCTCGTCCGCCGAGCATGCAGTCGTGAGCTTGGGCTCCTAGCTCCCGTTGTAATTGAAGCTCACGCAACCGCCGCGCGCACCGAGCAGGCATTCCGGAGGTTCTGATCTCAGCTCCAGTTGTAGTTGAAGCTAATGCTGATCCTCTCGGCCGAGGTGCGGTTGGCGGCCACTTCGTGACGCAGCCAGCTCTCGAACAGCAGGACATGCCCCGCTTTAGCCGGATACGTGATGTGCGGCCGGTTGGCGGGACGCGCGTTCGCGGTCTTGGGCGGCGCCGCCATGAAGCGGTCGAGGCGCGGATCCTCGAACTTCAGCCCCGGGCAGCCCGGCGGCGTCACGACGTAATAGGTGCCGCTGATGAACGAGAGCGGGTGCAGGTGCAGGCTGTGCGCCGCGTGCTCGGGCATGATGTTCACCCAGAGGTCGGTGAGCGTCACCTCGCGGCTCCGCAGGTCCATGTCGAGCTGGCGCGCGAACCGCCGGACATGGACCGTGAGCCGGCGCTCGAGGGACGCGAAGGTCGAAGAAAACCGATGCAGCTGATTCAGCGACGCGTACGAAGTGTAGCCCCCCGGATAATTCTTGTCCGACCACCTCCGTCCCGCCACGTCGTACTCGCGCAGCCCGCGGCATTCCGCTGCCAGATCGGAATTAATGGCGTGGATGCCAGTCGCTTGCAGGGGCTCGTGATAAATGTAGGTCGGGAACCAGGCGCGCGTCGGCATAGTCGGTAGCCCAGCGGAAGTCGCTGCGACGGGCAACCCGGAAGGCCAATCGCCCGTATCCTACGGCGGGTTTGTGCCCCGAGACGGCACGGCGCCGATCCGCTATGCTATCCCGACCTTTCCTCCATGAAATCGCTGCTCCCGTCCCTCGCGCTGGGTTCGTCCCTCGCCTTCCTCCTCGCCGCCCCCGCGGCCGCCGACCGCATCGACCTGCACGACGGCTCGGTCATCCACGGCACGCTGCTCTACGCGGAGGACGGCCGGTTCCTCGTCGAAACGACCTTCGCCGGCAAGATCAGCATCGACCAGGCGAAGGTGAGGAGCTTCGTCACGGACCAGGAAATCAACGTCGGGCTCACCAGCGGCAGCGCCCTCCTCGGACGCGTCGAGTCCGGCGCCGAGGGCGTCATGATCGTGGGCGCCGCCGGGCGCGTGCCGGCCACCCCCGGGACGGTCGCCCTTGTCTGGCGGGCGGGCGCCGACAGTCCCGAAGTCCGCCGGCTCAAGGAGGCCGCGGAGAAGGCGCGCCGAAAATGGGCCTACGAGGCGGCGGTCGCGGTCACGGGGCGCACCGGCGTGAGCGAGAAATTCGGCGCGAACCTCGGCTTCAAGGCCACCCTCGCGAGCGACTCCGACAAGCTCGTGTTCGCCCTCGCCGCGGAGCGCGCCCAGGACAACGGCGTCGACACGGCGGACCGCCAGTTCGGCAGCGTCGACTACTCCGCCCACTTCACCGAGCACAGCCTCTGGTACGCCCGCACGTCCCTCGAGAAGGACCGCCTGAAGAACCTCGATCTTCGCTCGACGACCGCGTTCGGCGTCGGCCGCAAGCTCATCAAGCGGGAGCACCAGGACCTCGAGGTCCGCCTCGGCCTCAGCTACCTCTACGAAACCTACGCCGACAACACGAAGTTCGACTCGCCCGGCGCCGACGTCGCTGTGCTCCACATGTACCAGTTCGGCACGGCCAAGGTGTCGAACGCCCTGACGTACACGCCGGCGTTCGAGGACTTCGGCAACTACCGCGTGAAGCACGAGTCGACGCTCGAGATGCCGCTCACGGCGAGCCACTGGAAGCTGCGCGTCGGCCTCTCGAACGACTACCAGAGCGTCCCGCCCGCCGGCGTGGCCGAGAAGCTCGACACGACCTATTTCACGAGCCTGATCCTGAACTGGCAGTGACCGGGCGGACTGCTACTGCGCGCCGGGCTTCATGTGCCGCTCGAAGATCCGCCGCGCCTTCTCGGCCGAGACGCGGAGCCGCAGGCGCCGGCGCAGGAACGTCCGGTTCGAGGGATGGTATTGGAAGTCCGCGATCTCGGCGGCCAGCTCGCGGCGCGAACGCAGGGAGCCGAGGCTGCGGAGGAATTCGATGTCGGCGGAAAAGTAGTCCGATTTCACGAGCCGCAGGAACCATGAGATGCAGCGCGCGTGGCCATAGAGGGTGCGGGAAAGCAGCTCCCGCTCGTATCGGGCGGAGGGCATCCCGCGCCCCTGGCAGTAGGCGTCGCGAAACGGCTTCATGGCGCCCGGATACCCGACCACGGAAGCAGAGCGTGCGCCAGCCTGCAGAAGAAACTTTTGTGTGGACGGGGCTCCAGGCGCAGACGACCTGCAGCAAGTGTCACTCTTAATGCTACCGCGCGGCGGAACGCGTTCCCCCACGCGCCCGCTCGAGCAGCGCGGCGTTGATCGCGAGCGCCGCGTCGGCGCCTTCCGCCGCCGCCATGATGGCGAGATGCAGGCCGCCGCGCACGTTGCCGGCCACAAAGAGGCCGGGCACCCCGACGGCGGCGGAGCGGTCGCAGCGCACCGACCGATCGTCGTTGAACACACAGTCGAGCGCCTCCGGCAGCGCCGACCGCTGCGGACAGGGGCCGCAGAAGAACACCGCATCGCAGGCGAGCGGTGGGCGGTCCACGAACCGCACCTCGCGCACCCGGTGCGCGTCGCCCGCCAGCCGATCGACGCCGGCGGCGACGACGCGCAACCCCTCCGCCGCCGGGTCCGGGGAGTCCGGCCACGCCGGCGGGCCGTCGCTGCACAGCGTCACGCGATCGGTCCAGGTCCGCAGCGTGCGCGCGAGTTCGACGGCCCCGATATCGCGCCCATAGACGACGATCTCGCCGTCGCGGTATTCCCACGCGTCGCAGAACGGGCAGTGGTGCACGCCCCGGCCGTAATAGTCGCGGAAGCCGGCCTTCTCCGGCAGCGCGTCGATCCGCCCGGTGGCCAAGAGGAGGAACGCGGAGCGGAACACCGGGCCGTCCGCGAGCGCGACCTCGAAGCCGCCGTCGTCCCGGCGCACGCGCGTCACGCGGCCGTCGCGGAGATGGACGTAGGGATAGCGGGCCAGTTCGGCGCGGCCGAGCCGGCGCAGTTCGAGGGGCTTGACGCCTTCGCGCGTGAGAAACCCGTGCAGTCCCTGCGAGGCGGCGTTGCGCGGCTCGCCGGCGTCGACGACCAGGACGGAGCGGCGGCAGCGCCCGAGCACCAGCGCCGCGCTCAGGCCGGCGGGCCCGGCGCCCACGATGACCACGTCATGCACGGCGCGAATCGCCGCGCGGCCTCACCAGCGGCGGCGCGTGCGGGTGAGGCGCGCGCCCGAGTTCCGGCGGCGGCCGTACCGGCGTTCGCGCGTGGCGGCCGCTTTCCGCGCCCCGCGCGAGCGCGTGGCGGACGGCTTGCGCCGCCCCGAACCCACGGCGGCATCGCGCTCGGCCTTGCGCCGCGTGTCCGCGCTCGCCTTGCCGCGCGACGGCGTGGTGAGCTTCACGCCGGCGCGGCGGGCCTCCGACAGCCCGATCGCGATGGCCTGCTTGCGCGACCGCACGTTGCCGCTGCCGCGCTTCAGCTCCCGCATCTCCTCGCGCACGAATTCGCCGGCCTGGGTGCTCGGCCGCTTGCCCCGCCGCGCAAGACGGCGGGCGCTCCGTACAGTGGTATTAGTCGGCATGAACCCATCATGGTCCCGGCGCGCGCCCGCGCCATCGGGTGAAACTTGGAGCGCGGCACCCGGCGAAGGCCCGCCCCGCGGCGCGGAACCCCGCTCAGCCCGGGCGGCGGCGGCGTCCGCGGGTCGTCCGCCTCGCCGCGCCTACGAGATCAGCGGCAGGCCGCTGGCCGGGTCGAACCGCCGCACCAGCGCCCCGCCCGACTCGAGCATGAGCTCGAGGGTCGGCCGCACCGTCGCGCGGACGAGGTGCCCGCCCACGGTCGAACCGTCGCGGCGCCCGAGGACCACGTGGACATGCGGCTCGGGTCGGCCGTCCTTCAGCGCCAGGTCCCCGGCGAGGACGAGCACCTCGGTCTGTTCTTCCATCGGAATCTCGAGGTAGGAGCGGGTCTCCCAGTCGAAGTACGCGAGCGTGGCCGCCTGAAAAGCCCCGATGCCGGTGAAGCGGGCCGCCTGCACGCCGTGGGCCGCGGCGAATTCGCGGAGGCCGCCGAGGAACTCCTCGCCGGTCTCGAAGATCAGGGCCCACGCCGTGGCCCGCTCCAGGCGTCGCGCCTTCATCCCTCTTCAGACCCGGCCCGCCGCCGGTCGTGCCCTCGCCCGCGGCAGCCGGCCGGCGCCGGACCGACACGGCAGTCCCCCGCCCCATAGCGCGCCCGCTTCCAGTGGCTAGGGTCGCGCATGGACTTCGAGAGATTCATTGGACTGGTGCAGAGCCGGGCGCGCCTGGCCGGCTCGGGCGAAGCGGTGGCGGCGGTCCGCGCCACGCTGGAAACGCTGGCGGAACGCATCGGCGCGGACGAGGCGCGCCATGTGGCCTCGCAGCTTCCCAAGGAGATCGGGCATTTCCTCCACGGCGGGATAGCCGTCACCGGCGAACGGTTCTCGTTCGACGAGTTCGTCCGCCGCGTCGCCCAACGCGAGGGCTGCGACCGGGCCGCCGCGGTGTATCATGCCCGCGGCGTGATCGAGACGCTCGAGGAAGCGGTTTCGCCGGGCGAGATCGCGCAGGTCCTGGCCGCCCTGCCGGGCGAATTCACGCCGCTTTTCGTCGCGGGCCACGCAGGCCCGCTGCGCGGCCGGCGCTGATCCTCCCCGGTCCGACCCCGTCGCCGGTGGTCAGCCGGCGCGGAGCGGGAGAGCCGACGACGGCGGACCGCCGCCCACGCTGGCCGCGCGTCACCGCCGGTGACCGGCGTGCACGCCCTCGGCGATCTCCTCGATCATCTTTTCGTTGAACCGCGGGATGTCGTCCGGCTTGCGGCTGGTCACGAGCCCGTGATCGACCACGACGACCTCGTCCACCCAGTTCGCGCCGGCGTTCTTCAGGTCGGTCCTCACCGACGGGTAGGACGTCACGGTCCGGCCGCGCACGACGTCCGCCTCGATCAGGATCTGCGGCCCGTGGCAGATGGCGGCGATCGGCTTGCCGGCGTCGTAAAAGGCGCGGACGAATTCGACGGCCTTCTTCTCCTGCCGGAGCGCGTCGGGATTCATCACGCCGCCGGGCAGCAGCAGGGCGTCGAAGTCATCGGGCCGCGCGGCGCCCAGCGGCACGTCGACCTTGGCCCCGGCGGCCGGCTTGTCGTGGTTCACGCCCTTCACCGTCCCCTGGGCCGGCGAGACGACGTGTGTCCGGGCGCCGGCCCGGTCCAGCGCCGCCCTCGGGCCGTCGAGCTCAACCTGTTCGAAGCCGTCGGCGACGAGGATCGCGACGCGCTTCCCGGAAAGATCGTGGTTCGATTTCATGGTACTTCTTCGACCGCGGCGCCGCGGCCGCCGTTCCTCGGGGATTTGCCGGTGCGGACAGGGGGAATTCCATCGGCGCGGGCAGCCTGTCGCCCGCGTCCGGGAGAACGCCCGCTCGGCCGCCAAAAGCACCGGCCCGGACGGCGGAGGTTTGCGCCCGGCCCGCGGTTGAGCCAGCCTCCCCGCCATGGCGAAACCCACCCTGAAGCGCCTCCCCGCGAAAAAGCGGCCGCGCAAGGCCAAGGCCAACACCCGCGGCGCGACCGCCGCCGAATCCGCCGTCGCCGAGCTCGCCGGCGAGGCCGCCGTGACGCGCGCGGCGATCGAGCGCGCCGGCGGTTCCGTCGTGGGCCAGTACCTCGATCCGCTGGGCCGGCACCCGCTGCTCCTCGCGGTGCTCCCGATCGAGAAGGTCGAACCCACGCCGTTCCAGCGCGATGTGTCGGACATGCACCACAAGAAGCTGGCCGACGTCCTCGACCGCACCGGCATCTTTCTCGACCCGATCATCGCGATCACCGCGCCGAAGGAGGGCTTCTGGACGCCGAACGGCGGCCACCGCCTCGCGGCGATGCGGCGGCTGGGCGCGCGGTCGATCACGGCGCTCGTCGTCCCCAAGCGCGAGGTTGCCTGGCAGATCCTCGCGCTCAACACGGAGAAGGCGCACAACCTCAAGGACAAGGCCCTCGAGGTGATCCGCATCTTCCGCAACCTGCTCGAGGAGCGGGCCGAGCGCGCCGAGAAGGAATTCGGCTACTATTTCGAGGAGGCGTCGTTCATCCGGATGGGCCTCTGCTATGAGAAGAACCCGCGGTTCAGCGGCGGGCTCTACCACCCGTTTGTCCGGCGCCTCACGGAGTTCTCGGAGGAGAGCTTGGCCAAGATGCTCAAGCAGCACGAGCGGCAGGCGGAGATGCTGCTCGATCTCGACGCCAAGGTCGCCGAGGTCGTGCAGAAATTGAAGGCCCGGGGGCTTGTGAGCCCCTACCTGAAGACATTCGTCGTCGCGCGCTGCAATCCGCTGCGGTTCATGAAGGAGCCGCCGCCGCTCGAGGAGCTCATCCGGACCATCCGCGGCAAGGTCGAGCGCTTCAACGTGGAGAAGGTGAAGCAGGAGGACATCGTCGCCTCCGGCGGCGCGCCGGACGAGGATTAGGGCGCAGGGAGCGGGACGCGGGCCTCGCCGCCCGTCATTTTTTCTCTTTCGGCGTGAGCGCCCGCGCGAGGGCGTCGCGGTACTCCTCCGGCAATTGCGCGGCCGGGATCGTGCCGCCGCCGCCCTGCCATCGGCCGCTGATGTGATCGGGGCCATACGACATGACCCAGACACCCTTGAGCACCCGGCCATCGAGCAGCTTCAGCTCCGGAATGCGGGAATCCAACGCCACGCCTTCCGAGTGCGTGTGCTCCTCCACGATCAGCCAGCGGTCGCCGCGCTTGGCCACGAGGAGCGAAATCGGGGTGTAATTCCGCTTCAGGTCCGAATAGCGGACCGCCGTGAACCGCAGCTTCCCGTCCTCCACCTTGCTCAGAATGCCCTGGTACGTGTTCGTGTCCCCGCGCGCCTTCGCCGTCTCCACCGTTTTCCGGATCGCCTCCTTGTAGGCCTTGCCCGGCATCGTCATCTCGCGGGTCGTCTGGTCCGGATACCGGCGCGTGTGCTTGATCACCGCGTCGTCGGCGAACAGCTCCGCCAGCGCCGGGTCGAACTTCGCCTGCAGCGCGGCGTACCGGTTGAACATCTCGGTCGCCTCCTCGGGATACTCGAGGGCCTTCTTCGGCGCCTCGGCCGACGGCCGGCATGCGCAGATCACCAGCAGGGGAAGGACGACGAGCGTCTTCAGGACTTTCATGGGGCGGGAAATCAGCGAGCGGGCGATTCCAGCGGAGCCGCGCCGCCACCCTGGGCGGCGGGCTGTTTCGCGGCAATCCCAAGTTGCCCGCCGGCGCCGGTGCGCCGGGCGCCCGGGCAAAAACATGGCGGAGAGGGAGGGATTCGAACCCTCGGTAGGTTGCCCTACACACGCTTTCCAAGCGTGCGCATTAGACCACTCTGCCACCTCTCCAGTGACCAAGGGATCGGGAATAAGGGCCCCGGTCCCGCCCCGGTCAACGGCAAATCCGAGCCGGCGGGACGGGTCCGAACCGCACGTCGGGACCAGTCCGCGCTCCGGCGCAAGCGGTGCCCCGGCCGGCCAGTTGCGGGTCCCGCGGCGCCCGCCGAGATCGAAGCAGAAGGCGCGGCCGCGGGATGTTAGGATGTCGCAAAAATCGCCGGGTAATCCGGCAGCGGCCGGCGGCGTCTTGTGGGACACTGATCCGCCTCCCGCACCTCGTTCCGTTTCTCGATGACCCCCTGCCCTTCCGACCGTTTCGTACGGCTGCTCGCCCCCGCCCTCGCCCTCGCGCTGGCTTCCGCGGTCCCCGCGCGGGCCGCCGAGCCCGCCGCCCGGCAGCTCGCCTTTCCGACTGCCGAGGGCTACGGCCGCTTCGCGCAGGGCGGCCGCGGCGGACGGGTCATCGCGGTCACCAATCTGAACGACTCGGGTCCGGGCAGCCTGCGCGCCGCGGTCGAGGCCGAAGGTCCGCGGACCGTCGTCTTCCATGTCTCCGGCCGCATCCGGCTCGCCTCGAAGCTCGTGGTGCACGCGGCCAACTCCCGCCTGACCATCGCCGGGCAAACCGCGCCCGGGCTCGGCATCTGCATCAGCGACTATAATTTCGGGGTCCTGGGCGCGAGCGACGTCGTCGTCCGCTACCTCCGGGTGCGCCCGGGCAATGTCGCGGGCCGGACGCTCGACGGCATGGGCCTCGCCGGGGCCAACGACTGCATCATCGACCACTGCTCGATCAGCTGGACCCTCGACGAGGGTTTCAGCTCGCGGGGCGCGAAAAACATCACGTTGCAGCGCACGTTGATCTCCGAGGCGCTCAATGTCGCCGGCCACAAGAATTACCCGGCCGGCACCGGGCACGGCTATGCCGCGAGCATCGGCGGCGACACCGGAAGCTTTCACCACAATCTCCTCGCGCACTGCGCGGGCCGAAACTGGAGCCTCGCGGGCGGCTTGGACAAGGCCGCCGGCCACGCCTACGCGGGGCGTCTCGATATCCGCAACAACGTGGTCTACAATTGGAAGCATCGCACGACCGACGGCGGCGCCCACGAGGTGAATTTCGTCAACAATTACTACAAGCCCGGTCCCGCCTCGACGTTCTTTCGCGCGCTGAAGGCCCAGTACGGCGGCTTCCCCGGCACCCAGCGCTACCACGTCGCGGGTAACGTCATGCCGGGCCACTTTGGTCCGGAGGAACAGGAAAAGGCGCGCACCGCCACCACGGAGCGCGGCGGCCGGCTTCCGGAGGACTACAGTTCGTGGTCCGACGCGCCCTTCTTCCCGCCCCACGTGCGGACGCAGACCGCGGAAGAGGCCTACGCCGATGTGCTCGCCGACGTCGGCTGCAACGTCCCGGCGCTCGATCCGCACGACATCCGCATCCTGGCGGAGACCCGCGCGGGCACGACCACTTACCAAGGCAGCCGCACCGGCCTGCCCGGACTGCCCGATTCCCAGGACGACGTCGGGGGCTGGGACGATTACCCGGAGGTCCACCGCCCGGCCGGATGGGACACCGATGGCGACGGGATGCCGGACGCGTGGGAGGAGGCGCACGACTTCGATCCCGCAAACGCCGCCGATGGCCCGGCCGATCGCAACGGCGACGGCTACACGAATCTCGAGGATTATCTGAATTCCCTTGTCGGGGAATCCGCGCCGTAACCGGTCCGGGCCGGCGGCGCCCGGCCGCGGCGATCGCCGGGCTGTGCAAACGGCCATTGCCAAGGGTGTTGGGAGCGGCACACTCGGACCGAGCACGCGCGCGCATGAACCGGAAACGCATCGTCATCGTCGGCGGCGGCTTTGGCGGCGTGAAATGTGCCCAGGTCCTGCGGGAGGAACTCCGCGGCGCCGATGCCGAGATCGTCCTCTTCAACCGGGAGAATCACCTGGTCTTCAGCCCCCTGCTGGCCGACGCGGTGGGGTCGTCGCTGAACCTCCAGGATGTGATCGTGCCGTTGCGGCAGCTCCTGCCCGGCGTGGTCTGCCGCACCGAGGAGGTCCGGCACGTCGACTTGGCGGCGCATGCCGTGGAATTCGAGGCCCACGACGGCGCGCCCCGCCGCCTGGACTACGACCACGTGGTGCTCGCCTGCGGCAACATCTCGAATCTCAACGTCGTGCCGGGCATGGCCGACCACGCGTACCCGCTCAAGACGGTCGGCGACGCGGCCGTGCTGCGGACGCAGGTGCTGCAGCAGATGGAGCGCGCCGAGGTCTGCGATGATCCCGAGAAGCGCCGCTGGTACCTGTCCTTCATCGTCGTCGGCGGCGGCTATTCCGGCGTCGAGGCCGCGGGCGAGATCAATGACCTCGTGCGCGGCAGCCTGCGCTTCTTCCACCACATCCGCGAGACCGACGTCACCGTCACGCTGATCCATTCCCGCGACCAGCTGCTCCCGGAGATCAGCCCGCCGCTGCGCGAGTTCGCCCGCCAGAAGATGGAGCGCGCCGGCGTCACGATGCGGCTGAACGCCCGGGTGATGCTCGCCACCGGCGAGGGCGTGGGGCTGAAGGACGGGTTTGTGCGCGGCGGCACGATCGTCTGTACCATCGGCAGCACCACGGCCCCGGTGGTCGAGAAGCTGGATTCGCCGAAGGAGAAAGGCCGGCTGCTGACCGAGCCCGACATGCGGCTGCGCGGCGCGACCCGCGCCTGGGCGGTCGGGGACTGCGCCAGCATCATCAACGCGCACGATGGCCTCCCGTCGCCGCCGACCGGGCAGTTCGCCGAGCGCCAGGGGCGGCAATGCGCGCTCAACATCGTGCGCGCGATGCACGGCGAGCCGACGCGGCCTTTCCGCTTCAAGGTCCTCGGCCAGCTGTGCTCGATCGGCGGTCACCGCGCCGTCGCCGAGATGTTCGGCTTCAAGCTCTCGGGCTTCCTCGCCTGGTTCGTCTGGCGCGGCGTGTATCTCTTCAAGCTGCCCGCGTGGTCCCGCCGGATCCAGGTCGGCCTCGACTGGGCGTGGCTGCTGTTCTTCCCGCGCGACCTCAGCCACATCCGGACCGACGTCACCGAGCGCGTCACCCACGCGCACTACGAGCCGGGCGACTGGATCATCCGCCAGGGCGAGCCGCCCTCGAACTTCTATGTCATCGAGAACGGCGAGGTGGAGATCGTGCGCGCCTCCGCCGACAAGCCCGCCGGCGAGGTCGTCGCCACGCTGGGCGCCGGGAGTTTTTTCGGCGAGCAGGCGCTGATCAACAACCGGCCCCGCTCGGCCTCGGTCCGGGCCCGCACGCCGGCGGAGATCGTGGTGATGGGCCGGAACGTGTTCACCACGATCTCGAAGTCGCTCGCGCCCCTCAACGCCGCGCTCACGGCGGCCATCACCCGGCGGTCCGGGGCGCTCTGGCAGGAGCGGCCCGCCGTCCTCGCCGCCCTGCGCGGCCTCGATCTCCGGGAATTCATCGAGCCGGCACCCGAGCCCTTCCTGAAGCCGACGGACACGAGCTTCGTCGTCAGCCACCATTTCGCCGGGAGCTCGGCCGAGTTCTTCTACGTCTCGGGCGACGGTCGCCGGCTCGACGGGCTCATCACGCTCACCGACCTGCTCCGCGCGCAGAACAATGGCGTCACGCCCGACACGCCGCTGGCGAAGTTCATGGTGCGCGACCCGGTCGCGATCGCGCGGACCGACACGACCCTGATCGCCGCATCGGCCTTCCGGGAGCACGGCTTCAAGACCCTGCCGGTCGTGGCGGACCAGCGGAGCCGCGAGATCGTCGGCGTCATCCGCGTCCGCCGGCTGATCGCCCGTGTGCTCGAGATCGTTCCGCCGCCCACGGGCCAGACCGCGCCCCCGGTGCCCTTAGCCAGCCGGCCGCCGCTGGCGGCGAAGTAGCGGGCCGGCCGGGTGGCACGCGCGGTCCGCAGCCCGCGCATCGGAACGGCTCGCGCCACCGGGACATGGACCGGCCCGCGTGCTTGCGCCGGCGCGCGCCCCGCGCACCATTTCCCGGCATATGTGGATCTCCCGCGTGCAGCTCTTCGCCCTGTCGTTCGTGTTCACGTTGATCGGCTACGTCGCGGGAACCTACCTGCCGCAGGCG
>DASPMS010000110.1:0-34898 GCA_035626915.1 Opitutaceae bacterium
GTCCGAGTTGCACGTGCAGCTCGGCGTTCACGCTGTCGAAGTCGGAGTTCCGATAGTCGTTCTTGCCGACATAATTGAAGTCGTCCGGCAGCGGCGGGTAGCCCTGGAAACCGAGGTTGAGGTTGCCGACGTCGATATAGGCCTGCGCCCGGCCGCGCGCGGCGAGGTTCGGGAAGTTCGCCGCGGTGGCCGTGATCGGCACCGCCATGTTGGGCGCCATGCCGACCAGCGGGCGCTGCTGGCGACCGTAGCTCTCGAAGTCGACGATCAGCGTGGCGCGGTCGGTGACCTTGAAGCTCGCCGCGCCGGCCACCAGGTGGCTGTCTCCGCCCATCGGGCTCGCCCATGCCAGCGAGTTCTCGTACGCGCCGACCAGGCGCACGCCCGCCCGGCCGTTCGCGAACGAGCGGTTGATGTCCACGTCCGTGCGCCAGAACTCGTCGGTGCCGACCTGCTGCTTCACGCGGACGAAATCCTTCTCCGTCGGCCGCTTCGTGATGTAGTTGACCGTGCCGCCCGGCGTGATCTGGCCGTACAGCAGCGACGCCGGGCCCTTCACGACCTCCACGCGGGCGATGTTGCCCGCGTCAACGTAGCGGGCGCCGACGAACCCGTTCCGCTGCGGCGTGACGTCGCCGTCGAAACCGCGGATCGAGTAGCGGTTGTTGCCCTGCGTGAACTCCTTCGCGCCGCTCGTCACGCCGGGGGCGAAGCTCACCACGTCGAGCAGCTCGAGCGCGCCGATGTCCTCGATGAACTGCTCGGTGAACGCGCTGATGCTGAACGGCAGGTCCTTGATCGGGGTGTCGATCCGGGTCGCCGACACGGAATTGCCGGCGCGGTAGCCCTGGTCCGAGCTCGTGGTGACCTGAAAGGTCGAGAGCGTGATCACGTCGTTGGCCGTCGGGGCGGGCGCGGCTTCCTGGGCGAAGGCCGCGCCGGCGAGGGGCAGGAGCGCCGCCAGGCAGCGGGCCCAAGGGCCCGTCCGGCGCGCGCCCGCCCGCGGGGGGAGGTTGGTTTGCGGGGTCATGGCGAACATATCGGGTGCTTGATATTTATTAGTACATTCAAGCGGCAATGTTTTTCCACAGGTATTTGCGCCTAATATTAACTATCTGTGTTACGAGCTTCCGGACCGCCGGTCGCGTCCGACGGGCGGGCGGCGGGGAGGGCGCTGTTCCGAGAAGGGCACGGGCGTCTTTTTCGTTGACGCCTAAAAAACGGCTGTTTTTTGCTTGTTCCGAAATGGCCTCCGCCGCCCCCAAGTTCGACTTTTCCGTGCTCCGCCGGCTGCGGGAACAGCACGAGATGACGCTCGCGGCGCTGTCCGAAGCGTCCGGCGTCTCGCTCGGCGTCATTTCCAAGCTCGAGCGCAACCAGCAGTCGGCCGAGCTCGACACGCTCTACCGCCTGGCGCGGGCCTTCGGCCTGAGCGCGACGGACCTGCTCGCGATGTCGGAGTCGCCCCTCGCCCACCGCACGACGGAGAAGCCCTACCGTTCCGGCGAGTTCCGGTTCCGTCAGGTGCGCTACGCGAACGTCGTGGCCCTGCTCGGCAGCGCCCCGGCCGGCGCGCGCGTCAACCGGCCCGAGATCCACCACGACGACACCGAGGTCTGCTGGGTCACCGAGGGCAAGCTCCGCCTGTCGCTCCCGCACGAGGACTGCGTCCTCGAGGCCGGCGAGAGCATCCAGTTCGACGCCATCCAGCAGCACACGTACGAGGCGATCGCGGACTCGAGCTTCGTCATCCTCCACCTCCGGAAGGACAAGCGATACTGATGCTCCGGCGGCGGGAGGATTCCCCCGGCCGCCTCCCATTCCAACCTTCCCCACCGCCGCCCGCTCTTTCCGCCCCGCGACTTTCCTCCATGCAGATTGATACCCAGCTCTCCCCCGCCGCCCTGGCGCCCGCCCTGCAGCGTTTCTGGCAGCTCTCGGGCCAGAAGATCGACCTCATCCTCAAGGAATACGACCCGGCCAAGGGCTCGCCGGTCTTCACCGTCGCCGGAAAGTACACCGCCCGCGGCTGGACCGAGTGGACCGAAGGTTTCAATTACGGCTCGGCCTTCCTGCAGTTCGACGCGACGGGCGACGCGCGGTTTGCCGACGCCGCCAGGAAGCTGACGGTGGACCGCATGGCCTCCCACGTCTCGCACGTGGGCGTGCACGATCACGGCTTCAACAACCTGTCGACCTACGGCAACTGGCTCCGCCTGCAGCGTGAAGGCCGCCTGCCGGCCGACCAGGTCGATTTCTGCGAGGTCGCGCTCAAGGTCTCGGGCGCGGTGCAGGCCGCCCGCTGGTCCGCCATCCAGGGCGGCGGCGGCTACATCTACTCCTTCAACGGCCCGCATTCGCTGTTCGTCGACACCATCCGCTCCGTCCGCATCCTGATGGTCGCCCACCGCCTCGGGCACCGGCTCATGGGCGAGAACGACGCCGCGCATTCGCTGCTCGAGCGCGGGCTGCAGCACATCGACGCGACCGCCCGCTTCTCCATCTACTACGGCGAGGGCCGCGACGGGTACGACGTGCCGGCCGAGCGCGGCCGCACGACCCATGAGGCGGTCTTCAACACCAACGACGGCCGCTTCCGCTGCCCGAACTCGCAGCAGGGCTTCTCCGGCTTCACCACCTGGACCCGCGGGCTGGCGTGGGCGATGGTCGGATTCGCGGAGGAGCTGGAGTTCCTCAAGACCGTTTCCGACGCCGAGCTCGCCCCGCTGGGCGGACGCGCGAAATGGGAGGCCGTGCTGCTCAAGGGCGCCCGGGCGACCTGCGACTGGTTCATCGCCAACACCGCGACCGACGGCATCCCGTACTGGGACGGCGGCGCTCCGAATCTGCACAAGCTCGGCGAATGGCGGGCGCGGCCGGCCGAGATCTTCAACGACCACGAGCCGGTCGACAGCTCCGCCGCCGCCATCGGCGCCCAGGGACTCCTTCGCCTCGGCCGCCACCTCGGCGACACCGCCGAGGGCAAGAAGTACTGGCAGGCCGGGCTGACGACGATGCGCACGCTGCTCAGCGACGCTTACCTCGGCATCGAGTCCCGCCACCAGGGTCTGCTGCTCCACACCGTCTACCACCGCCCGAACGGGTGGGACCACATTCCGCCCGGCAGGAAGGTCCCGTGCGGCGAGGCCTGCATGTGGGGCGACTATCATCTCCGCGAGGCCGCGCTTTACCTGCAGCGGATCATCGAGGGGAAGGCGTACTACACGTTCTTCGGGTGCCTGAAGGGATGATTCTCCAGGACCTGGCCGGCTGAGCGTTCGAGCATCCCGACCGGTCCGTCCGCCCCTCGCCCGCCCACCGACCTCGACTCCCATGCCCGCTTCCCCCGCATCCCCGCTGCCGGATCTCAGCCGCCTCTGCGTCCACACGATCACCACCAAGCCCTGGGCGATCGAGGCCGCGGCGGCGAAGTTCGCCGCCGCCGGAGTCAAGGGCATCACCGTGTGGCGCGACACGCTCGCCGGCCGCGACATCGGCCGGACCGGGCAGATGCTCCGCGATCACGGGCTCTCCATCGTGTCGCTCTGCCGCGGAGGCTTCTTCCCGGCGCGCGCCGAGGCGGACCGCCAGAAGGCAATCGACGACAACCGCCGCGCCATCGCGGAGGCGCAGGCGCTCGGCGCGCCGCTCATCGTCCTCGTCTGCGGCGCCGTGCCGGGCCAGCCGCTCGCCGAGTCGCGGCGGCAGATTGTCGAGGGCATCGCCGCCGTCCTCCCCGACTGCCAGGCCGCCGGCGTGAAGCTCGCGATCGAGCCGCTGCATCCCATGTACGCCGACTCGCGCTCGGCCGTGAACACGCTCGGCCAGGCCAACGACATGGTGGAGCAGCTCCGGTCGCCCCTGGTCGGCGTCGCCGCGGACGTTTACCACCTCTGGTGGGACCCCGCCCTGGAGACCGAGATCGCGCGCTGCGGCCGCCTCGGGGCGCTGTTCGCCTACCACGTCTGCGACTGGCGCACACCCACCGTCGATCTCCTCAACGACCGCGGCCTCATGGGCGAGGGCTGCATTCCGCTCCGGCAGATCCGGCGCTGGGTGGAGGCGACCGGCTTCCGCGGCTTCAACGAAGTGGAGGTCTTTTCCACGCGCTGGTGGGCCGCCGACCAGGACGACTACCTCGCGACCATCGTGAAGGCTTACCGCGAGCACGTTTGAAAGCCGGCGCGCCCTCCCCTCCTTTTCCTCCATCAACCAACCGCAACTGATCCGTTTTCCCTGCATGAAGAAGCATACCGTCGGAATCATTATGAACGGCGTCACGGGACGCATGGGCACCAACCAGCACCTCATCCGCTCCATCAAGGCGATCATCGAGCAGGGCGGCGTGAAGCTGTCCGACTCCGAGGTCATCATGCCGGACCCGGTGCTCGTCGGCCGCAGTGAGGAGAAGCTCAAGGCCCTCGCCGCCCGCGTGGGCGTCGGCCGCGTCTCGACCAACCTCGACGCCGAGCTCGCGAACCCCGCCAACCAGATCTACTTCGACGCCACGCTCACCGGCCAGCGGCCGATCGGCGTCCGCAAGGCCATCGCCGCGAAGAAGCACATCTACTGTGAAAAGCCCACCGCGACCACGTCCGCCGAGGCGCTCGCGCTGGCGAAGGAGGTCACCGCCGCCGGCCTCAAGAACGGCGTCGTCCAGGACAAGCTCTGGCTCCCCGGCCTGCTCAAGCTGAAGTACCTCATCGATACGGGCTTCTTCGGCCGCATTCTCTCCGTTCGCGGCGAGTTCGGCTACTGGGTCTTCACCGGCGAGCACGAGAAGCTCCAGCGCCCGTCGTGGAACTACCGCAAGGAGGACGACGGCGGCATCATCGTCGACATGCTCTGCCACTGGCAGTACGTCATCCAGAACCTCTTCGGCGACATCAAGAGCCTCACCTGCCTCGGCGCCACGCACATCCCCACGCGCTGGGACGAGGCCGGCAAGCCGTACAAGTGCACGGCCGACGACTCCGCCTACGCGACCTTCGAGCTCGCGAGCGGCGTCATCTGCCACTTCAACTCGTCCTGGGATGTCCGCGTCCGCCGCGACGATCTCCTGACCCTCCAGGTCGACGGCACGCATGGGTCCGCCGTGGCGGGGCTCCGCGACTGCACCGCGCAGCACCTGTCCGCGACGCCGCGCTGCGTGTGGAATCCCGACATCGACAGCCCGATCAAGTTCTTCGACGGCTGGACGCGCGTCCCCGACCAGGGCGCCTACGACAACGCCTTCAAGGTCCAGTGGGAGCTCTTTCTTCGGCATGTCGTGACCGGCTCGCCCTTCCCCTGGAATCTCTTCGAGGGCGCCAAGGGCGTGCAGCTCGCCGAGCTCGGACTCAAGTCCTGGGCCGAGCGCCGCTGGGTCGACGTGCCCGCGTTGAAGTAAGCGGATACGAGAGGGCAGAAGTCAGGCCAAGGAGGACCGCGGCGAAAGCGTACTCTGTCTTCTGCCCGCTCGAGACTGACTTCTTCCTTAGACCCGCGGTCAAAACACATTCTCTCCCATGCCCTTAAACGTCCAATCCAAGATAGCCCTCGTCACCGGCGGAAGCCGCGGCATCGGGTTCGGCATCGCCGAAAAGCTCGCGGCCGAGAAATGGGACCTCGTGATCAACGGGGTCCGCGAGGAGTCCGCCGTGGCCGAGCCGCTGGCCGCGCTCCGCCGCCACGGCGTCCGCGTCGGCTACGCCCGCGGCGACGTCGGCTCCGCCGAGGGCCGCGGCGCGATCCTCCAGGCCACCCGCGAGCTGGTTGACGCCTGGGGCAGCAGGGCCGGAACGCGCGCCGCCGGTTCGTCCGGTCCCGCCCCCCGCGCCATCAGCCTGCTGGTCAACAATGCCGGCGTCGCCCCCAAGGTCCGGGCCGACCTCCTCGAGACGACCGAGGAAAGCTACGACTACGTGGTGAACACGAACCTCCGTGGCGTGTTCTTCCTGACCCAGGCCTTCGCCCGCGACATGGTCGCGGCGAAGAAAGCCGACCCGGCGTTCTCCGGCTGCATCGTGAACATCACGTCGATATCCGCGACCGTGGTCTCGATCAACCGGGGCGAGTACTGCATCGCCAAGGCCGGGCTTTCGATGCTGTCGCAGCTCTTCGCCGCCCGCCTCGGGGCCGACGGGATCCCGGTCTACGAAGTCCGCCCCGGCGTGATCAAAACCGACATGACCGCCGGCGTGACGGAGAAATACGACAAGCTGATCGCCGGCGGGCTCAACATTCAGCCGCGCTGGGGCTTTCCCGAAGACGTCGGCAAGGCCGTCGCCTGCCTCGCGCGCGGCGACCTGCCCTTCTCGACCGGCCAGGTCGTGATGGTGGACGGCGGCCTCACGGTCCCCCGGCTTTAGGCGCGCGCGGGCGCGTCTTCGCGCCGACCCGACCGCGGCCCCGCGGCGTCGGTCGGGCCGCGATGCGCCATTGCCTCGCCAAGCCGGACCCGCTTTCGCCCCTCCCGGATGGCCATCCGAAGCCCCGTCCCGATCCCGCTCGCGGTCATCGCGCTGCGCGGACTACCCCTTGGTCGCCGCCCCCGCCGGGTTGGTGCACCTGTCGGCCGGTGATTGAGCCCGGTTCATCGCATGGCAGCTCCGTGGCCATTCCGCCAATCCCCGGCGTTCCTGCGCCGGCCTGACGGCGGAGACATTCGACCGGCTCCACGCCGCCCGGCCGGGCGATCTTTACGCCGCGCACAACGCCACGGCTCCGTTGCGGGACACGGCTATGCCGGAGGCTGGTTCGTGGCCGCTCGCCCTGGGCGAAGGGCCCGCGGGCGGAAGACAGCGGCCGATTCCTTTACCACCAGAGTGACAGTGGCCGGTGGAACAGCGCCGTGTGGGTCGCACCCGAAATCGACTTCGCGGTCCTCGTCGCCTTCAACCGCAGCGGGACGTGGAACGGATGCGACGAGATCGTGCGTTCGCTCGTAGGGAAATATGCCCAGCCCAGCCGCCCGTAAAGCGATCCGTCCGCGTCGCCCCGAGCGCAAGATCGTCTCCGTGTGGGTTTCCGCGAAGGATTCCGCGCCCTCGCGCGTATCAGGGGCATGAACCTCTTCCGCCCCTTCGTGACCGGCCTCGCGCTCCTCTGCCTGCCCGCCGCGGGTCTCCTGGCCCAGCAGCCCTCCCCGCCGCCGGCCCGGGATCCCAACGTGCTGACGATCGACTTTCCCGGGGGCCCGCTCTCGAAGCTCGTCGATGCGATGGAACGGGGCAACAACACCCAGCTGTCGATCATCCAGGCCGGCGGCCTCGACCCGACGCTTCCGGCGTTCTCGGTCCGCAACGCTAATACCGACAGCGTCATTGTCGCGCTCGGTCGCCTGCTCGAGCCGGAGGGATATCACCTCACGCCGACGGGCCCAAACCTCGCCGTTTTGACCAAGATCGAAAAAGCGGTCGGCCAGCCCTCGCGCAGCGAGCGCAAGCAGTTCACCGTGCTTCCGCTGGAAAAGCGGATCGGCAACCAGCACGCGCAGGTCGTGATCCAGGCCATCCAGGCCGGCTGCGAGTTCGCTTCCGAGGACAAGGCCAACTTGCGCTTCCAGTACCACGAGGCTACCAAGCTCCTGTTCGTCAGCGGCTCCGTCCGCGACATCGAGATCGCGCACAAGATCTTCGGCAGCCTCCCCGAGCTCCCCCCCGCCCCCGAATCCAAGCCGGAAACCCGGAAGTGACCTCCGCCCCCACGGCTCCCGCTGCATCGCGCTTGATCCCGTCCGCCGACACCCGGGACGCCGGCGCGGATCTCTCCGCCCTCACGGCCGCGCTGGCGCGCGGCGACGACGCGGCCTGGGCGCGATTCGACCGCGAGTTCGGCCCGGCGATGCTGCGGCAGCTCCTCGCCGTCACCCGGGGCGACTTCGACCTGGCCAAGGAAGCCCAGCAACGCGCCTACCTGCGCATTGCGCGGCACGTCCGCCCCTGCGAATCGCTCCCGATGTTCCGCGTCTGGATCCGGACCGTTGCCCGCACCGCGCTGCTCGACTGCTGGCGCCGGCGCCGGAGCTTCCTCGACCTGCTGCAGCGACGGCGCCAGCAGCCTCCGGAGCTCGATGATCCGGCCGCGGATGACCGGCTGACCGCCGCCCTCGATGCCGCCCTCGTCGCGCTGGCCCCGGCCGACCGCCTATTGCTCGAGGAAAAATACCTCGCCGGCGCCACGGTCGCGGCCCTCGCCGTCCGACTCGAGCTCTCCGCGAAGGCCGTCGAATCCCGGCTCAGCCGCGCTCGGGGGGCCCTCCGCAACGAGCTGCTGGCCGTGCTTGCCCGCCATGAGTGACCCCCGCCGCCTGCTCTCCGCCGCACTCGAGGACGGCTCCGGCCCGGAGTTCGCCCGCCGCGCCGCCGCCCATGCCCGTCAGATCCGCCGCGTTCGGCGCATCGGGCTCGCCGGCGCGACCGCCACGGCTCTCGGCGCGGTCCTTCTCATCGACCGCCCGGGCCCGGTGGCGCCCGCATCTCCGCCGCCCGCCCCGGCCGTCCACGCCTCCTACGAAAAGATGTCCGACGCCGAGCTCATGGAACGGCTGCGGGACCAGCCGGTGCTCGTCCTCAAGGACGGACGCGGCGTCTCCGGCGTGGTGTTTCTCGAGGCCGGGTCGCGCGCCGGCCTGTAGCGGCCGCGTTCCGCTAGGAGCCCTCGGCGGCACGCCGCTCGCTCCGCCGGCGCTCGGCCTCGCGCCACCGCTTGTATGCCGCGGCGCATGTCTCACACCGGTAGCCGCGGGTCGTCTTGTCTTCCATCACCACGCACCCGCCGGCCACCCAGCCCGGCCCTCCGGCCCATTCTTTCTCCGCCTCGGGAGGGGTGGCCAGCAGGCCGTAGATGATCGGCAGGTCGGCGCGTTCCATCCGGCGGCGGTGGATCGGGCAGATGGCCTCGTCCAGCAGCGTGCGGCGGTCGTCCGCGATGCGGTCGATCGAGAATCTCCAGGAGGCGATGGGGCCCCCTTCCGTCCGCAATCCCAACTGCCTGGTCTGCCACACGCCGAAATCAAGGATGCCTTCCGGCAGCGCCAACCGCGGCGTGCGCCAGCCGAACGCGATGCGCACCTCCCCGCCCTCCGGATGGGGCAGCACCAGCCATTTCGTGTCACTCGGGCCATCCTCGATCGCGGCATGCGCCCGGATCCTGAGGTAACGCTCCTCCACAGCCCCGTCTTCCGCCGAGGCGACGCGCCCCAATGTGGCAAGGATCATCAGACAGGCGGCGACGCCGCTTCGGATATTCATGGAGCCGGACAGACTACGTTTGGACCCGCACATTCTTAGGGCGTTCGGCTCCCGGGCGTTCGAACACCGATCCAAGCCGCCCCCGGCGGTCGCCGCGGGGATCCCCGCTTCGGCCGGGCGCAAGACCGCGCGAACCCGCCCGCGGCAATCGGGGTCTCGTAATCATGCCCCGCCGCCGCGCCGCCCCGCCCCGCGTTTTCCTCCTTTCCCCGGCCCATGTCGGCGGCATCCGCGCGCGGCTGCTGCTGAATCCTCACGCCCCGTTTGCGCTCGCGCGGGAGTTCCGGACCCGGGGCCTGGCGCTGGCGGATGTCTTCACCTTCACCAGCGGGCTCTATTTTCGGGGCAAGATCGCCTATGCGCGGCATTTCGCCGGCCCCCGCGAGCTGGTCCGCGTCATCACCTCCAACGCGGGCCTCCTCGATCCCGATACCCGCGTCGGACCCGCGGAGGTGCGCGCGTATGGGGCGACCGACATCGACGCCGCCGACCCGCGGTACCGGGTCCCCTTGGTGCGCGACGCCCGCGCGATCGCAACGCTGCTCGGCCCGGACGGCACCGCCGTCCTGCTCGGCAGCATCGCGACGCCAAAGTACCGCGATGCCCTCCTGGAGGTCTTCGGTCCGCGCCTGCTTTTCCCGGTGGATTTCGTCGGCCGCGGGGACATGAGCCGCGGAGCCCTGCTCCTCCGCGCCGCTCGCGCCGATCGCGAGCTCCCGTACGCCGCCGTCGCGGACGCAATCCTCACCGGCCGGCGCGCGCCCGGAGTCGACCGGATGAACCGCGGTTGAGCCGCGTGCGGCCGCCGCAAAGGCCGGGCGTCGACCGCCTCCCGGGGCCTCCAATTGGGGATTGCCGTAGGAAAACGGCCGAACAGCCTCGCCCGCAACCCCTTCCACACCCCATGCGCGCCAAAAACCTCCGCGAGGCCCTCCACCTCACCCGCAAGCAGAATGCCCGGCTGTTTGTCGACGAGCTCCGTCTGACGCGCCAGGCGAAACTCAAGGTGCGGCCCGGCACGAAAACATTCTACGACGAAGCCAAGGCTTTCCTCGAGTCCGCCGGTTACGACCGGCTCGGCGACTACCGCATGACTTCCATGCCGCGCGGCACGCCGGCCAACCTTACGCCGCTGCGCGTGTATCTGTCGCCCGACCGGGAAACCGTGGCCGATGCCTTCTATTACCAAGCCTCGCTGGAGACGCACATGAACGCGGCCTTCGGCGGCGCGCCGATGCCGCTCACCTACGACTTCGTCACCGAGTTCGAGGACGGCGGATTTCTTTCGACGAGCAACGCCGAGGCCGCCTCGGTGATCGAGCAGCCGAAATCCGCCCAGAACATTTTCCTGCCCGCCTACACCCCGGCATCGAAGGTCCTCGGCGCGCACCGCAAGGCGCTCGCGAAGGAGAAGAAGCGGGGCCGCCGACCGATCCTGATCACGAACGAGGCGGAGTGGAAGGGCTCGGCGGGCAGGCTCCACCGGCTGAAGAGTGAATTCCGGCAACGGATCGGCCATGCCCGGATGTCGGAAATCAAGGCCGTGAAGAAGCGCCGGGATGACGCGCACGAGACGCTGCTCAAGGCGCTCGGCGCGCTCGCCGAGCTGGCGGACGCGGCCACCGCCGACCCGAAGCCCCGCCGCAAAGCCCGCCGCTAACCGGCGGCGGGCGCACGGTCCTACTCGAGGCTGGTCTTCCGATCGCCGCCGGGCGTCGGACGGCCCTTTTCGCGGACCCGCAGACGCGCCCGGGTGCGGCGCAGCACGGCCACTTCGCGCTCGGCTTTCCCGGCTGGCACGAGTCCTCCCCGCCGCGGCGTGGCCTGCGACCGAAGGCGCAGCCGCAGCGGCTTGGCGGCACCCTCGCGCGTCTCCGGCGTCGGCGCCATCGCGGCGCCCCGCTTCCTGAAGTCCCCCATCTTGCGCATCTCCTCCGCGGTCGCCCCGGAGCGAAGGAGCACGGCGCGGGATTTCCGGGTCTGCCGCGTGCGGAGCCGAACGGTACGGTTCGTCGTCTTCATGTCTTCCAGTGTGCAAAACGCGCCTGCGGGTTCCCCGTCATGGAGCCGCGCCCGACGGACTCGCGGTCCGGCAAGGGTGCCGCCCGCACCGCGGCCGGCGGAGCGGGCGGCCATGCAGCCGGTTTACCCGGCCACAAGGGGCGTGCGGTCACGCCGGGACGCCCATCCGACGCGGCCGGCAGGCGAGCACCGTGATGAGTGCCGCGAGCGAGGCCAGCGCCGTCCACGGACGGGAGGAATCCGTCCCGCGGCGTCCCGGGGCCCGGCGGGGATCCTGGGCCCGGCGCGTTTCCCAGCTGGAGCCGTCAGGCGACGGGCGGTTGTCGGCAGCGACCGGAATCCCGCCCAGGAACGAAGCGCAGGCGAGGAGGAGAAGCCGGAGCCCGCGCGGAAGGCGCCAGCGGAGCTTGCGAGACATCATGGATGAAAGGTCCGGAGGGATTGCGGGAGCCGGTCGACGCCACCTGTTGGCCAATTGCAAAACAGCCACGCTTAGCGGCGCATCACGGAGGTGCTCACCTGCTTTGGGCCGACGGCACCGCGCCGGCGGGTGCCGCGCGTGTTCGCCGCGACCAAAGCAAAGCAGCCGGGCGTGCGGCCCGGCTGCCGGCGTTAGTGGTGGAGGTGGCTTACCGCCTCTGGCTGACGCTTTCCTTCTGGGCGCGCGCCATCTCGAGATGGTGCTGCAGCTTCGGGAGCGTCTTCTGCGCGAAGGCGGCGATCTCGGGATCTTCCGACTTCGAGGCCTTCTCGAAGAGTTCGACCGCTTCCTCGTGGTCGTCGATCATCTCCTTGATGTAGTCCTTGTCGGCGTCGTCGTTCTTGTCCTGCCAGCGGCGCGTGAGGCGCTCCTGGTCACGGCCGGTCTGGATGTCCGTGAGGTCGGCGCCCTTGCGCTGCGCGAGGGCCATCAACTCCTCGTTGGCCGCGGTATGGTCACGGATCATCGTCTCCGCGAACTCCCGGCAGCCGGGCGCGGTGAGCTGCGACAGGACGGCCTGCGAGACGGCCACTTCCTTCTGGCCGGACTTCGCGGCCTTCTCGAAGAAGTTGCGGTCCGAGCGCGACAGCTCGGTGGCGCCGCTGCGACGCGTGTTGCGCGTGTCGGTCTCGGCGGTCGTGCCCGGGCGCGTGCTCGGCGCCGCCGGATCCGTGGCGCGCGCGGGGCTGGCCTGGGAATCGGTCTGCGGACGATTGAACCGCGGCTGGTCCGACTGGCCGGGCTGGCTCGATTGAGCGGGTTGGGTGGACTGGCCGGTCACGGAGACCGCCAGGGAGATGGCCGCAAGGGCGGCCGTCAGGGGGAATAGGCGATGGGTTTTCATGGCTCACTGGATAGTCGTCCGCGCCGACCGCGCAGTTCCCGGCGGGCCCGCCGACCGGGGCATCGGGGAATCCCCGAGTCCCTTCCCGTTGCGGGAAACCTCCGGACCCACGCCCCGGAATCCGGCCGGAAGCCCGGCGCCGGGTCATACGCTGCAACCGGACAGCCCCCGCAATCGTCATGAGAAGCTCACTACCGGCCCGGCGCGCCATGACCGTCCGTTTTCCCCGCCTCCTCGCCTCGCTGCTCGCCTTGACGGCCGCCCTGTCCGCGCAAGACCCCCCGGGCGCGAAAGTGCGCGGCACGCTGGCCGATGGCGCCACCGGCGCGCCGCTCGCCGGACTCGGAATCCACCTCCAGCGCGTAGGCGAGATCGGGCCCGCGGCGTCCGCGGTCACCGACGCCGGCGGTGCGTTCTTGTTCGCCGGCGTCCCGGCGGGCGAGTTCACCGTGGTGGCGGCCCGGGAAGGCGGCGGTGCGACGGCGCCGTTCTCCGTCCCCGCCCGGCAGGCGGCGGTCGACGTCGGACAGCTGGTCGTCAAGCCCGGCGAAGCCGCCGCGGTCACGCTCGCCGCCGTGGAGGTGTCGGCCCGGCGCGAGGCCTTCTACGACGCGCTCGACCGGAAGGTCTATGACGTGGGACGCGACCTCCGGAGCGCGACCGGCTCGGCGAGCGACGTGCTGCAGGGCATTCCGTCGGTCCAAGTCGACGTCGACGGGGAGGTCAGCCTGCGCGGCGACGAGAGCGTCCTGATCCTGATCAACGGCAAGACCTCCGCCCAGATGGGCCGCGATCGCGCCGCCGCCCTCGAGCAGATGTCGGCCGACCGCATCGAGCGGATCGAGGTGATCACGAATCCGTCCGCGAAGCACCGGCCCGACGGCACCGCCGGGATCATCAACATCGTGCTGAAGCGGGACGAGCCACCCGGGCTCGCCGGCACCGCGCGCTTCAACGTCGGCGCGGCCGACCGGTTCAACGCCAGCCTCAACGCGAGCTACAATCCCGGCCCGTTCGAGCTGTTCGGCCGGGTCTCGTACCGGCAGGACCGGCGGTCGCGGGAGGACGGCGAGTTTCGCCTGCGCCGGAGCTCGGGCCTGAGCACCGAGCAGCACACGCAGGACGAGTTCCGCCCGCGCTTCCGCTTCCTCGAGGGCGGCGTCGATTTCCGCCCCTCGCCCACGACCGAGTTCGGCGTCTCCCTCGGCTGGAACGCGCGCGAGTTCACGCACCGCCAGCGGCAGCGCCACGTGACGCGCGATCCGGCGGGCGCGGCGCTGGCCGAGCAGGAACGGACCGGCACCGGCGTCGAGGCCGACGACGACATCGAGGTCGCCGCGCGATTCAGCCACGCCTTCGCCGCGCCTGGCCGGAAGTTCGCCGCCGAGCTCCGGTGGGAGCGCGACGACGAGCAGGAGGACGACTTCTTCACGGATATCGAGCGGCTTCCGGTGGTCGTCGAGTCGCGCGCGTGGACGCGCATCCTCGCGGAGGAGGGCGACCTCGAGTTTTCCGCCGACTACTCGCACCCGTTCCCCGAGGGCGAGTTCGAGGCCGGGTACGCCGGCGCCCGCGAGTCGAGCGATGTCGACCTGCGGACGATGGTCCTCGCCGCCGGCGACGGCGTATGGGTCGGCGATTCCGCCCGGACGAACCGGTTCATTCACGAGACCACGGTGCATGCGCTCTACGCGACCTATGCGCGACCCGTCGGCCGCTGGGCCTTCCAGGCCGGATTGCGATACGAGCAGGCGGCGGTGGACACGGATCAGGTGACGCTCGGCGGCCGGGATCTGAACCGGTACACAAGGCTCTACCCTTCGCTGCACGTGACCTTCGAGCCCGCGGAAGCCCACCAACTGCGGCTCAGCTACAGCCACCGCGTGAACCGGCCGGACGGCGACCAGCTCAACCCGTTTCCCGAGCAGCACGACCCGTTCAACCTCGAGGCCGGAAATCCCGATCTTCTCCCCGAGCAGATCCACTCCGTGGAGGCGGGCTACCAGTACCGGCAAAACGAGGTGACTTACCTCGCGAGCCTGTACGTCCGGCAGCGGTATGACGGGATTACCGAAGTCACGCGCTTCCTGGACGACCGCACCGTGATGACCACCCCGGAGAATCTCTCGCGCAGCCGCTCGTCGGGACTGGAGCTCGGCGTGACGACCCGCCTGTGGGACCGCCTTTCGCTCAATCTGAGCGCCAATGCGTACCGCAACGAGATCGACGCCCGCAACCTGGGGTTCGCCGGCCGCCGCGAGGCGACCGCGTGGGAGGCGAAGCTAAACGCCCAGTGGCAGGCCACGAAGGCGCTGCTGGTGCAGGTGAACAGCGGCTACGTCGCGCGCCGGCTCACCCCGCAGGGGGAACGCCGCCCGACCCACCTGACCAGCCTCGGGCTGCGGTATGATCTGCCCAACCGCCGGAGCGCGATCGTCCTGACCGTCTCCGACGTGTTCGATTCATTCCGGCGGGAGACCATCCTCGACACGCCGGACATCCTCCGCGAATCGGCGCGCCGCCACCGCTCCCGGATCGTGTACCTGGGCTTCCAGCACCGGTTCGGCGGACGGGGCCGCGACGCGGACGAGATGGAGTTCGAGGAACCGATCTGATTCGGGCCTACCGGCGGAGCGGAATCAACGAACGCACGCGCAGGTCACGGAGCCAGAGCCCGCCCCAGAGCAGCACGCCGAGCAGCGGCTGCATGAAATAGTCGTCGCCGACGCGCAGGTGCGTGAGGGTCGCTCCGCCGAGGTATCCCGTGAGCAGGATGGCGCCGAGGACCGCGGTGCGCGGCACGAGGTAGATGAGCGTGCAGGTCAGCTCCAGCACGCCCAGCGCCGGGGCCAGCCCGATGGACAGGCCGAGGTGGGCGAAACCTTTGTCCGCTTCCGGCGGCAGGTTGAACTTCATGTAGGCGCTGAACAGCAGCATCAGCGTCGGCAAAGCCGACATCACGCGCCCGGACCAGAGCGCAGCTTTCGAGACGGCGGGAGATTCGGTATTCATGGGTTCGAGCGAAAGGGTAAAGCGTCAGGACACAGCGGGCGGGTTTCTCGGTGGGTTTCCGGCGATTCGGGCGCCGCTTCTAGCGCGCGGGCGGACCGGGCGGCCGGGCGAGGTGCGACTCCAGTTGCTCCAGCGTGCCGCCCCAGCCCTGCCGCATGCTCTCGTGGTGCTGGTCAAAGGTCCCGCGCTCCTCGTCGGTCGCATCGAACGGCAGCGACGTCACCGTGACCAGCGTCCGGCCCGCGCGCTCCCCGAGGGTGACGACGTTCAGGATCTCGCGCGGCCAGGTGTCCGCGAAAGGCGGCCGGACCACGCCGCCCTGGAGATCCGAGAACGAATTGGTCCACACCAGCCGCGTCGGGGGGACGATCTCCCGGAACATGAACCGGCCCCACAGCACCGCGCCGTCCGGCGCGGTCATGCGGTAGTGGAACAGGCCGCCCGGCTGGAGCTCGAGACGCGCCTCGTTCATCACGAATCCCTTCGGGCCGAACCAGGCCATGAGGCGCTCGCGCTCCGTCCAGGCCTTCCAGACCAGGTCGCGCGGAGCGCCGACTTCGCGCTCGATCACGAACGCCCTCGAGCGCAGGCCGGCCACATATTCCGCCGCGCGCTCGAGCGTTTGCTTCCCGCCTTCCACGGCGCCGAACTCGCGGATCACGAAGTCGCGCGCGTCCTTCGAAGGGAAGACCATCCGCCCGGTGAGCCGGGTCCGGCCGCCCCCGACGTCCTCAAAGGTCCAGGTGGCGGTGAACGTCGCGCCCGGGCCCTCCTCCCGTCCGCCGCCGTGCGAGAACGTGATTCGCTCGAGGGGGACGATCTCCCGGAAGATGCTTTTGTTGGGGTAGCTCCTGCCGTCCGGCCCGCGCATCACGTGCTGCCACACCCCGCCCACGCGGAAGTCCATCTGCTTGATCGTCGTCGTGAAGCCCCGGGGCCCCCACCAGTTCGCCACGTGCTTGGGATCGGTCCAGGCCTGCCAGACGAGCTCGCGCGGGGCGTGCAGGACGCGGCTGATCACGATCTCGCGGTCGGAGGCGTTCTCGGCGGGGTTCGGCGCGGCGTTCATGGGACTTCGGGGTGGGTTCAACTTAATCAACGAGCGAGGCCGGGCGGCCCGGACACCGATTCCTTCAAATGAGCCTCGAGCCGGTCGAAATTCTCCTCGTTCGCCCGCTTGAGGAAGGGCCGCAGCCGCTCGGCCTCCGCCGCGTCGGCAAAGTTCATCCGCCAGGCCAGCTCCGTCTTCCCATCCCGGTCCGCCAACGTCATCGTGAGGGTGAAATCATGCCCCTCCTGGAAGTGGCGCAGCGCGATCCGCGCGGGCGGGACGATGTCGGTGAATTCCTTGTCCATCGCGAACGCGGTGCCGTCCGGCCCGCGCATCACGAACCGCCAGGCGCCGCCCGGCCGGAATTCGAAGCGCTGGAATTCGCTCGTGAACCCTTTCGGGCCCCACCAGCGGGCGAGCCGCGCCGGGTCGGCGAAGGCCGGGAACACCGCCTCGCGCGGCCAGGCGAGCAGCCGCGTGCTCACGATCTCGTGGCTCGGCGCGCTCACCGCTGCGCCCCCCGGCCGCGCCGGCGCGGCGCCGGGCCTTTGGCCTGCAGGCCCTGCAGGTAGTCGTCGAGGCGGTCGAGGCGCTCCTCCCAATGGCGCCGATATTGGGCGATCCAGTCCACCGCCTCCTTGAGCGGCTGCGCCCTGAGCCGGCAGGGCCGCCACTGCGCGTCGCGTCCGCGCTCGATCAGCCCGCTGCGCTCGAGCACGCCGAGGTGCTTCGAG
This sequence comes from Opitutaceae bacterium, assembly GCA_035626915.1. GTDB lineage: Bacteria > Verrucomicrobiota > Verrucomicrobiia > Opitutales > Opitutaceae > Didemnitutus. Next base: position 17,378 of record DASPMS010000110.1, read on the forward strand.
ACGGCCGGCAGGCTGATGTCGAAGGGCGCCGCGAGCTCGGTGACCGACGCCTCCCCCCGCGACAGCCGGCCCAGGATCTCCCGCCGGGTCGGGTCGGCGAGCGCGGCGAACACGGCGCTGAGGCGATCGGGGGACATCGGCTTTGTGTTTAACCTTGTGGTTAACTACAACCCGGCGGGCGGTCAAGCGCCGAAACCCGCCGTGGTTGCGTCGGCGCGCCGTTCCCTCTCTTCTGCGCGGCGCCCACGCCCGCCATGACCGCCTTTGACGACGCCCTGATCCTGCTCCTCCTGGTCGCCGCCCTGAGCGTGATCGGCCGTCGGCTGCCGTGGCCGCAGCTCATCACCTGGCTGGCCGGGGGCATCCTCGCCGCGTTCGTCCCGGCGATTCCGAGGATCCCGCTCGATCCCGGGCTGTTCTTCTTCTGCTTCCTGCCGCCGCTGCTCTTCGCCGACGGGTGGCTCATGCCCCTGCGCGAGTTCGTCCAGAACCGCCGCGCCATCCTCCTGCTCGCGGTCGGCCTCGTGATGTTCACGACCGCCCTCGTCGGCCTCGCCGCCTGGTGGCTCGTCCCCGGCCTGCCCCTCGCCATGGCCTTCGCGCTGGGGGCGATCGTCTCGCCGACCGACGCCGTCGCGGTGAACGCCATCACCTCGCGGCTGCGCGTGCCGGCGCGCGTCACGACCATCCTGAACGGCGAGAGCCTGATGAACGACGCGACCGGCCTCGTCGCGTTCCAGTTCGCGCTCGCCGCCGTGGCGGCGGGCGGCTTCTCCGCCGGGCGCATGACGGCCGAGTTCCTCCTGCTCGCCGGCGGCGGCTCCGCGGTGGGACTGGCGGTCGGCTGGGCGGTCGGCCGGCTGCGGGACCTCCTGCAGCGGCTCCACGCCGACGAGCCGGTGATCGAAATCACCCTGTCGCTGATGACCCCTTTCGCCGCGTACCTCGCCGCCCACCGCCTGGAGCTCTCGGGCATCCTCGCGGTGGTGGCAGCGGGCCTCTACTCGGGCTGGCGCGATCCGGTGCGCATGAGTGTCGAGACGCGCCAGCAGGCCTACGCCGTCTGGGGGCTGTTCCTCTTCTGGCTGAACGGCATCGCGTTCGTCCTGCTCGGCCTGCAGGTGCCGGCCCTGGTTGCGGCCGTGGGCGGCCGCTATTCGGCGGCGCAGCTCGCGGGATTCGCCCTGGCGGTGTCCCTCGTCGCGATCGCCGCCCGGCTGGCCTGGATCTACGCCGGCATCTTCATCACCCGCTTTTCCCGCGGCCTCTGCGCGGACAACCAGCGCGCGAAGACGGGCTTCGTCATGGGCTGGGCCGGGATGCGGGGCACGGTCACGCTGGCCGGCGCGCTTTCGATCCCCCTCGCCCTGCCCGACGGCACGCCTTTCCCCGGCCGCGACATCGTGGTGTTCCTGGCCTTCGGCGTCATCGCCGTGACGCTGGTCCTCCAGGGCAGCACCCTCGAGGCATTGATCCGGCGTCTCGACCTGCCGGAGGATGGCACGCTCGCGCGGGAGGAGCTTCTCGCCCGCACCGCCGCGGTCGAAGCCGGCCTGAAGGTGCTGCGGGCGCAGGAAGCCGCCGCCGCGGGCACGCCGGAGACCGCCGCCGCGATCGGCCAGGTGATCTCCGAATACGAGCACCGCCTCGCCACCCTCACCGCCGAGGGCGAAACGCGCCGCAGCGCGCTCGATCGGCGCCGCGCGACGCAGGGGTACCGCGTGCTCGCGCTGCAGGCGGAGCGGCAGGCGGTGGACGATCTTTGGCGCAGCAACCGGATCAACGACGACGTGCACCGCCCGCTCCAGCAGCTGCTCGACCACGAGGAGTCGCTCCTCCGCGGCAGTGCGCCGCCGCCGGCCTGAAGGCGACGGCGCTCGGCGCCCCGTTTGCGATTTCGGCGATCCTGCGGACGGTACGGCCGACATGGTCGCACTCGTCTCCTCCCGCCCCGCGGCGCCGTCCCATCCGACCGGGCCGATGCCGCCCGCCGATACCGAGCTCCTGGATGCCTACTCGACCGCGGTGAGCTCGGTCGCCGAGCACGCCGCCGCCGCGGTCGCGCACGTCGAGGTGCGCCTGCGCCGGTCCGAGGGCGCCGGCGCCGCCGAAGGCAGCGGTTCGGGATTCTTCCTCTCGCCGGACGGCTATGCGCTCACGAACAGCCATGTCGTGCACGGCGCGGGGGAAGTTTTCCTCCATTTGTCGGACGGGCGCCGGCTCCGCGCCGACCTGGTCGGCGACGACCCGCACACGGACCTGGCGGTGGTGCGCGTAAGCAGCGAGTCGGTCCCGCACCTGCCCCTCGCCGATTCCGACCGAGTCCGGCCCGGCCAAGTTGCCATCGCCCTCGGGAGCCCGATGGGTTTCCAGCAGACGGTCACGGCCGGAATCGTCAGCGGGCTCGGCCGGTCGCTGCGCGCGCAATCGGGACGCGTGATCGACAACGTCATCCAGACCGACGCCGCGCTGAATCCCGGCAATTCCGGCGGACCGCTGCTCAACTCGCGCGGCGAGGTGATCGGCGTGAACACCGCCATCATCCGCCCGGCGCAGGGCATCTGCTTCGCCATCGCGAGCAACCTGGCGCGGTGGGTTGCCGGCTGGCTCATCAAGGATGGCCGGATCCGCCGCAGCTACCTCGGCGTGGGAGGCCAGACCGTGCCGCTCCTCCGCGCGCTGGCGCGAATCTACCATCTCGACCAGCTCAGCGGTGTGCTGGTCGTGAACGTCGCGCCCGACAGCCCCGCGATGGTCGCCGGCGTGCGGCCCGACGACGTCATCGTGGCGCTCGACACGCACCCGGTCCGGACCGTCACCGACCTGCACCAGCTCCTGACCGCCGAGTACATCGACCGCCCGGCGAACGTCACCGTGTTGCGCCGCACCGAGCGCCTCGTGCTGCCGGTCCGGCCGCAGGAAGGCGATCGCCCGGCCGGCACCGTGGCCGGGTAGCCGGTCCCGCGCGGCCTATTCGTCCAGCGCGGCCTCGATCTGCTTGCTGGCCGAGCGCAGCACCTCGAGCCGCGCGTAGCGCTTGTTGTCCGCCGGGACCAGGTGCCAGGGGGCGTTCTCGCAGTCCGTCAGCGCGAGCATGTCCCCCACGGCCGTCTCGTAGGCGCCGCGCTTCTTCCGGTTCCGCCAATCCTCGTCATTGATCTTGTGCTGCTTGTGCGCGGTGTGCTCCCGGTCGCGGAACCGCTGCAGCTGCTCCTCGTGGGAGATATGCAGCCAGTACTTGAGGACGATGGTGCCGTGCTCGGTGAGCTGGCGCTCGAAGTCGTTGATCTCGCCGTAGGCCCGCCGCCACTCGTCCTCGCGGCAGAAGCCCTCGATGCGCTCCACGAGCACCCGGCCGTACCAGGAACGGTCGAAGATCGCCACGCGGCCGTCCCGCGGCACGTGCCGCCAGAACCGCCAGAGGTAGTGGAATCGCTTCTCCTCCTCGGTCGGTTTCGCGACCGGGATCACGGTGTAGTCCCGGGGGTCGAGCGCGCTCGTGAGGCGGCGGATGGCCCCGCCCTTCCCCGCGGCGTCCCATCCCTCGAATGCGAACACGATCGAACGGCCCTCCAGGAGGGCCCCGCGCACCGCGCGGTTGAGCCGGCCCAGCCACTTGCCCCGGAGCGCCTCGTAGTCCTGCTCCGACATGATCTGGTCGAGCGGGAGCGAATGCAGGCGCCGGAGGCCGGACGGCCGCAGCGGCGTGAGCTTCGCCGGCCGGCGCGGCGCGGGCAGCCGGGCGACGCGCCGCCGTTGCCGCCGGAAACGCGCCAGCAGGAGCTCGCCGACGGCAAGGTCCCGCAGCCGCTCATCCTCGGCGTCGACCGTGTGCCAGTGCGCGCCCGGACGGTCGGTTTCGCGCCGGATGAACCGGGCGGTCTTGTCGAGGCGCTCGTACATTCGGTGGTGATGCCATTCCTCATCCGTGACGCGCCAGGCCGTGTCGGGGTCTTCCTCCAGGGCGCGGAGCCGCCGGCCCTGGGCGTCCTTCGAAAGCTCGAGCCACACCTTCACGATGAGCGTCCCGCCGTCGGCGAGCAGCTTCTCGAATTCGCGGATGCGCCCGGCCTCGCGGGCGAGGTCCGAGCGCGCGCGGCGGCCGCGGGCCTCGTCCCGCAGCGTCTCGGTGTACCACGACCCGGCGTAGAGCCCGATTCGGCCGACCGCCGGGAGGCTGCGCCAGAAGCGCCATTGGAGCGGCCGCTCGCGCTCGTCGTCCGTCGGGGCGTGGTAGGAGAACGTCTCGACGCCCCGGGGGTCGAGCCAGCCGGTGAGCGCGTGGAGGAGATCGCCGCGGCCCGCGCCCTCGGGCCCGGCCAGGACCACGAGGACCTTGAACGGCGTCTCCTTCAGCTGCACCTGCATCTGGAGGAGGCTCTCGCGCAGCCGCCGCACGCGCGCCTGGTAGGCCTTCTTGTTCAACCGCTGGCCGGACTTGCCCATGGGCTCCCAAGCTGGCGCCCGCCCGCCCGAAGTCGAGCCGCGCCGTCCGCTCGGCAATTAGACTCCCTCGGGGCTTTCCTTCGGCCGGAGGACGCGCCTGACTGGCGGCGAGCATGAACATCTGTCGCTTCACCCCCGGCGAGGGGCTGCCCTGTGTCGGGCTGGTCGAGAAGAACCGCGTCCTCGATCTCTCCGCCGTCGGCGCCGTGTCGCTCACGGCGATCCTCGACGCCCGCGATCCGGCCGGCGTCGTCCGCCGCCTCCGCGCGAAGCACCCGCCCGCGCGCAAGTTCTCCGCCGTCCGGCTGCTGCCGCCGATCGAGCGCCACGAGGTCTGGGCGGCCGGCGTGACCTACCAGCGGAGCAAGGCGGCGCGGATGGACGAGTCCGACTTCAGCGCCCGCGCCTACCTGCACGTGTACGAGGCGCCCCGCCCGGAGATCTTCTTCAAGGCGATCCCCGAGCGGGTCGTGGGTCCCGGCGACGCGGTCGGGATTCGCCGCGACGCCACCTGGAATGTGCCCGAGCCGGAGCTGGCCCTGGTCTTTAACGCCCGCGGCCGCCTGGTCGGCTGCACGATCGGCAATGACATGAGCTCGCGCGACATCGAGGGTGAGAACCTCCTCTACCTGCCGCAGGCGAAAGTCTACGACCGCTCGTGCGCGCTCGGCCCGTGGATCACGTTGGAGCCGGACGAGAAAAGGATCCGGCGCTGGACCATCGCGCTCGAGATCCGGCGCCGCGGCAAGGTCGTGTTTCGCGGCCGCACCCCGGTGGACCGGATCAAGCGTTCCCTGGCCAGCCTGGGCAAGTGGCTGCACCGGTCGCAGACCTTTCCCCACGGTGCCGTGCTGCTCACCGGCACAGGCATTGTGCCGGCCGAGAGCTTCACGCTGCGGCGCGACGATGTCGTGACCATCGGCATCAGCGGCATCGGCACGCTCGAGAACCCGGTGGTGCCGGTCTGAGGCCGCCCGCATGGAGCCGGACATCTACCAGGTCTCCACCAAGGCCGCCGGACCCTCCGGCCGCCTGCCCCTGAGCGAGGAGCTCCTGCGGGACCGCCCCAGCGGCGACCTCTTCGGCCTCTCGCAGAACGCCGGCATGGGCTGGCGCCCGGCCGAGCTCATCCGGAAGAACTTCCTCATCCTCAGCACGCAGGGCGGCCTGCGCGCGCCGGATGGCACGCCGATCGCGCTCGGCTACCACACCGGGCACTGGGAAATCGGCCAGCTGGTGCAGGCCGCGGCCGAGGAGGTGAAGCAGCGCGGCGCGATCCCCTTCTCCGGCGCCGTCTCCGACCCGTGCGACGGGCGGACCCAGGGCACGACCGGCATGTTCGACAGCCTGCCGTACCGCAACGACGCGGCCGTGGTGTTCCGCCGGCTCATCCGCTCGCTGCCCACGCGCCGCGGCGTGCTGGGCGTGGCGACGTGCGACAAGGGCCTGCCCGCGATGCTGATGGCCCTGGCCGGCACGCCGGACCTCCCCTGCGTCGTCGTGCCGGGGGGCGTGACGCTCCCGCCGGAAACCGGCGAGGACGCGGGCGCGGTCCAAACGCTCGGCGCGCGGTTCGCCCACGGGCTGGTCTCGCTCGAACAGGCGGCGGAGCTCGGCTGCCGCGCCTGCGCCACGCCCGGCGGAGGCTGCCAGTTCCTCGGCACCGCCGCGACCTCGCAGCTCGTCGCCGAGGCGCTCGGGCTCGCGCCGCCGCATTCCGCCCTCGCGCCGTCGGGACAGCCCGTCTGGCTCGACGGCGCGCGCCGCGCCGCACGGGCCATGCTCGAGCAGGAACAGCGCGGCCTCACCTCCCGCGCGGTGGTGACCGACGCCGCGATTGCCAACGCCATGGCGGTCCACGCCGCCGCCGGCGGATCGACCAACCTCCTCCTGCACATCCCGGCGATCGCGCACGCCGCGGGGCTCAGGCGTCCGACGGTCGACGACTGGCTCGCGGTCAACCGCCGCGTCAGCCGCTTCGTGGACGCGCTGCCCAACGGCCCGCAGCATCACCCGACCGTCCGCGTCTTCCTCGCCGGCGGCGTGCCCGAGATCATGCTGCACCTGCGCGCGTCGGGCGACCTGCACCTCGATGCGCTGGCCGCGACCGGGCGCCCGTGGGAGGAGGAGCTCGCCGCCTGGGAAAAGTCCGAGCGCCGCCGCCGGTTCCGCGAGCTGCTCCACCGGCTCGATGGGATCGATCCGGACGAGGTGATCCTGCCGCCGGCCCGGGCCCGGGCGAAGGGCCTCACCGGCACCGTCGCGTTCCCGCGCGGCAATCTCGCGCCCGAGGGGTCGGTCATCAAGGCCACGGCAATCGACCCGCGCCGGGTCGACGAGCACGGCATCTACCTGCATGAGGGTCCGGCCAAGGTGTTCACGCGGGAGACGGATGCGATCGCCGCGATCAAGCAGGGCCGCATCCAGGCGGGGGACGTGCTCGTGCTGGCCGGGCGCGGCCCGATGGGCAGCGGCATGGAGGAGACCTACCAGCTCACCTCGGCGCTCAAGCACCTGCCCTTCGGCCGCGAGGTCGCGCTGCTGACGGACGCGCGCTTCTCCGGGGTGTCCACCGGCGCGTGCATCGGCCACATCGGACCGGAGGCGCTGGCCGGCGGTCCGATCGGCAAGCTGCGCGGCGGCGACCGGGTGCGCGTACGCGTGGACCGCCGGGCGCTCGACGGCTCGGTTGATTTTATCGGGGAGCAGGGCGAGGCCTTTTCGCCGGCGGAAGGCGCCCGCCGGCTCGCCCAGCGGACGCCGCATCCCGCCATCCAGCCCGACCCCGCGCTGCCGGCCGACACCCGGCTGTGGGCGGCCCTGCAGGCGCTGGGCGGCGGAACCTGGGGGGGCTGCGTGTACGACCCCGACGCGATCCTGCGTCGGCTGAAGTAGGCGGGCGCGGCATCCCGGCCCGCGGTCGCGGATCAGCCGCGGCGCCGCCGCGCCAGCACGGCGACCACGCCGAGCCCGAGCGCGAACAGCGCGTACGTGCCCGGTTCCGGCACCGCGACGAGCGTGATCGAGCTCGAGAAATAGTTGACCGCGAAACCGAAGTCGGTGCCGCCGAAGTTCGCGCTGATGACGCTGCCGGAGGACGGGAGGTTGTTGAAATAACCCGAGATGCCGCTGCCGCCGGAGGAGATGGTCAGGATCGTGTAGGTCGTGCCGAGGTCCGGGGCGGAGAGCAGATCGAGGCTGAGGTCGAGCAGGCCGGCGCCGATGTTCACGACGGACGTCGGGTTCTGGAACACGAGCCGGTCCGCCGCGACGCCGCCCAGCTCAACCTCGAGGGTCGCGGCGTCGGCGACGCTGAAATCCCCCGAGATGAGCGTGAGCGTGCCGATCGAGTTGCCGGGCGAAAGCGAGCCGCCCTCGAGCGTGAGGTCGCCGATGATCGCGCCCGCGCCGCCGATCGACCCGAGGTCGCCGTTGAGGAGCAGGTTGCCGACCTGAAGGGTGCCGGCTTGGACCGCGATCAGCCCTTGATTGACGGTCGGGGTGGCCAGCGGCGCGGAAAGGTACACCGTGCCGCCGTTGATGACGAGGCTGGCGCCCGCGGCGTTGGTGAAAGCGTAACCGGTCGACGCCGTGCCGATGAAAAGCGACCCGGCGGAGACGCTGATGGCGCCCTCGTTGGTCCAGTCACGGCCATGCAGGGTGCCGCTGCCGACGGTGTGGTTCAGGACGCCTTGATTCAGGATGCGGGTGCCGTTGCTCCCGTCGCTGTAGATCGAAATATCGCCGGTGATGGTCGTATCCGGCGCGAGCGTCAGGGTGTTTCCGGTGCCGGCCACGTAGAGGTAGGAACCCGTGCCCATGGTCATCGTCTTGCCCGCGAGAACCCCCGCCTGCTGCCAGTACAGGCTGCTGCTGGCGCCGAAGGCCGCGTTGCCGGCGAACGAGGCGCCATTGACCATCCGCACCCACGCCGAGTCCGGCAGGACGAAATCGCCGGCCAGGGAGGTCGCGTCGAGATAACCGCCCCCGCCCGTGAAGGTGAGCGCGCCCGCCTCCACGACGCCGCCCTGGATGGATCCGCCGTTGAGCTCGAAGATGCCGCCGCTCGGGGCCAGCAGCGTGGCCGACGTGTTGTCGAGCGTGCCCTCGAGCTTCGCCCGCCCGCCGGTGGCCAGCGTGATGGCGCCCAGGTTGGCGGTCGTGTTCACGCCGTCGAAGCGCACGACGCCCGAATCCTGCGCGGCGATCGTGCCGTTGTTGTCTAAATTGCCCCGGATGTAGACCGTCGCGCCCGATCCGGTGGCGGTGATGGTGCCGGCGGGCGCGTTCACGGCGTCGTAGCCCGCGGACGGATAATTGAGGTACAGCGTCCCGGCGGTGACGGCGATCGCGCCCTCGTTGACGAAGAGGTCGCCGTAGATCTGGCCGTAGCCCGCCGCGTCGTTGTGCGTCAGCGTGCCTTGATTTGTGATGTTCGAGCCGACGTTCCCGTCGGTGTAGATCGAGAGGTCGCCCGTGACCGTCGTGTCGGAAGCGAACGTGAGGGAGCGGCCGGCCCCGGAGAGGTAGATGAAGCTGCCGGTCCCCATGCCGACGGCCCGCCCGCCCAGCGTGCCCGCCTGTTCCCAATACACGCCCGCGCCCGGTCCAAGGGTGGCGCCCGTGCCGGAGAACCCGCCGCCATTGCGTAGGTGCAGGTACGTGTTGGCGGGCAGCACGAGGTCGCCGGTGAGCGTGGCGCCGTCGAAATACCCGCTAGAGCTCGTGAAGGTCAGCGCGTTGCCGGCGATGGTGCCGCCCTGGATCGTGCCGCCGTGCAGCTCGTAGGCGCCGCCCGTGGGCGCCACCAGCGTGGCGTCGGCGTTGTCGAGGGTCCCGCTCAGCAGCGCCCGGCCCCCCGAGGCGAGGACGATGTTGCCCAGGTTGGCGGTCGCGTTCGTGCCGTCGAAGCGCACGGTCCCGGAATCCTGCGCCGTGATAAGGCCGTCGTTGTCCACGTTGCCCCGCAAGTAGATCGTCGTGCCCGCCCCGGTGGCGGTGATCGTGCCGGTCGCGGCGTTGACCGCGTCGTAGCCCGCCGACGGATAATTGATGTACAGCGAGCCGGCGGCGGCGGTGATGGCGCCTTCGTTGGTGACGAGGTCGCCGTAGAGCTGCCCGTAACCCGCGGCGTCGTCGTGCGTCAGCGCGCCCTGGTTCACGATGACCGAGCCGACGTTGCCGTCGGTGTAGATCGAGACGTTCCCGGTCACGGTCGTCGTGGGCGCGAGCGTGAGGGAGCGGCCCGCCCCGCTGAGGTAGATGTACGCGTACGTGCCGAGATCGAAGGACTTGCCGGTCAGCGTGCCCGTCTGCTCCCAGAAGAGGCCGGCGTTCGCCTCGAACGTGGCGTTCGCGCCCGAGAATCCCGCGCCGTTCCGGAACCGCACATAGGCGCTGTCGGGCAGCGAGAGGTCGCCGGCGAGCGACGCGCCGTCGAGGTAGCCGCCACCGTTGGTGAAGGCCAGCGCGCCCGCGGCGATGGTGCCGTTCGCGATGGTGCCGCCGTAAAGCTCGAACACGCCCCCGGTCGGCGCCGTGAGCGTGGCGGCGGTGTTGGCGAGCGTGCCCTGGAGGAAGGCGCGGCCACCGGTGGCGAGCACGACGTGGCCGAGATTCGCCGTCGTGCTGGCCCCGTCGAACCGGACCACCGCCGAGTCCTGCGCGGTGATCGTGCCGTTGTTGTCGAAATTGCCCCGGATGTAGACGTTCGTGGACGAGCCGGTCGCGGTGATCGTGCCGGTGGCGGCGTTCACGGCGTCATACCCCGCGGACGGATAATTGAGGTACAAGATGCCGGCGGTCGCGGTGATGGCCCCCTCGTTCGTGAAGAGGTCGGCGTAGATCTGGCCGGGATTGCCGGGGTTGCTGTGCGTGAGCGTGCCTTGGTTCGTGATCGAGGCGCCGACGCTGCCGTCCGAATAGATCGAAAGATCGCCCGTCACGGTGGTGCCGGCGCCGAGGGTGAGCGAGTTGCCCGCGCCCGCGACGTAGAGATAGCCGGCCGGCCCGATCGCGATGCTCTTTCCGACGAGCGACCCGGACTGCTCCCAGTAGATGCCGGCATTCGCGCCGAGGTTCGCCTGGCTGCCGGAAAACCCGCCGCCGTTGCGGAAGCGGACGTACGTGCCGTCCGCGAGGGCGAGATCGCCCGTCAGGGTGGCGCCGTCGAGATAACCGCCGGCGTTGGTGAACTGGAGCGCGCCGTTGTCGATCGTGCCGCCGAGGATCGTGCCGCCCTGAAGCTCGAAGGCTCCGCCCGTCGGGGCCGACAGGGTGGCGGAGGTGTTGACGATCTTGCCGTCGAGCAACGCCCGCCCGCCGGTGGCGAGGATGACCTCGCCCAGGTTCGCCGTGGTGTTGTCGCCGTCGAACCGGACGATGGCGGACCCCTGGGCCGTGATGGTGCCGTCGTTGTCGAAATTGCCGCGGATATGGATCGTCGTGCCCGACCCGGAGGCGGTGACGGTGCCACCCTCGGCGTTCGCGGCGTCGTACCCGGCCGACGGATAATTGAGGTACAGCGTGCCGGCCGTCGCGTTGATGGCGCCCTCGTTCGTGAAGAGGTCGGCGTAGATCTGGCCGCTGTTCGACGCGGCGTTGTGGGTGATCGTGCCCTGGTTCGTGATGAAGTTGCCGGCGCTGCCGTCGGAATAGATCGTGATGTCGCCCGTGACCGCGGTCGCCGCATCGAAGGTGATCTGCCGGTTCGCCCCGCTGAGGTAGAGGAACGAGCCGGCGGCCATGCTCAGGTCCTTCCCGGCCAGGATCCCTTGCTGCTGCCAGTAGAGTCCGGCGTTGTTCCCGAACGTCGCCGTCGGGCCCGTGAACGCGGCGTTGCCGGTGAAGGTGGCGCTGGTGCCGGGGGCGATCTCGATGCTGTCCGTGATCACCGTGCCGTTCAGCACGCCGGAAATCACCGTCTGGGCGCCGCCCGTCGCGGCGCCGAGTCCGGCGGCGGCGAGCGCCAGGCCGTGACGAAGGAGACGAGAGAGGTGGCTCGGCTTTGGCATCGCCGGAAGGCCAGCAGCGGCGCGCGGCGATGAAAAGGGGAAATCCGGCGACTGGGCCGTCCGGCCCCCCGGGCCCGCCTTTGACAAATTTCTGACGAGCCCGACGAACCTTGGGCAGGGCCGATCAGCCCGAGTAGGACGCGTGCAGGTCGAGGCGGAAGTAGGCGCGGGCGTTGGCGAAGCAGATGTTCTTCACCAGGGCGCCGGCCTCCGCCCGGTCGGCCGGGATCTCGCCCCGCTCCATCCAGCCGCCGACGAGGTTGCAGAGCACGCGCCGGAAATACTCGTGGCGCGTGTAGCTCAGGAAGCTCCGCGAGTCGGTGAGCATGCCGACAAAGCGGCTGAGCAGCCCGAGGTTGGCGAGCGAACTCATCTGCCACTCCATCGCTTCCTTCTGGTCGAGAAACCACCAGCCGGAGCCGAACTGCATCTTCCCGGGGACGGACCCGTCCTGGAAATTGCCGATCATCGTCGCGAAGGCGTAATTGTCGGCCGGATTGAGGTTGTAGAGGACCGTCCGCGGGAGCTGGCCGCCGGAGTCGAGGGCGTCGAGGTAGCGCCCGAGCGGGCGGGCCTGCGGCCAGTCGCCGATGCTGTCGAAGCCGGTGTCCGGCCCGAGCTGCTTGAACAGCCGCGTGTTGTTGCTCCGCATCGCGCCGAGGTGGAGCTGCTTGGTCCAGCCGCGGGCCGCGTCCCAGCGGCCGAACTCGAGCATGAGGAACGAGCCGAACTTCGCCCACTCCCCCGGGTTCGCCGCGCGGCCGGACCGGGCCGCCTCGAAGATCGCGGCGGCCTCGGCGGCCGTGCAGGGCTCGGCCAAGGCGGTCTCGAGGCCGTGATCCGACAGCCGGCCGCCCGCCGCGTGGAAATCGTCGTGGCGCTGCTTCAGCGCGCCGAGCAGGTCGTCGAAGGTGCGGATCGCGACCTTCGCCGCGCCGCCGAGCTTCTCGACCCACGGGTTCCAGGCCGCCGGGTTGTTGACCGCGAGCGCCTTGTCCGGCCGGAACGTGGGGTAAACCCGCGTCTTTAGCCCCAGCTGCGCGATGCGCGCGTGGTCGGCGAGGGAATCGGCCGGGTCGTCGGTGGTGCAGATGACCGCGACCCGGTTCGCCGCGAGGATGTCGTGCACGCGCATTGTCGCGAGCTTCTCGTTCGCCTGCTTCCAGATCCGGTCGGCCGACCGCGGGCTGATGATGTCGTCGATGCCGAAATACCGCTTCAGCTCGAGGTGCGACCAGTGGTAGAGCGGGTTGCCGAGCGTGTGCGGGACGGCCGCGCACCAGGCGTCGAACTTCTCGCGCGGCGACGCGTCGCCGGTGCACACGCGCTCGGCCACGCCGTTGGACCGCATCGCGCGCCATTTGTAGTGGTCGCCGCCCAGCCAGATCTCCGCGAGGTCCGCGAAGCGGTGGTTGTCGGCGATGAGCGCCTGCGGCAGGTGGCAGTGGTAGTCGTAGATCGGCTCGGACTGGGCGAAGCCGTGGTAGAGGTCGCGCGCGGCGTCGGTCGCGAGGAGGAAGTCGTCGTGGATGAAGGGCCGGCTCATGGGGCTTTCGGGTGGCGGAGGGTCGCGCGGGCGGATCAGCGGCTGATGTCGCCCAGCATCGCGTCGAGGCTGGCGTAGCCCGCCAGGAGCTTCGCGGCGGCCGCGCAACGCTCCCTCGACGCGAGCCCGGTGTGCTCGGCAAGGAAGATCAGGTAGGCGGCGACGCGCTGGGAATACTTCAGGCGCGCCTCCGGGCTGATGGCGTAGAAACGCGCCCGCTGCCGGTAGCCCGCCGGCGTGTGGTCGCCGAGCGCGGCCTTCTCGGCGCGGCCGTCGGCGGCGAGCACGTAGAGGAAGTTGTACTCGAAGAAGAACATGTGGTCGGCCGACGGCGGCAGCGCCTCCAGCGCGGCGCGGCAGGCCGCCGGCGCCGCGAACACCTCGGCGGGCCGGCCGGCGGCGGCGAGCGCGGTCGTGATGAACACGCGCGCCATCATCTGCTCGGTCGGGTCCGCGCTGAACGCGCCCGCGACCGCCATGTCGATCGTGAACCGGTACCAGTCGCGCCAGAGGGCCGCGTCGCGCGGGTCCCGCGATTGCGAGAGCGCCACGCCCATCTCGTAGGTGTACCGACCGCTGGTCTTGATCTCCAGCGCGCCGCCCGTGACGCGGCCCATGACCTGGTAATTCTCGGCCGACTTCCCCGAGCCGGAGTGGAACCCGATGCTCACCCCGAACTTCGAGCAGACGGCCCACTGCGCCTCGATGAGCTTCTGCAGGGCGGCGTTGTCCGGGTACGGGGTGTTCTTCTGGAATCCGAAGGCCGGGGCCACGAAGTTCACGGGCATCCCGAGAACCTGGCAGAGCGCGAGCATCACGGCGGTGGTCTCCGGGGTGGTCAGACCCGGCAGCTCGTCGATCGAAAGCTCGCGCAGGTAGGCGCGGCCCACGTCGGTGGTGAAGGCGGCGGCCCGGGCCGCGGCGTACTTCTCGTCGCGGCGCTTCATCTTGAGCAGCGACGGCCAGACCGTCGTCAGCAGCTTGCCGAACGCCGCGTCGTCGAGGCGGAGCCCGGCCTCGGCGACGCGGGCGCGAGCCTTCGCCACGACGTCGGCGGGGATCATGCCCGCCGGCGCCGGCTGGTTCAGCGCCAGCTCGGGCGAGAGGTCGAAGGTGATGTAGCTGGCGAGCAGGCAGCCGCGGACGAGCGCGTCCTCGCGCGCGTCGAACTTCCCGCCAATCGGCTGGTGGTCGGCGTTGAAGGACCACGCGATGCGGCGGTGGTGGAAGCCGGTCTTCAGCTTCGAGAGCACGCTGCCGTGGCTCATGCCCTCGACGCTCTGCCCCTGGTGGCCCTCGGGCACGTTCGTGCCGATGAACGGGAACGGCACGGTGTCGAGGCGGTGCTCGAGCATCGCGTCGACGTCGTACACCAGCTCGCGCGGGATCGAGTTCTGGTTGGCGGTGACGCCGAGCTCGAGGGCGCTCATCGCCCACTCCACCGCCGGCCAGTGCAGCGTGGTGAAGCGCGCGCCCACGCCGAGGGTCGAGCGGCCGAGCCGCGCGCCGGCCGTCGGGAAGAGCGTCGAGCCGGCGTCGTGCTCCTGCACGAGATTCTTCAGTCGGAGCAGGTTCGCCCAGGAGGCCGGGAAGACGTACAGGCGGCCGCCGAGGGCAATCCCGCCCTCGAGCGTGTCCGCCGCATGCCCCTTCACGCGCGCGTCGAGCCGCCACGCGTGGTCGCCCGTCGCCTCGTCCTCAAGCAGCAGCCAGGTGCCGACCGAGGTCTCGAAGCGGCTCTTGGGCCATTCCTTCAGCACGGCGCCCGAGACAAGCTTCGCGCTGAGCGCCGACCAATCGAGGCAGAAGTCGGGCGAGACGCAGGGGTTCGCGGCGATGCGGAGGTTGTTCTGGAGGAGGAAAGAGTTGATGGCGGACATGGGCAGGGGGCGGGCGGGTCGAAGGCGGCCGACGGGCCCGGGGCGGGCCCGCGCGGCATCCGGCGCCGCGTCAGATGGTCATCGCGTGGTAGCCGCCGTCGACGATGAGCTCCTCCCCCGTGATGAACGAGCCCGCGGCATCGGAGGCGAGCAGCAGGGTCGCGCCGATGAGCTCCCGAGCCTCGCCGAAGCGCTTCATCGGCGTGTGGCCCATGATGCTGGCCACGCGGTCGGGCGAGAGGATCTTCTTGTTCTGCTCGGCCGGGAAGAAACCGGGGACGAGCACGTTGACGCGCACGCGGGCGGTCGCCCACTCGCGGGCGAGGTTGAGGGAGAGGTTGTGCACCGCGCCCTTCGAGGCGGAGTACGTGATGACGCGCGAGAGCGGGACGATGCCGGACATCGAACCCAGGTTGATGATCGAGCCCCCCTGCCCGCGCTCGACGAGGTACTTGCCGAACACCTGGCAGCCGAGGAACACGCCCTTGACGTTCACCCGGAGGATCCGGTCGAACTCCTCCTCCGTGATATCGAAGAACGGGGTGGCGGAGTTGATCCCGGCGCCGTTGACCAGGATGTCGATCCGCCCGGAGCGCTTGAGCACGGCGTCGCGCAGGCTTTCCAGCTCGGCGCGGTTGGTGGCCTCGGCCGAGAAGAACCAGGCCTTGCCACCCGCCGCGGCGATCTTCTTGAGGCGCGCTTCGGCCTTTTCGGCGTTGCGGCCGACGATCACGACCTCGGCGCCGGCGCCCGCCAGGCCCTCGGCCATGGCGCCGCAGAGCTCGCCCGTGCCTCCGATGACGACGGCCACCTTGCCGCTCAGGCCGAAGGCGGCGTTCAGATATTCAGCAGGATTCATGAAAGGGCCTTTCTGTAGGGAACGCCCCCCAGGCCCGCCAGCCGATACTTGGGCGCGCGCGGCATAGTGGCGGCCGCGCGGGTTCACTAATGAACGAGGCGCGACGCCGCGGGAGAATCAGCCGCGAGTTCCCGGTCACAAGCCGGGGGACGGCTTCACCACGTGCGCGAAAAACCGGCACGGGCCCGCGGCTGACGAGGCCCGTCCCGCACCGAGGTCACGCCCCGGGGATCAGTGATGCGCCGCCTTCGCCGGCACGGCCTTCTGGCCGAGGCGCGTGAGCATGCCCTGGAACCAGGGGTGGCTCACGTCAAAGGGCTTCCCGCCCTTGATTCGGGGGAACTCGATCGCCCGCAGCAGACCGCCGCGCTGCTCGTCCTCGCCGACCAGGCCCGACCGGCCGCTGAGCGCGCACTCCACGGCGTGGTCGGCGCAGCGCTTGATCAGCGCCAGGTCGGCCGCGTTCGCCGGCGCGGACCGCGCGAAATAGCCCGATTTCTGCACGAGCACCTTTTCGGCCTTCACCAGCTTGGCGAACTGCTCGCCGAACCACTTGCCGACATTGATGGCGTCCAGCCGCACGTGCCCGAAGGCGTCGCGGTCGGGCGTGACGCCGCGCGACTGCATCTCGGCGAGGATCACGTCGAGGCACGCGCCCTCGCTCACGAAGATGTTGAGGTTGCCGTGGCGGTCCATGATGCCGCGCAGCCGCTCGGCCTCGGCGTGGAGGTCGAACTGCAGCTCGGGGACGTACAGGCCGTGGATCTCCCATTTTTCGCGCTTGAGGCCGAGGCCGGGGACGTACTCGCCCGAATCGACCAGCTTCAGGTACTCGAGCGCGGTCGCCCCGGTCAGCCAGCCGCAGTGCCGGCCCATGACCTCGTGGACGATGAGCATCCGGCCGCTCGCCCCCTGCTCGCTCGCGACATTGTGGAAAAAATGCCCGCCCTGCTCCGCCGCGGTCCAGGCGCCGAGGCTCTGGCGGATCGGGATGATGTCGTTGTCGATGGTCTTCGGCAGGCCGACGACCGAGAGCCCGTAGCCGTTCTTGGCCAGGAACGCCGCGAGGTCGGCGGCGGCGGTGTTCGTGTCGTCGCCGCCGACCGTGTGGAGGACGTCCACGCCGTCCTTCCGCAGCTGCTCGGCCGCGACCTGCTGGGGATCCTGGCCCTCCTTCACGAGACCGCGCTTCACGCAGTCCTTCACATTGGTGAGCTTCACGCGGCTGTTGCCGATGGGGCTGCCGCCGTACTTGCGGAGGATGCCGGCCTGGGCGCGGAGGTCGGGCGTGACCTGGATCGAGTCGCCGAGGAGCAGCCCCTTGTAGCCGGACCGGTAGCAGATGATGTCGATGTCGGGCGCGACGGCCGTGTACTGGCTGATCAAGTCGCCGACGGCGGCGCTGAGGCACGGGGCGAGTCCGCCGGCGGTGAGGATGGCGACTTTGCGGGGCTGGGCCATGGGGGGGGAAAAGGGTGCGGAGGCAGTGTAACGCGCGGGGACCGGGGAGCAATAGCCGCGCCGGCCCGGACGCGGCCAGAATGTTCTCTGTAATAGCGGATTAGATTCGCCCCGGGGATTCCCCGACGCGCACCCGCCAAAAAAGAACCCGGCGCCGCGGGGCGCCGGGTTCGCAACACAGCGATGGGGAAAAGACTAGAGGGCGGCTTCGCCGGCCTCCTCGGTGCGGATGCGCACGACCTGTTCGAGCGGCAGGACGAACACCTTGCCGTCGCCGATCTTGCCGGTCTTGGCGCCGGCGACGATCGCGCCGACC
>DASPMS010000111.1:0-2435 GCA_035626915.1 Opitutaceae bacterium
TACGACCTCGGGTTCATCACGGCGATTCCCGATTACGACAGTCCGTTCGACCTGTTCCTCGATTTCGCGACGGGCGGCGCCGGCAACTATTCCCGCTGGAGCGACGACCGGTACGACGCCGCGGTCGCGGCCGCGCGGCAGTCGTCCGATCCGAGCGCGCGCCGGCGGCTGCTCCACGACGCCGAGGCCCTGCTCCTCGGGGACCTGCCGCTCATCCCGCTGTATTTCAATTCGCAGAACTTCCTCGTCCGCCCGGAAGTTCAGGGTTGGCAGGCCGATGCCCTCTGGACTCGCTACTACAAAAACGTCCACCTGCATGAAAACTAAGCTCTCCGCCCTCGCGTTGCTCCTTCCCCTTGCCGCCGCTGCATCCGATCTCGCGGGCATCCGGCCCGCGGTGGACGCCCTCAGCGGCGACCGCATCAAGCAGCACGTCGCCGTCCTCGCCTCGGACGAATTTGAGGGCCGTGGCCCCGGATCGGCCGGCGAGGACAAGACCGTCGCCTACCTCCGGGGTGCGCTCGCGGCCGCCGGCCTCCAGCCCGGCAACCCGAACGGCAGCTGGGTCCAGGAGGTCCCGATCGTCGGCATCAACACCAAGGCCACCGCGAGCATCACCGTCGCGGGCCGGGAGATGCCGCTCCAGCACATCAACGACATCGTCGCGTTCTCCCGCCGCACCGCCCCGAGCACCACCGTGAAGGATTCGGACGTCGTCTTCGTCGGCTACGGCGTGCAGGCGCCCGAGTACGGCTGGGATGACTTCAAGGGCCTCGACGTCCGCGGCAAGACCGTGGTCATGCTCATCAACGATCCCGCGATCCCGGATCCGAAGGACCCGGCGAAGCTCGATGCGTCGATGTTCAAGGGGAACGCCATGACCTATTACGGCCGCTGGACGTACAAGTACGAGAAGGCCGCCGAGCTCGGCGCCGCCGCCTGCCTCATCGTCCACGAGACGATTCCCGCCGCCTATCCGTGGGCGGTCGTCGTCGGCAGCTGGGGCCGCGAGAACTTCGGGCTCCGTTCGCCCAATGGCAACGCCGACAAGTGCGCCGTCGAGGCCTGGATCACCCTCGAGACCGCGCAGAAGCTCTTCGGTGCGGCGGGCCATGATTTCGGGGCGCTCAAGAAGCAGGCGCTCACGAAGGACTTCCGGCCGGTCGCCCTGAACGCGAAGGCGCATTTCACCGTCGAGAATACCGTCCGCGACGTCGCGTCGCGCAATGTGCTCGGCCTGCTCCGCGGCTCCGATCCCAAGCTGAAGGACGAGTACATCATCGTCTCGTCGCACTGGGACCACCTCGGGCGTGACCCGAAGCGCGAGGGCGACCAGATCTTCAACGGCGCGCTCGACAACGCCAGCGGCACCGCGACGGTCCTCGAGATGGCGCGTGTCCTCGCCGCCCTGCCCGTCCCGCCGAAGCGCTCGTTCCTGTTCGCCTTCGTCACGGCCGAGGAGCAGGGGCTGCTCGGCTCGCAGTACTATGCGCAGAACCCGCTCTACCCGCCGGAGAAGACCCTCGCGAACCTCAACGTCGACGGCTCCAACCAGTGGGGCCGCGTGTCCGACGTCGAGATCATCGGCCACGGCAATTCCACGATCGACGACCTCGCCCAGCGGGTCGCCGACGCCGAGGGGCTCAAGCTCATTCCCGACACGAACGCCGAGAAGGGCTTCTTTTACCGCAGCGACCACTTCGAGTTCGCGAAGGTCGGCATCCCCGCGTTCTATCCCGGCAACGGCACCACCTATGTCGGGCGCCCGGCGGGCTGGGGCAAGGCCAAGGCCGACGAGTTCATCGCGGCCGATTACCACAAGGTCAGCGACGAGGTGAAGCCCGACTGGACGTACGACGGCATGGTCCAGGATGGCGGCTTTCTCCTGCAGGTGGCGTGGCTGATCTCCGAGGGCGACAAGTGGCCGGAATGGAAGCCCGGCTCCGAGTTCAAGGCCCGTCGGGACTCGATGCTTCGTCCGCGGTAAGCGGGCCGGTTCCGTCACGTCTCCCGCCTATCGAGGGAGTCCACCCCCCAAGACGCTCAGCATCGAGCGGGACGGTCGATGCCAAAAGTCTGTCGCATATGCGACAGACATTCGGCCGGCTCGCGACGCGATCCCAGCCGCCCCCAGGAGGCCGGCTCCGTGCGGCCTGGAGAAGGCGTATTGCTCGGCACGGCGCGGCCCTCGATGCCAAAAGTCTGTCGCATATGCGACAGACTTTTGGACGATCCCGCGGTGCCGCCCGGCACCTGCCCACTTGCAGGACGGCCGTCCCGGCCCAATAACCCTTCCCAACAACCGCCCCGATGCTCCGCTTCGCGCTTCGCCGCCTCCTGCAGGCCATCCCGGTGCTCTTCATCATCGTCACCGTGAGCTTCTTCATGCTGCGGGCGGCGCCGGGGGGGCCGTTCACGCAGGAGCGCGCGTTCAC
>DASPMS010000112.1:0-15627 GCA_035626915.1 Opitutaceae bacterium
GCGGCGGACTCGACCCCGGGCACGCGGCGGACCGCCTCGACCAGCCGGTCGTAGTAACGGGCGAGCGCGGCGAAATCCTGCCACCGGCTCTCGGGCGGGGCGACGCGCAGGGTGAGCACGCCGCGCGGGTCGAACCCTGGGTCGGTGCGCTGCAGGTTGAGCAGGCTCCGCACGAGCAGCGAGGCGCCCGACAGGACCACGAGCGTCAGGGCGACCTGGCCCGCGATGAGCGCCGCCTGGGCCCGGCCCGCGAACCGCCCGGTGCCGGCGCGCGCACCGCCGGACTTCAGGGTCTCGTTCACGTCCGCGCGCAGCACCTGCCAGGCGGGGACGAGCCCGAAGACCAGGCCGGTCGCGACGGAAGCCGCGAGCGCGAACGCCAGCGCGCCGCCGTCGACCGCGATGGACTGCGAGCGGGCGACGAGGCCGGGCGGCAGGCGCCCGGCCAGCCACGGCAGCCCCGCGGCGACGAGCGCGGCGCCGAGGCCGCCGCCGGCGAGCGCCAGCAGCAGGCTTTCCCAGACCACGCCGCGCGCGAGCCGCCCCGGCGTCGCCCCAAGCGAGAGACGGACAGCGAACTCCGGCATGCGCGCGACCCCGCGGGCGAGCAGGAGGTTGGCGAGGTTGACGCAGGCGACGAGGAGCACGAGACCGACCGCGCCGACGAGCATGCCGAGCGACCGGCGCAGCTCGCCTGTCCGGTGCTCGAGCAGCGGCGAAACGACGAAGGACCAGCCGCGGTTGGTGGCGGGATACTCGCGGGCGAGGTTGTCGGCCAGCGCCGCGAGCTCCGCCTGCGCGGTCGACGGCTCGACGCCGGCGGCGAGCCGGCCCGTGGTGGTCCAGTACCGCGAATCGCGGGCCAGGTTCTCGGGCGATTCGACGGGAAACGGCACCCAGAGGTCGACGAATTCAGGCTCGCGGAACGACGCGGGCATCACGCCGACGATCGTGGTCGGCTGGTCGTCCAGGCGGACCACCCGGCCGAGCACCTCCGGTTGCTCGCCGAAATGCCGGCGCCAGGCCGCATGGCTGAGGAGCGCGACGCGCGGCGCGGCGAAGCTGAATTCGCCCGGGGCGAAGCCGCGTCCGAGCGCGGGGGGCACGCCGTGGACGGAAAGGAAGTCCTCCGTGACCATCGCGCCGACGAGTTGCCGGGCGTCTCCGGTGTCGGGCTGGTAGGTGACGAAATTCGGGCGGTGGGCGGCGAGCGCGGCGAACGAGCGGGCGCGGGCCTTGAGATCCCGGAAATCGCTGGCGGAAAGCGACGGCATCGCCAGCGCCTTGGCGGCATTGGTGGAGCTCAGTGCGACAAGCCGCGCCGGATCGGCAAACGGCAGCGGTCGGAGGACGATCGAGCGGAAGATGGAAAAGATCGCGACGTTGGCGCCGAGTCCGACGGCAAGGGTGGCGATCGCCAGCGCGACGTACCCGGGGGCGCGACGGAGCTGGCGAAGGGCGGCGAGGATTTCGGAGGCGACGGGCATGGCGGCGGGAGGGTGCGTCGACCTTACCAGTCGCCGGCCGCCTTCCGCATCGCACCGAAGTCACCGCCGGGGTCATGGGGGGGGACGGCCGCCGCCATGACCATCGCGGGTCCGCCTAGATCAGGCCGAGTTCCCGCGCGCGGAGCGCGGCTTGCGTGCGGTCGAGCACGCTGAGCTTCCCGAGCACGTTCGTCATGTGATTCTTCACCGTGCCCTCCGTGATGCCCAGTTCGGCGCCGATCTCCTTGTTGCTCCGGCCGTCGGCCAGCCGCTTGAGCACCGCCAGCTCGCGGTCCGAGAGCGGGTCGGCGAGCGGCTGGGAAACTTTTCGCCCCTCGTGCGCGGCCAGGCGCGTGAGGCCGGCCATCATGCGCGCGGCGACCGACGGCTCGAGAACCGAAGTGCCCTTTGCGGCGGCCCGGACGGATTCACAGAGCTTGTCGGCGGAGCAGGCTTTCAGCAGGTAGCCGAGCGCGCCGGCCCGCAGGGCTTCGAAGACTTCCTCGTCCTCGTCGAAGGTCGTGAGCACGACGACGCGCACAGCCGGCTGGGCCTGCACGAGGCGGCGGGTCGCCTCGACGCCGCCCATGATCGGCATGCGGAGGTCCATGAGCACGACGTCGGGCTTGTGGACCTTGGCCAGCGCCACCGCGCGCTCGCCGTTCTCGGCCTCGGCCACGATCTCGAAGTCGGGCTGCAGCGCGAGGAGCGTGCGGAGCGCCTCGCGAAAAAGCGACTGGTCGTCGGCCAGCAGGATGCGGAGCTTCTTCACGACGGCAACTCCACGGCCAGGCGGAAGCCGCCGGCGGGTCCGGGCCCGGCGTCCATCCGGCCGCCCAGGACCTCGGTCCGCTCGCGGAGGCCCCGCAGGCCGAAGCCGCCCGGCTGGGGGCCGTTCCCGCCGACGCCGTTGTCGGCCAGCTCGAGGCGGACGCGGCGCGGGTCGCGGAAGTCGAGCGTCAGGGTCGCCGCCGTGGCGCGCGCGTGCTTCCGGAGGTTCGTCAGCCCTTCCTGCGCACTGCGGAACAGCGCATGCTCGGCGGCGGCGGCGAGCGGGCGGGGGATGCCCTCGACGCGCAGGTCCGGCACGGGCGACGCGTCGGCCGCGAGCGCGCGCAGGACTTCGGGCAGCGGCGGGCGCGGGGCGTCGGCCCGGAGCGTGCCGACCGAGCGGCGGACGTCCTCGAGGGCGTCGTGGGTGAGCCGGGCGGCCTTGTCGACCGCGTCCCGGGCGCGGCCGGGGTCGGAGGGCAGCAGCGCCGCCGCCGCGTCGAGCTGGGTTTTCACCACGGTGAGGTAGTGCCCGACGCCGTCGTGGATCTCGCGGGCCACGCGGTTGCGCTCCCGCGTCGTGGCGAGCTCCTCGGCCTGCGCGGCGTGGGCCCGGAGCTGCGCGTTCGCGGTTTCGAGTTCGCGTCGGAGTCCCTCCTCGCGGTCGCGGGCCAGCAGGGCCTGCTTCGTGATGATGCTGAAGAGGATCGTGAAGGCGAATCCGGCCGAGTAGTTCAGCACCGCCTGCATCGCGCCGGACCAGCCGAACGGACCGGCCCAGACGCCGACGTTCAAGGCGAACAGGTACAGGCAGACCAGCGTGGACCAGCGGGCTCGGAGGTCGAAGATCGACTGGCTGGCGACCGGCAGGACGATCATGCCGAAGAAGCCGCGGATCGGGCTGTACACCACCATGGCCGTGAGCACCGCGCACTGGACGATGTAATAGACGGCGCCGTAGAGCGGCCGGGTCCGGCTGTCGATCCAGGCGCCGCCGAGGATGCCGATGGTGGCATAGGCCGCGCCGAGCCCGAAGGTGAGCGGGACGGCGGCGGCGTTGTTGAAGTACATCCGCTGGTTGAAATAGAAGCCGGCGAAGCACGAGATGATGATGCTCGCGAACGCGAACGCGCCATAGCGTGCGCCGATCCGCTCGGCCTCGGTGCGGGGATCCTGCATCCTGCCAGCCTAGCATTCCGGGCCGGGCTGGCGATATAGGAAGAAAGTCATGGTGGCCGGGGCCGACCCCCGGGCGGGCCGTTTCGAATCCGGCACCGGGGAAGCCGGCCGGAGCGGACCGCCCGCGCTTGCGACCTCGGGCGGCGGGCCCGGCCGGTGGCTGCCGGGCGCGCAACGCGAGCGTCGGCGCCTGAAATTTGTGGTTTCCCTGGTCGCGCGAGTCGGTCAGGGAAATCGAGCCATGCCGCCCGCGCGCCAGACGGTCCTCGTGGTCGAAGACGAGGCCAGCATCGCCGAAACCATCACGTACGCCCTGCGGACCGAGGGGTTCGCGCCGGTGTGGAAGACGACGGGTCGCGACGCGCTCGCGGCGCTCGCGGCGGAGCCCGTCGCGCTTGTGGTGCTCGACGTGGGCCTGCCGGACGGCAGCGGCTTCGACGTTTGCCGGAAGATCCGCGCGCGGCACGAGGTGCCCGTGATCTTCCTGACGGCGCGGAGCGCCGAGGTGGACCGGATCGTCGGCCTCGAGCTCGGCGCGGACGACTATCTCGCGAAGCCGTTCAGCCCGCGCGAGCTGACGGCCCGCGTCCGGGCGGTCCTCCGCCGGGCCAGCGCCGCCGCGAAGCCGCCGGCCGCGGCGGGGCCCTGGCAGCATGACGACGCCCGGTGCCGGATCAGCTACCGCGGGCAGGCGCTCGACCTGACCCGCAACGAATACCGGCTGCTCGCGACGCTCGTGGCGGCGCCCGGGCGCGTCTTCAGCCGGGACCAGCTCATGCAGGCCGCGTGGGACGACCCCGGCGCGGCGCTCGACCGCACGGTGGACGCGCACGTCAAGAGCGTGCGGGCGAAGCTCCGCTCCGCGGCGCCGGAGTCGGACCCGATCGTCACGCACCGCGGCCTGGGCTACTCGCTGCGGGAGGAGACGTGAGCCTCCGGCTGCGGCTCCTGCTCGTGCTGCTGGCGGTGTACGGCGCCGGCGGCTGGTACCTCACCCACAAGGCGCTCGAGCAGGTCCGGCCGCGGTACCTGGAGTCGATGGAAGAATCGCTGGTCGACACGTCGGCGGTGCTCGCGGCGTTCGTGGAGAACGAGGTCGTCGAGGAGCAGGTCGACGCATCGGCGCTGCGCCGCGCGGTGCGGGCGGCGCAGGGCCGCGAGTTCGAGGCGCGCATCTTCACGCTGCGGAAGACCGGCGTGGACCTGCGCATCTACGTCACGGACGCCGCCGGCCGCGTGGTCTTCGACTCGCTCGGCCGCGACGAGGGCCGCGATTACTCCCGGTGGAACGACGTCGTGCGCACCCTGCGGGGCGAGTACGGGGCCCGCTCGACGCGCGACGTCCCGGGCGACGACGACACGCAGGTGATCTACGTCGCGGCGCCGATCCGGAAGGACGGGCGGATCGTTGGCGCGCTCACGGTCGGCAAGCCCACCCGCGGGGTCAACGCGCTCGTCGCCGCCGCGCGGCGGAAGCTTCTCTTCGGCGCCGCGGTCGGCGGCGTGGCCGTGCTGATCGTCATGATGCTGGTCGCCTCGTGGGTCGTCGCCCCGCTCGAGCGGCTCACGGGCTACGCGCGCGCGGTGCGCGACGGCGGGCGGCCGGCGCGGCCGCGGCTGCCGGGGCGCACGCTCCAGGACCTCGGCGCCGCGTTCGAGGAAATGCGCGATGCGCTCGAGGGGCGGAAGCACGCGGAGCGCTACACCCAGGCCCTGGCGCACGAGGTCAAGGCCCCGCTCGCCGCGATCCGCGGCGCGGCCGAGCTGCTGGGCGAGGAGATGCCCGTCGAGCAGCGGCGGAAGTTCCTCGAGAACATCCGGAGCGAGTCGGCGCGGATCCAGGCGATCGTGGACCGGCTGCTGGAGCTCTCCTCGCTGGAGGCGCGCAAGGCCCTGGCGCAGGTCGAAGTCATCGAGGCGGAGGCGCTGGCGGAGGAGGCCGCCGGCGGCGTGCGCCCGGCCGCGGAGGCGGCGGGCGTGAGGTTGCGCGTGGAGGCCGTCGCCGCCGGGACGATCCGCGGCGAGCGCGTGCTGCTGCGCGAGGCGCTGGCCAACCTGCTGCAGAACGCCGTGGAATTCTCGCCGCGCGGCGCCGAGGTGGCGTTGCGGATTTCGCGCCGGGATGGACGCATGGAGTTCAGCGTCGAGGACGCCGGGCCCGGCGTGCCGGACTACGCGCTGCCGCGGGTCTTCGACCGATTCTATTCCCTGCCGCGCCCGGCCTCCGGCAAGAAGAGCACCGGGCTCGGCCTGGCGCTCGTGCGGGAAATCGCCCAGCTGCACGCGGGCGAGGCGGCGCTGTCCAATCGGCCGGAAGGCGGCGCGCGGGCGGTGCTGGCGATTCCGCTGGTGGACTGATCGGCGCGCGGGGCGGTCGTGGGAGGGGCGATCCGCCGCGGTCATCGGCCGGCGCGCCGGGCCGGCGCGCACCACCATCGCGTGCCACCGCGGTGCCTGCCACGCCGCTCCCCTCGGCACCGACGGATTTCATGGACGCTTCATCAAGGTTTCATGGCCGACGGGCAGGATCGACGCATGGAAGTGAGCCAACCTCCCCTGATTCCCAGCTCCGGCGCGCGGCGGCTCTCGGTGTTCCTCAAGATCGCCGGAATCCTTCTCCTGACCGCCCTGCTGCACGTGCCACTGAAAATGACGCGTGGGGTTCTGCGGGAGCGCCAGGGTTACCAGGAGCAGGCGACCCGCGAAATCGCCGAGACCTGGGGGCAGTCCCAGCTCATCGTCGGGCCGGTTCTGGTCGTGCCGTGGGTCCAGACGACGAAGCGGACGAGCGAATGGAAGGACGCGACGGGAAAGGTGTTCGCGAAGGAGGAGACCCAGACGAACGGAGGACATCTCTACTTCCTCCCGGAGGAGCTGCGCATCACCGCCCGACTCGACCCTGAAGTGCGGTATCGCGGGATTTTCGAGGCGGTCGTCTATGGCGCAAAGATCGAGATCACCGGGTCGTTCCGGGTGGCGGTTCCGGGCGACGAGCTGCCGGACACGGTGTACCACTGGGAGAAGGCGCGCCTGTGCTTCGGCACATCCGACCTGCGACGCCTGCGGGCCTCGCCGGTCGTGCGGTGGGGCGGCGAGGCCGTCGCGGTCGAGGCCAACGGTTCGAGCGAAGCCCCCGGGCTCGGGCTGGCTGCGGCCGTCGGCGGCGCCGGCCCGGGCAAGCGAGTCGACTATTCCATCGCGATGGGCCTGCAGGGCAGCGGCCGGCTCGAGTTCGCCCCGGTCGGACGGCAGACGGAGGTCACGGTCTCCTCGGCGTGGCGGGATCCGTCGTTCACGGGCGCCCACCTTCCGGCGATGCGCGAGATCACGGAGAGCGGATTCACCGCGCAGTGGGCGATGGGCCCGTTCGGGCGCGAGTATCCCTTTGCCTGGAGCAGCCGGGAGGGGAACGCGCGCGAGCACATCGGGAGGTTCGGCACCTCGGCTCTGGGCGTCGCCTTCGACAAGCCCGTCGACGGGTACCGGCTCGCCGAGCGGGCGCAGAAATACGGGGTGCTGTTCTTCGTCCTGGTGTTCGCCGTATTCTTCCTATTCGAGGTCACGGCCGCGCTGCGGATCCACCCGCTGCAGTACGCGATGGTGGGCGCGGCGCTGTGCCTCTTCTTCCTCGGGTTCCTGGCGCTGTCGGAATTCCTGGCGACGGGGCTCGCCTACGGGCTCGCCGCGGGCGCGTGCACGCTGCTGGTCTCGCTCTACGCCTGGAGCTTCCTCCGGACCGGACGCCGCACGCTCGTGATCGGCGGAGGGCTCGGCGCGACGTACGGATATCTGTACTTCGTGCTCCAGTCGCAGGACTACGCCTTGCTCGCGGGCACGGGCGCGCTCTTTGCGGCCCTTGCGCTCATCATGTGGGCCACCCGGCGGATCAACTGGTACTCACTGGAAATGAGTGCCGACGCGCCCGTCGCGCCCCGCACGGAGGCCCGGTCGTGAAGGCCCTGCTCGCGTCGCCGGAATTCCGGGCGGAGCTGCCGGGCTGGACCCTGCGGGGGATGCTGTGCGCGGCGACGAGCGCATTCTGGGCGGCGCTGATGGGCTTCCAGTCGCCGGCGGAAATCGCGGGCATGGCCGCCGGGGTGGCCTGCTGGGTGGTGGCGTTCGCCGCGGCCAGCGCGGCGGCGCGGGCGGGGGGTCGTGCCGTCTGGGCGGACGCGGCGGCGGCGCTGCGTGACGCAACCTGGATCAAGGTCGCCCTGACCGGCATGGCCTGGCTCGTGTATTGCGCGGCGGCGGCCGTGGGATTCTCCGACCTGCTGCAGATCGCCCTGCTCGGGATGACCGATGTCCTGCTCGGGCTCGCGGCCTTGTACCTGGTCGCGTTCCTCGCCGGCGCCGGGGCGCCCGACCGCTTGGCGGGCCTGGATTCGTTCGGCTGGACGTGGGCCGCCACCGTGACCGAAGGCGCCCTGATGGCCGCGGTGATCCTCGCGCTCGCGCTCCTTGTCTTCGCCTGCCGCCGCGGGTGGGCGGCGCTTGCCGGCCATGTGTTCCTTTCTCCAGCCCGCCAGTCGGACTAGGAGGTGTGTGCCTCGCCCGTCGGGGCCTGGGCCGCTGCCGCTCTCGAAAAGCGCCGGCGGTCCGGCCTCGGCGGGCTTGGCGAGACGGAGGCCGCCGGGAATGGGCGGAGAGGAAACGACAGGATGAAGCCGGGGCTGACGCGCCGCAGATTCATCCTCGGCACGCTGGCCGCCGGTGCGGCGATGGGCGGGTACACGTGGCGGGCCGAGCCGACCTGGCTGGAGCTCGTGCGACGGGAAATGCCAGTCCCGGGGCTGCCAAAGGGATGGGCCGGCCGTGTGCTCGTGCAAATCAGCGACGTCCACGCGGGGCCGCAGGTGGACGACGAGTTTCTCCGGCGCGCGTTCGCCCAGGTGCAGGCGCTGCAGCCCGACGTCGTCGCGTACACGGGCGATTTCATCACCTACGCCGGCCGCGCGACGCTGGAGCAGTTTCGCCGGCTTGCGCCGGCGTTGCCGCGCGGGACGGCGGCGACGGTCGCCGCCCTGGGCAACCACGACTACGGCGAGGGGTGCCGGCAGTCGGAAGTGGCGGTCGAGGTCGCGGGCATTCTTGCGGCCGAGGGGATAGCCGTCCTGCGCAACGAGTCGGTCGATTGCGCCGGACTGCGCCTGGCGGGGCTCGACGATCTGTGGGCGAACCGGCTGGAGCTCGATGTGGTGCGGGCGCCGGCCGCGCCTTATATCGTTCTCTGCCACAATCCCGACGCCTGTGACCTCGCGGGCTGGGGCGATTTCTCGGGCTGGGTGCTGGCCGGCCACACCCACGGCGGCCAGTGCAAGCCGCCGTTCCTGCCGCCGCCGCTGCTGCCAGTGAAGAACCGGCGCTACACCGCCGGGGAATTCGTGCTGTCGGGCGGGCGGCGCTTGTACATCAACCGCGGGCTCGGGCACCTGCTGCGCGTGCGTTTCAACGTCCGGCCGGAGATCACGGTGTTCCGGCTGGTTGGATGAGACCGGACGAAGGCGCCCCCGGGGGCCGGCGGCTGTTGGTGGAACGCGACCTCCGGGCGCGTTGGCCGGTTCCCCGGTCAGCGATCGGTGGGCGCGCCGGGACGGCGCGCGCCACCAAATCTCCAGCGCCACCAAACCTCCAGGGCCACCGACTCTCCCGGCGCAGGCCGGAAGAACCATGGCGCTCACAGCAGGGTCGGCTGTGAGTCGGTCGCCGGCTTGAGCCCGATCGCGTGGTAGCCCTTGGGCGTGAGGACGCGCCCTTGGGCGGTGCGGGCCAGGTAGCCTTCCTGGATAAGGAACGGCTCGTGGACCTCCTCGAGCGTGTCGGCCTCCTCGCCGACGGCGATCGCGATCGTCCCGAGCCCGACCGGCCCGCCGGCGTGGTGCTCGGCTATGAGCCGGAGGACGCGCTTGTCCATCTCGTCCAGCCCGGCGGCGTCGATCTCGAGCAGCTCGAGCGCCGCGGCCGCGACCGGCCGGGTGATCTTCCCCTCCGCCTTCTCCGAGGCGTAGTCGCGGACGAAATTCACGAGGTTGTTCGCGATGCGGGGCGTGCCGCGGGCGCGCCCGGCGATCTCCTTCGCTCCGCCCTCGTCGAGGTCGACCTTGAGCAGCTGGCAGCTCCGGCGGACGATGCTCTCGAGGGTGGGGCGGTCATAGTAGTCGAGCCGCGTGTTCAGGGTGAACCGCGAGCGGAGGGGCGCCGTCAGGAGCCCGGCGCGGGTGGTGGCGCCGACGAGCGTGAACCGCGGGATCGAGAGGCGCACGCTGCGCGCGTTCGGCCCCTGGTCGATCATGATGTCGAGACGGAAGTCCTCCATCGCCGAGTAAAGGTACTCCTCGACCGTCTTCGGGATGCGGTGGATCTCGTCGATGAACAACAGGTCGCCCTCCTCGAGGTTGGTGAGCAGCCCGGCGAGGTCGCCGGCCTTCTCGACCACGGGGCCGGAGGTGACGCGCACGTTCCGGCCGAGCTCCTGCCCGAGGATGAACGCGAGGGTCGTCTTGCCGAGGCCCGGCGGACCCGAGAGCAGGATGTGGTTGAGCGGCTCCCCGCGGCGGCGGGCGGCGCCGACCATCACCTTGAGCCGCTCGACCGTCTTCGGCTGCCCGGCGAAATCCGCGAAGGACAGCGGCCGGAGCGCGGCCTCCGTCGGGGAGGCGGGGGCGGAAAGGGCCTGGGTGATGAAGCCGAGTCCCGTGGCCCCGGCCGCGCCGGGCGCAATTTTCGATTTTCGATTCTCGATTTTCGGTTGGGTCACGGGGGCGCGGGGGGGACGGGGGATCGCTGCGCGGGAGGAATCGAAAACCGAAAGTCCGAAGTCGAAAATCCTATTTCCACTCCACCTCCGCGCCGAGGGAGCGGAGGTTCTCCACGAAGCGCGGGTGGGCGCGCTTGATGGTGTCGGCGTTCTTCACCACGGAGCGCCCCTTGACGCTGGCGGCGACCATGTAGAGGGCGACCGCGGCGCGGATGATGTACGGGGCCTCGACCGTCGTGGGCCGCAGCGGCTTGTGGCCGAAGACGGTGATGCGGTGGGGATCGCTCACGACGACGTGGGCGCCGAACTTCGAGAGCTCCGACATCCAGGTGAAGCCGCCCTCGTAGACCTTGTTCCAGAACATGACCGCGCCCTCGGCGCGGACGGCGAGCGCGATCATGCAGGGCAGGAGGTCGACCGGAAAATAAGGCCACGGCGCGGCCTCGATCTTGGGCAGCAAGTTCGTCGTGAACGGCTGCTCGACGACCAGCTTCTGGTTCCGGCGCACGAAGGCGGTGTCGCCGCGGTGGCCGACCTCGACGCCGAGCTTGGCGAACGAGCGCGCGATGAGGTCGAAATGCTGCGGGAGCGAGTGCTTCACCCGCACCTCGCCCCCGGTGATCGCGCCCAAGGCGAGGAAGGTGACGACTTCGTGGTGGTCGGTGTTGATCCGGAACGTGCCGCCGCGCAGGGCCTTCACGCCGCGCACGGTGAGCATGCTCGTGCCGATCCCGCCGAGGTCGGCGCCCATGCCGGCGAGCACGGCGCAGAGGTCCTGCACGTGCGGCTCGCTGGCGGCGTTGATGAGCACGGACTCGCCGTCGGCCAGCGCCGCGGCCATGACGAAATTCTCCGTCGCGGTCACGGACATGTAGTCCGGCCAGTGCCGCGTGCCCCGGAAGCGCCTGGAGAGCGCGAGCTTCAGGTCGCCGCGCGCGGAGGAGACCTTCGCGCCGAGGTGACCGAGGATCTCCAGGTGGGGGTCGAGCTCGCGGATGCCGAGCGAGCAGCCCTTCGCGTTCGACGGCAGGGTGAATTTCTTCAGCCGGTGCAGCAGCGGCGCGAAGAGCAGCACCGACGAGCGCATGCCGGCCGGCAGCTCACCGTTGAGGCGCCGCGCGTCGAAGGACGAGTGGTCGACCTCAAGCCGCCCCGCGTCGCGGTCCCACGCGATGCGCGAGCCCTGCTCGCCGAAGAAGTTCACGAGCTTCTCGACGTCGGTGATGTTCGGGACGTTGAGAAGCGTGACGGGCTCGTCGGTCAGCAGGGTCGCGCAGAGGATCGGGAGCGCGGAGTTCTTGTTGCCGGAGGGCGTGATGGTGCCGCTGAGGGGCTTGCCGCCCTGGACGATGAGGTCTGCCATCGCGGAAGATTGTCGGTTGGAAGTTCAGGAATCCGGGGCGTGCCCCGTTGCCCCGCGCCGGAGAAGAAAAAAGGCGCCCGCCGGAGCGGACGCCTCGATAATGCGCGGTGGCCGCGCGGCGCTGGCAAGCATCAAGTGGCCGAGCCGGGGCTCCGGTCGCCGCGAGGCGCGCCCGGCCCGCCGCGACCGCGACCGCCGCGGCGGCGACGGCCGCCGCCGCGATGCGGGCGCTGGCCGCCTTCGCTGGCATCGTGGCGGGCACGGTGGCCGCGGTGATCGCCGGCCTGGCCGGCGGTGGCCGTCTCGGCGTCGCCGCCGCCGAAGAGCGACTTGATCCAGCCGAAGAGCCCGCCCGACTTGCGCGGGGCCTCGTCGCGGGCTGCGGCCGGCGCCGCCGATGCGTGGGCGGCCTCGCGCGGGGCGAAGCCTTCCGGCTTGCGCTCCGGCGCCGGGTCGCGCCGGCCCGGGCCCCACTTCCGCGGATCGGTCGGAACGAACGTCACGCCGGGGCGGACGTAGAGGAACTTCTCGGGGATCGACGCGGCGTCGAGCGGTTCGCTCGATTCGGCGCGCTCCTCGCGGCGGGGACGCTCGGGGCGGGCGTCGCTGGCGGTGAAGCCGTCGCTTTCCCAGGTCTGCGCGGCCACGATTTTCGGGCGCTCGGGCGGGAGGATGTTGAGCTCGGCGCGCGCGATCGGGTCGGCTTCGGGCGCGGCGATGTCCTCGGTCGGAGTGACGTCGGCCTTCGGGGCCACGGAAGCCTTCGGGGCGGACACCTCGGGGACGCTCGGGAGGGAAGTCCCGGCGACGGGAGCGGCGCTCGGGGCGGCCGGCTCCGGGTTCACGTCCGTCGCCGCAGGGGCCGGGGCGAACGGATTCTGGTACTCGCGGGGGGCGTTGACGATCTCGATGGCGGTCGGCCGGTAGTCGGACGGGGCGGCGGATGCGGACGCGCTGGCGGGCCCTTGGGACGGGCGCTTGCCGCGGGCGAGTCCCGAGCCGCGGGTGGAGCCGAAGGAGGCGGGCGCGGCAGGGGAAGCGGGCGCCGAGGGGGTCGCGGTGCCTTCGGCAGGGGCACCAGACGGTTCATTGGATGACATGTCTATCTTGTTGGTTTAAAGCGCCTGCCGAAAAGACGGCGGCGCGGTGGTTGGGCCGGCCGGAGCGCGGGGTTCGCGCTCTGCGACGCGGAAAATCGCGTCGGGGACGGCGGCAATAGGAGCCGCAAAGTCGTGCAGAGGGCCTTGGCGCGCAACGACAAAAAAGGTCCGGCCCGGGGCTTGCCAGAGGGGAAGCCGACTCCAAGGCTCCGCCGCATGGACAAACTCGAGGAGATCTTCCGTATGCAAGATGCGCTGAATAAGCGCATTGGGGTGAATCTGCCGCCGGCCACCGACGAGGAGAAGGCCAAGTGGATCCTCAATTATACGCGGGCGATGCAGCAGGAGACCGCCGAGCTGATCGATAGCGTCCCGTGGAAGTGGTGGGCGAAATACCAGAAATTCGACGAACAGAACGCGAAGGTCGAGGTGGTCGACCTATTTCATTTCCTCGTTTCGCTCGCCCAAACCCTCGGCATGACGGCCGACGACGTTTATCAGGCCTACCTGAAAAAGAACCAGGTGAACCACCAGCGGCAGGAGACCGGCTACGCGAAGAAGGACGAGGCCGACTCGCGGCACATCTGACGCGCGGCAAGCGGCCGTGCCGCGAAGAGCAAGGTGGCGGTGGGAACGCGGGAAAAAGGTACCCGGGCGATCGCCGCGCTTGAGCCTTGGCCGGGTCACCGGCGCGGTGCCGGCGCTACACCACCGCGACAAACCTGCCCGCGAACTCGACCGCGGGTTTGCCGTCGGCGCCCGGCACGGTCGCCGCGAGGTCCATGCGGGCCTTCTTGTGCCGCCGGAGATCGGAAAGGAACTCGGCCACGCGGGCCGCGGCCGGCCGTTCGCAGATGGCGCGGATCGTGCCGGTCACGGGCTGGCGGTAATGCACCTCGCTGCGCTTGATGACGACGTGGCCGTCGATGCCGCCCTCCCGCAGGAGGGTCCAGAGGGCCGCGTAGCAGGCCAGCGTCGGCACCGCGTGGAGCGAGCCGCCGAAGGCGGTGCCGAGGTGGTTGCGGTTCGGCTCGAGCGGCGCCTCGAGCACCAGGCGGCGCGCGCTGCTCTCGGCCACCGTCAGGCCCATGGCGCGCGCGAGCGGGATCTGCCGGCGCAGGAACATCTCGAGGTCGCGCTCGGCGAGGCTGGCAGGAACGAGGTCGCTCATCGGCGCGGAATCCAAGCGTCTCCCCGCGAAAGGCCAAAAGAATTCACTCGCCGATGATCTTCACCAGCACCCGCTTTCTCCTCCGTCCGTCGAACTCGCCGTAGAAGATCTGTTCCCAGGGGCCGAAGTCGAGCCGCCCGGCCGTGATCGCGACCACGACCTCCCGGCCCATGACCTGGCGCTTCAGGTGCGCGTCGGCGTTGTCCTCGCCGGTGCGGTTGTGGTCGTACTGGGCGTGGGGCTTCTCGGGCGCGAGCTTCTCGAGCCAGCGCTCGTAATCGGCGTGCAGCCCCGACTCGTCGTCGTTGATGAAGACCGAGGCCGAGATGTGCATCGCGTTCACCAGGCACAGGCCCTCGCGCACGCCGCTCGTCCGGACCGCGGCTTCCACCTCGGCCGTGATGTTGATGAACGCGCGCCGGGTCGTCGTCTCGAACCAGAGCTCCTGCCGGTGGGATTTCATCCGGGCCAAGGAAGACCACTTCGGATGCGGTTTGCACGGAGGAATGTCCTCGGCGACGCGGGCGACGCGGAGCGGCCCGGAGGCGGTCACCCGGCGCCGTTTCGCTTTGACCCGTTTTTGTGCCCGGCCGGGTTGCCACGGGTGGCGAAACACCCACACTGCCGCCCGCATGGGCTATCTCCGGCGTAAGAAGCACCCTGGGCGCAACGGCTTGCTGATTGCGGCCGCCGCGGCGCCGCTGGTCTACGCGCTGG
This sequence comes from Opitutaceae bacterium, assembly GCA_035626915.1. Taxonomy (GTDB): domain Bacteria; phylum Verrucomicrobiota; class Verrucomicrobiia; order Opitutales; family Opitutaceae; genus Didemnitutus. The sequence goes on from DASPMS010000112.1 coordinate 14,546, forward strand.
TCGGATTCCTCATCCTGCCGCCGATCACGAAATCCCGGGCCGAGGCCCGGCTGGCGGCGACGCTGCATCGCCCGGTGCAGATCGCGCGGGTGCGGATCAACCCCTTCACGCTGGCGGTCACCGTCGAGGGCCTCGACGTCCGCGAGCGCGATGGGAGGGCGTCGTTCGCCGGCTGGGAGCGGCTGTTCGTGAACTTCGAGAGCGCCTCCCTATGGAGCGACGAATGGAGCTTCGCGGCCATCGAGCTCGACGCGCCCCACGGCCGGGTCGTGGCCGGCCGGGACGGCACGCTCAATTTTTCCGACCTGCTTGGGGACGGCGCGCCCGCGGATGCAGCCGGAGCGGCCGCCTCGGCGCCGGCGGACGCGCCGCCCGTCAAGCCGCTGCACATCGCGCGGCTCGCGCTCAGCCGCGCGCGGCTGGAGTTCCGTGACGAGGGCCGAGCGCAGCCCTTCACCACGACGCTCGGGCCGGTGAGCCTGCTGGTGCGGGATTTCCGGACCGTGAGCGAGGCGAACGCGCCCTACACGTTCGAGGCCGTGACGGAATCGGGGGAGAAGCTCGCCTGGCGCGGCGGCATCCGGTCCGCGCCCTTCCGCTCGCGCGGCGAGCTCACGCTTTCGGACCTGGTGCTGAAGAAGTACGCGCCGTACTACGCCGAGCGCACCGGCCTCGACATCGCGGGCGGCCGGCTGACCGTGCACGGGCGCTACGACTTCAACTTCGACGCCCAGCATCGCGTGATCCGGCTCCTCGACGGCGCCCTCGACATCCGGGACCTGCAGCTCGTCGAGCGCGCGACCGGCGCCACCGTGCTCGACCTGCCGCGCGCGGAGATCAAGGGCGCAACGGCCGACGGCATCGCGCTCACGGCCGACGTCCGGGAGATCGCCGTCACGGGCGGCCGCGTCCGCGTGCGCCGCGACAAGGACGGAACGATCAACCTGCTCAGCCTCCTGCACCCGTCCGCGGGCGCCGTGACGCCGGCCGATCCCGCCGACAGCTCGGCCGGCGGCGACAACTTGGCCGCGCCATTGGCGGGGAAACCCGGGGCCGCGGCCCGCCCGGCGCTCGGGCTCACC
>DASPMS010000113.1:0-14327 GCA_035626915.1 Opitutaceae bacterium
GCCGCCCACATCAGCAGGTAAAGGAAGTACGCGGCCCCGAACTTGCCGAGGACGACCTCGCCGGTGGAGACCGGCGTGGTGAGCAGCGTCTCCAGCGTCCCGAGGCGGCGCTCCTCCGCGAGCGATTTCATGGTGAGGAGCGGGACCATGAAGAACACGGGGATGATGAACGTCTGGAAGAAGCGGACCGCGGGCGACTCCTCCTGCGGCGCGAGCACGTACTCCTCCAGCACGCCGGCGAAGAGGAAGCCCAGCACGAAGACGAAGAGCACGGCCGCGATGTACGTGCTCGGCGCGAACAGCAGGGTGCGGATCTCGTGGGAGAGGATGGTGAAGAAGTGGCGCACGGGGGGCGGGCGGAGGGCTGGGCGCTTTCGGCGCCCGGCGTTGCTTTCATAGCTTCGGCAGCGGAGCGCGGCTCTCGCGCTCGGGGACGGCCTTCTTGTCCGGCAGCCGCGCGTCCCAGCTGCGGCGGGTCGCGGCGAGGAACACGTCCTCGAGGGACGGCTGGGTGCGGTGCAGCGCGCGCAGGCGCCAGCCGGCCGCCGGCAGGGCGCGCAGGAGCGCCTCGCCGAGGTCGGCCTCGCTCTCCGTCACCAGCGTGCACGCGGCGAAGCCGCCGGCGTCGGGCGCGGACGCCTCGCCGAGCTTGAGGGTCGGCTCGACGCCGGACAGCAGCCCGGGCAGCAGCGCGAGGTCGCCGCCCGCGAGCTCGACGCGGTAGGTCGTCTGGCCGAAGATCTCGTGCCGCAGGTCGGCCGGCGAGCCGGCGGCGACGATGCGGCCGCCGTTGATGATGAGGACGCGGTCGCAGGTGACCTCGATCTCGGGAAGGATGTGGCTGGAGATGATCACGCTCATCCGGCCGCGCAGGCTGGCGATGAGGTCGCGCACGAGAAGGATCTGATGCGGGTCGAGCCCGATGGTGGGCTCGTCCATGATGATCACCGCCGGTTCGGCGAGGATCGCCTCGGCGATGCCGACGCGCTGCTTGTTGCCCTTGGACAGCCGGCCGATGATGCGGTGGCGGTTGCGCTTCAGGTCGCAGAGCTCGAGCACCTCGTCGATGCGGCTCTTCAGCCGGCTGCGCGGCACCTCCTTCAGGCGGCCGCGGAACCAGAGGTATTCGGACACCCGCATGTCCTCGGGCAGCGGGTTGTTCTCCGGCATGTAGCCGACGTGGCGCTTGGTGAGCTCCGGATGGCTCGCCACCGGCAGGCCGCAGATCCGCACCGCGCCGGCCGTGGCGGGCAGGTAGCCGGTGAGGATGCGCATCGTGGTGCTCTTGCCCGCGCCGTTCGGGCCCAGCAGCCCGAGGATCTCACCCCGCCGCACCGTGAAGCTCACGTCGTTGACCGCCGCGAGCGATCCGTAGCGCTTCACGAGGTGCTCCACCTCGATGGTGATTTCGGGTATTTCGGCCATGCGGCGCGGGTCGATAGACGGGGGAAAGGGCCGGGCGCGCAAGCCCGGGCTAGGCGGCCGGCGCGGCGTCCCGGGCGAGTGTGACCTCGCCGGCGCGGAAACGCTCCGTCCGGCCGCTCGCGAGCCGCACCAGGAGCGAGCCCTCGTCGTCGATGCCCGTCGCGGTGCCGCTCACGGAGCGCGTGCCCTGAAGCACGGTCACGGGCTGCCCGCGGAGCACGTCGTATTTGTGCCAGAGGGTCGCGAAGTCCTTGCGGTAGGAGCCGTCCTCGAACGCGGCGTAGGCGCCGAGCATGCGTCCGATGAGCGCGGCGGCGAAGCGGTTGATGTCGAGCGGGCCGCCGGCGGCCTCGGCGAGCGAGGTCGCGGTGCCCTGGAGCTCGCGCGGGAGATCGGCCGTGCGGCCGTTGACGTTGAGGCCGAGGCCGAAGACGAGGTCGCGCACCTGGTCGGCGTCGACGCGCGCCTCGGTCAGCATGCCGCCGGCCTTGCGGCCGCCGACGTGGAGGTCGTTCGGCCACTTGAGGCCCGGCGCGACCTTGGTGAAGTTCGCCACGAGCTCGCAGAGGCTGAGGCCCATCCAGAGGGTGAAGTCCTGCAGCCGGGCCGGCTCGAGGTGCGGCCGGAACACGAAGGTCGCGTACAGGTTGCCGTTGGCGGCGCTGTGCCAGGAGCGGCCGCGGCGTCCGCGGCCCTGCGTCTGCTCGCGCGCGAGGATCACGAGGGGCACCGCGGCCCCGGCCGCAAGCCGGCGCTCGGCCTCGGAGTTCGTGCTGTCGACCGTGTCGAGGCAGAGGATCTCGGGGGTGCGCCCGCGCCCGCGGAGGTAGGCGAGGAGAAAGCCGTGGTGGAGCATCGGCGGGCGCCCGGCGAGCCGATAGCCGCGGCTGCGCTGGGCCTCGAAGGCGAATCCGTGGCGGGCGAGCTTCTGCAGCTGCATCCAGACGGCCACGCGCGAGACGCCCAGGAGCTTCGCCAGCTTCTCGCCGGAAACGAAGCCCGGCTCGGCGGCCAGCAGTTCGCGGAGGATGGTGACTTCGGTGGCGGGCATTTTTGGGTCGCGGCGGCCGCGACGAAGCGGATAGCAAAGCGCCCGTTAATGCCGGGGCAAATGTCATTTGCGGAGTTCGAACGCTCGGTCGCCGGGGAGCCGGCGCCGCCCGCCGCCCTGCCCGGGCCGGTGCGGGCGCTGTGGCTCGACGCCCGCGGCGAATGGGCGGCCGCCCACACGGTCGTCCAGGAGGATGCCAGCCGGGACGCCGCCTGGGTCCACGCATATCTCCACCGCAAGGAAGGCGATGAAGGCAACGCCGGCTACTGGTACGCGCGCGCCGGCCGGCCGCCCAGCCGGGATCCGCTGGGAGTCGAATGGGCCCGCATCGCGCGGACGCTGCTCGAATAGCCCGCCGGCCAAGCCGGGCCCGGACGGTGGCGCGAGTTGCGCGCGGCCTCGCTGCCGGAACCGCCTAGGGACGCAGCGACGGCCACCCGGCCGGGCGCGTGCCGTGCTTCACGGCGCGGATCTCGCGCCGGAGACTTTCCCCCGACGCGGGATCGGCCGCGGCGTCCGCGACCGCTTCGAAGCGGTCAAATCGCTCCCTTTCCATTTCCCGGCGGGCCTCCGCGGCGGCCATCGCGTCGATGTCCCCGCCCGAAACCAGGGGAATCGTCCAGCTGTTCAGCACGTTCCCGATGGCGCTCATCGAGGCGAGGTACTTCCGCTTGAGCCGCCCGAACTCCTGCTCCTCGCGGTCCCGCTCCTCCAGGGCGCGGACGGCAACCTTGCGGTCCTCCACGACCATCTCGGGCAGGGTGATGACGTTCGGGTCGCCCCGCGGCACCTCGAGGCGCGCCGGCCGCTCGGCGCGGTCCGCGGCGGGGTCGTAGTCCGGCAAGGTGCGGCGGATTTCCTGCGCCAGGCGCCCCGAGATCGGCGCCCGCGGTTTCGCCTGCGGCTGGGCGACGGCCGTGCCCGTGGCGCCGAGGATCAGCAGGAACAGCGGCCAGGCGCGGTGCATCGGTGCGCGGGTACGACACCCGCGTCCCGGGTTGGTTGCAAAGGATTTCCCGCCGCCGGATCAGAGGGCCGGGGCCGGGCTGGGCGCGCCGAGCACGCGGCGCAGGTACGGGGCGGGAAACTCGGGATCGAAGTTCATCCGGCGCGCGATGGCGAAATAGCGCTCGCGGTCCCCCGGGAAGCGCAGCCCGAACGCGCAGGCGATGACCCGCCGCTGAGCGGGAAGCAGCACGACGTCCTCGAGCGCCGCCGGGTCGGGCGGGGTGGTTCCCGCCGCCAAGGCCGCGATGGCGCGTTCGTCCCGCCCCTCCGCGGCGAGCTGCCGCAGGGCGGCGGCGAAAAGGGCGTCGGCCGCGGCCGGGTCGTTCGCCTGCGCGGCCGCGATGTACACCAGGAACCGGTAAAGGGAATGCTGCGTGGAGACGTCGAATTCCTCGAGGCATCTGACGGCGGTCGCATGGTCCCCCGCCGAGAGCGCGACGTTGAACCGGCTGGGCGCGTCGCTCGCGGCGCCGAGGATCGAAAGGTAACCGGGCTCGTCGCGCCGGCCGAGCGCGGCGGCGAGCTGGAGCGACCGCTCGACGGCCTGGCGCTGCGCGGGATCGAACTCCGGTTCCAAGGTCTTGAGGAATTCGCTGGTGCGGGCCTGGCAGACGTCGGCTTCCGCGCCCTGGAGGGCGAGCAGCAGGATCTCGTCGCGCGCGAGCGTGTAGTCGAGCGGGCTCGCCTTGAATGCCTCGCGGGTCTCGGCCAGCAGCTCGTCCATCCGTCCCAGCGCGATCATGAGGTTCCGCCGGCTGTACCGGAGCGTATCGCTCGCGATCCCGGCGGCCCGGGCCTTCTCGAGGGCGGCCAGGGCCGCTTCGAAATCGCCGCCGTTGAGATCGTTCCAGGCGAGCCCGACCCAGGCGTACGCACAGGGTTCGGGCGCGGCGAGCGCGCGGCGGTAGAGCTCGGTCGCCGGCGCGCGGCCGGCCGTGAGCCGGCCCAGGAGGTACAGCAGGGCGCCCTGGCCGGGCTCGCCCTGGGCGGCCGCGCGGTATTCGGCCAGGAGCTCGTCGTCGGGCACCACGCCATCGGCCGTTTCCTGATAATACCGGTGCCACTCGACGAGGACGGGCCGCTCGGCGAGCCGGGTGCGGAGGAGCGCGAGGGCCTCGGCCGCGGGCAGCTCCTGCGTCACCGCCTGCAGCAGCGCCTCGTCGGCGCGCACGCGGGCCTGGAGCCGCAGGTGCTCCCGCACGCCGTCGGCGCCGAGTTTTTCGCGAACCACGCCGAGGCTGGCCTCGAGGGTCATGGGCCGCGCGTAGTTGAAGCGCGTCCGGACCACGCGCGCGGCGTTCTTCGGCATCGACACGCTCTCCGGCGGCGCGTCGAGGGTGAAGTCCGGCTGCGGGATGAAGTGCGACGTCGCGTTGGTCAGCAGGCGGTAGGACGGTTCCGGCGGATTTCCGGCCCGGGCGTGGTCGGCGACGTAGGTGATGTCCTCGACGTACGCGATGGCGGTCGCATCGGGATTGACGATCGCGAGGCGCGAATCGCCCAGGCGCGAGAAAAACGGGATCTCGAACTCGAGCGTGGCCGGGGCGATGAAGGCCGAGTCCGCGGCGGGCCGCAGCTCGAGGCGGCCCTGGGGCTTCGTCAGCCGCAGCGCCCCGTACGGCTTCAGGGTGTGCGTTTCGCCGTCGAGCGTGAAGGAGTACGGGCGGTCCAGGCCGGACACGACGACGACGGGCTGGTTCTGGCCCCGGTACCAGCAGTAGCCGGCGACGCCGGCGAAGATCAGGCCGGCGACGACCGCGCCGGCGAGCACCGCGGCCGCGGCGCTGAACCGCGGGCCTGTCGGCTCGGCCGCGTGATGAGCCGCGGCCGACGCGGTCCCGGCCGCGGGACGGGTGGCCGGAGGAAGGATCGCGGCCAGCACGTCATCGGTCACGTCGAAGCCGCCGCGCAGGTTCTGGTACAGCGTCTGGATCGTGTAAACCGGCCCCCAGGGGAAGCCCCACCAGCCCGTCACCAGCGAAAGGAGCGTGTAGGGGAGGCTCCGCGCCGCCGCGCTCTGACCCGGCTTGACCAGGTGGATCGCGGTGGGCCGCTTCAGCGTCACCACGATGAGGGAGACGCAATAGGTGAACATCACGAGACGGCCGCCGCGCTCGATCTCCTGCCGGATGCCTGCGGCATCCAGCCCTTCCGCGCCCTGCAGTTTCAGTTCCATGGAGCGATCGGGCGGGCCATTTGCGTCACCGCGCGCCGGCGGGCCGCGCGACGCTCACGAGCTCCTGCGCGCGGAGGCGGATCTCGTCCCACTTGTGCGCGGGGATGGCGGGGCCGAGGTGCTGCACGGACTCGCCGCCGACGAGGGAGCCAATCGCGCCGGCCGCGTGGAGCGGGGCGCCTCGCAGCCACCCGTAGAGGAAGCCGGCGGCCCAGGCGTCGCCCGCGCCGGTGGTGTCGAGCACGCGGCGGGCCGGGACGGGCGCGACCCGGTGGAGATCGGAGCCGTGCGCGATCCAGGCGCCGTCCTTGCCGATCTTGACCGCGCCGATCCCGCCGTGCGCGGCGAGGCGGCGGGCGAGCGCGTCGTACGGCTCGTCGGACTGGTAGAGCGCGCGGGCCTCGTCCTCGTTGGCGAACACGACGTGCACGCCCAGCTCGAGCTGCCGGAAGATCCAGTCGCGCGCGATGTTCACGATCTCGAACGAGGCGAGGTCGAGGCTGAGCGTGCAGCCGGCCGCGCGGGCGGTGGCCATGACCTTCTCCGCGAGGTCGGGGTTGAACATCAGGTAGCCCTCGACGTGGGCGTGGCGCGCGCCGTGGAAGTCCGCGGCGGCGATCTCGTCGGGCCGCAGGGAGACGGCCGCCCCGAGGTAGGTGCGCATCGTGCGCTGGGAGTCGGGCGTGACCAGGGCGAGGCAACGGCCGTGGGGGAGGGCCCCGCGCTTGAAGCGCGAGCCGTCGCCGCCGGCCGCGATGAAGTTGGCGCGGTAGGCGTCGGCCGTCTCGTCGTTGCCGATCTTCCCGAGGAAGGTCGTGCGCAGCCCGAGCTTGGTCGCGCCGAGCGTGGCGTTGGCCGCCGCGCCGCCGGGCACGATGGCGGGCGGGACCTCGAGCCGCTCGACGACGCGGGCGATGTCGATGGCGTCGACGTGCTCCATGCCGCCTTTCTCGCCGGCGATGCCGGCGAGGAACGATTCCGGGACGGGCGCGAGGAAATCCATGATCGGATTCCCGACGCCGATGAGGTCGAAGGGGTGGGCCATGCGGAAGCTCAGGCGGTGACGGTCAGGCTCGTCGCGAGGATCGGCTCGTCGTCGACCTCGATGATGATCGAGTAGTCGCCCGCGCGGTCGAAGCGCAGGTTGCGCAGCTCGTTGATCAGGTTGATCCGGTGGAGGGGGCTCTGGGACTCGAACTCGCGGTGCAGGAGCTCGACGGGGTTGGTCGGGTCCAGGCCCATGGACAGGCGGATGCGGTGCGCGCCCGGCTGGACGTCGGTCAGCGTCAGGAACCAGACCATGTACGGATGGACGACCGGGAAGGCGCGGGCCTTGATGTTGGAAAAGACGCCCAGGATGGTGTGCTTGCCCGAAGCGGGGTCGAGGTGGACGCCGTCGCAGGTGATCCACACGAGAAGCTGCGGTTTGGACTGCACTACGGGGCAACATGCGGGTCCGCCGTCGAGCGTGGCAAAGCTTTTTCTTGTGTCCCCTTTACCCCCCGCTTTAACCGCTGCCGATGAAGTACATCTTCGTGACTGGCGGGGTGGTGTCGTCCCTCGGGAAGGGACTGACCGCCGGCGCCCTCGGGGCGCTCCTCGAGAGCCGGGGCCTCACCGTCCGCATCCAGAAGTTCGATCCGTACCTGAACGTGGATCCGGGCACGATGAGCCCCTACCAGCACGGGGAGGTGTACGTGCTCGACGACGGCGCGGAGACGGACCTCGACCTGGGACACTACGAGCGCTTCACGTCCGGCAAGCTCTCGCGCGCCAACAGCCTCTCCTCCGGCCAGATCTACGAGTCCGTGATCGCGAAGGAGCGGCGGGGCGACTACCTCGGCAAGACCGTGCAGGTGATCCCGCACGTGACGAACGAGATCAAGGAACGGATCCAGCGCGGCGGGAAGGGCGTGGACGTGCTCATCACCGAGATCGGCGGCACGACCGGCGACATCGAGGGCCTGCCGTTCCTCGAGGCGCTGCGCCAGTTCGCGCTCGAGATCGGCCCGCGCGACTGCGTGTTCATCCATGTCACCCTCGTCCCCTACGTGACCGCCGCGGGCGAGCTGAAGACCAAGCCCACGCAGCAGAGCGTGGCCAAGCTGCGCGAGATCGGCATCCAGCCGCACCTGCTCGTCTGCCGCTGCGAGCGCCCGCTGACGCTCGAGATGCGCGAGAAGCTCTCGATGTTCTGCAACGTGCCCGTGAAGGCCGTGATCGCGGCCGAGGACGTCGAGGCCTCCATCTACGAGCTGCCGCTCATGCTGCAGAAGCAGGGCATGGACCAGCTGGTGTGCGACCTGCTCGGGATCAAGGCGCGGCCGAATCCGCGGAACATCTGGGCCGACATCGTGCAGCGCATCAAGTCCCCGAAGCACGAGGTGACCATCGGGGTCGTCGGGAAATACATCGAGCTGCAGGACGCCTACAAGTCGGTCTACGAGTCGCTCACCCACGCGGGCATCGCCAACCACTGCCGCGTCCACGTCGTGCGGCTCGACGCCGAGGACCTCGAGACCAGGAAGGGGCTGAAGGTGCTCGCGCGGCTCGACGGGGTGCTCGTCCCCGGCGGGTTCGGCGACCGCGGCATCGAGGGCAAGATCGCGGCCGCGGGCTTCGCGCGGCGCAACCGCATCCCGTACTTCGGCCTGTGCCTCGGCATGCAGGTCGCGGTGATCGAGTATTCCCGGAACGTGCTCGGCCTCAAGGGCGCGAACTCGGTCGAGTTCGACGAGGCCTCGCCGCACCCGGTGATCGCGCTGATGGACGAGCAGCGGAACGTCGTGCTGAAGGGCGGCACGATGCGGCTCGGCGCCTACGAGTGCCAGCTGAAGCCCGGCACGCTCGCGCGCAAGGCCTACGGCACCGAGACGGTTTCGGAGCGGCACCGCCACCGCTACGAGGTGAACAACCATTACGTGAAGGAGCTGGAGAAGGCCGGCCTGGTCATCTCCGGCTGGAATCCCAAGCGCGGCCTCGTCGAGGTGACGGAGCTCCGCACGCGCGACCACCCCTGGTTCCTCGGCGTGCAGTGCCACCCCGAGTTCCAGTCCAAGCCCAACCGGGCGCACCCGCTGTTCGCGGCGTTCATCGCCGCGGCGATCCGGCGGCGCGGCGCGAAGGCGCGTTGAGACTGCGGAAGGCGGAACGCCGGGCCGCGGAAGGCCGAGCGCGGGAAGCGGAGCGCCAGAAAATACTTTCGCCATCCAGCTTCAACCGCTGAAACCTGCTCTGGCCTTCCGCACTCCGCTTTCCGCCTGCTCCGTCCCATGCTGCACGATCCCAAGAAACTGCTCCTGATCGCCGGCCCGTGCTCGCTCGAGAACGAGAAGGTCGCCCGCGCCGTGGCCGACGCGCTGGTCGCGCTCGGGCGGAAGCATCCGGAGCTGAACATCGTCTTCAAGGGCTCGTTCGACAAAGCCAACCGCACCTCCCTCGGCGGCGACCGCGGTCCCGGGATGGAGGAGGGGCTGAAGCTCCTCGCGCTCATCCGCCGCGAGTACGGCTTTCCGGTCCTGACCGACTTCCACGAGCGCGACCAGGCGCCGGCGGTGGGCGCGGTCTGCGACGTCCTGCAGATTCCCGCCTTCCTCTGCCGCCAGACCGACCTGCTGCTCGCCGCCGCCGCGACCGGCCGGGTGGTGAACGTCAAGAAAGGGCAGTTCCTGTCCCCGCAGGAGATGGAGTTCGTCGTGACCAAGCTCCGGCAGGGCAAGGCCGCGGAGATCTGGCAGACCGACCGGGGCACGACCTTCGGCTACCAGAACCTCGTCGTCGACATGCGGTCGTTCGCGATCATGAAGGCGCACGGCGCCCCCGCCGTCTTCGATGCGACGCACAGCGTCCAGATCCCGGGCGGCGCCGGCGGCAAGAGCGGCGGCCGGCGCGAGTTCGTGCCGCCGCTGGCGCGGGCCGCGGTCGCCGCGGGGGCGGACGGCCTGTTCATCGAGACGCACCCCGACCCGGCGAAGGCGATCTCGGATGCCGAGAGCCAGATCCCGCTCGCCGAGCTGCCGGCGCTCGTCGCCTCCTGCGTCGCCGTGTGGCGCGCGGTCCGGGCCTAATCCGGCCGGGGTCGTGGAGGGACGACCTCCGTGTCGTCCCCGAACCGTGTCGGGGCGATGTCCCGGGACGCTTGCGAGGGGGTGCAGCGGCCCGGGGCGCAATCTGATGGCTGAGGTGGTGGAGCGGCCCGTCCCGGGGCGCAACTTGATGGCCGCCCAACGCGCAGGGACCGCGCGTGCCACCAAATCAGAACGCGCGCCGTGCCGGCGCGCGGCGTGCTCCGCCGCACCCCCGTTCGGGGTAATCGGCCGGTTTTGACTTCGGTTCCGGGCCCCGCTCCTTAGGTTTTGGTCGAGTCAAAACCTCCATGCCCTTCATCATCGATGTCCCCATGCCCTCGATGGGCGCCACGGTCAGCGAACTGACCATCATCAACGTCGTGGTCGCGCCCGGCGCCCGGGTCGCCAAGGGCCAGAAGCTGGCCGAGCTCGAGAGCGACAAGTCCGCGTTCGACTTCGAGAGCCCGGCCGAGGGCACGATCCTCGAGGTCCGGGGCGCCAAGGGCGAGGTGAAGCGCTCCGGTGAGGCGCTCTTCCGGATGGAGACGTCCGACGACTCGCTGAAGCATCTCGAGGTGAAAGGCGCGCAGCGCGCGGTGCCGCCGGTCGCCTCCGCCGCCTCGGCGGCCGTCGCGCCCGCGCCCGCCGGCGGGAAGACGCTGGTCTGGACGCCGCGCGCCCTGAAGATGGCGCAGGAGGCCGGCCTCGACCCGGCGAAGATTACCGACATCGAGGCGACCGGCCCCGGCGGCCGCGTCTCGGGCGACGACGTCACGAAGTATCTGTCGAAGCGGTAGGGCGGATTGTCGGCCATCCGCCATCAGCGCGGCGCGTTCGGGACCACGCGTCCTACCTGGCCACCGATCACGGTTATCGGTCGTCGGGACGGCGCGTTAGGGATAACGCGCCCTACCTGGCTCGCCGATGATGCGCCGATAACGGGGCATGGTAGGGCGGATTATCCATAATCCGCCGTGGGTTGCCGCGCATGAGGGATAGCGCACCTTACCTGGACGCGCGGAGGTAGGGCGGGCTATCCTTAGCCCGCCGGGTCCGCCGTCGGCGGCCGGTGGTGCGGCCCGTCCCGGGGCGCTTGTTTCTTTCGCGTCTCGAACCGGCGCGCGTGCCCGGACGCGGGGATCGCCACCGTGTAAGTGCGCGCGTCGGGCGCGACCGACAGCGTGATCGCGTGGGCCGCGCAGCCGTTCGGATCGGTGCCGTGGTTGGCGATGAATTCGTCCGCGGTGTTGTTGTGCGCCTCCCCGGGACGGTGGTTCTTGTGAACCTGATACATGGCCTGGATCCCCGGGGAGGACTTCAGGCCTTCGATCGCATCGGTCATCGCACCCTTGAGGATCCCGTTGTTCATGACCGAGACGGTCGGGGCGAGGCTGTGGATGAAGACGGTGTTGTTGCTGTCCTCCCGCCCGTGGTGCGTCGTCTGGTAGACGTCGACCTGGCCCAGCCGGTTGACCGGCGCGACGAGTGCGCCCTCGAAGTTCCAGGTGAGGTCGCCGGCGTTGAGGAAGCGGAAATGGCCGAACTCGAGCACGAAGACGTTGCTGTTGTCGTTGTCGGTGGGGCGGATCTCCTTCGTGCGCAGCTGCGCCGCGAGCGGGTTCGGCGGCGCGCCCGCCGGGGCGGCGACCGCCTGCTGGCGCGCGGCGAGGCAGCGCAGGACGAGTTTGGGCGCCCCGGGACGCTGCTTGAGCGCAATCTCCGCGCCGGGCGCGACGACGTGGCGTTGGGCGGGGATGTCGCGGTACGGCTTGATCAGGAGCGGCCAGCGCGGATCGGCGCTGCGCGAGTCCGGATGCAGCTCCGGCACGCCGTTGTCATGGATGTGCGCGATCGGCAGCTGGGCCGAGACCTCGGCGGAGCCGCCGAAGTGGTCGCCGTGGAAATGCGTGACGATATGGTGGTCGATCCGTTCGAGGCCGGCGGCGCGGGCGGCGGCGACGATCCGGCCGGAATCGCGTCCGCCGGGATTGCCGGAGTCGATGAGGATCGACTCGCCGGCGGGCGTGACGATCAGCGTCGCGGCGCCGCCTTCGACGTCGACCCAGATGAAATCGAGCGTTCCGTCGACGGCGCCCGCGGGAAGGCGCAGCGTGGCGGTGGCGAGGAGCGCAAACAAGAGGCGGGCATGCATCGGAGGCGCGGGACAGTGGGCGGGGGCGCTGCCGAGGCTTTCGCACGGGGGGTGGCGCCGCCATCCAAATCTGGCAGCCGGTGCGGCGGCTCGTGCCGCGGACGGGCATTCACCTTTCCACGGATTAAACGGATGGGTCGGATCGCCCGGATTCCGGATCTGCGCCATCCATCCGATCCGTGGAATCCGTGGCGAAAGGGATTCTCGATCCAAACAGGTCCGCCGCAGCCTACATCAACTCGTGACGGAGGATGCTTAGGGCGAAGACCGCGGCGGTGTCACTGCGCAAAACCAGCGGCCCGAGCGTGACCGGCGCGAAGCCGGCCTGGATGGCGGCGGTCATCTCGCCCGGCGAGAAATCCCCTTCCGGCCCGACGAGCCAGGCCGCGCGCGCGGGCGGCTGCCCGTGCTTCGCGCGGTGCTGCGCGAGCGCCTGTTTCAGCGAGGTCGCGCCGGCGTGGAGGCTCGCGATCAACCGCAGATCGTGGTCGCGGGCGGCGGCGAGAAAATCGGCCAGAGGCTGCACCGGCGCGATCTCCGGCACCCAGGGATTGCCGCACTGCTTGGCGGCCTCGATCGCCGTCACGTGCCACTTCCCGACCTTTTTCCTGGCGCGGTCGTCGTCGAGGTGGACCTGCGAGCGCTCGCTCAGCAGCGGCACGATGCGCGCCGCGCCGATCTCGGTGGCCTGCCGGACGATCTCGTCCATCACCGCGCCCTTCGGCAGCCCCTGGGCCAGCGTGATCAGGCCGGGCAGGGGCGGGGACTGGTGCGTCGATTTCACGGCGAGCACCGCGCCGGTGCGGGCCGGGTCGACGCAGGCGCAGGTCCATTCGCGGCCGCGGCCGTCGAACGCGACCACGGGATCGCCGCGACTGCAGCGGTTGACCGCCGTCAGGTGGTGGCTCTCCTCCGGCCCGAGCGTGATCGTCGCGGCGTCGGCTTTCCCATCAGGGGCGTAGGCGCGGAAGTCGGGCATGGGGACGATCGCGAAGTTGAGCGATGGGAGAGACTTTGACCACGGATTTCAGGCGCCGGAGGAAACTCCGCCGACCCGCGCCGGTTTCCTTTCCGTCTTTGCGGGGAATCCCGCGGCTGCGGGACGACGAAGCAATCCAGCCCGCGGATGCCGGCGATGCTTCGATCCCTGAATATTCGTGCGATCCGTGGTTCAATAATTTCGGCGGGTCCCGTGGAGCAGGCGGTTTTGACCACGGATTTCACGGATGTCACGGATGCGGCGTTCGCGGATTTGGCGCCCCATAATTCCGGGGTGGACTCCGCGGCCGGGCGTGGCTTTCTTCAGCAGCCTGGTTCGCCCGGATGGCGGAATTGGCAGACGCAACGGACTCAAAATCCGAGTTCGCCCGAGTGGCAAAGCGTCGCTCCCTCCCGCAGATGCGAACATGAACGCACGTTGGCGAAGGCAATACCCGTCCTGTCTGGCAACAAACTGGCAATGGACCAAGGGTCAGCCCGGGGGGGGCGGGGGTCGGAATCGGGCGAGGCCCCAAAGTCCGATTCGGCCGGAGGCGGGCAGAAAAAATTTCGCACAAAAGGCGAGAGGGCCGACCTGGGTAGTTGCTGGCGCGAGCGAGGCGCTCCCACAACCAGTGAACCTGGAGATCGGGTCAATCCTTCGGTAACGCGGCGCGCGCTTGCCGAATGCAGCTACCAGCCGACTGAAGATCGATGCGATCTAGAGCGTTCATTTCGTCGATGACGTCGGGAGGCAGGAGGTCGTCGTACTTGTCGAACGTCTTTACTTCCATCTCCGCCGCAAGCTCGAGCGCACCATAGCCGCTGCCTTCAATCCGATCCAGCACTTGACCGAATTCTTCCATGCTCGAAGAACGAAAGCGGATGGAGAGCTCGTCGTATTGGTGATCGATCTCCTGTTTCGCCAGGAGCAGCCGTAGGGTGCGGAACGCCCTTGTTCCGGTCCATGGGTACCAAAGGATCGAAGAATCCGTTATAACGATTCCGCTCTCAGCAGCGCCGCTTCCACAGGCTGCAGCGCGGGCGCTTGCCAGGAGCAACCGAGCCGCAGGGTCGATGAATGGTGGGACGTCATCGCTGTTTAAAAGCTCGCGCATCACTTCGAAAATCCGGTTGTCGACATCTCCACCTTCGCCGGCGAAAAGCGGCGGAACTCGCTGCCGGGTCGGCCGCACCCAGACGGTTTTCTCCCGCGTGCCTACCTCCCTCACTTCCCAACGCCGGCCGTTCAGAATGAAACACTGACCGACCGGTGGCACCGAGTCGGCCGGCATTTCTCCAACCATCTCGTCATCATTCCGGACCGTAAAGATCTCATTCGAGGCGAAAGCCGCATAGAAATCGTGCTCGGCGGTGAGGCGTTCGCCCCGGAGGGCGAGGATAAGCTCTCCCGTTGGGATCTGCTCGATGATAGCGTTATCGGCCAGACCGCGGAGGATCCGGGTAAAG
>DASPMS010000114.1:0-47667 GCA_035626915.1 Opitutaceae bacterium
CCGGAATGCCCGCGGGACGCCACCAAAACCTGCCGGCATCGACGAAGCGGAACCGGCCTGCATGGGCGGCGGAACCCTGCGGGAATAGGTGCCATGCCGGAATGGGATTTCCCACCGCCCAGCCGCATCCCGGACCGGACGGAGCCGGTCCCTCCACGCGCGATCGCTGGAGGGACGACCTCCGTGTCGTCCTTGGCTCGGTGATCGGAACACGCCCGGCCGATGAATTGGCGGAGACAAGCGCATCCCGCCGCGACGAGCGCGAAAACAGGCCCGCCGGGGCCGCTAAGCGGTCCCCGGCGGGATGCATACACACACAACCGCTCCGCTGACACGGAGCGGGATTACCCTGCAATTAGTTCACCGCGATCTTGCGCGGCTTCACGGCCTCGGCCTTCGGGAGCGAGATGCGGAGCACCCCGTCCTTCAGCTCGGCGTGGATCTTTTCCACGTCGACCGAGTTGTCGTGCTCCAGAACGAGCTCGTAGGGCGCGTCGACAGACTCCCGATAGACCGACGTCCAGCCGGACGGCGCCTGCCAGCCGCGGCGGCCGCGGATGGTGATCTGGCCCTCCTCGGCCGTGAGCTCGAGGCCGTCCTTCGCGACGCCGGGCAGGTGCGCGGTCAGGCCCCAGGCTTCGTCCGTCTCCTTGATCTCGTAAGCCGGCTTCACGGTGAATTCCGGCTCGGCCGAGCCGTTCTGTTCGTCACGACGGCCCGCGCGGGAGAGGCGCGGGGCGATCTGGTTGAAGAGATTCATGATGTTTCCTCCTGTGATGGTGGTTGGCAATCGGGCGATCAGCTGACCGAGATGGCGATCTTGCGCGGCTTGGTCTGCTCCTGCTTGGGCAGGGTCACCGTCAGCACGCCGTTCTCGTAGGCGGCCGAGACCTTGTCGGCCTGGACCTGCTCCGGAATGGCGATCGAGCGGTTGAGGGAGTAGCTCTGCTCTCCGTCCTTGCGGCTGGCGGTCAGGTTCAGGTAGCCCTGGACCATCTCGACATTGATGTCCTCTCGGGCGAAGCCCGGGATCTCGGCGCGGACGTACGTGTTGTCCTTGTCCTCGAAGAGATCGACCGGGAAGCGCGGCGACAGCGCCGGAGCGGCGAAGTCGGCCAGCGCCGCCTCGAACAGTCGGTCGGCCGCGGTCTCAAGACCGTTCAGGCCGAGGCGGTTCGCGAGTGCCGGAAGCAAGCTCGCGCTGCGCGGCTGGGAATAGCGGATGATGCGATACATGGTTTGTCCTCCAGTGGGTTTGTCTTGTGCCGGCTCTGATGCTTGCCGCGTGCCGCCGGGGCAGAGGACGCAAGTCCCGTTCGGGACCAGACTTACTGCATGCCCGTCCCGCCGAGCGGGAAATTCTGTCCGGGACTGTGCCGTCACACGCGGGAAATCCGGACACAGGGGCGCCGCCCGACCCGCTATGCCGCCTTTTTGCCGTGCCGAGCCGGCGGGGTTCCGCCCATGCTGCCGGTTCGCCATGGAATATCGCATTCTCGGTCGCACCGGTCTGAAGGTCTCCGCCCTCGCCTTCGGGGGTTCGTCGCTGGGGTCCGCTTTCCGGGCGATCGACGAGTCCGAGGGCATCCGCGCGGTCCATGTCGCGCTCGACCACGGCATCAACCTGATTGACACCGCGCCCTACTACGGCGGCACCCGGGCCGAGACGGTGCTCGGCAAGGCGCTCCGCGGCGTGCCGCGCGACCGCTACCTCCTCGCGACCAAGGTGGCGCGGTACGGCAAGGAGCAGCGGGACTTCGATTTCTCGGCGCAGCGCGTCACCGCCAGCGTGGACGAGAGCCTCGCGCGGCTCGGCGTGGACCACGTGGACTTCATCCAGGTGCACGACATGGAATTCGGCGACCTCGAGCAGATCATCACCGAGACAATCCCCGCGCTCCGCCGCGTCCAGGCCGCGGGCAAGGCGCGCTTCGTCGGGATCTCCTGCCTGCCGGTCCGGCTCTTCCGCCAGGTCCTCGAGCGCGTGGCCGTCGACCAGGTCCAGTCCTACTGCCACTATTGCCTCAACGACACCGCCCTCGCCGACCTCCTCCCGTATCTCGACGGCCAGGGCGTCGCGATCTTCAACTCGGCCCCGCTCGCGATGCGGCTGCTGAGCGACGAAGGCCCACCGGACTGGCACCCCGCCCCGCCCGCGCTGCGCGCGAAATGCGCCGAGGCCGCGGCGCTGTGCCGGCGGCGCGGCGCCAGCCTCGCGCGGCTGGCCCTGCAGTTCTCCCTCGCGAACCCGGCCATCCCCACGAACATCGTGGGGACGGCGAGCCCCGCCCGCGTCCTGGAGAACTTGCGCGACGCGGAGGCGCCGCTCGACCGCGAATTGCTCCGCGACGTCCTGGCGGTCCTCGCGCCCGTCCACAACCTCACCTGGCCCTCGGGCCGCCCGGAGAACAACTGACCATGCACGCGCTCCGACTGGAGGAACCGGGCCGACTCGCCGCCGTCGAGGTGCCGGCCGCGGCCGCACCCGGCGCGGGCGAGGCCCTCGTCCGCGTCCACCGCATCGGCGTCTGCGGCACGGATATCCACGCGTTCGGCGGCAAGCAGCCGTTCTTCAGCTACCCCCGCATCCTCGGCCACGAGCTCGGCGTCGAGGTGCTGGCGGTCCAGGATCCGGGCGGCCGCATCCGCCCCGGCGACCGCTGCTCCGTCGAGCCGTACCTGAACTGCGGCCGCTGCATCGCGTGCCGGCGAGGCCGGCCGAATTGCTGCACCTCGCTGCAGGTGCTCGGCGTGCACACGGACGGCGGCATGCGCGAGCAGTTCGTCGTGCCCGCCGCGAAGCTCCACCCGTCGGCGCGCCTGACCCTCGACCAGCTCGCGCTGGTCGAGACGCTCGGGATCGGCTGCCACGCGGTCGACCGGGCCCGGGTCGAGCCGGGCGAGTTCGCGCTTGTGGTCGGCGCCGGCCCCATCGGCCTCGCCGTCGCGCAGTTCGCCGTCGAGGCCGGCGCACAGGTGATCGTGCAGGACATCAACGCCGCCCGGCTCGAGTTCTGCCGCCGGCAGCTCCGCGTCCCGCACACCGTGAACGCCGCGGACGAGGCGCCGCTCGACGCGCTCAAGCGCATCACGGGGGGCGACCTCCCCACGCTGGTGTTCGACGCGACGGGCAGCCCGAAGTCGATGATGGCCGCGTTCGAGTACCCCGCGCACGGCGGACGCCTGGTCTTCGTCGGGCTCTTCCCCGGCGACGTGACGTTCAACGACCCGAACTTCCACCGCCGCGAGCTCACGCTGCTCGCGAGCCGCAACGCGCGGCCCGAGGACTTCGGGCGCATCATCGCGCTGATCGAGTCGGGCCGCATCGACACCACGCCCTGGATCACGCACCGCGCGCCCTTCGGCCGGGTCCCGGCCGAGTTTGCCGGGTGGACGCGGCCGGAGTCGGGCGTGATCAAGGCGATGATCGAGGTGTGATCCGTCCGCCGCGGGGCCGCCCGCGATGCACCGTCTGTGGCGGGCGCGGCGCAGGCGCGCTGCGAGCTAAGCCGCGATTCGCTCTTGCCGGGCCGTCCGCGGCCGGACTCCTTGGCCCCGGACGATGACCTTCGACTTCGATACCCCGATCGACCGGGCCGCGAGCGACAGCCGCAAGTGGCGGCGGTTCGCCGGACGGGACGTCCTCCCGCTCTGGGTCGCCGACATGGACTTCCGGGTCGCCCCCGCGATCATCGAGGCGCTGCACCGCCGGGTGGACCATGGCATCTTCGGCTACGGCATGGCGGTCGAGTCGGTCAACGAGGCGGTCGTCGACTACTGCGCGCGCCGCTATCAGTGGCGCATCGAGGTCCCGTGGATTGTCTGGCTTCCCGGGCTCGTGACCGGGCTGAACGTCGCGGCGGGTGCGGTCGGCGCGCCGGGCGACGCCATCCTGGTGCCCACGCCGATCTATCCGCCGTTCATGGGCGCCCCGAAGAATCTCGCGCACGAGACCGTCCGCGTCCCGCTGGGCGTCCGCGCCGACGGCCGGTATGAATTCGACTTCGACGCGCTGGCGCGTGCGGTCACGCCGCGCACCCGGCAGATCTCGCTGTGCAGCCCGCACAATCCGGTGAGCCGGGCCTTCGCCCGCGGAGAGCTCGAGCGGATGGCCGAATTCGCGGCGCGGCACGGCCTCGTGGTCACCTCCGACGAGATCCACTGCGACCTCATCCTCGACGACCGGCCGCACGTGCCGTTCGCCGCGATTTCGGCCGACGCCGCCGCGCGCACGATCACGCTGATGGCGCCGAGCAAGACCTACAACCTGCCGGGCCTGGGGTGCTCGTTCGCGATCATCCCGGACCAGAAGCTCCGCGACGCCTTCCGCCGGGCGATCAACGGCCTGGTGCCCGAGATCAACATCCTCGGGTATCCCGCGTGCGAGGCCGCCTTCCGGCACGGCGAGCCCTGGCGGCAGGCGCTGCTCGCCTATCTGCGCGGCAACCGCGACCTCATCGCCTCGTTCCTCGCCCGCGAGGTGCCGGCGGTGAAGATGACCCCGTGCGAGGCCACCTACCTGGCGTGGCTCGACGTCTCCGCGCTGGGATTGCGCCTCCCCGGCCAGCATTTCGAGGGGCACGGCCTCGGGCTCGCCGACGGCGGACAATATGGAGCCGAGCCCGGCCGGTTCGTGCGCCTGAACTTCGGCTGCCGTCGCGCCCTGCTCGAGGAGGCCCTGGCCCGGTTCAAGCGCGCCTGCGCGGCGGCCTGAGCCGTCCCGTTTCCGGTCGAAGGCCGGCTTGCGCCGCCCTCGCGCCCGGGCAGGCTGGGGACCATGGATCCCGCCGCCGAACTGAAGGAGCTGCTGCTCCGGCCTCCGGGGTGGAGCGTCGCGGCGGCGGAAAGCCTCACCACCGGCCACGTCCAGGCCGCGATCGGCGCGGTCTCCGGCGCCTCGAACTATTTCCGGGGCGGGCTGACCGCGTACACCCTCGAACACAAGGTGCGGCAGCTGGGCGTGGACCGCGCCGCCGCCGAGGCGTCCGATTGCGTTTCGCCCGTCGTGGCCGAGCAGATGGCGCGAGGCGCATGCGCGCTGTTCGGCGCGGACGTCGCCGTGGCGACCACCGGCTACGCGGAGCCCGACCCGGCCCGCGCCGTGCGCGTGCCGCACGCCTGGTGGGCCGTCTGGCACGACCTGCGGAACGGCCGCACCGCCGTGCGGTCGGGCCTCATCGAGGTGCCGGGCGCGACCCGGACCCAGGTGCAGGCCACCGTCGCCGCCGCCGCGCTCGTCCAGCTGGTGAACTACCTGCGGGCCGCGCGCGCGGGCTGATCCGCCAGGACTGACGGCGGCGCGGCGGGCGGAACCGGACGCGCCCGGCAGGCGCGACACACCAGGCCCGGAACCAGGCAGGCGGCGAGCGCCAGCCCGACGAACAGCACCTGCTGCTGCCGGATGAAAGTCCGCACCGGCGTGACGATCGCCGGGATGATCCCCTCGCGCCGGAGGAAGTCCGAGAGGTCCGCGAAGCCGATCGTGCGCGGCTCCCCGCGCCGCGCCGCCTCGGCCACGAGCCGGTCGCGAATCGCCACGCGGATCGGCTCCACGCCCCGGCGCTCCAGCTCCTCCGACAGCCGGGCCTCCAAAAGATGCGGCCCGACCCGCCGGATGGCCGCGCGCACCGCCTGCTCGACCGTGCCGCCGCGGAGATCGGGATAGCGGTCGAAGATGCTCTGTTCCAGCTGGCCGAGAAGATGGGCGAACGTCCCGTCGCGCAGCGCCGCCGCGCGGTCGAGGAACTCCTGCACGTCGAGCTCCCACCGTCCGTCACGGAACGCCTGCAGGCGCGCCGCCGCGGCGGCTTGATCCGGCGCGCGGCCGGTCTCGACCGCGAGGTACAGCCAGCTGCAGGCTTCCGCCGCCAGGTCCGAGACCGGCGGCAGCAGCTGCGTGCCGATCCGGCTGTGCGCGACGGCGTCGTGCGCGCGGCGATGGACGCCCTCGCCGAGGCCCGCGAGCGCGCCGAGCGCGATGCACAGCACCGTCACCAGCACCAGGGCCAGGCGCAGGGCCCACCGTCCGCCCGTCGTGCCGCAGGCGTACCAGCCGAGGCGCCGGTAGCCGAAATGGATCGCGCCGCTGAGCAGCAGCCCGAGCAACGCGCCGAGGGCGCCCCAGGCGAGGCTGGACTTGAGCACGGCGACGACCTCAGCGCGGCCGAGCTCCTCGAGCGCGACCCGCAGGAGTTCCTGCGCATTGCCGTCGCCGTTCATGTCGGTGCCCCAAAAACAAAAACCCGCCGGAGATCGGCGGGCTGGGAAGTCAGCGGGTGATCTCCGCGACGTAATCCATGAGGTATTTCGCCTCGGTGGGCACGTTCGTCACCCAATCGCTGTAGAGGAGCTCCGGCAGCTTGTGGCGCGTGCTGTAGTAGGCCTGGTTCGCCCTGTCGTCGGGGGAAACGTATCCTGTCTTGACCGCGACGCCCGCCATCAGGCCCTCCTGGCTGGTGTAGACATAGACGTTCGCGTTGCCCGGCAGCGGCTGGTTGACCATCTCCGTCTCGGCCTTGCGGATGCCCGCGACCACCTTCGCGTCCGTCCCGAAGTTCACGCGGCCCTTGAAGAGCCGGCGCGGCGTCTCCTCGTCCATGACAACCATGACCGTGTTGATCGCGCGGCCGCCGAACTGCAGCCCGAGGCTGATGTCGCCCGCCTTGAGGAAGGCCGGCACCGACCACTTGCCGTTCGGACGGCGGACCAGGACGACGCCGTAGCCGTCCTTCACGCCGAGGAAGAAGCCGGCCTGGAACTGGTTGATGATGATGATCGCCTTCGCGTCCCGCAGGACGCGCTCGGGAATCGCGAGCTTCGAGTTCCCCTGGAACTCCCGGATGATCGCCTCGCAGGACTCCATCTGGGTGACCAGCGTGCTGGCCTTGGGCGCATTCTGCGCGGCAGCCGTGGCGACGAGCGCCAGGCCGAGGACGAGGGAGAGGAGCTTCTTCATGCGGCGAATGTCGACGGGAATAAACAGATTCACCGCCAGAGGGAAAGCGAAGACTGCGCGGGGTTCCCTCGGCCCTCCGCGGTCAGTCGAGACCGCGCCGGGCCAGCTCGTCCTCGTCCCAGCCGAGGTAGTGTCCCAGCTCATGCAGGTACGTGAGCCGGACCTCGTCGCGGTACGCGCGCTCGTCGCCCTCGGCGAAGTCCCAGATGTTGTCCAGGAACAGGAGGATCTGCGGGGGCAGCGGCTGGAGCTCGGCGTGCTCGCCGAGGTGCGGATGGCCCACGAACAAGCCGAGGATGTCCGGCTCCCAGCCCTCCGCGCGCACCGCTTCGTTCGGCACCGCCTCGAAAGTCACCGGCACCGCCTCGGCGAGCGGGCGGATCTCGGCGGGCAGGCCGCGTTGCGCGGCGGCCACGGCCTTGCGGGCGGTTTCGAGCAGCCAGGGATCGGGCATGACGGTGCCGCCCAGCAGCGGACCAACGCGGAGCGCATGCAAGCCGCAACTTGCGCGGCGCGCGCGGACGAGCGCGCCCCGCGCGCGGTTACCCGCGCGCGGAAAATTTAGTCGCGCGCCCGCTGAAACCGCGCCGCCGCCGGCCCGTCTCCCGCCGCACATCCCGATCGCCATGAAACGCTCCTCCGAAGTCATCCTCGTCGCGGCGCTCCTCGCCGCCTCCTTTGTGATCCCGAACCTGCGCGCCGGCGATTCCGACCCGGCCGAACGCCGCGCCGCGCTTGCCGCCGAGCTCGGGCTTTCCGCCGAGCAGCAGGCGTCGCTCGACGCGATCCGCGCGCACGAACGGGCCGCGCTCGAGCAGCTCAAGTCGGACACCACCCTTTCGCCCGAGCAGAAGCGCGGGCAGCTGCGCGCGATCCGCCACGACCACGCCGGCCAGCGCCGCGGCGTGCTCACCGCCGACCAGCAGGCCAAGCTCGAGGAAAAGCGCGGCAAGCACGGCGGACGCAAGGCCGGCCGGAAGCCCGGCGCCTGAGCCGTCGGCCGATTTCCGCCCCGGAACCCGCCCGAAAAATCGACGACCCCTGCAACCAATCCTCCGTCCGCGCCGTCACTGGCCGGACGCAACTCCCCCGAACCATGAAGAAGCCCCTCTCCCGCCTCGCGCTGCTCGCCGCCGCCGCGCTCCTCGTTCTCCCGCCTGCCTCCGCCCAGTCCGAACCCAAGGGCCCGCCGCGCGAGGGCGGCAAGGGCGGCCGCCGCGGGCCTTCCATCGAGATGCTCACCGAGCAGCTCGGCCTCTCGAAGGAGCAGGTGGACAAGCTCACGCCCGTGCTCGAGAAGCAGCGCGCCCAGATGGAGGCGCTGCGCAACGACGAATCCCTGGCCCCGGAGGACCGCCGCGCGCGCATGCGGTCGATCCGCGAGGAAGGCGACCAGGCCATCGGCGCCGTCCTCACGCCGGAGCAAAAGAAGAAGTGGGAGGAGGCCCGCGCCAACCGCGGGCCCGGCGGCGAGCGCCGCGGTCCCGGCGACGGCAAGGGCGAGCGCCCGCCCCGCACCTGAGAATTTGCCCTAGGTCAGCAACCAAGGCGAAGCGCCGCGGCAGGGGTGCCGCGGCGCTTCTATTTTGTCGGGCCGCCCGCCGGCCGGGTTCGGGATTGAGCTTTGCGGCGCCGCCGCGCTGAGTGGGCGGCGCCCATGACCTCGTATGGCCAGCTCTTCCTGACCATCCTGCCGGTGTTCACGATCATCGCGCTCGGCTTCGTGCTCCGGCGCGTCCAGTGGATCGCCGCCGAGGCCGAGGGCACGCTCCTCAACCTGGCCCTGAAGGTCGCGTTCCCCTGCTTGATCTTCGAGTCCGTCGTCCGCAACCCGGCCCTCCAGCAGGCCGGAAACGTCGTCCTCCCGCCGCTGCTCGGCTTCGGCCTGACGGTCGCGGGCTTCGGCATCGCGTGGTACGCGGGTGGCGCGCTCGGGCTGAAGCTCGGCGCCGGCCGCCGCACGTTCGCCCTCACCGCGGGCCTCGCCAATTACGGCTACCTCCCCCTGCCGATCGCGGATGCGATGTTCGGCCCCGACGTCCGCGCGGTGCTGCTCGTGCACAACATCGGCGTCGAGGCCGCGATCTGGTCCGCCGGCATCCTCCTGCTCAGCGGCCTTTCGCCGCGCGCCGGCTGGCGCCGGCTGCTGAACATGCCGCTGTTCTCGCTGGTCTTCGCGCTCGCGATCAACCTCGGCGGCGTCGGCCCGCACGTGCCCCGCGCCGTGCTCGAGCTCGCGCACGCGCTCGGCGCCTGCGCGATCCCGCTGGGGCTGCTCATGACCGGGGCCAGCCTGGAGCCGCACCTGGGGTCGGCCCGGCAGCTCGTCACGCCCCGCGTGAGCCTCGCCGCCGGCGCGGTGCGCCTGGGCCTGACCCCGCTCGTGATCCTCGCCGCCGCCGCGTGGCTCCCGCTCTCCCCCGAGCTGCGCCGGGTGCTGGTCCTCCAGGCGGCGATGCCCTCCGCCGTCATCCCGATCATCCTCGCCCGCGTCTACGGCGGCCAGCCGCTGGTCGCGGTCCAGATCGTCCTGGCCACGACGGTCCTCGCGCTCTTCACCATCCCGCTCTGGATCCAGTTCGGCCTGCGGCTCGTCGGCGGCTAGCCATGGACGCCGCGCCGCAGATCGTGGTCGTGGGCGGCGGCGCCGCCGGTTTTTTTGGCGCGATCGCCGCGGCGGAAGCCGACCCGCGCGCCCGCGTGATCATCCTCGAGGCCACCGCGCACCCCCTCGCCAAGGTCCGCGTGTCGGGCGGCGGCCGGTGCAACGTGACGCATGCCTGCTTCGAGCCGCGCGAGCTGGCCCGGCGCTACCCGCGCGGCGGACGCGAGCTGCTCGGCGCGTTCTCCCGGTGGCAGCCGCGCGACACCGTCGAGTGGTTCGCCGCCCGCGGCGTGGCGCTCAAGACGGAGGAGGACGGCCGCATGTTCCCGGTGTCCGACGACTCCGCCACCATCGTCGATTGCCTGATGGGTGCCGCGCGCCGGGCCGGCGTCGAGGTGCGGCTCCAGGCGGGCGTCGCCGGCCTCGACCGCGCCGGGCCCCGCGGCCGCTTCCGGGTGCAGCTGGCCCGGGGCGAGCCGCTCGCGGCCGACCGCGTGCTGCTCGCGACCGGCGGCAACAAGTCCAATGCCGGATTCGCCATCGCGGCCGCCCTCGGGCACGCGATCGAGCCGCCGGTGCCGTCGCTGTTCACTTTCCACGTCGCCGATCCCCGCCTTGAGGGGCTCGCGGGGGTCGCGGTCGAGGACGCGGCGACCGCGGTGCCGGGGACGGCGCTGGCCGAGCGCGGCCCGCTGCTCGTCACCCACTGGGGGCTCAGCGGCCCCGCCGTGCTCAAGCTGTCCGCGTGGGGCGCGCGCGAGCTGCACGGGCGCGACTACCGCTTCGGCCTGCGCGTCAATTGGGCGCCCGGCCTCAACCCCGAGAGCGCCCGGGCGGCGCTGGCCGCGGCGCGCGCGGCCAACCCGCGGAAGCAGATCGCGAACTGGTGCCCGCTCGGGCTGCCGCTGCGGCTGTGGGAGCGGCTCGTCGCCGCCGCCGGGCTCCCGCCCGGCGCCCCGTGGGCCGGCGCGGGCAACGCCGCGCTGCGCGCGCTCGCCGCCCAGGTCGTCGAGGCGGAGTTCGCGGTCGCGGGCAAGAGCCTGTTCAAGGAGGAGTTCGTCACGTGCGGCGGCGTGCGGCTCGCGGAGGTCGACTTCCGGACCCTGCAGAGCCGGCTCGTGCCGGGGCTGCATTTCGCGGGCGAGGTGCTCGACATCGACGGCATCACCGGCGGCTTCAATTTCCAGGCCGCCTGGACCACCGGCTGGCTCGCCGGGCGCGCGATGGCCGCGCCCAGCCCCTGATACGGCCCGGCGAAAAGCCCTGACCGGCGCCCCCGGCCGGCGCGGCAGGAGCCGAAAATTGTTCCGGCGACCGGGACGAAAGCGTCCGGGCTGTTTATAACCTCTCGCGCGTTGACCTCGCGCGCGCGTCCCGGCTCACTCGGCGCCCTATGGACTGGCTTTCCGATCCGCAGGCTTGGATCAGCCTGCTCACGCTCACGGGTCTCGAGATCGTGCTCGGGATCGACAACATCATCTTCATATCGATCCTGGCGGGCAAGCTGCCGAAGGAGAAGCAGGCGAAGGCGCGCCAGCTCGGCCTCGTGCTCGCGCTCGCGACGCGCATCGCCCTGCTGGCGAGCATCGCGTGGATCGCCAAGCTCACCAGCCCGCTGTTCACCGTGCTCGACGTGGGCATCTCCGGCCGCGACCTCATCCTGATCGCCGGCGGCCTGTTCCTGCTCGTGAAGAGCACGATGGAGATCCACCACAAGCTCGAGGGCGAGCACGGCGGGAGCAACCCGACCGGCGCGGGCGTGACGTTCGGCAAGGTGCTCGTGCAGATCATGCTCCTCGACATCGTGTTCTCGCTCGACTCGGTCATCACCGCGGTCGGCATGGCCCAGCACCTGTCCGTGATGATCACCGCCGTCGTCCTGTCGATGGGCGTGATGCTCCTCTCGGCCGGCACGATCAGCGACTTCGTCAACCGGCACCCGACGCTGAAGATGCTCGCGCTCTCCTTCCTGCTCCTGATCGGCACGGCGCTGATCGCCGAGGGCCTGCACTTCCACATCCCGAAGGGCTACGTCTACTTCGCCATGGCGTTCTCCTTCGGCGTCGAGATGCTCAACCTCCAGCTCCGCCGGAAGTCTTCGCCGGTCGAGCTGCACGAGCGGTACCGCTGAGCCGCGGGCCGGGCGCATGGCCGCGGCGGTCCACTGGGGCATCCTCGCGACGGGCGGGATCGCGCGGAAATTCGCGCGCCAGCTGCCCGAGTCCCGGACCGGCCGGCTCGCGGCCGTCGGCAGCCGAACCCCCGCGCGGGCGCGCGCGTTCGCGGCCGAGTTCGGCGGCATCCGGGCCCATGCGAGCTACGCGGGCCTCCTCGGCGACCGGGGCGTCGACGCCGTGTACATCGCCGTGCCGCATCCCGCGCACCGCGAGTGGGCCATCCGGGCCGCGGAGGCCGGCAAGCACATCCTCTGCGAGAAGCCGCTCGCCCTCAACCGCGCCGACGCGGCGGCGATGATCGACGCCGCGCGCGCCCACGGCGTGTTCCTGATGGAGGCGTTCATGTACCGTTGCGTCCCGCAGACGGACGCGCTCGTGCAGCTGATCCAGGCCGGGGCGATCGGCCGGCTCACGGCCATCGAGGCGGCCTTCCGCCTCGACCGGCCGTTCGACCCCGCGCATCGGCTGTTCAGCCGCGACCTCGGCGGGGGCGGGATCCTCGACCTGGGCTGCTACCCGGTCTCGTTCGCGCGGCGGATGGCCGGCGCGGCGACGGGGAAATATTTCGCCGAGCCGACCCATTACCTCGCGGCGGGCCGGATCCACCCGGCGGCGCGGACGGACGAGTTCGCCCGGCTGTCGCTGAAGTTCGCCGGGGGCATCGAGGCCCGGCTCTCCTGCGGCACGATCGGGCGGCACGAGGTGTTCGCCCGCCTCCACGGCACGGAGGGCACCGTGGACGTGCCGGCCCCGTGGCAGCCCGGCTTCGGCGGCCTGCCGGACCACATCTTCGTCCGGCGCCGCGACGACCCCGAGCTGGCGCGCATCCATTGCCGGGCCCCGCGCGGACTTTACGCGCTCGAGGCCGACGTGGTCGGCGAATGCCTGGCGGCGGGCCGCCCGCAGGCCCGGGAGATGAGCTGGGACGACTCCCTCGGCAACCTTGCCGTGCTCGACGCCTGGCGCGCGGAGGTTGGGGTGCGCTACCCCGGCGAATAGGCCGGGCTTCGGTTCGTCAGCGGGACCCGTCCGCCGGCGGACCCGCGCTTGCCGACCGGGCCGCGCCGCGGCAGGGTCCGGCCATGCCGTTCCGCCGTCCCTCCCTGGCCTTCGCCCTCGCCCTCGTCGCCGCCGTCAACGCCGCCGGCGGCTCCTTCACCCCCGAGCAGATCGCCGCCGAATGCGCCCGCGCCAACGCCTTCTTCGAAAAGGCGTTCGACCAGGGCCTCGAGCGCAGCCCGATGTTCATGACCCAGCTGGGAATGAAGCGGGACTACGACAAGTGGGACGACTTTTCGGAGCAGAAGGCGCTCGAGGACCTCCGTCTCGCGGTCGAGCAGCTGGTGGAGCTGAAACGGACGGTGAATGTCGACGCGTTGGACGAGCAGACCCGGCTCAGCTACCGGCTCTTCGTCAGCCAGACCGAGGAGGCGATCGAGGGCTGGAAGTGGCGGCACCACGATTACCTGCTCAACCAGATGCGCGGGATGCACGCCAGCGCGCCGGCCTTCCTCATCAATTTCCACCGCGTGGACGATCCGGCCGACGCGCGCGCCTACGTCGCCCGTCTCCGCGGCCTCGGCCCGCTGTTCGACCAGCTCATCGCCGGCGTGAAGCTCCGCGAGAGCAAGGGCGTGCTGCCGCCGAAGTTCGTGTTTCCGCTGGTCATGGACGCGGCCCGTCAGGTCATCGCGGGCGAGCCGTTCGACGCCTCCGGCAAGAAAAGCGCGCTGTGGGAGGACTTCACGGCGAAGGTCGCCGCCATCAAGGACCTCGACGCCGGAGCCCGCGACGCGCTGCTCGCCGATGGCCGCGCCGCGCTCCTCGACGTCGTGAAGCCGGCCTACGACCGGCTGCTCGGCGTCCTCGCGGCGCAGCACCGCGTCGCGACCGACGAGGATGGCGCCTGGAAACTGCCCGACGGCCGCGCGTACTACGAATTCATGCTGCGGAGCTACACCACGACGCACCTGTCCGCCGACGAGATCCACGAGACCGGCCTGCGGGAAGTCGCGCGCATCCACGCCGAGATGGCGACGATCAAGGAAAAGGTCGGGTTCCGCGGCACGCTGCCGGAGTTCTTCGTGTTCATGCGCGAAGACCCGCAGTTCTACTACCCGAACACGCCCGAGGGGAAGCAGGCCTACATCACGCGGGCCACGGAGTTCATCGACGGGATGCGGGCCCGGCTCGACGAGCTCTTCCTCGTGAAGCCCAAGGCCGGGCTCGTGGTGAAGCCCGTGGAGCCGTTCCGCGAGGAGGGCTCGGCCGCCGCGTTCTACGAACGGCCCGCGCCGGACGGCTCGCGGCCCGGCGCCTATTACGTGAACACCTTCGAGATGCGGGGACTGCCGATCTACGAGATGGAGTCGCTGGCCTATCACGAGGCGATCCCGGGGCATCACATGCAGATCGCCATCGCGCAGGAGCTGGAAGGCATCCCGCGGTTCCGGAAATTCGGCGGCAACACCGCCTACATCGAGGGCTGGGCGCTTTACACCGAGCTCGTGCCGAAGGAGCACGGCTTCTTCACCGACCCGTACATGGACTTCGGCCGGCTCTCCAGCGAGCTGCTCCGCGCCACGCGGCTCGTGGTCGACACGGGGATCCACGCGCGGAAATGGACGCGCGAGCAGACGATGGGCTGGCTGCGCGCGAACGCCCCGTTCCCGGAACGCGACATCTTCACCGAGACCAACCGCTACATCGTGCTCCCCGGCCAGGCCTGCTCCTACAAGGTCGGCATGATGAAGATCCTCGAGCTCCGGGAACTCGCGCGGCGCGAACTCGGGCCCCGGTTCGACCTGCGCGAATACCACGATCTCGTGCTGAAGGACGGCGCCCTGCCCCTCAGCCTGCTCGAGGAAAACGTCCGGGGCTGGATCGCGCGCAAGAAGTCCGCCTGAGGGCGTGAACGTCACCGGTTTGGTGACACTCCCCCCGCCGCGCGCGCCGTGCGCATCGCGTGAGTCTCACCAGTTTGGTGACACGCGCCCGGATTGCGGAGTGAAAACGTCGCTTGCCGCGCCGGCGCCGCTCCGTCCACGTTGCCGATCCGATGGGATACGACCATCCGCGCCTCCGCACTTGGATGGAGCTCGGCGAGCTCCTGTACGAGGCCGCCGAGGCGGCCGGCCCCCATCTACGCCGGATCTTTCGCGAGCGGCGACGACGGGCCTACCGCCGCCGGCAAACCGGGCCGGACACTCCCTTCTGGAACGTCCTGGCCGCGTGGCTCCGTCCGGAGCTGCGGGCCTACGGCGACAAGGCCCGGCTTGCGCGCTACCTCGGCGTCCCACGGCAACGCGTCACCGAATACCTCAGCGGACGCACGCGCCGCCTGCCCGACGCCGAGCTGACTTTGCGCCTCCTGCACTGGCTGGCCGCCAAGCGCGGGGGCCAGGACCACAGCGCGTAAGGATGTCACCAGACTGGTGACACCTGCGGGGTTGAACCGCGGCCGGGTTGGGGCAGGTTGGCGGCGGTCATGCGCATCGGCCGCCACGAATTCCCGTCCAACCTCTTCCTCTCGCCCCTGGCGGGCTACACCAACCTGCCCTTCCGGCTCGTGGTCCGGGAGATCGGGGGGCTGGACTGGGCCACGACCGACCTCGTGAACGCGCGTTCGCTGATCGAGCGCAACCCGCGTGCGCTGCAGCTCGTGCAGACCGGCCCGGCCGAGAAGCTCCTCGCCGTGCAGCTCTTCGGCGCGGTGCCCGAGGAGATGCGCGACGCCGCGCAGATGGTCGAGGCGATGGGCATCGCGTCGGTTGACATCAACATGGGCTGCCCGGTGAAGAAGGTCGTCGGCATCGGCGGGGGGTCGGCGATGATGACCGAGCTGAAGAAGACGCAGGCGCTCGTCCGCGGCATGGTCGAGGCCGTGAAGATTCCCGTGACCGCGAAGATGCGCCTCGGCTGGGACAGCGAGAACCTCACCGCGCCCGACCTCGCGCGCGCGCTGGAGGAGGTCGGCGTCGCGGCGATCTTCGTGCACGGCCGCACCCGCGCGCAGGGCTTCTCCGGCACCGTCAACCTCGCGGGCATCCGCGCCGTCGTCGAGGCGGTGCGCACGATCCCGGTCATCGGCAACGGCGACGTGACGACACCCGAAGCGGCCCGGGTGATGCTCGAGCAGACGGGCTGCGCCGGCGTGAGCATCGGCCGGGGCGCGTTCTACAACCCCTGGATCTTCGCGCACACCCGCCGGCTCCTGACGACGGGCGAGCGCCCGCCGGACACGGGCTACGGCGAGCTCGTGCGCGTGATGCGGCGGCACCTCGAGCTCATGATCGAGGTTTTCGGCGAGGACGACGGCTGCCGGCTGTTCCGCAAACCGGCCGCCTGGTACGCCAAGCGCTTCGGCCCGGCGAAGGAATTCAAGAAGGGCGTCACGCAGTTCCGCACCCGCGCCGAGTTCGAGGCGCTGCTCGCCACGTACGAGAAATGGCGCGCCCAGTTCCTCGACGAGCGCGGCGAACTCCGGCCGCAGTACCGGCCCGATCCCCTGGTGGCGTCGTTCATGCGCGACGAAACCGACCCGGCGTCGACCCGGCGGGACGCGATCCCCGTGCCCAAGGGACCGGTGGACGTGTGGTGAGGCGGGATTCTCGCCTCGACCCCGTGACCGGCGTGCGGCAACCGGGAAGGCCGCATCCTCCATGTCCAACCTGACCCACCTCTGGGGCATCTTCCTCGGCACGTTCATCGGCCTGCTGCCCATCATCAATCCCCTGGCCGCGGCCCCGACCTTCCTGGCGATGACGGAGGGCGACTCGGAGGCCTGGCGGCGGGAGCAGGCGTTCAAGGGCTGCCTGTACATGGTGGTCATCCTCGTCAGCTTCCTGGTGGGAGGCACCTTCATCATGGGCTTCTTCGGGATTTCGATTCCCGGCCTGCGCATCGCCGGCGGCATCCTGCTCACGGGAATCGGCATGCAAATGCTCGCGGCCGCGCGCGGCGCCGCCGCGCAGCCGGACGGCGAGGAGCGCGAGGCCGCCCGCCGCAAGGCCGACATCTCGTTCTCGCCGCTCGCCATGCCCATGCTCTCCGGCCCGGGCTCGATCGCGGTCACCATCGGCTTCACCTCGCTCGCGGAGGACTGGGTCGACTACGTGGGCATCATCCTCGGCATCGTCGCGGTCGCGGTGGTGACGTACCTCGTGCTCCGGGTCGCCGGCCGGATCGTGAAGTTCATCGGCCCGGTCGGCGTGAGCGCACTGACCAAGATCATGGGCTTCCTGATCATGTGCATCGGGGTGCAGTTCGTGGTCAATGGCGTGCTCGGCATCGCCACGGACCCGGAACTGCTGCGCGGCATCCTCAGCGTGCTCCGGCGCTGAGGGGCGGGTCGATCAGAAGCGCCGCTCCATGATGGCGCCGGTCTGCCGGTCCTTGAACCGGATCATCCGGGTGTTGCCGTCGTAGGACTCGAAAAGGATGCCGAGCTGCGGATTGACCAGGTCGCCGGGAATGTAGGTGACGCCGCCCACCTGGAGCCGCGCCGGACTGCCGCCGCGGACGCTGCCGATCTTCAGGTTCTGCACCCAGGCGCGGAAGGCCTGGCTCGGCGGTGGCGGAGGCGGAGTCGCCGGCTTAACCTCGACCGGCACCGCGGGCGCCGGCTCGATCACGGGCGGCGCAGGCGTGGGGGCCGGGGTCTCGTTCCCGGCCGCGGGGCCCGAATCGGCCGCGGGCGGCGTGGCCGGGGCCGCCGGTTCGTCGGTCGGCAGTTCCGCCTGGCGCTCGTTGTTCGCGGCGACGGCGTTCCGGGCCTTTTCCACGGCCTTGCCCTGCGCCGACTGCGGGCCCTCCGGCGGGGCGTCCTTCGGCGCGGGCGGCGGGGTCTCCTTCGTGAACACGCGGTCGACGGTCTCGGACGCGGCGCTCCGGAGGAAGTACTTCACGCCCTGCCAGGCAAGCGCGGCCGCCACCAGGACGCCGATGATGCCGTACTTGAAGAGCTTCTCCTTGCCCGACTTCGGCTTGTCGTCCTCCTCGTCCTCTTCCTCGTCGGCCTTGGCGGCCGGGGCCGGCGCGCCGGCGGGCTTCTTCACTCCGGGAGGCGGGGGGAATTTCGCCGCGCCAGACGGGGGCGGAAACGCGGGCGCCGGAGCCGCGGCCCCAGCCGGAGCCAGAGCGGCGCCGGCCACGGGCGGAGGTTCGGCGGCCGGCGGGGCGCTCCCGGTTGTGACCGAACTGGCGGGGGCCGTGGCCGCTCCCGGGGCGGCCACCTTGGGCTTGAAGCTGAACTTGCCGGGCGCGGCGGCGGACGGGGGCGCAGACTCCGGGGGCGGACTCGCGGGCGCCGGTACGGGGGCGGCGGCCACGGGGGCCGGCGGAGGCGCCGCCGGGGCCGGAGCCGGGGTCGGCGCGGGCTCCGCGGGGGTCTCGACGGGAACGGCCGACAGGCGCGGCTTGGCGCGCGCGGCGCCCGAGTCGGACGGCGCGGCGGGAGCGACGGGCGCGGGCGGCGTCGCGGGCGCGGCCGGGGAAGCGGGCGACGCGGGAGACGCGGGGGCCGGCTGCGCACCGGCGGCGGCCGGATCCGCTGCCAGCTTGGGTTTGAGGCGAAGCTTCGGCGCGTTCTCGTCGCTCATACGCCCGCCTGCCTAGCAACTTTCCCGGAACGGCGGAAACAAAAACTTCCCCCGGCCGGAAGCATCAGCCTTGTGGCCGGGCGGCCCCGCCCCTAGGAGGGTGCCGTCATGAAACGCGCGGCCGACACCGGCGCCGGCGTCAGCTCCGCCGCGGTGCGGGAGGCCACGGGGAAGACCTGGGCCCAGTGGCTCGCCGTGCTCGACAAGGCCGGGGCGGTGAAGCGCTCGCACCGCGAGAACGCCGATTGGCTGCAGGCGCGGCATCAACTCCCGGCGTGGTGGGCGCAGATGGTCACGGTCGGCTACGAGCAGGCGCGCGGGCTCCGCACCAAGCATCAGAAGCCGGATGGCTTCGAAGTCAGCGTGAGCAAGACCATCGTCGCGCCCGTCGCGGCGGCCTTCGAGGCTTGGAAGGATCCAGCCGTCCGCGAGAAATGGCTGCCCCACACGCCGCTGTCGGTCCGGAAGGCGACGCCGCACAAGTCGATCCGGATCACGTGGGGCGACGGCACCAACCTCAGCGTCAACTTCTGGCCGAAAGGCCCGCTCAAGTGCCAGGTCGTGCCGCAGCACGGCAAGCTGCCCGACGCGGCCGCGGCCGAGCGCATGAAGGCGTATTGGAGCGAGCGCCTCGAAGCGCTCCAGAAATTCCTCGAGAAGCGCTGACCCCGCGCGTCACCGCGCCCCGCCCGCGCGCCATCGGCGCCAGTCCTCGGCCTTTTCGAACTCCTGCCCCGTGAGCTCGTGGAGCGCGGCCAGCAATCCGCCGAGCCACGGGCTTTCCGGCACGTCCTCGTCGTCGGCCCGGCGCTGCCGCTCCGCCGCCGCCAGCCATTCGATCATCGGCTCGACCGTCCGCGGGTCGCGGCGCCGGGCCAGCACGTCGAGCAGCGGCGCCCAGCGGTCCGGATCTGCGGGATCGCGGCCGATGGCGGCGATGATCAGCGCGGAGGTGTCCGGCAACGTGTGCGCGACCAGCGCATCGGCCGCCGCCAGCCGCACGTCGAACTCGCCGTCGGCCGCCTCCTCGATCAGCACCCGCACCGCGCGCGCGTCCTGAAGCTGGCCGAGCGCCTCCATCGCCCCCGCGCGGACTTCCGCGTCCTCGTCGTCCGCCAGCGGCAGCACCCGGTCGAGATCGCCGGGTTCGGTCATCCGGGCCAGCGCCGCCACCGCGGAGGCGCGGACCGCGGGATCGCGGTCCCGCAGGAGCGCGACGATCGCCGGGCGGGCGGGCCGGACGTCAGGGAAGGACGCGAGGCGCTCGGCGGCCGCCCGCCGAATCAGCGGGAAACGGTCGGTCAGCACCGTGCGCAGCGTTTCCCATTGGGCTTCCGTCGTCGGGGCGGGCAGCGCCTCGGCGGCGGACCAGCGCACCAGCGGGTTCGGCGCGCCCAGGCGGTCGTACGGGCCGCCCGTCGCGTTGGACCCGGCTCCGACTTGCCGTGCGAGCTCCTCGGGAAGCTCGCGCACTTCCTCCTCCGCGGCGCGCCGCACCGCCTCCGCCTCGTCAAGCGAAGCCTCGAACAGCGCGTCCGC
This sequence comes from Opitutaceae bacterium, assembly GCA_035626915.1. Lineage (GTDB taxonomy): Bacteria > Verrucomicrobiota > Verrucomicrobiia > Opitutales > Opitutaceae > Didemnitutus. The sequence continues at coordinate 19,876 of DASPMS010000114.1, forward strand.
CACGGCCGGACCGGACAGCTGGCCGAGCGCCCGCACCGCGCAGCCGCGGACGACGAACGAGGAATCGCGCACGGCCGCGGCCAGCGAGTCGCGCGCCTCCTCCGCCTTCAGGACGCCCAGCAGGATGGCCGCGGCGGCCCGGCGGTCCGCCGTCTTGCCCGCGCGCAGGTCCGCGACCAGCCGCGCCGCCAGCGCGGGCGAGGGCCGGGCGCGCGCCTGCTCGAGCACGGCGCCATAAACGAACTGGTTGGCGCGTTGCTCGTGCGCGAAGGCGTATTGGAAAATGTCGCTGGCGTAGTCGGTCGGGCGGAACGCGAAGCTCTCGGCCTCTTCATCCGCGAGCGAGCCGGGCTCGGGCGTCGCTTCGGGCCAGCGGCCGGGCTCGTCCAGCGCCCCGAGCAACGCCTCGAGCGCCGCGGGCGAACGGGCTGTGCCCAGCGCCCAGGCGGCCGCGGCCCGGACTTCGGGCGAGTCCGATTTCAAACACTCGGCCAGCTTCGGGACCGCGTCCTCGAATTCGGGCCCGCCCCGCTCCGCGAGGTCGATCGCGGCGAGGGCAGGCCAGGCACCCGTCCCCTCGGCCGCGAGCACGCGCTCGCGCAGCGCGTCTCCCCAGACGCGGGTGGCGAGCTTCAGCAGCGCCTCCTGCACGCCGGGCAAAAGCCGTTCGTAGGGCGCGCGGGCCGCGTCGGGATGCGGCCCGAAGCCGTCCGGCATGCCGAGGTTCACCCGGTAACGAATCTGCCGCGGCGCCTCGTACTCGAACGACACTTCCTGAACCACCCGGGGGCCGGCGGCCGACGCGAGCACCGCCTCGCCGCTGACAGTGGCGCCGGCGAATTGCCGGCCGATCCTTTCATAATTCTGCTCCTCGGGCGCATAACTCAGGTCGAGGCGGAGAACGACGTCGGCCGTGCCCTCCGGAATCACCCGGAGCCCGGCCAGCTCGCAGACGCGGCGCGCCTCCCGGCTGATCGGAAGCTCCGGCCGCCCGGCGGGCGGCTCCCCGTCGTCCGTCGCGAACACGAACCGCTGCTCCACCTCGATGCGCACCGTGCGGGCCGCTCGCAGGGCGGCACGGCCGGGTTCCGTCATCTCGGCCGCGGACGCCGGGACGGCGACGGCCATCGCGACGAGCGCGCCCAAGAGCCAACGGGGCGGCAGCGGATCCCGGGTCTTCATAAACGCGCCCCAGCCCTAGCAGGAATGCGGCGGCGCGCAGTCGAAAAATCGCGCCGCCCGGTCAGGCCGGCGCCGGCTCGGCCGTGGCGCCGCGGAACCCGAGCGACTCCTTCAGCCAGCCCCAGGCGCGGCGCAGCCCGATGTCGCACGTCCCGGAGATGGCATAGGTGCGCGCGAACAGCTGCTCATGCCCCACGTAACGCGGGGGCAGCAGCAGCAGGGTGCGGAGCTTGTCCGCCGCGGCGTCGTGCCCGAGCACCTCGGAGTAGAACATTCCCCGCCCGACGACGAGGCCGGCGCTCGGTATCTCGAGCATGCGCTCCGGCAGCACGAGCCACGGGCGGTAGCGGAACACCAGCCGGCCGGCGGGCTCCTGGTGCAGCCGGCCGTAGGTCCGGATCGGCACGCCGCCGACGGCCCGCCCGAGGAAGAGCTTGTTGCCGTCGGCCAGGACCTCGAAGCGGCGCCGGCGCAGGGTGAAGGTGTCCCAGCAGAATACCGCGCCGAAGACCGTCAGCCGGAACGACCACCCGGCCACCAGCCAGGCGAAGAGAATGACCACGACCGAAATCGTCGCGCCCACCACCGGGTCGACGATCGCCGTGCCCGTGATCACCGCCAGCAGCGCGGTGCGCCCCGCCTTCAGGGCCGCATCGACCGCGCCCCAGGGGCTCAGGAGGATCAGCACGTTGATCGCGTGCGAGGCGAGCCACACCACGATAAAAACCGCGATCGAGAGCGGCACCATCAGCACGGTGACGACCCACGAAAGGTCGAACGCGGCGATCGGCAGCATCGCGAGCCCGGTCCCGACCGTCTCGACCTCGGGCCCGGCGGCGGAGTCGGTCATCAGCATGGCGCCCAGGGCGACGAGCGACGGGATGACCGCGCCCGCCGCGACGAGCCCGCTGATCTTGTTCTCGACCGTGTCCGCGACGTCCAGGGGCTTCTTCCAGCCCGGCGGCAGGCTCGCGCCCGCCGCGTCCTTCACCGCCACCGCGAGGACCAGCAGCAACCCGAGCGCCCAGAACTCCGGCTGCGCGTACCAGGGGAGCGCCGCCTTTTCCGCCGGGGTCTCGGCCTGCCACCACTTGTAGCAGCCCACCACGCTCACGCCGAGGAGCGGCGAGATCGCGATCCCGGTGATCTGCGTCGCGAGCGCGGCCAGCTCCACGCCGGGCGTGCGTCCCCGGCTGTCGGACCGGCCGCCCGGCGCGGCCAGCAGCGGGAGGCCGAGGAGCGTGACGCACAGCAACAGCGAGAGGAGCGGGGCGGATCGCTTCATGGCGGAAACATAGCCCGCCCCGCGCCGTTGGAAAGTCCTCAATCCCTCACTTCAGCCCGCGATCTTGCCCGCGCCGGCACGCGCTGCTCTCCTCGCGGGCGTGCCGCTGACCAAAGCCCAGATCGCCCGCCTGCGCTCCCTGCAGGAAAAGAAGCACCGCGAGGCGCTCGGGCTCTTCGTCGTCGAGGGCGAGAAGGTGGTCGGCGAGCTGCTCGCCGCGGGCTTCCCCTTCGCCGAGCTCTATGGGACCGCGGACTGGACGGCCGGCGGCGCCACGGTCGTCACCGCGGCGGAGATGGCAAAAATCAGCCACTACCCCGCCCCCTCGCCCGTGCTCGCGGTCGGCCGGATCGAGCGGCAGCCGCTGCCGCCCGGCGCGCTGGCGCGCGGGCTCACCCTCGCGCTCGACGGCATCCAGGACCCGGGGAACGTCGGCACGCTCCTCCGGATCGCGGACTGGTTCGGGCTCGCGCGCGTCCTGCTTTCGCCCGATTGCGCCGACCTTTTCTCGCAAAAGGTCATCAACGCGAGCATGGGCTCCTTCGCGCGCGTCGCGACCCACACGGTCGCGCTGCCCGCGGCGCTCGCGACGGCCGGCGCGCCGGTCCTCGGCTGCGATCTCGCGGGCGACGATGTCCATGTGCTGCCGGCCCGGCGCGACGCCGTGCTCGTCGTCGGCAGCGAGGGCCGGGGCTTGAGCGCGGCCGTGCGGCCGATGGTCACGCAATACGTGACCATTCCCCGCCTTGGCGGCGCCGAGTCCCTCAACGCCGCGGTCGCCGCCGCGATCGTGTGCGACAATCTTCGGCGCATCGCGCCCCGCGCCTGACGCGGCGGCCGGGCCGGCCGGCGCAGGTGGATTGCGGCCCGGCGTCGGGGCCGCCCACCCTGGGATCATGAGAAGCCCGCTCACGTTCGCCCTGCTTGCCCTCCTGGCCGTGCGCGCCCCGGCGCAGGCGGCCGATCCGTTCGCCTATGACCGCCAGGCTCCGCTCAACCTCCGCGAGCGCTCGCGGGAGACGCGGGGCGCAGTGGTCGTGCGCGACGTGACCTTCGACGGGGGTCCGGCTCCAAGCCCGGCCGCCGGGGCCGCGCCCGTGACCGCCTACCTCGTCGCCCCCGCCGAAGGCGCGGGCTCCCATCCGGCGATCCTCTACGTGCACTGGTTCGGCGACCCCCGCACGACCAACCGCACGCAGTTCCTCGACGAGGCGGTCGCGCTCGCCGGCCGCGGGGTGGTTTCGCTCCTGGTGGACGCGATGTGGTCGGAGCGCGGCTGGTGGGAGGCGAGGACGCCCGAGACCGATTTCTCGGGCGGCGCGCGGCAGGTGGTGGCCCTGCGACGCGCGCTCGACCTGCTCCTCGCGCAGCCGGGCGTCGACCCCGCGCGCGTGGCCTTCGTCGGCCATGACTTCGGGGCGATGTTCGGGGCGGTCATGGGCGCGGCGGACCGCCGTCCCGCGTGCTACGTCCTTATGGCACCGACGCCGCGGCTCCACGACTGGTACCTGTTCAACGTGAAGCCGGCCGACGTGGACGCGTACAAGGCGCAGCTCGCGCCGCTCGATCCGATCGGCGTGGTGGGCCGCCTGGCGCCCGCGCCGGTCTTCTACCAGTTCGCGGCGAAGGACAAATACGTGCCGATGCCTCGGCCGACCGAGTTCTACGACGCCACCCGTCCCCGGAAGCTCATGGCCACGTACGACAGCGAGCACGCCCTCGCCCCGCCGGAGGTCGCCGCGGACCGCGTGGCGTGGCTCGCGCGGGAACTGCGGCTGCCCTGAGGACGCCGCCGCGTCAGTCGCGGAGCTCCAGGCCGACCGGGCAGTGGTCGCTGCCCATGACGTGGGGTTCGATCCAGGCGCGCTTCAGCCGCGGGGTCAGCGCCTCGGAGACGACGAAGTAGTCGACGCGCCACCCGATGTTCCGCGCGCGGCAGTTCATCATCTGGCTCCACCAGGTGTAGTGCCCGGGCCCCTTCTCGAAGACCCGGAAGGTGTCGACGAAGCCCTTCTTCAGCAGCGCGGAGAAATTCTCCCGCTCCTCGTCCGTGAAGCCGGCGTTGCGGCGGTTGGTCTTCGGGTTCGTGAGATCGATTTCGGTGTGCGCGACGTTCAGGTCGCCGCAGAAGACCACGGGCTTCTTCTTCTCGAGTTTCTTGAGGAACTTCAGGAAGGCCGGGTCCCATTCCTGCGTCCGGTACGCCAGGCGCGTGAGGCCGCGCTGGGAGTTCGGCTGATAGACGTTCACCAGGAAGAAATTCTCGTACTCCGCCGTGATCACGCGGCCCTCGTCGTCGTGTCCCGGCAGCCCGATGCCGTTCGTCACCTTCAGCGGCGCCGGCCGCGTGAAGAGCACCGTGCCCGAATATCCTTTCTTCAGCGCCGAGTACCAATGCGCCGTGTAGCCGGTCGCCCAGGCCACGTGCTGGACGTCCCCCGGGTGCGCCTTCGTCTCCTGCAGGCAGATCGCATCCGCGTCGCTCGCGGCCATCCAGTCGAGCAGGCCCTTCTTCAGCGCCGCGCGGACGCCGTTCACGTTCCAGGAAAGCAGCTTCATGCCCGCGCAGCGTCCGCGGAATCGGTCCGGCCGCAACGTCGTTTTCACCGCCGGGGCCGGCTCCGTCGGGCGCCGAAATTAAAAGGGGCCGCCCCCGCGCCGAAGCGCAGGAGCGGCCCCCGTTGTTTGCTGCTTAGTTGGACACCAGGCGCTTCGACGACGTGAAGGCGTCGACGATGCGCACCGGAAGCACCACCTTGGCCGGAACAACCTTCCCGTCCCGGCGCAGTGGCTCGAACTTCCACTTCGCGACGGCACGGGTCAGCTCTTCCACCAGGGCGGAGTCGGCGGGCGTGCGGGCGGTGATGCCGCCCGGCTTGCCCGCCTCGTCCACGGTGAACTCGAGTTCCAGGGTCGCACCGGCGTGCTCGGAGCCGATGACGGGCTTGACGACCGTCACGGGCACCGGGGATCCGGTCCGGCCCTTGTAGGACTCGATGTAGGCTTGCTCGTCCGACTTCGCCGCGAAGGCGGCGAGAGGCAGCGCGAGCAGGCCGAGGCTGAGGACCAGTTTGGTATGGGCTTTCATGTTTCAGATCTCCGCGGTTTAGGCGGAGGTTCATTTTCTGCTTTCGTGGGAAACGGCATGCGGCGGTTGCCCGCCCCATGCCGGCTCATCCGGCGCCGCCGCTTGCGCGACCGCACCGGATGAAAGTCGGGTTTTGGGGCCTGCTCCCACAGCCCACCCGGCCCTCAGTCGGGAATTCGACCAATTTGGAAAGAACACGTGGCGGACCGATTATAGCAACTGACGTGCCGTAAAGGTGTGACAACTTGGCGAAGTTCTATTCGCCAGGCGGGCCGCGGCGCCCGCCGCCAAGACCCCGAAGTCCCCTTGCACCGGGGGTTTAAGACACGAACTGTGCCCCGGCTGTGACGAAACCGCGTCTTGCGCCGCGGTCAGCCCCCAGCGAACCTCCGCGCCCGTGCCCGCCGCCTTTCCTCCGCTCCCCCTGGGTCGGCCCATTCCCGGAAGCCCGCATTCCGTGTCCTGCAGCCTGCCCACGATGCGGGACGTCCGCGGCTACGAGGAGAAGGACCCGGCCGTCGTGAAGGCGCTCTTCAACGGGTATCCCCGGTTCGTCGTCCACCCCTTCGCCCGCAGGCTGGCGGAGCACCTGGCCGGGAACGCGCCGGACCTGCTGGGGCGCACGCTCTGGCTCACATCGTCGGCGGCCATGGCCTCCGCGCTCGCCGCCCACCTCGGGGGCGAGGCGAGGACGTTCGCCTCCGAGGGCCTGCATGGCGTCTCGCATCCGGTCTCCCCCGAGGTCTTCGCGCGCGCCAAGGTCTACCTGCAGAACCTCGGCGGCTTCATTTCCTCGCGCGAAGCCGAGGACCAGTGCGTGCGGCGCGGCCTGCTGGCCGCGGTCCACCCGGAGGAGACGTTCCCCGGCGACGCGCCGGCCGAGATCCGCCGGGTGCTGCGCCGCGCCCTGCCCGGCGCCGGCGACGGCGACCTCGTGCTGGCGAACTGCGGGATGAATGCCATCTACGCCGCCTACCGCGCGGTGGCGGAACTGCAGGCCGCCCGCGGCCGCACGATCTGGCTGCAGCTGGGCTGGCTCTACCTCGACACCATCGCGATCCTGCAGAAGTTCACGCCGGCCCGGTCGGACTACGTGTACATCCGCGACGTCCTCGACCTCGACGCCATCGCCCGCATCTTCGCCGCGCACGGCGCCCGCATCGCCGGGGTGATCGCGGAGGTCCCGACCAACCCGCTGATCCAGACGCCGGACCTGCCCGCGCTCGCCGCGCTGTGCCGCGCGCACGGCGCGCGCCTGCTGGTGGACCCGTCGATTTCCTCCGCCTTCAACCTGGACGTGCTGCCGCACGCGGACGTGGTCGTGTCGAGCCTCACGAAATACACCGCCAGCGAGGGCGACCTCACCGCCGGCGTCGCCGCGCTGAACCCCGCCGGCCCAGACGCCGCCGAGCTCCGCCGCCGGATCCCCGCGCTGGTCGAGCCGCTCTACCCGCGCGACGCGGCCCGGCTGGCCGCGCAGATCGGCCGGACGGAGGATGTGCTGCGCCGGATCCACGCCGGCACGGCGCGTGTCGCGGCGTTCCTGTCCGGCCACCCCGCGGTGAAGGACGTCTTCTGGGCGCTGCACCCGGCCGGAAGGGACAACTACCTCCGGCTCGCGCGCGCGCCCGACGCCACGGGCGGGATGATCACCTTCACCCTGCGCCGGCTCGGGGCGCTCGAGAATTTCTACGACCGGCTCCGTCTGCCCAAGGGCCCGAGCTTCGGGATGAGGACGACGCTGATCTGTCCGTTCATGTACCTCGCCCATTACGACCTCGTCACCACGCCGGCGGGCCTGGCGGAGCTCGCCGCGAGCAAGCTGGACCCGGACCTGCTGCGCCTCTGCGTCGGCACGGAGTCGCCGGACGAGATCATCGCCGCGCTCGCGGAGGCTCTTTCGTAAGCGGCCGGGACGGCGGCGCGAAAGGAAGCCCCGGCGCCGCCATGACCCTCGAGGTCAAAGTGACCCCCAACGCTCCGCGCGACGAGCTCGCCGGCTGGCTCGGCGCCGCGCTGAAAGTGAAGCTCCGGGCGCCCGCGCTCGAGGGCCGGGCCAACGAGGCGCTCGTCACGTTCCTCGCCGATCGCCTCGGCCTGCCTCGCCGCGCGGTCACGCTCGTCCACGGCGGGAAGAGCCGGCAGAAGGTCGTCCGAATCGACGGCCTGGACGCCGGCGCCGTGCGCGCGAAGCTCGCGTCCGGCGGATGACGATCGGGGCGAGCGCGCGCCGCGCCGGCATTCTTCAACGAACGACCGACGGCGCCGCCCCGGCCTCCGCCGTCTTCCGGTGGAAGCGCCACGCGAGGAACACGGCGGCGGTGGCGAGGCCGCCCGCCAGGCCGGTCCACACGCCCAGCGGCCCGAGCGGACTCCGGAATGCGAGCAGGAAACCGCCGGGCAGCGCGATCACCCAGTACGCGACGAACGTGATCGCGGTCGGGACCTTGACGTCCGTCAGCCCGCGCAACGCGGCCGCGCCGATGACCTGCGCGCCGTCCGCCGCCTGGAAGATGGCCGCGACGACGAGCAGCCGGGTCGCGAGCGCGACCACCGCGGCGTCCGGCGTGAAGCCCCGCGCCAGCCCGGCGCCGCCCAGCGTGAAGACGATCGCGGCGCAGGCCATGAAGGCCACGCCGGCCCCGATCGCGCCGAAGCCGATCGGCCGCAGCGCCGCGCGCCGGCCCTCGCCGACGGTCCGCCCGATCCGGATCGAAGTGGCGAGCGCCAGGCCGAGAGGGAACATGAAGGTGAAGCTGGCGCAGTTGATCGCGATCTGGTGCGCCGCCAGCGGCACCGTGCCGAGCCAGCCCATCATGAGCGCCGCCGCGGCGAAGGCGCCGCCCTCGAACAGCAGCTGCCCCGCCGCCGGCACCCCGAGCGAGAACATCTCCCGCAGCCGGCGGCGCTCCAGCGGCCCGCGCCACCGCTCCGGCCACGTCGCACGGAGGTCGCGCAGCCGGTGCAGCCACAGCCAGAGCGCGGCCACGGCCGCGATCCGCGCCACGAGGGTGGCCCACCCCGCCCCCTCGAGCCCGAGCGCCGGGAAACCCAGGTGGCCCCAGATCAGCGCCCAGTTCAGGAAGGCGTTCAACGCGACGCCCAGCAGCAGGACCACCATTGGGCTCCAGGGGTGGCCCAGCGCCTCGCTGTACTGCCGCAGCACCTGGTACATCAGCACCGGCACGAGCGAGACGGCGATGATGCGGAAATAAGGCCCCACCGCCGCGACCACCTCGGCCGGCTGCCCGAACAGGTCCAGCCGCGCGGACACCACGAGCAGCAGCGCCGCGCCCGCCAGCCCGGTGCCCGTGCCGACCCACATGCCGTGGCGCAGGTACCGGCCGCATTCGTCCGGCTGCTTCGCTCCGTGGGCGCGCGCCACGAGCACGGCGACCGGCAGGAGCAGCCCGATGCCCACGATGTAGAAGACGGTGAAGACCGCGGTCGTGAACGACGCCGCCGCCAGCGGCACAACGCCCACCCGGCCGATCATCACGCTGTCCGTGATGCCCATGAGCATCTGGCTCGCCTGGCCCACCACGATCGGGAGGGCGAGGGTCAGCGTGGGGCGCAGTTCCTTGAGCACGGCTTGCACGGCGCCGAAGCTCGCCGGCCGGACGCGAAAGGCCACGGCAAAACGCGCGGTGCCGGTGGCACGCGCCGTCCCGGCGCGTAAGAGCCCGCCCGCGGAATTCCTTCGCCGCCGGCGCCGATTTCCTGCTGACCTGTTCGTCCGCCCGCATGACCTGGCCCGCGCTCGTCCTGATCCTCGTCGCCGCGTTCACCCACGCGACCTGGAACCTCGCGGCCAAGCGTTCCGGCGGCGGGCTGCCCTTCGTGTGGCTCACCGGCCTGCTGTCCTTCGCGTTCTACATCCCCGCCGTGGTCGCCTACGTGCTCTGGCGCCGGCCCGAGCTGCCGGGCGCGGCGTTCTTTGTGTTCGCGGGAAGCGGCCTCGTGAAGACCGCCTACGCGCTGCTGCTGCAGCGCGGCTATCGGCACGGCGACTTCTCGCTCATCTATCCCCTCGCGCGCGGCACGGGCCCGCTGCTGTCGACGCTCGCCGCCATCGCGATCTTCGGCGAGCGGCCCACGCCCCTCGCGCTGGCCGGCGGCGCGGTGATCATCGCCGCGATCTTCCACCTGACCGGCGGGGCGCGGCTGCTGCACGCGGACCGCGCGCATCTGCGGCAGGGCATGCTCTACGGCTTCGCCTGCGGCTGCTGCATCGCGGCGTACACCGTCTGGGACCAGCGGGCCGTCTCGCACCTCGGCCTGCCGCCGGTCCTCTACGACTGCGGCACGCAGGTGGTGATGTGCAGCGTCCTCACGCCGTTCGCGTGGCCGCGCCGCGGAGAGGCCGTGCGGGCGTGGCGCGAGCACCGGGGCAAGGTCCTCACCGTCGCGCTGCTCGGGCCGGTCGGCTACGTGCTCATCCTCTATGCGATGAGCTTCACGCCCGTGAGCTACATCGCGCCGGCCCGCGAGGTCAGCATCCTGGTCGGCACGTTCTTCGGCGCCCGGTTCCTGAAGGAGTCGGATTCGCCCCGCCGGCTCCTCGCGGCCGCCGGCATGGTCGCGGGCGTCATCGCCCTTGCCCTGGGCTGAGCCCCGCTTACCCTCGCCGCATGCGCCGCTCGAAGGAAATCGTCGTGCTCCTCGGCCTCCTGGTCGGCGCCGTGGGATTCGTCCTCTGGTACGTCGCCGACCGCCGGGCCCGGCAGCAGGCCGCGCCGCGGGTCGAGCCCCGCGTGGTCGGCCCCGCCGCGCCGGCGCCGGTCGACCTCACGAAGGCCGACGGGCACACCGTCGATTTCTCCAGCGGCCGGCCCGTGGTGAGGAAGAATCCGGAGGACGAGGCCGCGATCGCCGCGGCCAAAAAGGACATGGACGCCGCGCTCGCCGAGGTCTCGTTCGAGCCGGCGAAGCCGCCGGGGAAGTAGGCGCAGCATGATCAGCGGCACGTTCGAGCTGCCCGTCTGGTTCGACCTCGGCGCCACTTTCGCCTTCGCCCTCTCCGGCGCCCTCGCGGCCATCAAGCGCGGCTACGACATCGTGGGCACGCTCGCGCTCGCGCTCGTCTCGGGCATCGGCGGCGGGCTCATCCGCGACGGGCTGTTCCTGCAGGGCGAGATCACACCGCTTCTCACGAACCCCGCCTACATGTACACGATCACGGCGGCGACGGTCGTGAGCTTCTTCTTCCAGAAGCGCGTCCACCACTTCTTCCGCCTGATCGCCTGGGTCGACGCCCTCGGACTCGGCGCCTACGCGGTGTTCGGCGTGCAGAAATCCCTCGGCGCCGGGCTGCCCGTCTCGGCCGCGGTCTTCGTCGGCGTGATCAACGCGGTCGGCGGCGGCCTGCTCCGCGACGTGCTCACGCGCGAGGAGCCGCTGGTGTTCAAGCCCGGCCAGTTCTACCTCCTCACCGCGCTGGTCGGCGCGGTGACGTTCATCTGCGCCGGCGTCTACCTCGACCTCACCGCCACGAACTCCGCCTTCCTCGCCATGGCCGTGACCTTTCTCTTCCGCTCCATCGCGATCGCGTTCAACTGGCGGACGGCCCCCATCGCCTCCGGCACGATCTTCCGGCAGGGCGGCGACACGCAGCCGCCGTTCGGCGACGGTCCGCCGCCCTGAACCGCGCGGCGGCGCCCGTCGGCGCGGCCGGATTGCTCTGGCCCCGCGCCGCGCCCCGCCTAGAGTCCCGGCCAGCGCCATGCCGCGGTACGTTCTCGCCTTCGACCAGGGCACCACCTCCTCGCGCGCCATCGTTTTCGACCGCCGCGGCCGGCCGCGTGGCGCCGCCCAGCAGGAATTCCGCCAGCACTTCCCCCAGCCCGGCTGGGTCGAGCACGACGCCGGCGACCTCTGGGAGACCTCCCGGCTGACCGCGCTCGGCGCGCTCGCGAAGGCCAACGTGACCGCGCGGGCGATCGCCGCGATCGGCCTCACCAACCAGCGGGAGACGACGCTCCTCTGGGACCGCCGCACCGGCCGGCCGCTGCACCGCGCGATCGTCTGGCAGGACCGGCGGACCGCGCCGCTCTGCGCCACGCTGCGGCGCGACGGCCTCGAAGGGCTGTTCCGGCGCCGGACCGGCCTGCTGCTCGACCCGTATTTCTCGGGCACGAAGCTCGCGTGGCTGCTCGACCACGTGCCGGGCGCGCGCCGCCGCGCCGAGCGCGGCGAACTGGCGTTCGGCACGGTGGACACCTGGCTGCTCTGGCAGCTCACCGGCGGGCGCGTGCACGCGACCGATGTCTCGAACGCCTCCCGCACCCTGCTCCTCAACCTCCGGACGGCCGCCTGGGACGACGAGCTGCTCAGGATTCTCCGCATCCCCCGGGAGGTCCTGCCCGAGGTCCGCGACAGCAGCGGCCTGTTCGGCGAGGTCACGAGCGTGCCGGCGCTCCGCGGCGTGCCGATCACCGGCATCGCCGGCGACCAGCAGTCGGCGCTCTTCGGCCAGGCCTGCTTCCGGCCCGGCATGGCCAAGAACACCTACGGCACCGGGTGCTTCCTCCTCCTGCACACGGGGACGAAGCCCGTCGCGTCGCGCAACAACCTGCTCACCACCATCGCCTGGCGGATCGGCGGCCGCACCGAGTATGCGCTCGAGGGCTCGGTGTTCATCGGCGGCGCGGTCGTCCAGTGGCTGCGCGACGGCCTGAAGCTCATCGCGCGATCCGCCGACGTCGAGCCGCTCGCCGCCACCGTCCCCGACAACGGCGGCGTGTACCTCGTGCCCGCCTTCGCCGGGCTCGGCGCGCCGCATTGGGACGCCGCCGCGCGCGGGACCATCACCGGCCTCACGCGCGGCAGCACCGCCGGCCACCTCGCGCGCGCGGCGCTTGAGAGCATCGCCTACCAGAGCGCCGACCTGCTCCATGCGATGGAGGCCGACGCCGCGAGCCGGCTGCGCGAGCTCCGCGTCGACGGCGGCGCGGTCGTGAACGACGCCCTCATGCAGTTCCAGGCCGACCTCCTGCGCGCGCCCGTGGTGCGGCCGCGCACGCCCGAGACGACCGCGCTCGGCGCCGCGTACCTCGCCGGCCTGGCGGTCGGATTCTGGAAGACGCGCGCGGAGATCGCCGCGCTGTGGCGGGTCGACCGCACCTTTCGCCCGCGCGCGCCCCGCGCCGCCATGCGGAAGCTCCAGGCCGGCTGGCAGCGCGCCGTCGAGCGCGCCGGCGCCTGGGCCGAATGACCATGGACCGGCCCGCCGCCATCGCCCGCCTGCGCCGCGGGCCGATCTGGGACGTGCTCGTCATCGGCGGCGGCGCGACGGGCCTCGCGGCCGCCCTCGACGCCGCCGCGCGCGGCTACGCGACGGCGCTCCTCGAGCGCGGCGACTTCGCCTGCGCCACGTCCAGCCGCAGCACCAAGCTCGTCCACGGCGGCGTCCGCTATCTCCGCCAGGGCCGGACGGGCCTCGTGCGCTCCGCCCTCCGGGAGCGGACCCTGCTGCTGCGCAACGCGCCCGCGCTGGTCCGTTCGCGGGCGTTCGTCGTGCCCGTGTACTCCGCCTGGGAAAAGCTCTTCTATGGGGCGGGGCTCGCGCTCTACGACGTCCTCGCGCGCGGCCACCAGCCGGAATCCTCGCGCATCCTTTCGTGCGCCGAAACCCTCGCCGTGCTGCCCACGCTGCGTCCCGACCGGCTCGCCGGGGGCGTCCGGTACACCGACGGCCAGTTCGACGACGCCGGGCTCGCCCTCGCCTTCGCGCAGGCCGCGGCCCGGCACGGCGCGGCGGTCGTGAACTACGTCCCGGTGACGGCGCTGCTCAAGGCCGGCGACCGGGTCGCGGGGGCCGTCGCGCGCGACGAGGAGTCGGGCGAGACCTTCGAGGTGCGCGCCCGCGCCGTGATCAACGCGACCGGGGTCTTCGCCGACGAGGTCCGGCGCCTCGACGAACCCGCGACCCCGCCCACCCTCGCGCCGAGCCAGGGCGCGCACGTGGTGCTGCCGCGCGACTTCCTGCCCGGCGACACCGCGCTGATGATCCCGAAGACGGCCGACGGCCGGGTCCTGTTCGCGATTCCGTGGCACGGCCGGGTGCTGCTCGGCACCACGGACACGCCGGTGAACGAGGTCGCGCGCGAGCCCGCGCCGCTCGCCGAGGAGATCTCATACCTGCTCGAGCACGCCGGCCGCTATCTCGACCGCACGCCCGCGCGCGCCGACGTGCTGAGCATGTTCGCCGGGCTGCGTCCGCTGGTGAAGGGTCGATCGGGCCCCACCAGCGCGCTTTCGCGCGACCATCTGATCGACGTGGCCGCCTCGGGCCTCGTGACCATCGCCGGCGGCAAATGGACGACCGCGCGCCACATGGCCGAGGACGTCGTGGACCGGGCGGCGGCCATCGCCGGACTGCCGCCGCAGCCCTGCCGCACCGCCCCGCTCGCGCTGGAGCCGGCGCTGCCCCGGCGGCCGAAGCTCCGTCGGACGATCTGGTCCGCCACGCCGCGCGCGCGACCCTGGCGCGAACGGTCGAGGACGTGCTCTCCCGCCGCTCCCGCGTGCTTTACCTCGACGCGCGGGCCGCCGCCGCCGCCGCTCCCAGCGTCGCGGCGGTTCTGGCCCAGGAACTCGGGCGGGATGCCCGCTGGATCGAGGCGCAGGTCGCGTCGTTCCAGGCGCTCGCCGCGCGGCACCTGCCGTGAGGCCGCCGGGCGACCGGGTGTTTGTCGGCACCGTTCCGGACCGGCCGGACTGGAAAGATTGAAAGCCCCGTGAAAATGCCGGCCCGCCCGCGGCCAGGCACCGGGACGGCGCGGCCGATGTAGCAGCAAAGCCTGCGAATTTTACGCCACCCGTCGCGACTCCGACGCCGGCCGCGCGATGCCGGCGCCGGATCGCCCCCCGGCCGCCCAAGGCGGGCTTGCTACCCCTCTGTCAGCGGGCAAGTCTCCGCCCGCACACCTACGCGCACCATGATCAAACTTCCCCGCCTGCGCTTCCTCGTTTTTTCGGCCCTGTTGGCGGCCGCCATCCCGCTCGTTTCCGCCCAGGAATCCGCCGAGATCGCCTCGCTGCGCGCCAAGGCCGAGCGCGGCAACGCAATCGCCCAGTACAACCTCGGCCTCGCCTACGCGGAGGGCCGCGGCCTGCCGAAGGACAACACCGAGGCCTTCGTCTGGCTGTCGCTCGCCCGCGAGAACGGCGCGCGCGGCCGGGCGCTCGAGAACGTCGTCGCCTCGCTCGACCGCGCCGCGCTCGAGTCCGCGCAACAGGTGCTGTCCGCGCGCCGCACCGAGCTCGGCGTGCGTCCGCCTGCGCCGGCCAACCCGGCACCCGCGGCGCCGACGCGTTCCGCGCCCGTCCCGGCGCCGGCCGGTCCGCGCCCCGGCCCTGTCACGCCGGCGACATCGACGGCCGCCGTCAGCTCCGGCGGCGATTTCGAGCAGCAGGTCGAGGCGACGCTCAACCGCGTCAGCGAGGAGAAGGCCGCGCTCGAGCGCCAGCTCGCCGCCGCCCGCACCGAGAACGCCCGCCTCGCCGGCGAGTTCGCGGAGGCCCAGAAGTTCGCCCGCGAGGTCGAGGCCACCCTCAATCGCGTGAATGACGAGAAGGGCACCCTCGCCGCGCAGCTCGCGCGCGCCGGCGCCGCCAGCGCCGAGCTCGAGAACGCCCGCAAGTTCAATCAGCAGGTCGAGGCGACGCTGAATCGCGTGAGCGAGGAGAAGACCGCGCTCGAACGGCAGCTCGCCGAGCTCCGCGCCCGCCCGGCCGCGCCGGCCTATCCCGACCTTCGCGGCAAGGTCGCGGAGCTCGAGCAGCAGCTCGCGGCGCGCCCCGCCTTCCCGGACCTCCGGGGCCGCGTCGGCGACCTCGAAGCCGAGCTCGCCGCCCTCGCCCAGCAGACCGAGCGCGCGCGCCAGGAAATCGTTTCCCTGACCAGCGCGAAGGATGCCGCCGTCGCGGCGGTCGCCGCGGCCCGGGCCGCTGCCCCGTCCTATCCCGACCTTCGCGGCAAGGTCGCGGAGCTCGAGCAGCAGCTCGCGGCTCGTCCGGCTGCGCCCGCCTACCCGGACCTTCGGAACCGCGTGGCCGAGCTCGAGAAGCAGGCGGCGGACGCCGGCCAGGCGCGCCGCGAGGCTGCGGCCGCGCAGGCCGAGGTCGAGCGGTTGACCCAGCTGGTGGCGGACGCGCGGCATCGCGGCGAGCAGGCGGACCGCCTGCAGCAGGCCGTCCAGGCCGCCGAGACCGCGCTGCGCGCCGCCAACGAGAAGGCCGCCGTCCTGGAGCGCACCGTGCCCCAGCTCACCGCCGAGCGCGACGAGGCCCGCCGCCAATTGGCCGCCCGCCCGGCCGCCCCGGCCTATCCCGATCTTTCCGGACGCGTGGCCGCGCTCGAGCAGGAGCTCGCCGCCGCTCGCACCGACGACCAGCGCCTGCGCGAGCACATCCGCAACCAGGAGCAGCAGATGGCGCACCTGTCCGAGCGGGCCGACAGCGAGACCCGGCGCCGGATGGCCGAGGCGATCGCCACGGCCAACGAGGCCCAGAAAACCCTGGAAGCGCGCACCGCCGAGCGCGACGAGGCACGCCGCCAGCTGGCCGCCCGCCCGGCCGTTCCGGCTTACCCCGATCTGCGGGGAAAAGTGGCCGAACTGGAGCAGCAGCTCGCCGCCCGTCCCGCCTATCCTGATCTCCGCGGCCGCGTCGCGGAGCTCGAATCCGCCCTCGCCCAGGCCCAGCAGCCGCGCGCCCCCGCGTACCCGGACCTGCGCGGCCGCGTCGGTGATCTCGAGCAGCAGCTCGCCGCCTCCGCCGCGGACCTGGCGCGCGCCCGCGAGGCCGCCCAGCCGCGGGCGCCGGAGTTTCCCGACCTCCGGCCCCGCGTCGCCGAGCTCGAAAAGCAGCTGACCGCCGCAAGCGCGGCCTCGAACGACGCGGGCCGCGCCGTCGCCCGCGTGCGCGAGCTCGAGGGCCGGCTGGCCCAGGCCGAGCAGTCGCGCGACGCGATTGCCCGGCAGTTCGACGAGCACCGCACGGCCACCGCGCCGGCGCTGCGCGAGCGCACGACGCTTCAGTCGCAGGTGCAGATGCTCGAGTCCGAGAAGACGAGTCTGCGACGCCAGATCGAGACCGAGCGCGAAAACGCCTCGCGTCTCACCACGCAGCTCGCCGGCCTCCGCTCCCAGCTCGACGCCCGCCCGAGCGCCCCGGCCTTTCCGGATCTCCGTTCGCGCGTGGCCGAGCTCGAGACCCAGCTGGCCGAGGCGCGGAACGCCGCCCCGGCGTACCCCGACCTCCGCGAGCGCGTCACCGACCTCGAAGGCCAGCTCACCGCCGCCCGCCGTCCGCAAGCTCCGGCCTATCCCGATCTGCGCGATCGCGTGAGCCAGCTCGAGCAGCAGCTGGCCGCCGCCGGCGCCGAGACCAATCGAGCCCGCACCGAGCTGGCCAAGGCGCAGGAGGACGTCCAGCGCCCTCGCACGCCCGCCTATCCTGATTTGAGAAACCGCGTCGCGGAGCTCGAATCCGCCCTCGCCCAGGCCCAGCAGCCCCGCGCTCCCGCGTACCCGGACCTCCGCGGCCGGGTTGAGGAACTCGAGCAGCAGCTGGCCGCCCGTCCGGCGACGCCCGCGTATCCGGACCTGCGGGGTCAGGTCGCCGAGCTCGAGCAGAAGCTCGCCGCCGCCACCGCCACGACCGAGCGCCTCGCCGCCGTCTCCTCGGAGATGGCCGGCCTCCGCGACCAGCTGGCCGCCGCCGCGCGGGAACGCGACCAAGCCCGGGCCGCCGCGGAATCGACCCGCACGGAACTCGCGGACGCCCAGCAGCGTTCCACCCGCGTCGTGTCCGAGAACAGCGCGTTGCAGCAGCGCCTCGCTTCGCTCACCGGTGAGCGCGACACCCTCGCCGGCGAGGTCGCGCAGCTCCGGCAGCGTCCGGCGGCGCCCGCTTATCCCGACCTCCGCGATCGCGTGAGCGAGCTCGAGCGCCAGCTCGCCCAGGCCCAGCAGCCCCGCGCCCCGGCCTACCCGGACCTGCGCGGACGCGTCGGCGACCTCGAGCAACAGCTCGCGGCCGTCGGCGCCGAGGCCGACCGCGCCCGCACCGAGCTGGCCAAGGCCCAGGAGGAAGCCCAGCGCCCGCGCACGCCGGCATATCCCGACCTCCGCGGCCGCGTGGCGGAGCTCGAGCAGCAGCTGGCCGCGCGTCCCGCCGCGCCCGCTTATCCGGATCTGCGCGGCCGCGTGGCGGAGCTCGAGTCCCAGCTGACCGAGACCCGCGGGCAGCTCGCGAGCCGCGCCGCAACGCCGGCCTATCCCGATCTCCGGGAGCGCGTGAGCGAGCTCGAGTCGAATCTCGCCGCGCTGGCCGACCGCTCGGCGGCCGCGCAGCAGGAGCGCGCCGAACTCCAGGCCCGTTACGAGGACCGCAACCGCGCCGCGCTGGCGGCGGAGCGCGAACGCACCTCGCTCGTAGCCCAGGTGAGGATGCTTGAATCCGAGAAGACCTCGCAGCGCCGCCAGACCGAGGCGGCGGCGGAGGAAGCCGGCCAGCTGCGCACCCAGATTGCCGCGCTCCGCGCCGACCTCGAGGCGGCCCGGCGCGCGCCGGCCGCTCCCGCGTATGCCGACCTGCGCGGGCGCGTCGGCGAACTCGAGCAGCAGCTCGCTTCCACGAACTCCGCCCTCGAGCGGGCCCAGGCCGACGCCGCCGGCGCGGCCGCCGCCAGCCAGCTCCGCCGCGAGCGCGACGAACTGGCCGGCCGGGCCGAGCAGCTCGCGGGCGAGATCACCTCCCTGCGCGGGGACCGCGAACGGTTGCAGCGGCTCGTGGCCGATTCCGGCAACCAGCTCCGCACCGCGAGCGCCGAGACCGCCCGCGTGCGCACGGAAGCCGATGCCAGCCTCCGCGCCGCCCAGGGGCGCATCGCCGAGCTCGAGTCCGCCCGCGCGGCCGCGCCCGCCTACCCGGACCTGCGCGACCGCGTCACGGAACTCGAGGGCCAGCTCGCCGCGGCGCAGCAGCCGCGCGCTCCCGCCTACCCCGACCTGCGGGGGCGCGTGTCCGAGCTGGAGACCCAGCTGGCCGCCGCCCGCGCCCCCCGCGGGCCTTCCTATCCCGACCTCCGCGGCCGGGTGGGCGAGCTCGAGAACGAGCTGACCGCGGCCCGCCGCCAGGTCGCCCAGCTCCAGGGCGCCCCGCGCCCGCCGGCCTATCCCGACCTTTCCGACCGCGTGCGCGAGCTCGAGTCCGAGCTTGCCGCCGCGCGCGCCCAGCCCGCGCCCGCCGTCACGGACGACGCCGCCCGTCAGCTGGCCGACACCGAGGCCAAGCTGAGCACCGCGCTGCGCGGCTATGCGCTGCTGCAGCGCGAGCGCGACGAACTCGCCGAGCGCGCCGCCCGCACGGCGGAGGAGCAGGCCGGCGAGAAGAACGCCCTTTCCGCGCAGGTCGCGACCCTCAGCGAAGAGGTCACCCAGCTGCGCGCCGCCACGGCGGCGCAGGCGGAGGCCGCGCGGCGCGCGGAAACCCTCGCGGCCGAGCGGGACAACCTCACCGGCCAGCTGGCCGCCCTGACCTCGGAGGTCCAGTCGCTCCGCGCCGCCGCGCAGGGCGATGCGGCCTCGGCCCAGGCCGAGATCCGCCGCCTCGGCGAGTCGCTCGCCGCGCTGCAGCGCTCGACGGGCCAGACGGCCGCGGAGCTCGCCTCCACGCGCGAGCTGCTCCGGCAGGTCCAGGGCTCGAACACGCTGCTCGCGAACGAGAACCAGCGGCTCAAGGGCGCGCTGGCGGGCGCCATCAGCCCGATCGCGGGCGCCCCCACGGCACCGGCGGCCGCGGCCGAGGTCGTCGTCCCGCCCAGCGCTCCCGCCGGACGGACGCACACGGTCGTCGCGGGCGATTCGCTCTCGCGCATCAGCCAGCGCTACTACGGGACGCCGAACCGCTGGCAGGACATCTATCGCGCGAACCAGACCCAGCTTCGCAACGCGAACACCCTGCAGGTCGGCCTGGTGCTGACGTTGCCGAACTGAGCACGGTCAAAATACCTGCCCCCCGCACCGGCGATCTCGTCAGCTGTAGCGCCGCCCGTGGGGCGGCGTCCGCACCCCATCGGGGTGCGCTACAACGCGGACTGCCTCGTCGGGGCCAGGCCGCTTTGTAAACTCCTCGCACTGGCGATCTCGTCAGCTGTAGCGCCGCCCGTGGGGCGACGTCCGCACCCCATCGGGGTGCGCTACAACGCGGGCTGCCTCGTCGGGGCCAGGCCGCTTTGCAAACTGCGCCCCCTAGTACCAGGCCACGATCCAGGCCAGCGTGGCGGCGGAAATCAGGGTGCTCAGCACGATGGTCGTGGAGGCCATGGGCTCGTCGCCGCCCATCTCGGCCACGACCGTGAAGGACGACGCGCCGGTCGGGCAGCCCAGGTAGACGAGCGCGAACATCAGCTCGACCCGCGCGAGGCCCAGCCAGGTGCCGAGCGCCCAGCCGGCCAGCGGCATCGCCCCGATCTTGAGCGCGGAGGCGAGCAGCGCGGTCTGCCGGTTCCCGCGGATTTTCACGGTCATGAGCGAGGCGCCGATGCCCAGCAGCGTCACCGGCAGGGCCACGGCGCCGAGGGCGTGGAGGCTCCGGTCGAGCGCCACGGGCAGCTCCCAGCCGGCGACCGCGACGAGGAGGCCGAGCGCGATGCTGATGAGCAGCGGGTGCGTGGCGATCTCGCGCAGCACCGTGCGCACGAGCGGGCCGCCGGCCTCGTGGCGTCCCGCGAGCAGCGCGGTGAAGCCGATGACGTTCTGCACGAGGATGAACGGGGCGAGGGCGAGGATCGCGGCCGACTTCAGCGCGGGCGCGGCGCCGCCGGCGGTGGCCTCGAGGACGTAGAACACGACCGGCACGCCGACGAACGTCACGTTGCCGCGCATCGCCACGTGCACGAAGGTCCCGGCCGCCACGGGAGGGAGCTTGAGCATCCGCGCGATGAGGAACGCCGCGGTCGTCACCGCGGCCAGCGCGCCGATCATCGCCAGCACGAGGCCGCCGTCGGCCGAGGGCGCCCCGGCGGTGGCCGTGCTCTGGAACAGCAGCGCCGGCAGCGCGACCCAGTAGGCGAGGCGGTTCACCCCCTTCGTGAGCTCCGGCCCGAGGAACCCCAGCCGGAACAGGGCCGCGCCGAGCGCGATGAGCAGGAACACCGGCGCGAGCGTGTTGAAGACGAACATCCGCCGCGACTCTGGCCTCCGCCCGCCGCACCGTCTAGACGTATTGCGTCAGAACCAACTCGGAGCTAGCGCCCCGACGGGCTCGACGGTAACGTTGGCCAAGAAAGCATGGCCGTCGAACGACATCCCTACGCTGAGACAAGGTTCAAGACCGACACGGCGGCCCTGGCCATCTTCGATCCGACCTGCCTTCGGCATCGAAGCACGGACGCCTGCGATTGGTCGTCATCGGAGGCCGACGAAGTCGCGGAGGCCAATGCCGGCAATGTCCTGTTCATCGGTCTGGGCGCCGACGCCGTCTATTCCTGTAAGGCATTTCGGGACCGTGAGCCTCATCACGTGCCTGCTCAATGCCGTCGGGCCCTGCTGAAGAGCGAGATCGGCTGCTTCTACGTCGGAGCGGCCGAACAAGTCCCGGCGGAAGGCGTGGGCTGGTCCACGGTCCACGGTGGCGTATTGGTCACCGCGCCGGCCGGGACGTGGGAGGTGCAAATCTACGCGGAGGCACCTTCTTCGATCGTGGTGCGGATTCGGAAAGTGTCCGGCGAAGCTCGAAATGCGTTCTCCCATGGCGTCGTTCTCGACGAAACCGCGGGCTGACCAGGCACCAGCGCCAACGCCTGGATTTGTTACGTCTCGTGCTGACGCACTAATCGCGTCGACTCCCGCCGCGGCTCATCTTTTGACGTTCGGAGGAAGATGAACAAAATCACCTTAGCCGCCGTTCTCGCCCTGAGCCTGTTCTCGCGCCTCTTCGCCAGGGAGGATCTCGATTTCCCCCGCCTGTGCGAGAAGGCCATCAATGATCTGCACGCCAAGTCTTCGGCTCATGAGTCGCTCTGGGGCCTGGGGCACGCCGAGCGCTGGGACCTGAACCAAAAGGACGGCCGGCTGATCTTCACCTTCCCGGACAAGATCGTGTCCTGCCCGGCTCAGATCATCGGCACCTGGCATCGCCCTTCGCAGACCTGGCGCTGGGCGTGGAGCAATCAATCGGTGGAGAAGCCGCTGACCGCGCACAGCGAGATGATCCGGGCCTACGGCGCCGAGCGTAAGATAGAACAGCTGATCACCGCGAAGTGGTCGGCCGCCGAAGAAGACGCCTGGCAGATGGCCGCGCTCGCCTGCGTGATCGGCGACGCCCAGGGGATTTATCGCGGCCCCGCCGGCGAGACCTTCGTCTTTATCGCCTTTGGTAAGCCGGAGATCCGAAAGAAATGAGGCAGCCGAAGACCGGCGGAACAAAGGATCCATGACCTCGATGGCATTTTCAAATCCTGGCTTTCCTCTTTCGCTGTATGGACTGCCCTTTCTGCTCATGTCCTTCGCTCTCGCGTGGCAGACCTATTACACCTCAAAGCGCGGTTACGTTTATTGCGGGCGAGGCCGCAGCTCGATCGTCGAAAAGAAAAAGAACCCGCTGAAGTATCGCCTCTTCTTCGGTGTTCAGGTCGCGTTCGTTCTCATGTTTCTTGGCGCCTCTACCTTCCCTTTCTGGATGTGACTCCCTGGAAGGATTCGATCCAGCCACCACCGCCGACGCTCACCCGTCTTACTCCGTCGGCCGAATCAGGCAGAACTTGAAGCTCGAGGGATGAGCCGCTGAATGGGCGGTGAGGTGGCCGCCCGCGGCTATGACGGCGCGGCGGTGCCTCCTCCCTTGCCAGCGCGGGGCGGAGTTGCTGGCCTCGGGCCATGTCGTCCTCCATCGCCTTCATCGGCACCGGCGTGATGGGCCGCAGCATGGCCGGCCATCTGCTCAAGGCCGGTCACAAGCTCCACGTCCACAACCGCACGAAGGAAAAGGCGCAGCCGCTGCTCGACGCGGGCGCGACCTGGCACGCGACGCCCGGCGCGGCCGCCGCCCAGGCCGACTTCGTGATCACGATCGTCGGCTTCCCGAGCGACGTGGAGCAAACCTACTTCGGGCCGCAGGGCGTCATCGCCCAGGCGCGGGCGGGGGCGGTGCTCATCGACATGACAACCTCCAGCCCGGCGCTGGCGCGGCGGATCGCCGAGGCCGCGCGGGGCAAAGGACTCGCGGCGCTCGACGCCCCCGTCTCGGGCGGCGACATCGGCGCGCGCGAGGCGCGGCTCGTCATCATGGTCGGCGGCGAGGAGGCGGCCTTCGCCAAGGCGAAGCCGCTGTTCGACCTGATGGGCAAGAACATCGCCCTGCACGGCCCGGCCGGCGCCGGCCAGCATTGCAAGCTCGCCAACCAGATCGCCGTGGCCGCCGGGATGCTCGCCTGGGTCGAGGCCCTCGCGTATGCGAAGCGCGCCGGCCTGGACCCCGCCCGCGTGCTCGACAGCATCGGCGGCGGCGCGGCCACGAGCTGGGCCATGGTCAACCTCGGCCCGCGCGCGCTCAGCGGCAATTACGCGCCGGGCTTCTACGTGAAGCATTTCCTCAAGGACATGCGCATCGCGCTCGAATCGGCCGCCGAGATGCAGCTGGATCTGCCGGGCCTGGCCCAGGCCAAGAAACTCTACGACGAGGTGGCCGCGCGCGGGTGGGAGGACTGCGGCACGCAGGCGCTCTTCCGCCTCTACCTGGCCAAGCAGGGCATCAACGTCTGAGTCCCGGGCCGGACGACCTCCCCGGGTCGTCCGCATCCGGATTGCCGGCGGGACGACCGCTCCAAACCGGATCCGCCGTCAGTCCAGCGGCCGCTCGTCGGGCTCGCCGAAATGCATCCCGAGCCAGGCCGCGAGGGGCACCACCGCCAGGTTGCCCACCCAGAACCACACGGGGTGCGGGTATTTGAGAAGATTGGCCAGGCTGGCCGCGAAGAACAGCACCCCGACCATCATCCCTTGGCGGGCATGGCGGCTCACCGAGATCCGGGCCGCCAGCCAGGCCCCGGCGGCGATGCCCACGAAATAGCCGATGAGCACCGCGATGAAGGCCCCGACGGGCCGCGTGGCGATGGCCTCGGCGATCGTGACTCCCTCCGGCGCCGGGTAGATCCTGGTCGTGATGATCTCCGCCCCGGCAATCAGCACCATCGCGAGGATGGCGCCGGCAAGCGCCGCAACGATGTTGCGGAGCAGGAGTTTTAGGAAGCCCATTGGGCCGAAACTCTGGCGCACCGCCGCAAGCAAGTAAAGGCCGGCGCCCGCCAGGCTTTTGCACTGGCCGTCACGCGGAGGCGACACGCGTCCCGAAAAACCCGGCCGCGGTGCTTAACGATGCTCCCGCCGTGCCGCTTGAAGCCGCTCCCACGAAGGCTTTCGTATTTGAACTCCCCGTCCCCACCCCGCCCGCATGAAAACGATCGATCGTCGCTCGTTCCTGAAATCGTCCGCCCTCGCCGCGTCCGCCTCCCTGGTCGCGCGGTACGCGTCCCCCGCCCTCGCCCAGCCGACGGGCGCCAACGGCGACATCCGCGTCGCCGTGATCGGGTTCAACGCCCAGGGCCGCGGACACATCGGCCAGCTGCTCAAGATTCCCGGCGTGCGGCTCGTCGCGCTGTG
Source organism: Opitutaceae bacterium (assembly GCA_035626915.1). Lineage (GTDB taxonomy): Bacteria > Verrucomicrobiota > Verrucomicrobiia > Opitutales > Opitutaceae > Didemnitutus. The sequence goes on from DASPMS010000114.1 coordinate 44,099, forward strand.
CGATGTGGACCCGAAGATCCTCGCCGAACGCGCCGAGGAGGTGAGGAAACAGCGGCCGGGCGACCTGTTTCTCACCACCGACCTGCGCCAGCTGCTCGCGCGCAAGGACGTCGACGCGGTCACCATCGCCGCGCCGAACCACTGGCACGCCCTCGCGACGGTGTGGGCCTGCCAGGCAGGCAAGGACGTGTATGTCGAGAAGCCGGTCGCCCATACGATCTGGGAAGGCCGCAAGATGATCGAGGCCGCGGCGAAATACGGCCGCATCGTGCAGGCCGGCACCCAATTCCGGTCCGACGCCGGCCTGCCGGCGGCGATCGCGCACCTGCGCGACGGCGCGCTCGGCAGGATCCAGTACGTGCACGCGCTTTGGTACAAGGCGCGCGGGGACATCGGCAAAAGGCTGCCGTGGTATCCGGCGGACCTGGACTACGACCTGTTCTGCGGTCCCGCGCCGGTCGTCCCGCTCGAGCGCGGGCGGCTGCACTATGACTGGCATTGGATGTGGTCCACCGGCAACGGCGACCTGGCCAACCTCGGGGTCCACTGCGTGGACATCGCCCGGCGGTTCGGCGCGCACAACGCCACGCCCGGCCGCATCCTCAGCGTCGGCGGGCGCTACGTCCACGACGACGCCGCCGAGACGCCGAACACCCAGCTCACGCTCTTCGACTTCCCGGAGGTGCCGATTTTCTTCGAGACCCGCGGGCTGCCGGCGAAGGCGGGCATGCGCGCGATGGACAACCACCGCGGCATCCGCACCGGCGTCGTCGTGCAGTGCGAGGGCGGCTATTACGCCGGCTACAACGGCGGCGCGACGTACGACAACGACGGCAAGCAGATCCAGCGCTTCCCCGGCGACGGGGGCGGCACCCACATGGCGAACTTCATCGCGGCCGTGCGGAGCCGGAAGACCGCCGACCTGAACGGGCCGATCGCCGAGGGGCACGCCTCCACGGCGACCTGCCTGTTCGGCAACATCTCCTTCCGCACCGGCCGGCCCGCGCCGTTCGCGCAGGTGCGCGAGGCGTTTGCCCGCCTGCCCGCCGCGCAGGAGACCCTCGACCGGGTCAAGGCCCACCTCGAGGTCCACCAGGTCGACCTCGACCGCCAGCCGCTGACGCTTGGCCACTGGGTGACCACGGACGGCGGCGACGGCATCACCGCCGTCGAGGGCGCCGACGATACTACGCTCGAGCGCGCCCGCTTTCTCCTCCGCGAGACCCACCGCGCCCCGTACGCGATCCCGGAGCAGGTATAAGGTGGAACGCGCCGTCCCGGCGCGTTGAGCGACAGCAATCGCAGCGAGCGCGCCCCGGGGACGGGCCGCGCCACGTTTCGGCTGACGCCGACTCCCCCGTTTGCGTGGACTTGTCGCCCTAGGTGGAACGCGCCGTCCCGGCGCGTTGATCGGAAAATAACGCGACGAAGGCGCGCCATCGCACGGTGGCTTTTCCGAAGCCGGCAAGCGTCCCGGGGACGGGCCGCGCCACCTGCGCCCCGAGGACGGGACGCGCCACCTTTCGGCAGACGGCAGCTCCCCTCCCCGCTTGCCGATAGCCGAGCGCGCCCAATGATGTCCGCGTGTCCCCGCCCCGGCATTCCCTGGTCGTCCCGTTCTACAACGAGGCCGGGAACGTGCGTCCGCTGCTCGAGGCCGCGCTGCCGGTCCTGCGGGCACTCGAGGGCGATTTCGAGGCCGTGCTCGTCGACGACGGGAGCACGGACAGCACCGCGGCCGAAATCGCCGAGATTTGCGCGGCCGAACCGCGGTGCCGGATCCTTTCGCTTCGCCCCAACGGCGGACAGGCGGCCGCGTTGATGGCGGGGCTCCGCGGGTGCCGCGGCGATTTCATCCTGACGATGGACGGCGACGGCCAGAACGATCCCGCCGACCTGCCGAAGGTTCTCGCTCCCGTGGCCCGCGGCGAGGCGGACCTGGTGTGCGGCATTCGCACGCCGCGGCACGATTCCGGCCTGCGACGCGCGATGTCCGCCCTCGCGAACGCGGTCCGCCGCCGCTACCTCGGCGACAATGTTTCCGACTCCGGCTGCCAGCTCCGGGCCTTTCGCCGCGACGTGGTGAGCGCGCTGCGCCCGTCGCCGCTGCTGCAGTCATTCGTCCCCGCCATGGCGGTCGCGGCGGGCTTCCGGGTCGCCGAACTGCCGGTCCGCCATCACCCGCGCGTGCGCGGCGAGTCGAAGTACGGCCTGGGGAAGCTCTGGTGGCGGCCCTTCGCCGAGATGATCCGGCTCCGCCGGGAGCTGCGCCGCCGATGACGGCGCCGGCCTTCCAGCACGAGGCCATGGCGACGACTTTTTCCGTCGTCGTGGCCGGGCGTCCGCCGGACTACGCCCGCCAGGCCGCGGCCGCGGCCTTCCGCGAGCTGGACCGGCTCGAGTCCGAACTGAGCCGTTACGCCGATTCCAGCGACATCGGCCGCGCCAACCGCCTTGCCGAGGGCGAGTCGCTCGTCCTCGGCGAGGATTGCCTGCGCTGCCTGCTCACGGCGGCGGAGCTCTCCGCTCTGACGGGCCGGGCCTTCGACCCGGCCTACGCCACGGCCCGCCCGGCCGGAACGGGGCCGGACGAGCCGTTGTTCGCGCTCGACCCGGTGAACCACACGCTCACGTCGCTCACCCCGCGCCTGCACCTCGACCTCGGCGCGATCGGCAAGGGCTACGCGCTCGACCGGATGGGCGAACTGCTGCGCGAGTGGGACATCGCGGACGCCTGCCTGCAGGGCGGCGGCAGCTCCGCGCTGGCGCTCGGCGCGCCCGCTGGCGAGGCCGGCTGGCCGATCGCGATCGGCGACCGCGTCGTCGCCCTCTCCAACCGCGCCGCCAGCGGCTCGGGTCTCGCCGTGCAGGGCGAGCACATCGCGGATCCGCGCACGCGCGCGGTCGCCGCGCGCGCCCGGCGCGTGTGGGCGCTCGCGCCGACCGCCGCCGCGTCGGACGCCGTCTCGACGGCCTTCTTCGTGATGCGCGACGACGAGGTCGCCGCGTTTTGCCAGGCCCATCCGGAATACACCGCCGTGTTCACACGAAACGACGGGAGTACCGGATGGATCGGTTCCTAGCGGCGGGGTCGGGGCAGGGCCGTTGCGGACGGCGGCCGATGGCGGACGTGGTCCGATGATCGAACCTAGGACAACACGGAGGTCGTCCCTCCACAGACGACCATCCGGCGTGGAGGGACCGGCTCCGTCCGGTCCGGGACGCGGAATGCGCGTGCGATCGGATTCACGGCGCCGCACCTATTGTCTTTCTTCGCCCAACCGCGTTTTCGGCGGATTCCGTTCAGGGCTCCGGCGTGAAGATCACCAGCACATAGCCCGGCCGCAGCCCGAGGAAGGACGTTTGATAACGCCCCCGGAGGCGCGCCTGCACGTCCTCCGCCAGCTCGGCCGCAACGATCACAAGCGCGCCGTCACAGTCCGCCGGCGGCGTCGTCCAGTACCCCACCTCCGCCCGGTCCCGCAGGTACCACGGAAGCGGCCAGTACTCCGGGCTGATCACCTTGACCGGGCCGGTCGGGGCCGACGCCGCGAGCGCCGCGAACTTCC
>DASPMS010000115.1:0-21263 GCA_035626915.1 Opitutaceae bacterium
TGACGCGCACCGCGAGCCTCGATCTGCCGGCCGGGCCGGGCGAGGTGGTGTTCGCCCATCTGCCCGAATCGCTGCAGGAGCAGTCGCTGCAGGTCAGCGGCCGCGGCACCGCGTCGGCCACGATCCTCGACGTGAGCGCCCGGCGCACGTTCACGGAGACGACGCCCAACGAGCGCGTGAAGGCCTTCGAGGACCAGCTGGAGCAGCTCGGCCGGCAGGTCCGCGGGCTCGACGACCGCCAGCAGCTGCTGAACGTCCGGGCGGCCTCCCTCGAACGGATCGAGGCCGCGCTGTTCGCGCCGCCGGCCAAGGACGTTCCCCGGGCGGAGCTCGACCAGCTGAACGGCGCCCTCACCTACCTCACCGACCAGCGGGCCCGGATCGCCGCGGACCGCGCGGCGATCGACGACGAGCGCGGCGACCTCGAGCGCAAGGTTGCGGCCGTCCAGCAGCAGCTCCACGAGCTGCGCGGCGGCGGCCGGCGCGCGGTCAAGACCGTCACCGTCCGGCTGGCGGCCGCGCAGGCCGGACGGCTCGAGCTCTCGCTGTCGTACACCGTCGGCGGCGCGAGCTGGTCGCCCAGCTACGACGCGCGGGTGACGAGCGGGGAGCGCGCCGTCGCGCTCGGCTACTTCGGGCTCGTCCGGCAGAACACGGGCGAGGACTGGAAGGACGTGGCCCTGACCCTCTCGACCGCCCGCCCGGGGCTGGGCGGCGCCGCGCCGAAGCTCGAACCCTGGGCGATCGAGGTGTACGTGCCGCGTCCCATGCCCGTCGCGGAGACGGTCGAGCTCTCGCGGTTCCAGGTCGGCGGTCAGGTGGCCAAGAGCCGGGGCGCGCCCGCCGCCGCCCCGGCTGCCGCCGGCGCCTACGACCTCGACCAGGCCCCGGAGGCAAAGGACTCCGCCTTCGCGACGGCCACGGTCGACGCCGGCTCGACCAGCGCGACCTTCAGGGTCACGACCGCCACCACCGTCCCGAGCGACAACGCGCCGCAGAAGGTGCCGATCACGATGGCCGCCCTCAACGCGATGCCCGAGTACGCGACGACGCCGAAGCGACAGGCCGTGGCCTTCCTCACGAGCAAGGTCTTCAACAACTCGGAATTCCCGCTGCTGGCCGGCGCGATGAACGTGTTCCTCGACGGGACCTTCGTGGCCACGAGCCGGCTCGCGACGGTCATGCCGGGGGAGAAGTTCGACCTCGCGCTCGGCGCCGACGAGGGGATCAGCGTGAAGCACAAGCGCGTGACGCGCTTCGTCGAACAGACCGGCCTGGTGAACTCCAGCACGCGGATCACCTACGAGTACCTCATCACGGTCCAGAACAACAAGCGCACCGCCGAGCGCGTGGTCGTGACCGACCAGGTGCCGCTCTCGCGCCACGAGAAGATCGTCGTGAAGCAGCTCGCGCCCGCCGCCGGCGAGGTGAAGCCCGACAACGAGGGGCTGCTCAAGTGGACGCTCGACCTCAAGCCCGCCGAGAAGCGCGAGCTGACGGTGAAGTTCAGCGTGGAGCATCCCAACGACCTGCCCGTGGCCGGCCTCGAGTAGCGGTCGACGCCGCCCCGGGCGCCCCCGCGGCGCTCAGGTCGCGCCGCGCTCCGGCCCGCCCGCGAGCAGCCACGCCATCACCTCGCCGACCCGCGCCGCCCAGGCGGCCTCGTTGTGGCTGGCGCCCGGCACTTCGCGGTATTCGAGATCGCCCCCCAGCGCCCAGCCGCGGCTGACCAGCAGGTCCCGGAAGAGCCGCACGCCGGTCTCGGCGCCCGCCTCGGACATCCCCGTGTCGAGCCAGACGCGAAAGCCCGGGTTGCGCGCGAGCCGGCCGAAATCCCGGAACGCCACGCGGTCGTCCCACCAGATCGAGGGCGACATCGCGGCGACCGCGCCGAAAACGCGCGGGTGCCAGAGGCCGCAGTACAGCGCGATCAGGCCGCCCATCGACGAGCCCGCCGTCGCGGTGTCGCGCGGACCCGGGCGCGTGCGGTACCGGGCGTCGATGAACGGCTTCAGCTCCGTGGCCACGAACCGCGCGTAGCGCTTCCCGTCACCCGCGCTCCGGCATTTTTCCTTGTCCCACCCGGTGAACTCGCCCGGGGACGGCGCGTATTCGTTCATCCGGTTGAAGCCCGTGTTGTAGACGCCGACGAGGATCGGCGCCGGGATGGCGCGCGCCGCGATGAGCTTCTCGGCCGCCTCGCCCGCTTGCCAGGCTTGGCCGAGGAACGCCGTGAGCGGGTCGAAGATGTTCTGGCCGTCGTGGAAGTAGATGACGGGGTGCCGCCGGCGCGGGTCCGCGCCGTAGCCGGGGGGCAGCCAGACCGCCACGTCGCGGCAGTTGCGGAGGATCCGCGAGTGGAACCGGCGGTGGAGACGGAGCTGGCTGGCGCGCCGCGGGCGGCGGGGATGGGCGGGACGGGGCCCGGTCGGCGGTTCGGTCATTGCGGCGCATTCCGGCGGGATGGCCGCGGCCTCGGCCGCGCCAGGACCACCCGGGGATTGCGCGGCCTGCCTACGCACGACCCGCCGTGAAGCAAGTGGTTTTCCTCGGCGTCCGCCCGGAGTTTGCCCGCCGGCGCGTTTTCTGCTCTCTGTGCCCGGCCGATAAGTCACGCGCGGCCGGCGCGTCGGCCGAGCCCGCATGAAAGAGCAACACGTCCGCTGGTACACGCCGCACCTCAACCGGGACTTCGACATGCTGGTGTTCGGGCACGCGGGCTGCCCGGTGATCACGTTCCCGACGTCGCTCGGGCGCTATTACCAGAACAAGGACTTCGGCCTCGTCGGGGCGGTCGCGGGGCTCGTGGACGCGGGGCAGGTGACGATCTTCTGCCCCGACGGCATCGACGAGCAAAGCTGGTACAACAAGTCGATCCATCCGGCCGACCGCGTGAAGACCCACATGGCGTACGAGCGCGTGATCCTGCACGACGTCGTGCCCCGCGCGCGCCAGGCGACGGGCTGGCAGCGGGTCGCGTTCGCGGGCGCGAGCTTCGGGGGCTACCACGCGGTGAACATCTCGCTCCGGCATCCCGAGATCGCCGCGTACTGCTTCAGCCTGAGCGGGTCGTTCGACATCAAGAGCTTCCTGGACGGGTACTACGACGACAACTGCTACTTCAACAACCCCGTCGACTACCTGCCCAACCTGCAGGACGCCCGGTTCCTCGAGGCGATCCGGCACATGGGCATCGTCCTCGGCACCGGCGACCGCGACGCCTGCCGCGACCGGAACCTCCATCTCTCGCACCTGCTCAACACGAAGGGCATCCCCCACTTCCTCGACGACCGGAAGTGGTGCGGCCACGACTGGAACTACTGGCGCGACATGCTCCCCGGCTACCTCAACCTCATCCACCGCTGACCCCTCCCCGCATGAAAAAGATCGGCCTCATGTTCGGACGCGAGCGCACGTTCCCGCAGGCGCTCCTCGCCCGCATCAACGCGCTGAAGGAGCCCGGGATCGTCGCCGAGCCCGTGAACCTCAACAAGGTCGCGCAGGGCGAGCCCACGCCCTACGCCGTGATCCTCGACCGCATCTCGCAGGACGTCCCGTTCTACCGCGCCTACCTGAAGAACGCCGCGCTCAACGGCACCGCCGTGGTCAACAACCCGTTCTGGTGGTCGGCCGACGAGAAGTTCTTCAACAACTGCCTCGCCACGAAGCTCGGCGTCGCGGTGCCGAAGACCGTCCTCCTCCCCTCGAAGGACCACCCGGCCGACTGCACCGCCGAATCCTTCAGCAACCTGGCCTTCCCCCTGGATTGGGATGCGATCTTCGCGTACATCGGCTGGCCCGCGTACTTCAAGCCGCACTCCGGCGGCGGCTGGAAGAACGTGTACAAGGTCCGAAACCCGGACGAGTTCTTCAAGGCCTACGCCGAGACCGGCCAGCTCGTGATGCTCCTGCAGTCCGAGGTGCAGTTCGACGACTACTTCCGCTGCTACTGCATCGGCGGCACCGAGGTCCGGATCATGCCCTACGAGCCGCGCAACGCGCACCACCTGCGGTACGTCGTCGATCGTCCGCCGGCCCCGCCGGAACTCCTCGCCCGGGTGGAGCGCGACGTCCTCACGCTCAACCAGGCGCTGGGCTACGACTTCAACACGGTGGAATTCGCCGTCAGCGGCGGCGTCCCCTACGCGATCGACTTCTGCAACCCCGCGCCCGACGCCGACCGGAAGTCGGTCGGGGACGAGAACTTCACCTGGGTGGTCGAGGCCGCCGCGCGCATGCTCGTGCGCCGCGCCCAGGCGCACCGGGACGGCGCCGACAACCTCACCTGGGGCCAGTACGTCCAGCGGGCCGTCGCGCAATGACCGCCCGCCGGCCGGCGCGCCTCCTGCTCCACGACGGCCCCGTGCCCCCGGCCCATCCCGTCCCGTCATCGCGGTGACGCAACCCCCCAGCCCCTCCGCCCCATGGCCCCCTCCCGCAAAAAGCCCCACAAGTTCACCCTCGGCATCGAGGAGGAGTTCCAGATCGTCGACCCCGTCACGCGCGAGCTGAAGTCGCACATCGAGGAGATCATCGAGGGCGGGAAGATGATCCTCAAGGAGCGCGTGAAGCCCGAGCTCCACCAGTCGGTCGTCGAGGTCGGCACCGACATCTGCGAGGACGTCCAATGCGCCCGCAAATCCGTGACGTCGCTGCGCACCGATCTCGCGAACCTCGCGGTCCGGACGAACCTCCGCATCGCCGCCGCGGGCACCCACCCGTTCTCGCACTGGCACGACCAGAAGATCTCCCCGGGCGAGCGGTATCAGGGCGTGATCAACGACCTCCAGATGGTCGCCCGCGCGAACCTCATCTTCGGCCTCCACGTGCACCTCGGCATGCCCGACCGCGAGACGGCCATCCAGCTCCAGAACGTGGCCCGGTACTTCCTGCCGCACATCCTCGCGCTGTCCACCAACTCGCCGTTCTGGGTCGGCCGCAACACCGGCTACCACTCCTACCGCCTCCAGGTCTTCCAGCGCTTCCCGCGCACCGGCATCCCCGACCTCTTCGAGTCCGTCGAGGAGTTCGACGGCTACGTGAACCTCCTCGTGAAGACCCGGTGCATCGACAACGCGAAGAAGATCTGGTGGGACATCCGCCTCCACCCGCTCTTCCACACGCTGGAGTTCCGGATGTGCGACATCCCCATGCGGGTCGACGAGACCATCTGCCTCGCCGCCATCATGCAGGCCGTGGTCGCCAAGCTGTACAAGCTGCACCGCCAGAACCTCGGCTTCCGCACCTACCGCGCGCGGCTCATCAACGAGAACCGCTGGCGCGCCGCGCGCTACGGCATCAACGGCCTGATGATCGACTTCGGCAAGCAGGAGCAGGTCGAGACGCGCAGCCTGATCGGCGAGCTCCTCGAGTTCATCGATGACGTCGTGGACGAGCTCGGCTCGCGGGAGGAGGTCGACTACGTCCACCAGATCCTGCGCCAGGGAACCGGCTCCGACCGCCAGCTCGAGGTCTTCAACCGCACTAAAGACCTCAAGCAGGTGGTCGACTACATCGTGTCCGAGACCCATCACGGCCTCGACGTGAAGCTCTAGTCCCCCTTTCCCTCCACCCTCCCGTGCCCGCCCTCCCTCCCGCCTCTTCCCCCGGCCGCCTTCCCGCCCACGCCTTGCCTCACTCCTCCTCGCTCCCCCAGAACTTCGACCCCGAGCTGCTGCCGGGCGCCCGCAACGCGATCCACGTCTGCCTCCGGCTCCAGGCCAACGAGCGCATCACGCTCATCACCGACCGCGCCAGCGCCGAGATCGCCGCCGCGCTCGTCCACGAGATCGAGGTCACCGGCGCCGACTACAGCGTGTTCGTCCTCGAGGAATACGGCGCCCGCCCGCACCGCGACATGCCCGCGCCGGTCCTCGCCGACCTCGCGCAGTCCCAGGTCTCGATCTACGCGTGCCTCACGCAGGCCGGCGAGCTCCGCACGCGCATGCAGATGATGGACGTCATCAACCCCCGCCACATCCGGCACGGGCACATGGTGAACATCAACAGGCAGATCATGGTCGAGGGCATGCGCGCCGACTTCCTGGCCGTCGACCGCCTCTCGCAGCGGCTCATCGAGAAATGCCGCCGCGCGCGCCGCGCCACCTGCCGCACCGCCGCCGGCACCGACTACGTCGCCGAGCTCTCGCCCGACCTCCGCTGGGTGAAGACCTCCGGGCTCATCTCGCCGGAAAAATGGGGCAACCTGCCCGGCGGCGAGATCTTCACCTCGCCGTTCAATTCGAACGGCCGCTTCGTCGTCGACGGCGTCGTCGGCGACTACCTCTGCCAGAAATACGGCGACATCGGGGCGACCCCGCTGACGATCGACATCCGGGACAACCGCATCGCCGGCCTCGCCTGCGCCAACCGGGAGCTGCTCCGGGAGTTCGAGGCCTATTGCCACACCGACGAGAACTCCGACCGCGTGGGCGAGTTCGCGATCGGCACCAACACCGCGTGCCAGCGCGTCATCGGGCACATCCTCCAGGACGAGAAGCTCCCGGGCATCCACATCGCCTTCGGCCATCCCTATTCCGAGCACACCGGCCAGCCGTGGAAAAGCTCGACGCACATCGATTGTGTCGGCCGCGACTTCGACATCTGGCTCGACGACGAGCAGGTCATGGCCCGGGGGAAGTTCCTGATCTGATATTCACCACGGATTGCACGGATAACGCGGATTGCACGCACCAGCGGTCGCTTGCCGGCAAAGATTCACCGCGGGAATTCCCTCAAGGGTGGGTTTTGTGCTGTGATAACTTCGGTATACAACCGGGGTGTGATCAATGAGGACATCACGGGCGGAATTATCGGCGGCGCCATGAAGGTGCTGAACACACTGCGGCCTGGTTTGGACGAAAAGCTCTATGAGCGCGCTTGGGTCATAGAATTGACCGCCGCCGGGCACCGCCTATCGCAACAAGGCTTTCCCGGTTCGGTACGCGGGGAGGAAGATTGGGACTCTCATTCCCGATCTGGTCGTCGATGATGCCGTCATCGTGGATCCCAAAGTTGTAACAGGCTTCAACGACGCGCATGTCGCGCAGATGCTTGGATACCTCAATATCACCGGCCGGCGCGTCGCTTTGCTCCTGAACTTCAAATATTCCCAACTGCGCTGGAAGCGCGTCGTGTTGTGATTCCATCCGTGCGATCCGTGAAATCCATGGTTAGTCCAGACGCGCCATGATCCCCGCCGTCCGCCGCCGCTACAACGCCGCGTTCACCGAGGCGCGGTATCAGGCGATGCTCGCGGAGCTCAACCGGGCCGTGTACTGGCCCGTGGACTTCCGCGTGGCGGAGTCGCCCCTCTTCCTCGACGAGGCCACGACGCGCGCCCTGGTGGAGGCCACCGATGACGTCGTCGGCCAGCTCGCGCAACCGGCCTTCCGGTCGCACGCCGTCCCGGCGATCCCGCCGGGGCTGTCGGTTCCGCGCGAGACGCCCTTTCCGCACTTCCTCGCGGTGGACTTCGCGCTCTGCCGCGACGGCGCCGGCCGGATCGTCCCGCAGCTGATCGAGCTGCAGGGCTTCCCGACCGTGGCCTGCTGGCAGGCCCTGCTCGCGCGGGCCTACCGGAAGCACTTCCCGGAGATTCCCGCGGAGTTCACCTCGTATTTCGGCGGCCTCGGCGAGGACGGCTATGGCGACACGCTGCGCGGGATCATCCTGGGCCGGCACCTGCCCGAGAATGTCGTCCTCCTCGAGATCGCGCCGGAGGAACAGAAGACCCGCGTCGACTTCGCCTGCACCCACGCGTTCCTCGGCATTCGGCCGGTGTGCGTGACCAAGGTGGTGAAACGCGGCGCGCGGCTGTTCTATTTCTCGGGCGGACGGGAAGTGCCCATCCACCGGATCTTCAACCGCGTCATCTTCGACGAACTCCTGCGCAAGCAGCCGCCCATGCGATTCAGCTTCCTCGACGACCTCGACGTCGAGTGGGCCGGCCACCCGAACTGGTACTTCCGCATCAGCAAGCACACGCTGCCTTATCTCCGCGGCCCGGCCGTGCCGGAGTGCCGGTTCGTCTCCGACTATTCCGCCGCGCCCGGACCCGCGGGCGCGGGGACGATCCCGCTGCCCGCCGACCTTTCGCCTTACGTCCTCAAGCCCCTGTACTCGTTCGCCGGGCTCGGCGTGGACATCGCCCCGACGCGCGAGAAGATCGCCGCGCTGGAGAAGCCGTCGGAGTGGCTGCTGCAGCGGAAGGTCGAGTATGCGCCGGTCATGGAGACGCCCGACGGCGCGGCGAAGGCGGAGGTGCGGATGATCCTGGCGGGCGACGGCACCGGCATGCCGCGGCTGCTGAACCAGCTCGTGCGGCTCACGAAGGGCGCGATGCACGGCGTCGACTTCAACAAGGGCCGCACCTGGGTCGGCGCGAGCGCGGGTTTCCACCCCCCGATTTGAGTCCGCGCCGCGGCGCGCGCCCGCTTCGGATCGCGCTCCGCGCGGGATGGGCCTCGGGCCGATCCGCCCGCCTCCGTCCTTTTCCCGCCCTCTCGCCCCCGAAAAGCAGAGGGCCGCGGTGCACCCCTGCACCGCGGCCCGCACACACTACTAACCTTCCGGCGGTTAGAACCGGAAATTCACGCCCACGCGGTACTCCCAGCTTTCCTCGATCGCGCGCTCGACCCCGGCGAGGATCGCGGTGCGGTCGTTGAGCCAGTAGTTGCCCTTGAGGCCGACGTTCCAGCTGTCGCCGTCCGCGAAGTCGATCGCGTCAGCGTACTGCACGTACGGGGTGAGGCTCAGGCCGAAGGCGGTCGGGACCTCGACGCCGATCGACGAGTTCCACGCGAAGGTGTTGTCGCGGAAGCCGCCCGGGCCCTTGGCCCAGGTCCAGCCGATGCCCGCATCCCAGTAGGGCTTCACGCCATGGAACAGCCGATAGAAGCGCGCGCCGAAGTTCAGCGCCTGCTCCGAGTAGCGGCCGCCGGGCAGCGAGCCGGTGCGCAGGAAGCGCGCCGACGCGAAGGTGTCCATCGTCTCGTCGATGGGGCGGTTGTAATCGAGCGTCAGCGAGTGCGCGTCGACGCCGGTGCCGTCGAGGTTCAGGAACCCGTAGCTCGCGTGGTAGAAGCTCTGGCCCAGGAGGCCCTGGCCGGCGACCGACGGCGCGCCATCGGCGCCGGCGGCAAGCGGATCCTGGCTGGCCACGGCCGAGCCGGTCAGGCCGAGCGCGAGGGCGCCCGCCACGAGGAGCGTCTTGAACGAATGGGAGGTGTTCATGGTATTTTGGTTTGGTTAGGTACCGGCCGGAGCGACGGTTGGTCACCCCGGTCGGAGCCCATAAAAACACCACCGCGGCGTCCGGGTTCCAGTCCCCGCCGCGTCCCGCCGGATTTTCGGAAACTTTTTCCGCGGAACAACCTGCCGCAAGCCGGGTCGCCGCGAGATTTTGTCAAAACTTTCCTAACCGCGCAGGAAAAGGGCCGCAAACGCGCCAATCGCGGCCCGGCAAGGCCCCGGCCGCCGCGATCGGCGGCGGACACCGTCCTCAGAACGCCCAGGCGACGCCGGCGCCGAGGCCCGGGCCGTCCTCGTCGATCGAGACGTTCACGCGAATGCTCCAGCGCTCGTTCAGCCAGTAGTTGCTGCGGAGGACGAGGAACGCGTCGCCGCTGTCGGGAAAGTCCGTCGCATCGGAGTAGCCGATCATGGGGGCGAGCGAGAAATTGCCCGTGACCTGGAATTCCGCGCCGAGGCCGGCAGCGTAGGTGAAGGAGTTGTCCTCGAAGCCCCCGAAATCGAACCAGGTGCCGCCGATCGTGGCCTCCACGAACGGGCGCGCGCTTCCGATGTCGGTGTGCCACCGGACCCCCGCATCGAAGCCGGTCTGCCGCGCGCGGCTGCCGGCGAACCGCTCGGACCGCGAGACGCTGCCCGTCACGATGAGGTCAAATCGGGGCGCGAGCACCTGGTTGTACCGCAAGCCGAAGCCGTGGTAGGCGTCCGGCGGGCCGTCATCGATGCGCGAATAGAGATACGTGGGGCTGAGGTAGTTGGTGCCGTTGAGGCCGCGGCCGGCCGGCATCGAGCCCTGGCCCAGGGCGGAGACCGCGAGCGCGGCGAGCGTCACGACGTCCGCGAGGAGGAAACGCAGCGAGAACTTGGGGTTCATGGCGGTGGGGGTCGGCGCCACCTTAGCCCGGAGGGACGAACTTGTCGCGCCCGGAATGGGCTCCGCGATGCCATCGGGCTGATTCCGCCTTTCTCCGCGGCCCGGTGGCGCGCCCGATCGCCGGCCGGCGGGTCGCCCCTCGCCACTTGCCTCCCCCGTCCGCCGGGTTAGCCTTCCCGCAGCCATGAAACTCATCCGCTGCGCGCTCATGCTCTCGTCCCTGCTCTTCTTCCTCTCCAAGCTCGGCGCCGAGCCGCTCAAGGTCGGCGAGGCCGCCCCGGTCGTCGCGGCCGCGGCCGACGACGGGTCCACGATCAACCTCGGCGACGTCTACAAGCAGAACAAGTACACGCTCGTCTGGTTCTACCCCAAGGCCCTCACCGGCGGATGCACCAAGCAGGGTTGCTCGCTGCGCGACGCCTCCGCCGAGCTCAAGCAGCACGGCGTGGCCGTGATCGGCGTGAGCACCGATCCGGTGGAGAAGCAGAAGGAGTTCAAGGACGCCAATCACTTCCCTTTCCCGCTGCTCGCCGACACCGACAAGAAGGTCATCAAGGCCTTCGGCCAGGGCGGGATGATGGCCGCGCGTGAGGCCTACCTCATCGACCAGTCGGGCAAAGTCGTTTACCACGACGAGAAGCAGACCGACAAGCAGGCCGAGACCGTTCTCGCCTTCCTGAAGTCGAAGAGCTGAGCCCACCGCTCCGGCGGCGGCAGACGGCTCCGGCACGCCGCGGCCCCGCGAACGAGGCGGACGCCCTCCTGGTGTTCTCGCTCGCTGCCAACGGAGCGCTCGCGACGGCCGTCGATCATCGACCTCGTCGCCTCACTGCGCGCAATCAAACCCAACCCCGGCGCCGACCGCGCGGCGTCGGCTTTCTTTCCCCATGACCTTTTCCACCAAATCCCTGGCGCTCGCCCTCGGCTTGCTCCTGGCGAGCGCTCCCGTCCTCGCCAAGCCCCGGGCGCGCGACCTGGGCGTCCCGTTCGACGGCACGCCCGGCCCGCTGAACGCCATCACCGACGTCGCCGGCGTCGAGGTCGGGCACACGACCCTCATCCGCGGCGACGGCCCGCTCGTGGTCGGCCAGGGACCCGTCCGGACGGGGGTCACCGTCGTCTTTCCGCGCGGCAAGTCCGACCCCGCGCCGGTGTTCGCCGGCTGGTTTTCCCTCAACGGCAACGGCGAGATGACCGGCACCGCGTGGATCGAGGAATCCGGCGTCCTCGACGGGCCCGTCGGCCTGACGAACACGCACAGCGTCGGCACCGTGCGCGACGCGATCATCCGGTGGCAGGTGCAGCGCGGCCGCGCCGCCGGCCCGGTCTGGTGGTCGCTCCCGGTCGTCGCCGAGACGTGGGACGGCTGGCTGAATGACATCAACGGCTTCCACGTGACGCCGCAGCATGTGTTCGAGGCGCTCGACTCCGCCGCCGGCGGCCCGGTGGCCGAAGGCAGCGTCGGCGGCGGCACCGGCATGATCTGCCACGAGTTCAAGGGCGGCATCGGCACCGCCTCGCGCCGCGCGCGCGGCCATTCCGTCGGCGTGCTCGTGCAGGCCAACTACGGCCTCCGCCACCAGCTGCGCGTCGCCGGGGCGCCGGTCGGGCGCGAGATCACCGAGGGCACGATCCGGCCGCGGGAGACCGGATCCATCATCATCATCGTCGCCACCGACGCGCCCCTGCTTCCCCACCAGCTCAAGCGCGTCGCGCGCCGCGCCTCGCTCGGCCTGGCCCGCAACGGCAGCGTCTCGGGCGACGGTTCCGGCGATCTCTTCCTGGCCTTCTCCACCGCCAACGCGGTGCCGCAGCGCCCGGGCGCGCCTGGCACCGTCGCGCTTCTCGCGCCCGACGACCTCGATCCGCTGTTCGAGGCCACCGTGCAGGCAACCGAGGAGGCGATCATCAACGCGCTCGTGGCGGCCGAAACCATGACCGGCCGCGACGGCCACCGCGTCGTCGGCCTGCCGCACGAGCGGCTGCGGGAAATCCTCACGAGCTACAACCGGCTGTCGCGGCCGTAGGCGGGAGCGCCGCCGCGCCGGCTCACAGCTCGTCGTCGTTCACGGGCGCGAGGATGTCGGCCCGCGGGTCGTGCCGCGCGCGCTCGATCCAGTCGCGGAGAAGCGGGAAGCCCGCGACGATTTCGGCGGGCACGGGCGCGGCGACGAGGTCGATGATCCGGAACGAGCCGTCGGCCGCGCGCACGACGTTGCGGTCGTGCGGGTCGGCTAGCAGCCAGGGCCGGCCGCGGATGAACGCCAGCCGCGGGTGGTCGCGGTCGCAGCGCAGGAAGCGCGACGGCCACAGGATCAGGGCCTCGGGCAGCAGCTTGCTCGTGTCGGTGCCCGGGGCCAGGCGCTCGCCCAGGACCTGCTTGGCCACCAGCACGCCCTCGACCGTGATGCCGACCAGCTCCGTCGGCATGCCGCCGATCAGGTTGATCGCGTCCAGCTTCTCCAGCAGCGACCGGTAGCTGCCGACCGTCGCCTCCGTCTCGAAGGCGGTCTCCGCCCCGGGCCGGAAATGGAAGGTCGCGCCCGTCCACCGCGCGTCGACGGGCCGGAAGAACTTGTACACGGACTGCCCGGCGTCCTCGAAGGCCCAGGCCTCGACGCCTCCCCCGATGTACCGCAGCTGCGGGCTGCCCTCGGCGAGCGCATCCTCGCTTTCCGGCGGAAAGCCGAAGGCCTCGAGCGACAGCAGGGGCAGGCGCGCGCGAAAGTCGCGGATGGCGGCCCCGAGCTCCGCCCAGGCTCCGCCGATGCCCTCGAGCAGGATTACGGCGTCTTCCGGGAGGACGAAGAGGTCACGGTCCGGATCCGTTCCAAGGCCGCATTGGGCCGCTGCCGCGCGGAGGCGATCGAACGCTTCCAGTCGTCGCCCGTGATCGTCGAAAAGGTGCTCTTGTTCGGCGGGACCGGGGAGGACGGAACCGTGGATGACGGTGTTTCGGCCGGAGAAGGGGTCTTGCATGGCTCGCCCATGGGCGGAACGTCGCGCGGGGTGCCGCCCGACGCAAAGGGAATTTACACCCACCCTGTTCACAGCGGGAAAGCCCCCGGGACAAGCCGCTTCGGTCGCCGCGCCGGGCCCGGGAGCGGGGACCCTTTAATCATCAATCAATAAACCCGTTCCCGACCGCCGGAGCGGACGCTTGACACCCCCGGGGGGCTGGCCTGACCTTGCGCCTCTTTTTCCCTCCCAAACCATGCAACCGACATTCCGCCCGCACCGCAAGAAGCGCGCCCGCAAGATCGGCTTCCGCGCCCGCAAGGCCACCCGCGGTGGCCGCAAGGTCCTCCGCGCCCGTCGCCGCAAGGGCCGCAAGCGTCTCACGGTCGTCTGACCCGCCCGCCTTGCCCGACGCGAGCGCAGCCGAACGGTCCGACGCGCCCGCCGCGTCCCAGCGGCTGCGTCCCGGACAGCGCGTCAAGCGCAACGCCGACTTCCTGGCCGCGCGCACGGAAGGCCGCCGGCTCGACTGCGGCTTCTTCCAGCTGATCTGGCGGGCGCGGCCGGGCGCCACGGTCCCGCGCGTGGGCGTCGTCGCCTCCCGCGCCGCCGTGGGCAACGCGGTCCAGCGCGCCCGCGCCAAGCGGCGGCTCCGCGAGGTGTTTCGCCGCCATCAGGCCCGGGTCCCGGCCGGACTCGACCTGCTCCTCACCGCCCGCGCCGCGCTGCTGCGGTGCGAATTCTCCGAGCTCGAGCAGCGCTTCCTCGCCGCGTGCGCGAAGCTCGCCGCCGCCCCGCATGCCTGAGCTCCGCCCCAGCAGCGCGGTTCCGGCCGAAGGCCTGACTTCCCCTCCGGCGGGCGCGGTCCCCGAGGACGCGTCCCACCCGCTCCTGCGCCTCCCGGCCCGCGCGGCCGAAGGCCTGGTCTGGACGTACCAGAAGACCCTTTCCCCCGTCCTCGCCGCCGCCTTCCCCTCCTGGGGCTGCCGCTTCGCCCCGACCTGCTCGCACTACGCGCGCGGCGCGCTCCGTGAACACGGCCTTTTCGTCGGCGGCGCGCTCGCCGTCGCCCGCCTCGCCCGCTGCGGCCCGTGGCGCGCCGGCGGTTTCGACCCGGTGCCGCCCCGGCGCCCCGCCTGCGCCCGCGTCGCGCGCTGACCCTCAATCTTCCGCCTCTCGATGGACAAAAAGAACACCGTTATCGGCATCATTCTCGTGGTCGGCGCGTTCGTCTGCTTCTGGCTGAGCACGCGCTTCGCGCCGCAGGCTCCGCCCCCCGCGCCCGAGATCGCCCAGCCCGCGGGCCCGTCCGCCCCGGCCGCGCCCACCACGATGCCGGCGGAGACCACGCTTCGCGCCGGCCCCGCCGCCCCGGCCCCCGCGGCGACCGCCACGCTCGAGAACGACTTCATCACCGTCACCTTCACCAACGCCGGCGGCGCGATCGACCGCGTGGCGCTCAAGAAATACCCGGCGGTGCAGGACCGTCCGGAGCCCTACGTCATCAACGCCGTCGCCGCGGCGCCCGCGCTGAGCTTCCGGGACGCCCCGGGCATCGACGCCGGCGCCCGCTACGAGCTCGTCTCGCAGACCCCGACCGAGATCGTCTACCGCGCGGTGCTCCCCGGCCAGCTCGAGGTCACGCGCCGCTACACGCTCGCCGCCGGCGGCGGCAACGGCCAGGACCCGTACCAGCTCGCCCACGAGACGACCTTCCGCAACCTCGGCGACCAACTGTTCACGCTGCCGCGCACCGGCGTCAGCGTCGGCACCGCGGCGCCGATCAACGCGGACGACTACGGCCTCCACCTCAACGTCGGCTACCATGACGGCGACGACTTCGAGACCGTCGGCCGCGGCAAGCTGGAGGGCGGCGGCTTCTTCAGCAACTTCGGCATCGGCTCGAAGGTGGACCTGCCGTTCATCCAGCGCGACGCGTCCGTCGCCTGGGCCTCGGTGAAGAACACGTTCTTCGCCACGATCCTCACGCCCGAGAACCCCGGCCTCGGCGTGCGCGTCGAGCGCCTCAAGACCGACGCGGGCGCGCCGGATTCCGAACGCCGCGCCTACGGCGTGGCCGGCTGGGCGCAGTTCGACTTCGCCCCGGTCCCCGCGGGCGGCACCACGACCTGGAAGGCCTCGTTCTACGCCGGGCCGAAGGAATACAAGCGGCTCTCCGACGCGGCTCATTTCAAGAAGAACGAGCACGAGGTGATGGAGTTCAGTGCGTTCTTCTTCAACCGCATCTTCCTGTCGGGCGTCATCGCCCCGCTGCTGATCTCGCTCATGGGCTGGGTCCACGAGCTCGGCATCTCCTGGGGCTGGTCGGTCGTGGTCGTCACGATCATCCTCAAGACCGTCACGCTGCCCTTCACGCTCGCCGCCTCCCGCTCGGGCAAGCGCATGGCGAAGCTCATGCCGCACATGCAGGCGCTGCGGGAGAAGTACAAGGACAACCCCGCCAAGCTCAACGAGGGCATGCTGAAGCTCTACCGCGAGAACAAGGTGAACCCGCTCGGCGGCTGCATCCCGATCCTCATCACCATCCCGTTCTTCATCGGCTTCTTCTCGATGCTGCAAAGCGCCTCGGAGCTCCGCTTCCAGGAGTTCCTGTGGGCCGCCGACCTCTCGGCGCCGGACACCGTGCTCAGGATCAGGGGTTTTCCGCTCAACATCATGCCCCTGCTGATGGGCGCGACGATGATCGTGCAGATGCGGCTGACGCCCACGCCGACCACCGACCCGGCGCAGCAGATGATGATGAAGATCATGCCGGTGATGTTCACCGTGTTCTGCTACAACTTCTCCTGCGCCCTCGCGCTCTACTCGACCGTCAACGGCCTCTACACGATCTGCCAGCAGCTGATCGTGAACCGGCTGCCCGAGCCGCAGCTGCCGATCGACGGCGCCGGCACGGCCGCGGGCGGGGGCGGAGGCATGAAGAACGTCACGCCGCGGAAGAAGAAGTAGCGGACCGGGAGCGGATCGCGGGATCCCGCATCCGGTTCCGGCCGCCTCCCCTCCACCGCCGCCCACGATCGCCCATGGCCGGTCACAACAAATGGTCCAAGGTGAAGCGCCTCAAGGCGGTCACCGACGCCCGCAAGGGCAAGGTCTTCTCGCGCCTCGCGCGCGACATCACCCTCGCCGCCAAGTCCGGCGGCGGCAGCCCCGAGGGCAACGCGCGCCTCCGCACGCTGCTCCTCAAGGCCCGCGAGGCCAACATGCCGGCCGACAATGTGGACCGCGCCGTCAAGAAAGGCACGGGCGAGCTTCCGGGCGTGGTCTTCGAGGAGATGACCTACGAGGGCTACGGCCCCGGCGGCGTCGCATTCATTGTGCAGGTCACGACGGACAACAAGCAGCGGGCGGCGCAGGACGTCCGGTCCGCCTTCGCCAAGTTCGCCGGCAACCTCGCCCAGTCCGGCGCGGTTTCCTTTCAGTTCCTGCACGCCGGCCAGTTCCTCGTCGCCAAGGGAAAGGTCTCGGAGGACCGCCTCATGGAGGTCGCGCTCGACGCCGGGGCCGACGACGTGATCGCCACCGACGAGGGCTTCGAGGTGCGCTGCAACGTCCACGCCTTCGACAAGGTCGCGCACGCGCTCGAGCAGGCCGGCATCAAGCCGGACTCCTCCGAGATCGCCTACATCCCCACCGTCACCGTGCCCGTGAGCGCGGACATCGCCGCCACGCTCGAGAAGCTCCACGACGCCCTCGACGCGTTCGACGACGTGCAGGCCGTCTTCTCGAACGAGGAGGCGCCGTAGTCCCCGGGCCGCCGGGCCGGCCCGCGCTTCGGCTTCCGCCGATGAAATCCGTCTACGACGCCAACTTCTGGGACCAGCGCTACGGCGCCGCCCGCGACTACGTCTACGGCACCGCGCCCAACGAGTTCCTCGCGGCCATGGCGGACCGCATCCCGCCGGGGCCCGTGCTCTGCCTGGCCGAGGGCGAAGGGCGCAATGCCGTCCACCTCGCCCGCCGCGGGCACGCGGTCACGGCGCTCGATCAATCCGCCGTCGGCCTGGCCAAGGCCCGGGCCCTGGCCGAGAGCCAGGGGTTGCCGCTGGCCACCGTCGTCGCCGACTTGGCGGACCACGCCATCGCGCCGGGAGCGTGGGCCGGGATCGTCGCGATCTTCATGCACCTCCCGCCCGACCTCCGGGCCCGCGTGCTGGCCGCGTCGGCGGCCGGCCTGCGGCCCGGCGGCGTCCTGATCCTCGAGGCCTACCGGCCCGCGCAGCTGGCGTTCGCCACCGGCGGGCCGCGCGACGCCGCGCTGCTCCCGACGCTGGCCCAGCTCCGCGCCGAGCTTTCCGGACTCGAGTTGCTCCACGCCGCCGAGCTCGACCGCGACATCGTCGAGGGCGACGGCCACAGCGGGCGCGGCGCGGTCGTGCAAGTCGTTGCGCGCCGGGGAGCCTGACCGCGATGGTCCGGTTGACCGCTGACCGGCCCGGCCGGCGCCGGCCCCTGCCGGGGAAACGGGCGCGGGTTTAGCCTCGCCGCCCCGGGCGCGCCGGGTAGACGTGGCGCCCGATGTCGGTCGATCCGCTTTCCTCGAATCTCATCCCGGCGGCGCTGCGCGAGGCGCTGCGGCATTCCCCCGACAACGCGCCGCTCCTCCTGCACGCGGCCGACACCGCGCTGCAACAGGCCGGCTTCGCCGAGGCCGAGGTCCTGTACAAGCGCGTGCTGGCGCTGAAGCCCGGTGACCTCGCCGGCCGCCTCGGACTCGCCCGCGCCTTCTTCCAGCAGGGCAAGCAGAGCGCCGCCCTCGTCATCGTCGAGGACCTCGTGAAGGCCGCCGAGCCGCCGCCCCGCGCCCTCCTGCTGCACGCCCGGCTGGCGCTCCAGGCCGGGGAAGCCTCCCTCGCGGCCCGGCAATACGCGCGCGCCCGTTCCGCCGATCCGTCCCTGGCCGATCCGGATCTCGAGCAGCAGCTCGGCTCCCAGCTCCCCGCCCGCCCCGCGCCGGCCCCGGCCAGGGCGCCCCTGCCGGCCGCGCCGGAGGAGGAGGACGAGCTGGACGAGGAATTGGGCGAGCCGGAGGAACGGGAACGCCTGCCCGCGGGCGAACTGCCGGCCGATGTCACCGGCGCCATCGAGCGGCCGCAGCTGACGTTCGACGACGTCGGCGGCATGGACGGCGTGAAGGAGGAGATCCGGATGAAGATCATCCTCCCGCTGCGCCAGCCGGACCTCTTCAAGGCCTACGGCAAGAAGGCCGGAGGCGGCATCCTGCTCTACGGCCCCCCGGGCTGCGGCAAGACCTTCCTGGCCCGCGCCACGGCGGGCGAGGTCTCGGCCGGCTTCCTCGCCATCGGCATCAGCGACGTCCTCGACATGTGGATCGGCCAGAGCGAGAAGAACCTCCACGCCATCTTCGAGCAGGCCCGCGGCCACCGGCCGTGCGTGCTGTTCTTCGACGAGGTCGACGCGCTCGGCGCGAACCGGACGGACATGCAGAAGAGCGGCGGCCGCCACCTGATCAACCAGTTCCTCTCGGAACTCGACGGCGTGGACACGGACAACGAGGGCGTGCTCATCCTCGCCGCGACCAACGCGCCGTGGCATCTCGATCCCGCGTTCCGGCGCCCGGGGCGCTTCGACCGGATCCTGTTCGTGCCGCCGCCCGATGCGGCCGCCCGCGCGGCGATCCTGCGCCTGCATCTCAAGGGCCGGCCGGTCGAGTCGATGGATTTCGACGGCCTGGCCAGGCGCACCGAGGGATTCTCCGG
This sequence comes from Opitutaceae bacterium, assembly GCA_035626915.1. Lineage (GTDB taxonomy): Bacteria > Verrucomicrobiota > Verrucomicrobiia > Opitutales > Opitutaceae > Didemnitutus. Next base: position 18,826 of record DASPMS010000115.1, read on the forward strand.
CGCCGACCTCAAGGCGGTCATCGACGTCGCGGTGGAGGACAAACTCCGGGCCGCGATGAAGTCCGGCCAGGTGCAGCCCCTGCGCAGCGGCGACCTCGCCGACGCGATCAAGCGCCACCGCCCCACCGCCCGGGACTGGTTCGAGACCGCGCGGAACTACGCCCTCTATGCCAACCAGAGCGGGCTGTACGACGAGATCCTCGCGTACCTGAAGCTGAAGAAATGAGCGCCCACCTCACGCGCGCCCAGGTCCTCCTGCAGCAGTCCCGGCCGGCCGACGCGGAACGCGAGGCCGGGCTCGCCGCCGCCCAGGATCCGGAACTCCCGCAGGCGCACGCGCTGCTCGCGCTCAGCCGCATCGAGCAGGACAAGCGGGCGGGCGCCCTCGAGGCCGTGCTCACGGCCATCCGCCTCGCTCCCGACGCGGGGCGCTTCCACCACATCCATGCCCTCGTCCTGCACCGCAGCCAGCGCAACCGCGAGGCGCTTGCCGCGGCCCGGGAGGCGATCCGCCTCGAGCCGGAGGACGACGACAGCTTCTCCCTGCTGGCGGCCATCCACCTCAACCTCGGCGACTGGAAGGCCGCGCTCGCCGCGGCCGAGCAGGCGCTCGCGCTGCAGCCGGAGAACACCGAGGCCGCCAACTTCCGCTCGATGGCGCTGGTGCGGCTCGGGCGGAAGGCGGAGGCGATGGCGACGGTCGACTCGGCGCTGGCCCGCGATCCCGAGAGCGCGTTCTCCCACGCCAACCAGGGCTGGAACCGGTTGCATCAGAGCGAGCCGAAGCAGGCGCTGGAGCATTTCAGGGAGGCCCTGCGCCTCGATCCGAACCTCGACTATGCGCGCGAGGGCATGATCGAGGCCCTGAAGGCGCACAACCCGATTTACCGGGCGATGCTCGCCTACTTCCTCTGGATGAGCCGGCTCGATCCGAAGGTCCAGTGGGGCGTGATCCTCGGGCTGTTCTTCGCGCGACGCGTGCTGCGGGAGATGGCGACGCAAAATCCGGCGCTCCAGCCGGTCCTCATCCCCATTCTCATCCTCGGCACCCTCTTCGTCTTCCTGACCTGGACCGCCCAGCCGCTCTTCAACCTCCTCCTGCGGCTCCACCCCTACGGGCGCCATGCGCTGAGCCGCGAGCAGCGGATCGCGTCGAACGTCGTCGCCTCGCTGCTGGGCGCCGGCCTGCTCCTGGCCGTGACCGGCCTGCTGACGAAGGGCATCTCCTGGTACCTGGCCGCGCTCGCCGCGGTGGTGCTGATGATCCCGACCTCCGCCACGTTCGAGCTGCCGCCCGGGCGCTGGCGGTGGGCCGTCGGGCTCGCCACCGTCGGGCTGGGGCTGTGCGGCGCCGCCGGCCTCGCGCTCTCGCTGGCCGGGGACGAACGCGGCCTCGCGTTGTTCGCGCCGGTCTTCCTCGGCACGTTCGTCCTGAGCTTCGTCGCGAACCTCGGGCACTCGCGGCGGAGCTAGCTAGCGGAGACGACCTAGGCCGGATCCACCGCGGCCAGGCGTCCGGCCCGGACGACGCAGACGCAGTCCTCGCCGTCCTCGGTGTGCAGCCACTGCAGGTCGAGCTCGGCGAACGCGCGGTCCATCGCCGCGCGGACCCCGCCGACCTCGAGGGCCACGAGCCCGTGCGGCTGGAGCCTCTCGCGTGCCTGCCGGAGCAGCTTGCGGATGATGTCGAGGCCGTCGCGGCCGCCGTCGAGGGCCATCGCCGGCTCGCGCCGGAATTCCTCGGGGAGCCCGCGCATCTCGCGCGTCGGCACGTAGGGCGGGTTGGAGAGGATCAGGTCATACTTTGCCGGCGGGACCGCGTCGAAGACGTCGGAGCGGAAGAGCCGCACGCGGCCGGAGAGGCGGTGCGCCGCGAAATTGAATCGCGCGACGGCCGCCGCGTCGGGCGAAAGCTCGATCGCATCCACCTTCGCCCGCGGGAACTGCCGCGCGAGCAGCACGGCCAGGCACCCGGATCCGGTGCACACGTCGACCACGCGCCGCGCCGCGCCGCCCCCGCCCTCGACCATCTCCGCCAGCTGCGGCAGCAGCTCGACGAAGTACGAGCGCGGGATGATCACGCGTTCATCGACGTAGAAGCGGAGGTCCCCCAGGAAGGCTTCGCGCGTCAGGTACGCCGCCGGCACGCGCTCCTCCAGCCGCCGGCGGAAGACCGCCGCGATGTGCGCGGCCTGCGCCGGGCTCGGCGTCCGGCGGAGGACGGAGGACCGGCTGTCGAGCGGCAGGTCGAGCGCGCGCAGCAGGAGATAAAGCGCCTCGTCGTGCGCGCTGGTCGCCACCTGCCCGAGCGCCGCGCCGCGGCGCGCGTATTCCCCCTCGGCCCAGGCGAGCCAGTCCCCGAGGGTCGCCCGCGCGCCGGGTCCGGGGCGGGAGGCCGGGCGGCCCGCGGGCCGCGGGGCGCGCCGCGCCTTCATGCG
>DASPMS010000116.1:0-5499 GCA_035626915.1 Opitutaceae bacterium
CCGGTTCACCTGCTGCAGGATGCCCGCCCCGGCGCCGGACTTCTTGGCCCGGCCCGACACCGCGCCGCCGACCACGATGAGGCCCCAGATCAGCGAGGGCAGCCCGAGCAGCAGGGTCAGGTTGGTGACGTTGTTGACGAGGCAGTTCGTGAGCACCTCCTTCGCGGACCCGCTGCGCTCGGCCATCACGCCGACGAAGATGAGGTTTCCCAGACCCGAGCAATACGGCATCACCAGGGTGCCTAGCGCGGTTCCCTCGAGCCCATGGTCCATCATCGCCTCGAGCCGCCAGATCATGAGCAGCGAGGCCGCGAGGAAGAGAAAGACGTACGTCAGCGGGTGCGTCAGTCCGAGGCCTTCGATGAAAGTCGGCAGAAAATCTTCCACCGGCCCTAAATGGAGCGCCGCCCCCCAGCTGTCCATGCCGACGTGGCCGGAAAGGCTGACTTACAAGAAGTTGCAGCCGGCGCTATCCGGCGCGGACGACACGGAGGTCGTGCCTCCACGGCCGTCAACCGAGAGCCGCCTTGGAGGGACCGGCTCCGTCCGGTCCGCCCTGTATTGGATGGCCGATGCGTGCATTCACGGGTTGACCCGTGCCTTCACTGCAACCGGTAGGGGAGCCTCGACCAGCGCGCCGCCAAGTCGGCGAACACCGGTCCGGTGCGCTCCTGGCTCGCCTCCGCCCCGGCGTGGAGCGTGTGCGCGGCGCGGAAATTCCCGAGCACGAGGCAGAAATCGTTGTTCACCATGATGCCGATGAGGTCGCCGCTCTTGCTGAACATCAGGTCGCCGCGCCGGGGAGCGAACTCGCCGAAGAGCCGCGTCACGATCCGGTTGTCGACCTTCACGTAGCCGGGGTTCTGGGCATCGATGCGGAACGGCGTCTCGCCGTACTGGCCGTCGTCCGCGCGCACCAGGACCGCCTCGGGGAACTTGAACGGCTCGGCCGCGAGCCGGTAGACCTTCACGCCCATCTGCATCGCGACGTTCTCGTCGAGGGGCACCACGATGACGCGCGGGTCGAGCGCGAGGAAGCTCACCTCGCGGATCTCCGCGCCCGCGCCCTCCCGCGAAAGGCGGCCGCTGATCCGCTCGAAATTCGGGGGCGTGTCGAAGGTGAAGCTGAACGGCGTGTCGGACAGGTGCATGAGCGCGAACACGCGCTGGCCGTCCGTCACGAGCACCGTCTGCGCCGTGCGCTCGCGCACGTTGGGGCTGAAGAGGCCCGGGCGCTGCGCGGTCAGGCTTGTCTGCACCCGGTTGGCCAGGAAGTCCGTGAAGATGACGTTCGAGTTCACCGGCCGGTGGTCGCGGATCTCCTGGGTCAGGGCGCCCGACTGCTCGGCGAGCTGGCCGACGCCCTGCGCGAGCTGGCTCGTCTGCTCCTGGACCTTGGCGCGCTCGGCCCGCTCGACCTCGATCTGCTCCTTGGCTTCGGTGAGGTTCTGCGAGATCAGCTGCTTCTCCTGCTCGGCCACGCGGACCGCGACATTGAGGTTCTCGATCCGCTGGCGCGCCTCCGCGTTCTGGCGCTCGAGGGCCGCCGCGGCCAGCCGCTGCCGCTCGAGCTCGGCGCGCTGCTCCTCCAGCTCGCGCTGGAGCTTGGCCAGCTGCTCCTTCGTCAGCGCGGACTCCTGCGAGGCCTCGCTGTAGCGCTGTTCGAGGGCGCGGACGTTCGACTGGGTCGCGGCCAGCGAGGTCTCGAGCTGGCCCTTCTGCGCGGAGACCTGGGCCAGGTTCTGCTCCCGCTGCTGCAGCGTGCCCTGCGCGGACTCCAGCTGCTGGGCCAGCGCCTCGCGCGACGCGCGCTCGTCCTCGAGCGTGAGGCGCATCAGCTCGACCATGTCGGCGTTGACCTGCGGCGCCATGGCGGCGGCCTTCTGCGCCGCGGTGACCGCCGCCTCCCGCGGCGGCTCCGCCTTCTCCCAGCGCGTGAGCGCGAGGAGATTGAGCAACAGGAAGTCGCACATGATGAGCAGCAGCGTCTTATTCATGGCGCGATCAGGCGGTGACCGGGGCGGCGACGACCGGGCCCTGGGCCTCGAGGATGAGCTTGCGCTTGTACGGGCGGACGTGGCGGATCTTGACGAGGGCCACGCACACGATGCCGAAGAGATTGGAGGAGTAGGCGGCGAGAAGGTTCGCCTCGATCACCTGCATGACCTGGAGGACGAGCGCGGCGGCCGTGCCCGCGATGCCGATGTAGAGGCCGCCGTCGAAGAGATTCTCCTCGTTCTCCGCCAGGCGCAGCTTCAGCGCGGGCGAGATCGGCTGGCGGTCGATGTCGGAGATCTTCAGCAGGCAGATCACGTACATGATCACCTGCAGCACGGCGAAGATGACCACGGAGAGGACGGTGGAGTTTTGCATGGCGGTGACGGGGGGAGGAGCGGCGTCGGCCGGGGCGGCGGCGCCGAGGACGGGGATGGCGAGCTTGATCTGGTACTCCGAGGGCGCGGCCGCCTTGAGGAGGTAGGGTTCGGAAAAGACGAAGAAGATGAACGTCAGGATCAGCGCCAGGACCCCGCCGCCCATCCGGGGGAAGGCGCCGCGCAGGGCGTGCTCGATCGAGGTGAAGAGTCTCGCGTCGACCGCCCGGATCAGCAGGAAGATGCCGCCGAGGAACGCGGCGTACTTCAGGAGCAGCGCGAGGTCCGGGTTGCGCAGCGCGAACGAGGCGCCGAACTCGAACTCCGGCCCCGCCGCCGTGCTCACGGGCGCCTGGCGCTCCACCAGCTGCCGCACGGCGCCCTCGCCGTTCGCCAGCGCGAGCCGCAGGCTGTCCGCGCCCGGCTGCCCGTACGCGATCAGGTACCGCGCCACCGCGTCGGCCGAGCGCGTCATCAGCGCCGCGGTGTAGCTGACCGCGAGGTGCTCCGGCGCCACGCGCGCGAGGTGCGCGAACTGCCCGACCGTGCCGGTGCTCGTCGCCGTGCTCAGCAGCTCGGAGAGCTGCGTCCAGTCGAGCCGTTTCCCGAGCGTGAGGATGTCGAGGTAGAAGTCCTCCAGCGCGCCGAGGTGGCCGCTCGAGACGGCGGTCTCGGCGAGGCCGCGCACCTCGCGCTGCAGCGTGGGCGAGAGATGCTCGCTCTGCCAGAGGTAGGCCGTGAGCAGGATCACCGCGTCGAGGGGCTGCCCGCCCGGCCGGCGCGCGGGCACAAACCGCGTCGTCCCGGTGAGCTCGGCCGTCTTCATCAGCGTCTGCACGCCCGGGAGCCGCGACACGCCAAGGTAGCGCCGCAGGTTGTCGCGGGGCTGCTGCCGCGCCATGAACGCGAGCACGGGCTTCGAGGCGCGTTCCGCCGCGCGGCCGTCCCCCTGCAGCAGGGGCTCGAGCGCCGCGTCCCAGCCGCCCCACGGCATCATGTCCGGATGGCGCTGGGCGTAATCCTCGAACACGACCTTCACCGCCGGCGCGCCCGGGTCGTTCACCGCGAGCGCGGCTTCGAGGGCGAGCGCGGCGGGGCCCGGCTTGTCGCGGTCGAGCAGGCTGCGGGCGAACCCGGACACCGGCAGCGTGTCGCGGCCCGCCTCGCGCAGGAGCGCGGTGTTGAGCGACTTGACGTTCACCGGCAGCAGCCAGGCGACCGTCAGGAGCCCCACGCCCAACAGCAGCCAGGCCAGCCAGACGACGGACGTGTCGCCGGACGCGCGGGGGGACGGGGACATGGCAGCGTTCATAGAGGCGGCACCCCAGCGGGACAAATTTAATTGCCCGGTAGTTGCGGCGGTAAATACCCTGACCAAATTCCGACCCATGCCGTCGCCAATTGTTCACTTCAACGACCCGGTGCTGCGCAAAAAAGGCGCAAAAGTCACCGTGTTCGACGCGGCCCTGCGGCGGCTGGCGGAAGACATGGTGGAGACGATGCACGCCGCCGAGGGCATCGGCCTGGCCGCCCAGCAGATCGGCCGGGCGATCCAGCTGTGCGTGGTGGACCTGCGGCCCGCGGACAGCGAGTTCGACTGGGAGTTCGACGGAGCGCACCCCCCGCTGGAGCTCTTCATGCCGCTCACGCTGGTCAATCCCGAGATCGCGCCCGTGCCGGACCCCGAAACGGTCTATGAGGAGGGCTGCCTGTCCTTCCCCGGCATCCGGGGCGACGTCACGCGGCCGGACGAGATCACGGTCAAGTTCCAGGACGCCGCGGGCGTCCCCCACGCGCTCCGTTGCAACGGCCTCCTCGCGCGCTGCATCCAGCACGAGGCCGACCATCTCAACGGCGTGCTCTTCATCGACCGCATGGACAAGGAAACGCTCGCCGCCCTCGAGCCCGAGCTGAAGGCCCTGAAGAAGCGCACGCGCGAAGCCGCGAAAGCCTGACATGCCCAAGAAAGCCGCCCGGCCCGCCCGCCGCTCCATCGCCACCCGGAAGGGCGACGACGGCACGACCGGCCTGTTGTACGGCCAGCGCGTGGCCAAGGACCATCCTCAGGTGGAGACGGTCGGAGCGATCGACGAGCTGAATGCGGCGCTCGGCGTCGCGAAGGCCGCGGGCAAGTTCCGCGTGCCGCGCGCGACGCTCGACGCGATCCAGCGCGACCTCGTGGCGTTGATGGGCGAGGTCGCGTGCGCCGAGAAGGACGCCGCGCGGTTCGCAAAATCCAGCTTTCCCCGGATCGACGCGCGCGCCCTGGCCCGGCTGGACCAGGTGCTCGCCGACGTCGAGGGGCGCCAGCCCGCGTTCGACGGCTGGGCCACGCCCGGCAAGAACGCCCCGGCCGCCGCGCTCGATCTCGCCCGCACCGTCGCGCGCCGCGCCGAGCGCCGGCTCGTCGAGCTCCGCCGTCACGGTCGCCGCGTGCGCCCGGTCGCGCTGCAGTACCTCAACCGGCTGTCCGACCTCCTGTGGATCCTCGCCCGCGAGGCCGAGGGCGCCTAGCCCCGAACCCGCGCGCCCTCCCCGCTCCATCCCCCGGCCGCCCGCCGTCCTTCACCCCATGATCCTCGCGCTCGTCCTCATCCTCGTCGCGACGTTCTACCGCGTGGCCGGCACCCTGGACATGTCCCTGTCCAACATCTCCCCGGTCATGGCTCTCACGTTCTGCAGCGCGGTGTACTTCAAGGACCGGCGGCTCTGGTTCGTGCCGTTCATCGCCCTCAGCCTGTCGGACCTCTACATCAACTGGTTCTACGAGCGCGAGTACGGCCACCACTGGACGCTCCTGGGCTGGCTGGCGCGCACCGCCTGCTTCGGCGCGGCGCTGGCGATCGGCAGCTGGGTCGCGAAGCGCAAGTCGTGGCTCTGGCTCCTCAACGGCACGCTCCTCGGCGCGATCCTCTTTTACCTCCTCACGAACACGCAGGCCTGGTGGGATGACGCCTTCTACGCGAAGACGCTCGCCGGCTGGTGGCAGGCGCTGACCGTCGGGCATCCGGAATACCCCCCCACCGTCTTCTTTTTCCGCAACACGCTCTTCGGCGACCTCATGTTCACCGGGCTCTTCGCGGGCCTGATGGAGTGGATGGCGAAGTCGAAAAACGAGCCGAGCCTC
>DASPMS010000117.1:0-4469 GCA_035626915.1 Opitutaceae bacterium
ATGTCGTGCTCGAAGGCCTTCGTCCGTTCGGCGAGGTAGACCGCCACGGCGGCGGCGAGCGGCTTCTGATGCTCCGGCGCGCGATAGTTCGCGAGTGCGTAGTCGATGTAGAACGACAGCGGCTGCGGACGGCCCTGCAACCGGTGCCACGCCGCCTCGGCGTCGCGAAGCTGGGCATCGGTCAACAAGGTCATCGCCGGCCGGAATCCTGCGCTGACCTGAACGGCTTTGATCTCCAACGTGGCCTTCTCGGCCGCGGCCTCTTCCTTCGTGAGGAAGTTCTTTCGGATACGCACGCCGTGAAGCCAGCCGGCGACTCTCCAGGACGTGACGCCGTTGCGGTTTTCAAACCGTGAAACGGCAAATTTCGTTTCGTTCATGCTTAGGTTGCCACGTCAACTGGCAACCTAGCTTCGGGCCAAATTAAGTTGTTACTGAGTAACACTTAAATGGCGGGATGGACGGGACTCGAACCCGCGGCCTTCTGCGTGACAGGCAGACGCTCTAACCAGCTGAGCTACCACCCCGAGGTGGGAAAGTGCGGCAACGTAGAATCCGCCTAAGGTGAGTCAAGCGTGCTTTGGCATTTTTTCCTCGGGACCAAGTTACTTCTGCGCAGGCGGATGCATGCGTCCATCGCTTCGGCGGCAAGCCGGGTCGGAGAGGGGCTCGAAGCGCGCTCAAGGAGCGTCCGCCCGCCCGGCGGGATTCGAGGACATTTCCTCGCGCCCGGGCCGCGGCTGTGCCGGGGGCGGCAAGCGCTGACCTTGCTTAAAGAACGCGGCCAGGACCGGGGCCAGGGCGCCGGGATCCACTTGGTGCGTCTGGCCCGGCAGCGTCCTGCGCTCGGAATGGGCCAGCTGGGCGGCGAGCAGGTCGGCCGTGCCGTGCATGAAGTCCATGCTCTTCTGCCCGTCCAGGACCAGGACGGGAACCGCGACGGTCCTGGCCAGGTCGCGCGGCACCACGCCGTCGCCCAACACCGCGTAATCGTAGGCGAGGGTGGGCTCCAGCCGCTTCATGGCATCCCAATCGGACGAGCGCTTCATTCCCTCCAGCGCCTCGGGGGGCATGCCGATCGCCGACAAAAAGTACGCGACGGCTTCGCCCGGCGGGCCTGTCCGGATCAAGTCGGCGACGCGCCGCCTTTGGTCGGCGAAGTCCTGCTTTTGTTTTTCGGGCCCATAAGGGGGTTCATAGAGCGCCAGCATCGACACCTTCGCGGCGCCGAGCCTCGCGGCCGTTCGCAGGGCCAGCGCCGCTCCCGAGGATGTGCCGCAGAGCCGGGCCGAGCCTCCCGCGGCGCTCACCAGCGCGTCGAGGTCTTCGATCTCCCGTTCCACGGCGTAGCTTGGCGCATCGGTGCTTTGGCCCCGGCCGCGCCGGTCATAGACATAGACGGTGAAATCCGCCGCGAGCTTGGCGGCGAGCGGCCGGTCGCCGTGGAAATCGCGATGCGACAATGCGCCGCCGACAAGGATCACCGCCGGGCCGTCGCCCGTCTTTTCGAAGGCGATTTTCGCGCCGTCCTGGGAGGTCACGTGGGGCATGGCGACGGAAGCTGGGAATCTCGGTGGCCGCGCCGGGCGCGGAATTCCTGAACTGACCGCCCGGCGCGCGGTTGGTGCCGGACACTTAACCCCGGCGCGAGGATCGGGGCGCGGCCGCATCGGACGACCGAAGCCGCGGAAAGCCTCACCCGTGGCCGATTCATTTTCCGGTGCGGACCTTTGACTCGGCAGGATTGTTTCGGTCAGGTACGCGCAGTCCCCATGGCCAACCGCGGATACCGATTCGATCCCAGCCAAATGATCGCCGCGGCGCAGCCGTTCCGCGTGCCGGCCGGATGGATCGTCGGGCCCAACAAGTTCCAGGCCGGCGAGGTCCCGGCCGAAGGATACGGCGGCTCGTCGGTGCTGTACCTGATGCGGGCGGACCGGAGGCTATGCATCGACGTCGAGTGGCACCCGGAATCCGATCCGAATGGCCACTACCACTATTACGTCGAGCAGTACGCCGGCCCCGAGGGCGATGCGCCCGACCCGGGAAGGCTCGACTCCGGCGAGTCGCGCTCGAGCGGGGAGGTCGTGGCGTGGGTGAATCACTGGCTGGCGCGCGGACTGGCCGAGGCGCCGACCGAAGGCTTGCCGCCGGACATCGGCTCCGGCCCGGCGCCGGAACAGCTGCATCCTCTGCGAATCTGCAGCGGCTGGAACATTCACCGCAATGCCCTGACCACGGTTCCCGCGATCCCCGCGGGGTCGGATCCAGGCGGCGTGCGGCTCTTCCGGGCTGTGGACGCGGCAAGGCGCCTGCGGCTCGACGTGACGACCCGGGCGGAAAGCGGCGGACAAGTCCGGTACGCCCTCGAATTGGTGTATTCGCCGTGGTCGCGGACGGAAAGGGGACGCCGCCGCACGGAGGTGCCGCTCAGCTTCGAGGGAGACGTGCGGCGGGCGCACAGCATCGACACGCCTGTTTACGCCGACCTCGTGCGGGAGCTGGAACGGTGCCTGTGGGGAGTGGGCGCGGAAATCGGCGAGGGCCATTGACGCACCGTCTGTCTCCAACTCGCGCCATGGCCTGGCGGGCCCGCCAGCGCCATCGCTTCAGAACCGCCACGTGGCCCGGGCCACAAAGCTGCGGGGGACTTCCGTGAGCGTATTGGTCTTGAAACTGCCGAATTCGGGATGGCGCGGGTCGAGAAGATTCTGGCCCCAGATCCCCACCGTAAGCGCTTCCGTCGGCTGGCAGCTGAGCCCGAGGTCGAGCCGCAGGTAGGACGGGAGCTGCACGCGATCGTTGTCCAGCGACGGAGAGATGCCGTCGATGTAATAGAGCGCGGCGATCAGCTGGGTTTCTTTCGGAAGGTCGAGGTGCGAGCGGACCTGCCATTGATGGCGCGGGCTCTCGACCTCCTTGCTGGGATCCGGCCGGATGTGCATGCGCAGCCACGAATGGCTCGCGACCAGCTTCCAGTTCCGGGCCGGCCGCCATTGCACGCTGGTCTCGACGCCATAGGTCCGGCCCCCCAGCACGTTCTCGAAGATCAGCGGGATGAGCACGTGCGGCGGCGCCGGCGTGCTTTCGAAAACAGTCGGGGCGGAGACGTAGCCGAGGATGTCCTCGTAGTCGTTGTAGAAGGCGGCGACGTCGAAGGACAGGTTGGCGTGCGGTTCGATGCGGTAGCCCGCCTCATAGGCCGTGAGACGTTCCTCCTGCGCTTCCGGCCGACTCAACAGCGCGACCACGAGCGGCGGGCTTCCCGGCGGCTGGAAGACCGCGGCGTTCAGTCGCGCGTGCCGGTCGTAACGCGACGGGATCCGGACGGCTCGCGACACGGCGGCCCACAGGGCCTGGCGCTCCGTGGGCGACCACAGGAACCGGGCGCTTGGCTGGAATTCCGTGCCGGTGCTCTCGTTGTGCTCGAGCTTCGCGCCGAGGGTCATGGTGAGCCGGTCTGGCTTAAGCGTGATCTCGTCCTGCACGAAGGCGCTGGCGAACTCCTGCCGCTCGCGCTCGGGGTCGAACGAAAGATAGAACGACGGCGCCAGGCGGTCGGCCGTGTGGCGGTAGCCGAAGCCCCAGACGATGTCGTGCCGCGTGCCCGCCGGGAAGCGGTGCTGCACGTCGAGATCGTAGGTGTCGCGCGTCTCCGGCGTGTCTCCGTCCCAGTGGTGGAAGCGGTCGTAGTATGCCTGCACCGTGAGTTCCGCCCGGTCCGAGAACGGCCGGGTCCAGCGGGCGAGCACGTGACCGCCGAAATTGCGGTGAATGAGGTTCTGCTCGGTCTGGAACGGGGGCGCGAGGCTCGTGCCCTCGAAATGCTCGCCGACCGACCCGCGGTAGTATTCGGCCTGCAGCATCAGCCGGTCGCCTTCGGCGGGTTCCCAATCCACGCGCCCACCCAGCCGGAGAGCGTCCCAGCTGTCCGCGCCGTCCTGGCCCGGCTCCTCGACGAAGCCGTCGCGGTCGAAATACTTCACGTAGGCGCGGTAGTAGATGTCCGGCGCGAGCTGGCCGCCCTGGCGGAAGCTCACGGCGGGGCGCTCCTCCGTGCCGGCCTCGACCACCACCAGCCCGCCCTGCGTTTCCTTCGCGCTCTTGGTCGTGAGGTTGATGACGCCGTTGACCGCGTTGGCGCCCCAGAGGGTCGCGCCCGGGCCGCGGATGACCTCGATGCGGTCGAGGTCCTCGAGCACCGAGTCCTGCGCGTTCCAGTACACCCCCGCGAACATCGGCGTGTAGATGGAGCGTCCGTCGACCAGCACCAGGAGCTTGTTGGCATACTGATCGTTGAAGCCGCGCGCGGTCACAGCCCATTCGTTGCCGTGGATTCGCGCCACGTGCATGCCCGGCACCAGCCGGAGCAGTTCGGGCAGCGAAGAGTGGCCGCTTCGCCGGATGTCATCCTCGGTGACCACGGCGATGGCGGCCGGGGAGTCGATGAGCCGGGTCTCCTTGCGCGA
>DASPMS010000118.1:0-20745 GCA_035626915.1 Opitutaceae bacterium
CCGCCGGCCACCCCGCCGGCGCCGTCGTGGTGTTCCGCCGCCCGGAGGAAATGAGCCTCACCCCGGAGGAACTGGTGCGCGCCAACCGCTTCGATTCCCTCGGCCAGCTCGCCGGCGGCATCGCCCACGACTTCAACAACCTCCTCACGACGATCCTGGGCGGCGTCTCGCTCGCCAAGGACAGCCGCGACCAGTCGGGGCTGGAGAACAGCGAGCGGGCCTGCCTCGCCGCCAAGGCGCTGAGCAAGCAGCTCCTCACGTTCGCCAAGGGCGGCGCCGCCGTCCGACAGGTCGTCAAGACGGCGGACATCCTCACCGACGCCACCCGCCTGGCCGCAGCCGGTTCCGTCGTTAAGGTCGAGCCGACCCTCGCGTCGAACCTGAAGCCGGTATGCGTCGACCGCGCCCAGATCCTGCAGGTCTTCCAGAATCTCATCATCAACGCCATCCAGGCCATGCCCGGCGGCAAGGGCCATATCTGGATCAAGGCGGCGAACGTCGACGTCGCCGAGGGTCAGGTCCCGCCGCTCGCCGCCGGCACGTACGTCGCGGTCGAGGTGCGCGACAACGGCAGCGGCATCAAGCCCGAGCATCTCGAGAAGATCTTCAGCCCGTTCTTCACGACCAAGAAGACCGGCACGGGCCTCGGCCTCGCGACGGTGCTGTCCATCGTCAAGCGCCACGGGGGACAGCTCACCGTCGAGTCCGAGGTCGGCATCGGCACCGCGTTCACGGTCTTCCTCCCGCCGGCGCAGGAGGAGGTCCAGGTCGAGGCCCGCCGCGCCCCCGCCCTGTCGGTCGCCACGCGCACGGGCCGCGTCCTGTTCATGGACGACGACCCGCAAATCTGCCAGCTCACCGGCACGATGCTCGAGGGCCTCGGCTACAAGTACGACATCGCCAAGCACGGCGAGGAGGCGGTGCAGCTCTACAAGCGCTACCTGAACATCGGGCGCCCGTACGACGCCGTGATCATGGACCTGACGATCATCGGCGGGCTCGGGGGCGAGCAGACTTTCAAGCTTCTCCGCGAGCTCGACCCGAATGTCCGGGCGATCATCGCCAGCGGCTACGACAACGACGAGATGGCCCGGCAGTTCCTCGACATGGGCTTCCTCGGTTACCTCACCAAGCCGTACCGCGTGGGCGACCTCGGCCGGATCCTCAAGACCGTGCTGGGCAGCTGAGCGGCCGGAGAACCCGCCGCCCCGCCCTTCTGCTCCGTCAGAGCCGCGTCAGGACCAGCACCGCCGTCACCGCGATCCCGAACAGGAGGTACGACGACGCCATGATCACGAGCGCCCCGAGCAGCGCGCTCCACCAGGCGCGGGCGGCCACGCCGCGCAGCACCCAGGCGAAATAGCCGGCGCAGAACGCGTAGTAGACGACCATCGCCGGGTTGTACCACGCCGGCACCCAGGCGCCGACCAGCACGAACGGGAGCGACACGAGGTTCTGCTGGGCGAAGACGTACGCGTTGATGGCCAGGTGCTCGACGAAGTTCAGGCCGCGGGCCCGGAAGACCAGCCAGGTGCCGAGCGCGAGCAGCGGCACCGTCGCCAGGAGCATCACGTTGCCGTAGCGCTGCATCAGCTCGTTCAACTGGCGCTGCGCCTCGGCCGCCCGCTCGCCCGCCCCCATCACGGGCGGCGCCGCCAGCCAGAGCGCGAGCAAGGCCAGCGCGATGGCGCCGATCGTGTACTTGAAGGGCTCGGTCAGGCCGGCCCGCTTGCCGGCGAGGTAGCCGTCGATCATGGCCGCCGGGCGCCGGAACAGCTCGACCGCCGTCCGAGTCCAGCCCCGGTCGGCATTGATGAAGTCCGCCGCCGGCCGCAGCAAATCGCGCGCCCCAAGCCGGCCGGTCCGCGCCGCCTGCCCGCACGCGGGGCAATAGGCGCCGGTGAGCTCGGAGCCGCAGTTGAGGCAGCGCATGGCTCAGGCGCGCCAGGTGAAGGCATGGCAGAGCGCGACGCCGGCGGCGTCGGACTCGTCGAGCGGCAGCGGCCGCGCGTGACCGAGCAGCGCCATGACCGTGCGCGAGACCTGCTCCTTGCTGGCGCGCCCCTGTCCCACCACAGCCTGCTTCACCCGCAGCGGCGGGTATTCGTACACGTCCCTGCCGCGGAGCGCGGCCGCCGCGATCGCCGCGCCGCGCGCCGCGCCGAGGATCTGCGCCGTCTGGAAGTTCTGCACGTAGATCGTCTGCTCGAGCGCGACGTGCCGCGGCTCGTACTCGGACAGGAACTCGGCCATGGCGCGGTGGATCTCGCCCAGGCAGTACGCCATGGTCTCGCGCGGCGCGATCCGCACCGTCCGGCAGCCGAGCAGCAGCGCCGGCCGCCCGGCCGCGAACTCGATCACCGCCAGGCCGGTGCCGCGCAGGGAGGGATCGACCCCCAGCACGCGCCCCGCGTACGCCCCGCGCGTCGCCGGGGCCTCGGGCCACGATTTCGGCGCGAGCCGGCCCTCGAGCTTCGCCTTCCACAGCTGCCGGATGGATACGCGTCCCATGTGCCTTCTCTTCTGGCCCACCCCGCGCGGGACGCTCCAGCCTAAAAAAACAGCAGCTTCGCCACCGCCGCGGCCGTGAGGCCCAGCGCCCAGTTCTCGAACCGCCGCTGGTCGACCCGCGGCACGACCCACCGGCCGAGCCACGCCCCCGCCGCCACCGCCGGGAGCAGCCAGAGGTTCACCTGGAGGCTCGCCCCGTTGATGAGTCCGAGCTGGGCGATGAAAGGCACCTTGGCCCAGTTGATGAGGAGGAAGAACGCCGCGCCCGTGCCGAGGAACTCCAGCTTCGGCAGCCGCATCGCCAGCAGGTAGAGCGTCATGACCGGCCCCGCCGCGTTCGCCACCATGGTGGTGAAGCCCGCGCATACGCCCGCCACGGGGCCCAGCCAGTCCGGCGCGTGCGCCACCGCCTCCTCCGGCGCCCGCCGGCGGCGCCAGAGGTGCAGCCCGAGCATCAGGGCGATGATCGCGCCGATCAGGCGCTGGGCCTGACCGTCGTTGACCCGTCCCAGCGCCAGCCAGCCGAGGACCAGGCCCGCTCCCGCCCAGGGCAACAGCCGGCCCACGCGGCGCCATTCCAGGTTCTTGCGGTAGGTGACGTAGGCGAAGAGGTCGGCGAAGATCAGCAGCGGCAGCACCAGCCCGGTGGCCTGGCGCGCCTGCACCACGTTGGAGAAGACGGCCACGAACAGGATCGACGTGCCGGGAATGCCGGTCTTGGAGAAGCCGGCCGTCGCCGCGCCGAGCGCGAGCAGGATCCATTGCCAGGGCTCGAAGCTCATCGGGCCGCGCCCCTCATCGGACCGCACCGGCCTCCACCCGCAGCACCTGCCAGGCGCCCGCTTCCGCCGGCGCCGTCGTGCCCGTCGCGATCACCTGCGGCTCGCCCGCGAGCGAGGACCAGAACCGCTCGCGGCGCACCGGGTCCAGCTCGCCCAGCACGTCGTCGCAGAGCAGCACCGGCTCCACGCCGCCCCGGGCCTTGAAATAGGCCGCCTGCGCCAGCCGAAGCGCGAGCACCAGGCAGCGCTGCTGGCCCTCGGACGCGAACTGCTTGGCCGGCCGGCCGGCCAGCAGCAGCTCCACGTCGTCGCGGTGCGGCCCTCGCTCGGTCGACTTGAGCAGCGCGTCCCGCGGACGCGCGGTCGCGAGCTGACGGGCGAACTCCTCCGCCGAGGCCACCGCCGTGTCGGGCGCGTACACCAGGCCCGCGACCTCGCCCTCCGGCACGAGCCGCCGGTGGGCGGCGCGGAAATGCGCGGCGAGTTCCCCGACCCCCCGGGCGCGCAGCGCCACGAGGGGCGCCGCGTGCCGGGCGGCCTCGTGCTCGAACGAGGTCAGGGCGGCGGCGTCGCGGCCGCCCTGCTTGAGCAGCATGTTCCGCTCAGCCACGGCCCGGGTGTAGCGCTGCAGGCCGGAAAGGTAGCTCCCGTCCATCGCCGCCAGCGTGAGGTCGAGCCAGCGCCGCCGCAGCGACGGCGTGCCGCGGAGGAACTGCTGGTCCTGCGAGGAGAACACCACCGTCGGGAACTTCCCCAGGAAATCCCCCAGACGCACCACCTTCCCCTGCTCCCACTCCACCTCGCGCCCGTCCGCCGTGAGCGTGATGGTCACCCGGCTCTCGCCGAACGCCTCGTGCTCGATCACGAACGCCAGCCCGGCCTGCGGCTGCCCGGCCGCGACGAGGGCGCGGGGCTCCGCGCCCCGGAACGAGCGCAGGGCCGTCACGTAGCCCAGCGCCTCGAGGATGTTCGTCTTCCCCTGCGCGTTCGCGCCCAGCAGGAACGTGCGGCGCCCGCGCAGCTCCACGCGCGCGAGGGGCACGTTGCGGAAATGCTGGAGGGTGGCGGACGCGAAGCGCACGCCCCGCAGGACAAGCCCGCGCCGGCAGAAGACAACCGCGGACTTGCGCCCCGGGGACGCCAATTCACGGTTGCGAACCCGACGACCCCTGCGAAGTTGCGTGCATGTCCTTCGAATCCTCGCAGCAGGAGAGCATCCGGGCCTTGCAGGCGCTTTCCGCCCTCAGGCCGCAGATCGAGCGGGCGGGCGACATCGTGCTGCGGGCGCTGCACGCGGGCCGCAAGCTGCTGGTCTGCGGCAACGGCGGCAGCGCCGCCGAGGCCCAGCACTTCACGACCGAGCTGGTCGGCCGCTATTTCAAGAACCGCCGGGCCCTGCCTGCCGTGGCGCTGACGTCCGACGGCACGCTCGTGACGTGCATCGGCAACGACTACGGCTTCGACCAGGTGTTCGCCCGCCAGGTCGCGGGCCTGGCGCAGCCGGGCGACGTGCTCGTCGTCCTCACCTCGAGCGGCAACTCGGCGAACATCCTCGCCGCGCTCGACGAGGCGAAGCGCCTCGGGCTGGAGTCGATCGCGCTGCTCGGCCGCGGCGGCGGCGCGGCGCGGGGCCGCGCCACCTGCGAGATCATCATCCCGGGCCAGAGCGGGGCGGCCGCGCAGGAGTGCCATCTCTTTCTCATCCACCATTTCTGCGACCGCATCGACGCCGAGTTCGCGTGAGGATCACGCCGGCGCCGGCGCGCGCGGCCGCGGCGGTCGCCCGGCACTTTGGTACTTGCCGAGGATTCGCGCCCCGGGCCTTCTTGGCGTTCACTCCATGTCCAACGAGCCAACCCCCCAAGAGGTCGCCGTGCTGAAAACCAGCTACGGCGAGATGACCATCGCCTTCTGGCCCGACGTCGCGCCGCAGACCGTCGAGAACTTCAAGAAGCTCGCCCGCGCGGGCTTCTACAACGGCACCGCGTTCCATCGCATCATCAAGGGCTTCATGATCCAGGGCGGCTGCCCCAACACGAAGGAGGGCGAGACCGGCATGCCCGGCACCGGCGGCCCGGGCTGGAAGCTCAAGGCGGAGTTCAACGCCAAGCCGCACGTCCGCGGGGTCATCTCGATGGCGCGCTCCTCCCATCCGGACAGCGCCGGCTCCCAGTTCTTCATCGTGCACGGCGACGCCCGTTTCCTCGACCGCCAGTACACGGCGTTCGGCGAGCTCGTCGCGGGCGACGACGTGCTCGAGCGCATCGCGAGCGTCCCGACCAAGTCCGGCGGCGGCGGCGAGAAGAGCACGCCGATCGAGCGCGTGGCGCTCGAGAGCGTGACCATCACCAACCGCGGCGCCTGACGCGCGCGGCGTCTGCTGCCCGGCGGTGGCCCTCCGGCCACCGCCTTTTTCATTTCCTCGCTCGCGGGCCGGCCGCTCGATCTCCAACGGGCGCCGGCGCGCTCGCTACGCGCCCGCGCCGTCGAACGCCTCCGTCACCGACCGGCAGAGGCCGACGAAGGTCTCCTCGCCCAGCGGCAGCCGCCGGCCGCGGAGGTAGCCCACGCCCCACTTGCGGCGCAGGCGGCGGCGGCCCAGCGGGAAGTCGACGATCGAGCCGCTCTCGAGCTCGGCCCGCGCGATCCAGGGCGCCAGCACGCCGACGCCGAGGCCGATCTTCACGAGCTCCTTGATCGCCTCCATGCTGCCGAGTTCGATGACGCGCGTGAGCGCGATGCCTTCCGCCCGGAAGTACTCGCTCACGAGCTGGAAGGTCGTGCTCGCCTTGTTGTAGAGCACGAAGGTCTCGGTCGCGATCGTCGCGCGGTCCACGCGCCCGGCCCGCGCCCAGGCGTGCTGCGGCGCCACGAGGAACCGGAGCTCGTCCTCGAACAGCGGCACGAACTCGAACTCCCGGCGGTCCTGCGGCTCGAGCATGAACGCGAGGTCCACCTGGTTCGCCGCGAGCAGCTCCATCTGCCGGTTCTGGTCGCCGGGCTCGATGATGATCGCGCACTCGGGAAAGCTCTGGCGGAACTCCCGCAGCACCGTCGGCAGGATGTACTGGCACGCCGTCGTGCTCGCGCCCACGCGGAGCCGGCCGTGGCCCCAGCGGGAAAGCGTGTCGAGGCCCGCGCGCGCCGCGTCCATCTCGCGGAGGATCTTCTCCACGTGGCGCAGGAACTGCTCGCCCGCGAGCGTGAGGAGCACGCGGCGGCCCGTGCGCTCGACCAGGCGGCTCCCCACCTCCTCCTCGAGCGACCGCATCGCGTGGCTGATGGCGCTCTGGGTCAGGTGCAGCTCCTTCGCCGCGAGCGTGAAGCTCTGGCGCCGCGCCACGGCGGCGAAGGCGGCCAACTGGCGGCTGTCCAGGGGCTTGTTCATGGATGAAAGGGGCTCATGGCCGGAATGAAATGTTTGCTAAGCACTTATCGGGCCAGACCGGCGCCGTGGCATGGCACGGGCTTTCGTGTGACACGCAATGACTCCCGCCGACCTCGCACCGTTCCGCCGCTCCCCGCGCCCCCTGCGCGTCGGGTTCGTGGCGCTGACGGACGCCGCGCCGCTCGCCGCCGCGCAGGAGCTCGGGCTGTTCCGCCGGCACGGCCTGCGCGTGCAGCTGAGCCGCGAGGTCGGCTGGTCCACGATCCGCGAGAAGGTCGTCCACGGCGAGCTCGACGCCGCCCCGGCGCCCGCGCCGATGCTCTGGTCCGCGCGCCTCGGCCTGGATTGCGCGCCCTGCCCGGTCCTCACCGCGCTCGTGCTCAACCTCCACGGCAACGCCATCACGCTCTCGACCCGGCTGCGCGAGGCGGGCGTGGGCGACGCCGCCGGCCTCCGCGCCGAGGCCCGCCGGCGCCGCGGCGAGCGCCGGCTGACGCTCGGCGTCGTGTTTCCGTTCTCCTCCCACGCGCTGCTCCTCCGCCAGTGGCTGCGCGCGGCCGACATCGACCCCGAGCGCGACCTCCGCATCGTCGTCGTGCCCCCGGCGCAGATGTTCGGCAACCTGCAGGCGGGGACGCTCGACGGCTATTGCGCCGGCGAGCCCTGGGGCACGGTCGCCGTGCAGGCCGGCGCCGGCTGGTGCCCGGCGTGGAGCGCGTCGCTGTGGCCCGGCCACGTGGAAAAGGTGCTCATGGTCCGCGAGGCGTTCGCGCTGGACCAGGCCGGCGAGCACCTCGCGCTGGTCGCCGCGCTGGCGGCCGCCGCGGCGTGGTGCGACGAGCCGCGGAACCGCACGCACCTGGCCGAGATCCTGTCCGACCGCGCCTACCTCAACCTGCCGGTCGGCCTCCTCCTGCCCGCGCTCACCGGGCGCTTCGACCCGGGGACCGGCCGGGAGCAGCTCGTGCCCGACTTCCACGTGTTCGCCGCCGGCGACGCCAACGTCCCGACGGCCCCCCGCTTCGCGGTGCTCCAGGACGAGCTCGTCGCCTCCGGGCTCCTGCCCCGCGCTTCGCTCACCCCCGAGTTACCCCGCCTCCTCTTCCGCGAAGACCTTCATCGCGCGGCCCTCGCGCAACCACTCCATGCACCACAAGAACTCCCAGAACCCGGCGGGGTCGCGCTCCGGCAGTCCGGCCTCGCTTGACCGCCGCCAGTTCCTCCGGCGCGGCGCCGCCCTCACCGGTTCCGCCGCCCTGTTCGCCGCCCTCGGCCCCCGTTCGTGGGCCGCGACCGCCGGCAGCGCCTCCGCGGCGCCCGAAACGCCCGACGTGAAGTTCGGCATCATCGCCCTCACCGACTGCTCGCCCATCGTCATCGCGCACGAGAAAGGCTTCTTCAAGAAGCACGGCATCCGCTCGAAGATCTCGAAGGAGGCGAGCTGGGCCGTGATCCGCGACCGCCTGTCGACCGGCGACAACCAGGCAACGCACATGCTCATCGGCATGCCGTACGCGTCCTCCATGGGCCTCCTCGGCTCGCCGAAGAAGCCGCTGGTCTACGCGTGGATGCTCAACCGCAACGGCCAGGCGATCACGCTCAAGAAGCAGTACCGCGGCAAGGTGGGCGCCGACGCGTCCGCCCTGAAGCCCTTCGTCGACGAGGCCAAGAAGGCCGGGAAGCCGCTCACCTTCGCCATGACGTTCCCGCCCGGCACGCACGCGATGTGGATGCGCTACTGGCTCGCCTCGGGCGGCATCCATCCCGGCGACGCCGCGGGCGCCGGCGCCGACGTCAACCTCATCACCATCCCGCCGCCGCAGATGGTCTCGAATATGCGCGTGGGGAAGATGGACGGGTTCTGCGTCGGCGAGCCGTGGAACGCCCGCGCGATCGACGACGGCATCGGCTACACCGCCCTCACGACGCAGGACATGTGGGTGGACCACCCGGAAAAGGTCTGCGCCTTCACCGCCGAGTTCGCCGAGAAGAACCCGAAGACCGTGAAGGCCGTCCTCAAGGCCCTGCACGAGGCGAGCGAGTGGATGGACGTCATGGATAACCGCTCCGAGCTCTGCGACATCGTCTCCCAGCCCGCGTACATCAACTGCCCGAAGGAGATCATCCTCGGCCGCCAACTCGGGCAGATGGACTACGGCGACGGCCGCAGGAAGCAGGACGACCTCTACATGGTGTTCAGCAAGCGCAACACCAACTACCCGCAGCCGAAATACGGCCAGTGGTGGCTCACGCAGTTCCGCCGCTGGGGCATGGTCTCCGGCGCGCCCGACTACCATGGCATCGTCAAGCAGGTCTGCCGCGACGACCTGTATGCGGAGGCGATGAAGGAGCTCGGCGTGACGGGCCGCGGGCGCGACGACACGCCGGACAAGCTGTACGACGGCACGATGTTCAACCCGGCGGCCGACCTCGAGGCCTACGCGAAGAGCTTCGCCGTCCATTCCCTGAAGGGTTGAGCCATGAAGTCGTTCAAGCTCGACTGGCTGCTGCTCCCCCTCGTGACCATCGGCGTCGCGCTGGCGGCGTGGCACATCTACTCCGCGCACGACCGCTCCAAGGACGACAGCAACTACTTCCCGGGACCGGCCGAGACGTGGTCCGACAGCAAGGGCTACATCACCGATCCGCTCGCCTACCGCGGCGAGCAGGATCAGGGCATCCTCCGGTTCACCTGGAAGTCGCTCTACCTCGTGGGCAAGGGCTACTTCCTCGGACTGCTCCTCGGCGTGCCCATCGGACTCCTGCTCGGGCTGTCGGCCACGTTCACGAAGGCGTTCGACCCGATCATCCAGATCGTCCGGCCGATCTCACCGCTCGCGTGGTTTCCGATCGGGCTCGGGCTCTTCAAGGGCCTCGACGGCGCCGGCCTGTTCACGATCGCCTTCTGCTCCATGTGGCCGACGGTGCTGAACACGGCCCAGGGCGTGCGCGCCGTGCCGCAGGATTACCTCAACGTCGGCAAGGTCCTGAAGCTCTCGCGCCTCCAGACGCTTTTCAAGATCATCATCCCGGCGGCGCTGCCGTACATGTTCACCGGCTTCCGCCTCAGCCTCGGCATCGCGTGGCTGGTGATCGTGGCCGTCGAGATGCTCACGGGCGCGCCCGGCCTCGGGGGCTTCCTCTGGCAGGAATACAACGCCCTCAACTACCGCCACATCGTCATGTGCGTCATCGCCATCGGCCTCATTGGCTTCCTCCTCGACCGGCTCATGAGCCTCGCCGAGGCGAAGCTCCGCGCCGCCACCTGAAAAACCTCCGTCCCCCGCCTCACCATGCCTCCTTCCTCCCTCCCGCTCCCCCGCGCGTGCCTCCCGGCCCGCGCCCTCCGCTCCCGCCTCCCGCTGCTCGGCGTCGCCGGCCTCCTGGCCGCCGCGCTGGCGACTCCGGCGGCGAACGCCGCCTACGTCTTCGGCGACCCGTACACGATCCTCAACGGCAAGGTCGCGCTCGACGGCAACGTCCGCTTCCGGATCGAGACGCGCCAGAACAGCTTCGACTTCAACAAGCTCACGAACACGGCCAACGACGACACCTTCACGCTCGCGCGCTACCGCGTCGGCGCGAAGTACACCGGCTCCCCGGCGTTCTCGGCCTACGTCCAGCTCCAGGACGCGCGCGAGTACGATTCGAAGCGTCCCGACGTCCTGTACGTCAACGCGGCGGAGGGCGACGCCCGGACCGACCTCCGCCAGCTCTACGTCGACCTCGGCGACCCGCGCGACTCGGGCGTGTCCGCCCGGCTCGGCCGCCAGATGATCGCCTACGGCGACCAGCGCCTGATCGGCGGCTTCGAGTGGAACAACTTCGCCCGCGTGTTCGACGGCGCCAAGGTCGTGTACAACCGGGCGGATGCGCGGACCACCTTCGACGTCTTCGGGCTGAGCGTCGTGACCCCCGGCGAGACGACGCCGGACCGCGTCTCGGACGCCAAGCTCGACCGGTCCGACCAGGACGACCTGTTCCTCGGCGTCTACGTCCAGAACTCCGGATTCATCCGCAACCAGAAGACCGACGTTTACCTGCTCTACCGCGGCAAGGACGAGAACCTTCCCAATTTCGTCGTGCCCGCGCCGGCCTTCGGCAACGGCAATGTCCGCGCCTTCGATATCCCGCAGCGGATCTTCACCGCCGGTTTCCGCGCCCAAAGCATCTCGATGGCGCCGCTCCATGGCTTCGACTACGTCATCGAGGGCGCCTACCAATGGGGCGAGGCGCGCCCGGGCCTGCCCGCCACGACCGTCACCGGCTTCGGCTGGTTCGACCACGAAGCCTGGGCCTTCCACGCCGAGACCGGCCGCACCTGGGAGAGAAACGCGTTCTTCCCGCGCGTCGGCATCGAGTTCAACGCCGCCTCCGGGGACAAGAACCCCAACGACACCCGGAACGAGGGCTTCCTGAATCTCTTCCACACGAACCACCTTCACTACGGGTACATGGACGCGTTCTCGTGGAAGAACCTGCGGAACGTGGGTGTCAACGTGCGGTTCAAGCCGTTCGTCAACCTCGACCACCCGCTCAAGAAGGCCGTGGTGCGGCTCGACTACCACTGGTTCCGCCTCGAGCGCACCACCGACTTCTGGTACCGCGCCAACGCGATCGCGGTGGTCCGCCCGAACGCTTCCCGGACCGGCGCGCTGCCGCGGCAGGCCGGCCGCGAGTTCGATGCGACGCTCACCTGGTCGCCCAGCGCGCCGTACGACGTGCTGGTCGGCTGGAGCCACTTCGAGGCCGGCGACTACCTCGCCGCGACGGGCCGGGCCGACGACGCCACCTTCGGCTATGCCCAGCTCGTCGTTAAGTTTTGAAGTCCGAGGCGCCGGTCCATGCCTGCACCCTGCGTTCGTCCTTCATCCTTCGTCCATCATAATTTCCCTCCGCTCTCCCCCTCATGAGCTCTACCGCCAAGGCCTCCCGCCTGACGTCCTGGCTCGCGCCGCTCGCCCGCCGCGCCGTCTGGGCGCGGGCGGCGAAGGTCGCGCTGCCGGTCGGACTGCTGCAGGACTGCATCAACCAGGGCGACTTCTGGCTGCGCGGGGAATTCACGCCGACGGTCGTGGCGAAAAGCCTCCTCACCCCCGTCGTCACCCTCGCGGTGGCTCTGTTTGCCGCCGCCTCCACCTACCGGCTCATCCGCCCGCCGAGTCATCCCTCGTAGCCAACCGCCCATTCCCCACCGGCAACCTCCGCGCATGTCCTTCTTCGAGATCCGCTCCGCCTCCAAGTCCTTCCGCACCGCCAGCGGGACCACCTGCGTGCTGCGCGACATCAACCTTTCCGTCGCCCGCGGCGAATTCGTCGCGATCGTCGGCTACTCCGGGTCCGGCAAGACCACGCTCATCAACCTGCTCGCCGGCCTGGTGCGGCCCGACGGCGGGAGCGTCACGCTCGACGGCAAGCCGGTGACCGGCCCCGGGCCGGACCGCGGCATGGTCTTCCAGAACTACTCCCTGCTGCCCTGGCTCACGGTCACGCAGAACGTCGCCCTGGCCGTCGACCAGTGCTTCCCGGCGTGGGACGCCGAGCGCCGGCGCGCGCACGTCGAGCGCCACATCGCGATGGTCAATCTCACGCCGCACGCGGCCAAGCTGCCCCGCCAGCTGTCCGGCGGCCAGCGGCAGCGCGTCGCCGTGGCCCGCGGGCTCGCGATGGACCCGCAGGTGCTGCTCCTCGACGAGCCGCTGGGCGCGCTCGACGCGCTCACGCGCGGGACGCTGCAGGAGGAGATCGTCCGCATCTGGGAAGGCGACAAGAAGACCGTCGTGCTCATCACCAACGACGTCGACGAGGCGCTGCTCATGGCCGACCGCATCATCCCGCTCACGACCGGCCCGGGCGCGACGCTCGACGCACCCGTCCCCGTGACGCTCGAGCGCCCGCGCGTGCGCAAGGACCTCAATCACGATCCCGAGTTCAAGCGACTGCGCGCGCTCGTCACCCAACGCCTGCTCGGTTTCGGCGCGCGACGCCAGACCACGCAGACCCGCCGGCTCGCGCTGCCCAATGTCCTGCCCGAGGACCTCACCCGCGGCCGCCCCCTCCTGGCCTGGGGCATGCGCGCCCGCCGCCGCGACGAGGTCCGCGAAGTCCCCGTCACCTCGGTCGCCGGCTAGCCCGCCGCCCATCCTTTCCCTTTCCCGCATGTCCGCCTACGTCGAAATCTCCCAGGTCACCAAGGCCTACGGTCCCGCCGTCATCGTCGAGGACTTCAATCTCCGCATCGCCCAGGGCGAGTTCGTCGCCCTCATCGGCCACTCCGGCTGCGGCAAGTCGACGATCCTGTCGATGATCGCCGGACTGAACGGCGTCACCGAGGGCGGCATCGTCCTCGCCGGCAAGGAGGTCACCGACGCGGGGCCCGACCGCGGCGTGGTGTTCCAGTCGCCCTGCCTCCTGCCCTGGCTCACCGCGCGGGAGAACGTGCTCATCGGCATCGACCAGGTCTACTACACCGCGAGCCGGGACGAGCGCCGCGAGATCGCGGAGTACTACCTGGCCCTGGTCGGCCTGGCCGACGCGCTCGACAAGCGGCCGGCCGAGCTTTCCCAAGGCATGCGCCAGCGCGTCGGCCTGGCCCGCGCGTTCGCCCTTTCGCCCAAGATGCTCCTGCTCGACGAGCCGTTCGGCATGCTCGACTCGCTGACGCGGTACGAGCTCCAGGAGGTCCTCCTCGAGCTCTGGCAGCGGGAGCGGATCACCGCGCTCATCATCACGCACGACGTGGATGAGGCGCTCTTCCTCTCCGACCGCGTCGTGTGCATGACCGACGGGCCGCGGGCCACCGTCGGCG
This sequence comes from Opitutaceae bacterium, assembly GCA_035626915.1. Lineage (GTDB taxonomy): Bacteria > Verrucomicrobiota > Verrucomicrobiia > Opitutales > Opitutaceae > Didemnitutus. The sequence goes on from DASPMS010000118.1 coordinate 13,490, forward strand.
AGATCCTGCAGGTGCCGTTCGCGCGCCCGCGCCAGCGCGCCGCCCTGCTCGAGGACGCCACCTATTACCGCTGCCGGGAGCAGCTCATCGGCTTCCTCGAGGAGCGCAGCCACCTGCGCCCCCTGCCCGAGCCCTCCCGCGCGTTCCCCGAGCCGGCCGCCGACCAGCCCGACAACATCGCCGTTTTCGCCGGGGAACCTCGGGTGCAGCCCCCCGTGGTTCGGCCGGCCGCGGGCCGCCGCTGATTCCCCGAACCGCCCGGACTTCCTTCGTTTGTCCTTGTAAGGAAGCGAGATACAATATTCCCCGGCGCCGGTCCCGACCGGTGATTCCATTCATGCGGAGGCGGCCCCCATGAATGCCTTTCATCGCGCGGATGAAATGTTTGCGGCCGGGTCATGCGTCCGGTCCGCGGAGCTGGCACATGAGCGGCTTTAGGGAGGCATGCTTGCCTCCTCCAGTTGCTTCCCCGCCGGCTCCCGCAGCCGGTCTGCCGCTGGTCGGATCTTGTTACCCCGCCACCTCGGCCGCCCGATCCCCCTTCGGGTGCGCCCGGCCCAACCTGCCGATGCCCATGCACCTGATCCCATTCAGCTCCCTGGCGGGGCGCCCGCGTCGCCGTAGCGCGCCTGCCGTTCCGCTTTCCGCCGGCGCACCCGCGGCCTTCGGCCGCCCGGAGGCCGCATGAACTGGGGCGAACTCCGCCGCAGCGGTCACTGGCCGACGCTGGTGACCAGCTTCCTCTATTTCGACGTCAGCTTCATGGTTTGGACGATCCTCGGCGCGCTCGGCTCGCTGATCGCACCGGCGCTGGGGCTGAGCGCGCAGGAGAAATTCCTGATGGTCTCGACGCCGATTCTGTCGGGCGCGTTCCTCCGCATCGTCCTGAGCCTGCTCGTCGACCGGATCGGTACGAAGACGACCGGCATCATCGCCCAGCTCGTCGTCATGGCCGGGCTGCTCGTCGCCTGGCAGGCCGGCGTGTCCTCGCTCGGGCAGGCCCTGCTCCTGGGGATCGTGCTCGGCGTGGCCGGCGCCAGCTTCGCCGTCGCGCTGCCGCAATCCGGCCGGTGGTACCCGCCGACGATGCAGGGCGTGGTGCTGGGCCTGGCGGGCGCGGGCAATGTCGGGGTCGTGATCGACCACCTCCTCGCGCCGCGCATCGCCGCGGCCTGGGGCTGGCAGGCGGTGTTCGGGGCGGCGCTCATCCCGCTCGCGGTCGCGTTCCTGCTCTACGTCGCCTTCTCCAAGGAGCCCCCGGGCCCGCCCCGGAAGAAGAAGCTGTCGGACTACGGGAACCTGCTCCGCGAGCGCGACGCGCACTGGTTCTGCTTCTTCTACACGGTGAGCTTCGGCGGGTTCGTCGGCCTCGCCACCGCCTTCGCCATCTACTTCCGCGACGAGTTCGGCCTCGGCGCGGTCCAAGCCGGGGAGGTCGCGGCGTTCTGCACGCTCGTCGGCGCGCTCGGGCGCCCGGCGGGCGGCGCGCTGGCGGACCGGCTCGGCGGGATCCGCGCCCTGGGCGTGTTCTTCTCGATCGCCCTCGCCGCGCTGGTCGTCGCGGCGCTTTCCCGCCACCTCTGGGCCTGCGGCGCCGCCTTCTTCGTCGCCTCGGGCGCGTTCGGGATGTGCAACGGCTCGGTCTTCCAGCTCCTGCCGCAGCGCTTTGCGAAGGACATCAGCGTCATGACCGGCCTCGTCGGCTGTGGCGGCGGCATCGGCGGGTTCGTGCTCGGCATGCTCTTCGGGGCGTCCAAGGAGCACACCGGCAGCTACGTCACGGGCATCCTGCTCTTCGCCGGGCTCAGCCTGGCTGCGCTGGCCGGGCTCGGGCTCGTGAAGCGGCGCTGGCGCACCACGTGGGGCGCCACCTCGGTGGCCCGCATCTGACCGCATGGGCTGCTCCCTCACCACCGCCACCCAGCCCGGCGCCGGCCGGCCGCGCTCCGACGACGCCTGCGCGTTCCGGGAGTACGACGGTGTGCTCGTCGCGGCCATGGCCGACGGGATGGGCAGCGCGCGCGCCGGCGGCGAGGCCGCCGACCGCGCCACCCGACGGCTCGTGGACAACTTCGAGGCGCGGCCCGTCGACTGGGCGCCCGACCGCGCCCTGGCGGAGTTCGCGACGCAGATCAACCGGCAGCTGTGCGAGGAGGCGGTGCACCGCTACGGCAGCGAGGGGGCCCTGGCGTGCACGCTCGCGGCCGTCGCGGTCTCCGGCGACATGCTCTGGGGCGTGAACCTCGGCGACACCGAGGTGCTGCTCTGGCGGGACGGCCGGGTCCGGCGCCTGTCGGAGCGGCACGCGCTCGAGGGCCCGGAGCGCGGCCATGTGCTCACCCGGGCGCTCGGCACCGAGGCCGACGTCGTGCCCCACGCCTTTTCCTGGCGGCTCGCCGCCGGCGACCGCGTGCTCCTGTGCACGGACGGCGTCGCGGCGGTGCTCCCGCCCGACCGCCTGGCCGAGCTCCTCGGCCGCCGGGCCGACGCCGCCGCGATCGTGCGCGCCCTCGGGGAGCCGGGCGATGACGCGAGCGCGCTCGTGATCGACGTCGCCGCGCCCGGGGCCTCCGCCGCCACCGCGCCGCAGCTGCACGTGCCGGCGACGCTCCGCGCGGGCGAGACCTGGGCCGGGCACGTGCTGGCGCGGCCGCTCGATCCGGACGGACGCGTGTGGCTCGCCCGCCGTCCCGGCGACGGCGCGGAGCGGGTGCTCAAGTTCCCCCCGGCCGACGCCCGGCACGACCCGCACGTCCGCGCGCTCTTCAGCCGCGAGATCGCCCACGCCCGCCGGCTGCGCGCGCCGTTCTTCCCCGGCGCCGACGTGCCGGACGAGGACCCCGTGTCGTGCTACAGCCTGGAGTACGTGGCCGCGCCGACGCTGCGCGAATGCCTGCGCGAGCGCCCGCTGGCGACCGAAGAGGTCATCGCCCTGGGCCGGTTTCTCGCCGGGGCCGCCCAGTTCCTCCTGCGCCACGACGTGGTGCACGGCGACATCAAGCCGGAGAACATCCTCGTGCGCGGCCGCGGGGCCGAGGCGGCGTTCACCCTCCTCGACTTCGGAAGCGTCGCCCCCCTCTTCGCGCCGCCGTCCCGCGCCGGCACCGCGAGCTACCTCGCGCCCGAGCGCTTCGGCGGCGCGCCGCACTCCGAGCGCACCGAGCTCTTTGGCATCGGGGTCACCCTCTTCGAGGCGGCCACCCGCACCTACCCGTACGGCGAGATCGAGCGCTTTCAGAACCCCCGGTTTCCGGCGCCGAAGCTGCCGTCGCGCCTCAACGCCACCCTGCCGTCCTGGCTCGAGGCGGTGCTGCTCCGCTGCGTCGCGACCGAACCCGCCCGGCGCTACCAGCACTATTCGGAGCTCGCGTTCGACCTCGAGCACCCCGCGAAGGTCGAGCCCTTCTTCGCCCCCGACACGCCGCTCTTCGAGCGCCACCCGCTGCTCTTCTGGCAGCTCACGGCCGCGGCGCTCGCCGCGCTCAACCTCGTGCAGCTCTGCTCCCGCCCATGACGACGTCGACGCCACCCCCCGCCCCGTCCGCCGCCGGTTCGTTCACCCCCGGCCAGAAGGAGTACCTGCAGGGCTTCATGGCGGGCGTGCTCGCCTCCGGGCAGTTCGCCTTCGTCGGCACGAACGCCGCCGGCCAGCTCACCGGCGCGCCGGAGGCCGCCGTGTCGGGCAACGTCGCGGCGCCGGCCGAGGAGTCGGTTTTCGGCACGCCCCTCTCGGACCTGTCCAAGCCCGAGCGCTGGAAGCACGAGCAGAACGGCCTCGACGTCTGGGAAAAGCTGGTGGCGCACGCCGCGGCCGACCAGTTCCCCGACGAGGCGGACACGTTCCGGTTCAAGTTCCACGGCCTGTTCTACGTCGCGCCCGCGCAGGACAGCTTCATGATCCGCCTGCGCATCCCGGCCGGCGAGCTCAGCTCGCACCAACTGCGCGGGCTCGCCGCCCTCGCGGAGGAATGCGGCAACGGCGCCGCCGACATCACGACCCGCGCGAACCTCCAGCTGCGCGAGCTGAAGCCCCGCTCGATCGTGCGCGTGCTCACGCGGGTCCAGGAGCTCGGGTTGACCTCCCGCGGCTCCGGCGCCGACAACATCCGCAACATCACGGCCACGCCCACGAGCGGGTTCGACCGCGACGAACTGATCGACGTCCGGCCCTACGCCCATGCCCTCCACCACTACATCCTGAACCACCGCGACCTCTACGGATTGCCGCGGAAGTTCAACATCGCGTTCGACTCCGGCGGCGTGGTCTCCGCCGCGGCCGACACGAACGACATCGGGTTCTTCGCGGTGCGGGTGACGCCTGAATCGGTCGCGCGGTCCGGGATCCCGAACCCGCCTCCGCCGGGCGTCTATTTCCGGGCCGAACTGGGCGGCATCACGGGGCACAAGGACTTCGCCCGCGACACCGGCCTGCTCCTCCGGCCCGCCGAGCTCGTGCCGGTCGCCGCGGCCATGGTGCGCGTGTTCCGCGAACACGGGGACCGGACCGACCGCAAGAAGGCGCGCCTGAAGTACCTGCTCGAGAAGTGGGGCGGGCAGGAGCGCTTCCTCGAGGAGACCCAGCAGAAGCTCGCCTTCCCGCTGCTGCGCCTCCCCCGCGAGGCCGCCGAGCCCCGGCGCCCCGTCCTCAAGCACGGTCACGTCGGCGTGTACCGGCAGAGCCAGTCCGGGCGTAATTACGTCGGCGTCGGCGTGCCGGTCGGCCGGATGACGGCGAAGCAGATGCGCCGGGTCGCCGACCTGGCGGACCACTACGGCACCGGCGAGCTCCGCCTCACCGTCTGGCAGAGCCTGCTCATCCCGCACGTGGCGGACGCCTACTGCCGCACCGTCGAGCGCGCGGTGCAGCAGCTGGGTTTCTTCACCGCACCGCACACCACGGCCGGATGCGTCATCGCGTGCACCGGCAACAAGGGCTGCAAGTACGCCTCGGCCGACACCAAGGGCCACGCCCGCGAGCTCATGGCGCACCTGCGCGGCCGGGACCTCGGCCTCGATTTTCCCGTGAACGTCCACCTCACCGGCTGCCCGCACTCCTGCGCCCAGCACTACTGCGGCGACATCGGCGGCGTCGCGACGAAGCTCTCCGACGGGCGCGAAGGATACCACGTCGTGCTCGGCGGCGGGATGGACCAGGAGCAGGGCATCGCCCGCGAGATCTTCCGCGGCGTCGGCGCCGACGAGTTGCCGGGACTCGTGGAGAAGATCCTCCGCACCTACCGCGCCCGCCGATCGACGGGCGAAACCTTCGTCTCCTGGGCCGGCCGCCATTCGGTCAAGGAGCTCCAGGAGCTCCTCAGCGCCTGAAATCTCCCTCCCCGCCCGTCCACCACCCAGCCCTTCCGCGTGTCCTCCGTCCCGCTCATTCCCGAATCCGCCCCGTTCTCGCCCGAGCAGCGCGCCTGGCTCAACGGCTTCCTGGCCGGCCTGTTCTCGCGCACGGCCGCCGCGGCTGGGGGCGCTCCGGCCGCGGCGGCCGCCCCCGTCCTCCAGCCGCTGACGATCCTCTTCGGCTCCCAGACCGGCACCGCCGAGGGCCTCGCGAAAAAGGCCGCGAAGGAGGCCGGCAAGCGGGGCTTCGCCGCGACCGTCCTCGACATGGCCCAGGCCGACCTCGCGAAGCTCGCCGCGATGCAGAACCTCCTCGTCATCGCGAGCACGTACGGCGACGGCGAGCCGCCGGACAACGCCAGGGCCCTGCACGCCGCCCTGAAGGCCGCGGCCGGCGACGCGGCCGCCGCGGCGCGCCTGCCGTCGCTGCGGTTCTCCATCTGCGCCCTGGGCGACACGAACTACGCGCAGTTCTGCCAATGCGGGAAGGACCTCGATGCCTTCCTGGAGAAACTGGGCGGCGTGCGGATCCGCGAGCGCGTCGACTGCGACCTGGAATACGACGCCAAGTTCACCGCCTGGCTCGGCGCCGCGCTCGCGGCCTTCCGGACCGGGGCTCCGCCCGGCGCTGGCGAGCCCCCTGCCGCGGGCGCGCCGCCCGCCTCGGCCATCGCCGCTTCCTCATCGGAGGCCGCGCCGGCCGGCCACAGCCGCGCCAACCCTTTCCCCGCCCCCGTCCTCGCGGTCCGCAACCTGAACGGCGCCGGCTCGGCGAAGCAGGTGAATCACGTGGAATTCTCGCTCGAGGGCTCGGGGCTCGCCTACGAGGCGGGCGACGCCCTCGGCGTCGTGCCGCAGAACTGCCCGGAACTCGTCACCGACGTCCTCGCCGCGCTCGGCTGCGACGGCGAGGAGGAGGTACCGGCGCCCGACGGCTCGCCCGTCTCCCTCCGCCGCGCGCTCACGGAATACTACGACCTCGGCAAGCCGTCGCCGGAACTGCTGGCCCTCGCCGGCGGCTCCGGCGCCGCCGATGCGCCGCCCGGCGCGGGCCACACGGCCGCCCCCGCGGTCGCCTCGCCTCACCACGTCATCGACGTCCTCCTCGCGGCCACCGCCCGCCCCGCCCCGGCTGATCTGGTCGGGAAGCTCCGCCGGATCCAGCCGCGCCTCTACTCGATCTCGTCGTCCCCCGCCGCCCATCCGGGCCAGGTGCATCTCACCGTGGGCGCCGTGCGCTATGAGAAGGACGGCCGGACGCGGAAGGGCGTGTGCTCCACCTTCCTCGCCGAGCGCGCCCTCGCCGCCGGCCGGGTCGGCGTGTTCGTGCACCGCAACAGCGCGTTCCGGCCGCCGGCCGCCGCCGCGGGCATGATCATGGTTGGCCCGGGGACCGGCGTCGCGCCGTTCCGCGCGTTCCTCGAGCACCGCCGCGCGACCGGCGCGACCGGACGCAACTGGCTGTTCTTCGGCGACCAGCGCGAGGCCACCGACTTCCTGTACCGCGAGGAGCTGCTCGGCTTCCACCGCGACGGCCTCCTCACCCGGCTCGACCTCGCCTGGTCCCGCGACCAGGCCGCCAAGGTTTACGTCCAGCAGCGCATGGTCGAGCACGCGGCCGAGCTGTTCGCGTGGCTGGAATCCGGCGCCCACTTCTACGTGTGCGGCGACGCGTCCCGGATGGCCAAGGACGTCGACGACGCCCTCCACCGCGTCGTGGAGACCGCCGGCCGGCGCACGCCGGAGCAGGCCGCCGAGTACATCCAGGCGCTGCGCGCGGCCAAGCGCTACCAGCGGGACGTCTACTGACCGGTGGCTCCCTCCCCCCAGCCGCCGCTGCTCGAGCTCGTCGAGGAACTCCTCGCCGAGCAGGGCCGCCTGCAGACGCCCGTGGCCCGCGCGAGCGT
>DASPMS010000119.1:0-5721 GCA_035626915.1 Opitutaceae bacterium
CAATCCCGGGCTCTTCGAATTCAAGTACCGCCGCGACCGCGCGACCAAGCTCCTCGCGTTCCTCGGCGACCTGGTCGTCAACGGGAACCCGCAGCTCAAGGGGCGCCGTCCGGCCCGGATCCCGCCCGCGCCGGCCGCGCCGGCGTTTCCCGCGGACCTCGCTCCGGCGCCGGGCAGCCGCGACCTGCTCCGAAAGCTCGGACCGGCGAAGTTCGCCCAATGGGTGCGGAAGCAGAAGCCGCTCCTCGTGACGGACACGACCATGCGCGACGCCCACCAGTCGCTAATGGCCGCTCGCATCCGCACCCACGACATGCTTCGCGCGGCCGACGCCGTCGCGCGCCGCACGCCCGGGCTGTTCAGCCTGGAGTGCTGGGGCGGCGCGACGTTCGACACGTCGATGCGTTTCCTGCGGGAGGATCCCTACGAGCGCCTGGCCGCGCTGCGCGCCCGCGTCCCGAACATCTGCTTCCAGATGCTCCTCCGCGGCGCCAACGCGGTCGGGTACAGCTTCTACCCCGACAACGTGGTCCGCGGCTTCGTGCGGCACGCCGCCGAGGCGGGCGTCGACATCTTCCGCATCTTCGACTCCCTGAATTACCTGCCGAATCTCTACGTCGCGCTCGACGCCGTGCTCGAGACGGGTGCCGTGGCCGAGGCCGCGGTCTGCTACACGGGCGACCTGCTGGATCCGTCCCGCGACAAGTACACCCTGCGCTACTACGTGAAGATGGCGCGCGAGCTCGAGAAGCGCGGGGCGCACATCCTCGCGATCAAGGACATGGCCGGCCTCTGCCGGCCTTACGCCGCCGCGCAGCTGGTCAAGGTCCTGCGCGAGGAGACCGCCCTGCCGATCCACTTCCACACCCACGACACCAGCGGCATCGCCTCGGCCTCGGTTCTGGCGGCGGTCGACGCCGGCGTCGACGTGGTCGACCTCGCCCTGGCTTCGATGTCCGGTTCGACCAGCCAGCCCAACCTCAACTCGGTCGTCGCGGCCCTGCAGCACACGCCGCGGGAGACGGGGCTGGACCTCGGCGCGCTGAACGAATTTTCCGCCTACTGGGAAGGCGTGCGCGAACTCTACGCGCCCTTCGACTCCAGCCCGCGCGCGGGCACGGCCGAGGTGTACGAGCACGAGATGCCCGGCGGCCAATACACGAACCTCCGCGAGCAGGCGGCGTCCATGGGACTCGGCGCGCGGTGGCCCGAGGTCGTGCGCACCTACGCGGAGGTGAACCTGCTGTTCGGCGACATCGTGAAGGTCACCCCGTCATCCAAGGTCGTTGGCGACATGGCGCTGTTCCTGGTCTCCCGCGGGATCAAGCCCGCGGACGTGGTGAACCTCGAGCCCGGCACGACGCCGTTTCCGGCGTCGGTCGTGGACATGCTCGCCGGCGAGCTCGGTCAGCCCCCGGGCGGGTGGCCGCGGCGGCTGCAGAAGGTGGTGCTCGGCGACCGGAAGCCCCGGCGCGGCCGCCCCGGGGCGAATCTCCCGCCGGTCGACCTGGCCAAGGAGAAGGACACGCTGGCGCGCCGGCTCAAGGCCGAGGTTTCGGACGCGGCGCTCTACTGCCACCTGATGTATCCGGACGTGTTCGCCGATTTCGCCAAGTTCCAGGCGACCTACGGCGATGTCAGCCCGGTTCCATCCCGCGCATTCTTCTACGGTCTCGCGCTCGGGGAGGAGATTTCGGTCGACATCGAGGAGGGCAAGACGCTGTTCATCAAACTGATCAACGTCAGCGAACCCGACCGCGACGGCGTCCGCACGCTCACGTTCGAGCTGAACGGCCGCCCGCGCGAGACGCGCATCGCGGACAAGTCGGTCGCCGTCGCCGTCAAGTCGCGTCCGAAGGCCGACCCGGCCGACGTCCTGCAGGTGGCCGCGCCGATTCCCGGGCTGGTCACCGCCATCACCGCCAGCGTCGGCGCCAAGGTCGCGAAGGGCGACAAGCTCCTCACGCTCGAGGCGATGAAGATGCAGACGACGCTTTACGCGTCCGCCGCCGGCGTCGTGAAGGAGCTGCTCGTCGCGGTCGGCGACACCGTCGAGAGCAAGGACCTGCTCATCCGGCTGCAGTCCTGAGCGCGGAGGGGTGGGCAGTGTCATAGCCAAGCGCCGCAGGCCCTTGGCACAACCCGTGCTTTTGACGGCCAGCCTGCCGCGTTGGCAGGTCTGCACACCAACACTGCATAGAAGACACCCATGAAGCATCCTACCCTGAACCCGGGCGCCTGGTGGAAGGTCATCGCGATCTTCGGCCTGCTTGCCCTGGTAACGTCCGGTCTCGCTCAAGACGCTGCCCCCGCGGCCGCCGAACCCGCGGCCGAGGCGCCGAAATACGAGAGCGTGGAGAAGTTCGCGGAATCCCCCGGCTATGCGACGTTCATGACGAACAACGTGTGGATGATGCTCTCCGCCGGGCTGGTATTCATCATGCACCTCGGCTTCGCGTGCGTGGAATCCGGCCTGACCCGCTCGAAGAACACGGTGAACATCCTCTTCAAGAACACGCTGATTCCGTGCATCGGCCTGCTGACCTACGCGCTGTGCGGCTTCAACCTGATGTATCCCGGCTTCGAGGCCGGAGTGTCGAAGGATTGGTTCGGCTTCGCCGGCTTCGGCGTGAGCGTGAGCGATCCGGTCGCCGGCCTCACCGACGCCTACAATGCCGGCTACACGTATTGGACCGACTTCCTGTTCCAGGCGATGTTCGCTGCGACCGCGGCGACGATCGTCTCGGGCGCGGTCGCCGAGCGCATCAAGCTCAGCACGTTCCTGGTGTTCTCGACGATCTTCGTGGCGGTCTCCTATCCCATCACCGGCAGCTGGAAATGGGGCTACGGCTGGCTGAACACCCTCGGATTCTATGATTTCGCCGGCTCGACTCTCGTGCACTCGGTGGGCGGATGGGGCGCCCTGGCCGGGGTGCTGATTCTCGGACCGCGGCTTGGCAAGTACAAGGACGGCAAGCTCCACCACCCGATGCTCGGACACTCGATGCCGCTCGCCGTCATCGGCGTCTTCCTGCTGTGGCTCGGCTGGTTCGGGTTCAATGGCGGCTCGGTGCTTTCCGCCAATCCCGGCCCCACGTCCCTCGTGCTCGTCACCACCTGCCTCGCGGCCGCCGCCGGCGGCGTCGGCGCGGCGCTCACCTCCTGGATCGTGCTGAAGAAGCCGGATCTCTCGATGGCGCTCAACGGCATCCTCGCCGGCCTGGTCGGCATCACCGCCGGCGCGGACCAGATGGCCGCCCTCTCCTCGATCCTCATCGGCCTCATCGCCGGCGTCATCGTGGTCTTCTCGGTGCTGTTCTTCGACAAGATCAAGATCGACGATCCGGTCGGAGCGATCTCCGTCCATCTCGTCTGCGGCATCTGGGGCACGCTCGCGGTCGGCCTGTTCGGCAACATGGCCGGCGGTTCCCAGCTCGTGAAGCAGCTCACCGGCATCGGCGCCATCGGCGCCTTCACTTTCATTTTCGCCTACGTGGTCTTTTTCGTCCTCAAGCTGACGATGGGACTGCGGGTCAGCGCCGAGGAGGAGGTCGAGGGGCTCGATATCGGCGAGCACGGCAACGAGGCCTACCCGGACTTCACCCGCGCTTCCTGAACCCCAACCCGCTCATTCCATGAAACTCATCACCGCCATCATCAAGCCGTTCAAGCTGGAGGACGTGAAGGAAGCGCTGTCCAAGGTCGGGGTCGAGGGCATGACCGTGACCGAGGTCAAGGGCTTCGGCCGGCAGAAGGGGCACACGGAGATCTACCGGGGCAGCGAGTACACGGTGGATTTCCTGCCGAAGGTGAAGATCGAGATCGCCGTGGCCGACGAGGTCGTGCCGAAGGTGGTCGGCGCGATCGTCGCCGGCGCCAAGACCGGCAAGATCGGCGACGGCAAGGTGTTCGTCCTGCCGCTCGAGCAGGTCGTGCGCATCCGCACCGAGGAGGCCGGCGAAGCCGCCCTCTGATCCCGGCTATAGCCACCCAATTGCGAACCCGGCGCTCGGCGGCGCCGGGTTCTTTTTTGTCCGCCCCTTATGACTCGATCGATGGGAACACGGCCGACGATGAATTACATTCATGGCATCGGACGTGCTTTTGGTGAGGCGCTCTCCCATGACGCCAAAACTCCTCCGCTATGTCCTCCTCGCCGCGGGCCTGACCCTCGGCGGCCTGCGCCTCTCGGCCCAGGACGCCACCCCGGCCGCGCCCACGACTGAAGAAATCGCCGCCGCGAGCGCGGCGTACATCAACAACACCGATCCGGGCAAGGCGCTCGCCGGGGTGCCGGGCCCCGGGTACAACGCCTGGATGATGACCAGCACGGCGCTGGTGCTCTTCATGACCCTTCCCGGCCTGGCGCTCTTTTACGGCGGGTTGGTCCGGAAGAAGAACGTCCTTTCCGTGCTCGCGCAATGCCTCGGCATCACCGGGCTCGTGACCATCCTGTGGTGGGCCGTGGGCTACAGCCTCGTCTTCGGCACGAGTTTCGGCAGCCCCTTCCTGGGCGGCTCCGAGTTCTTCCTGCTCAAGGGCGTCACTTCGGCGCCGAACACCAACTACGCGTACTGGGTCAGCCAGAACGTGTTCGCGATGTTCCAGATGATGTTCGCCATCATCACGCCGGCGCTGATCGTCGGCGCGATCGCCGAGCGCATGAAGTTCACGGCGATCATGCTCTTCGTCACCCTGTGGATGCTCGTGGTTTATTTCCCGCTCGCCCACATGGTGTGGGGCGCGACCGGGTTCATGAACGGCGTATGGAACGCCGACGCTAAGATCCCCGCGATCGATTTCGCCGGCGGCACGGTCGTCCACATGTCCTCCGGCTGGTCGGCCCTGGTGCTGTGCATCATCCTCGGGCCGCGCCTCGGCTTCGGTAAGGAGAAGATGGCGCCGCACAGCATGGTGCTGTGCATGGTCGGCACCGGCATGCTCTACGTCGGCTGGTATGGCTTCAATGCCGGTTCGGCGGTCGCCGCCGACGGCATCGCGGCCAACGCCTTCATGACGACGACGCTCGCGGCGGCGGTCGCCGGCTTCGTGTGGGCGATGATCGAGAAGATCTTCCGCGGCCACGCGTCCATCCTCGGCTTCTGCTCGGGCATCGTCGGCGGCCTGGTCGTGATCACCCCGGCCGCGGGCTTCGTCGACGCGACGGGCGCGATGATCATCGGCGTCCTGGCCGGAATCGTCCCGTACATCGCCTGCACGAAGATCAAGTCGATCTTCAAGTACGATGACGCCCTCGACACCTTCGGCGTCCACGCGGTCGGCGGCACCCTCGGTGCGCTGGTGACCGGCTTCCTGGCCACGGCGGACGTGAATGCGAACCTCGTGAGCGAGGGCTACGCCCAGAAGAACGGCCTCGCCACGCTCGTGACCGACGGCGGCCTTTGGCTCGCCCAGCTCAAGGCCATCGGCGTGACCCTCGGGATCTCGATCGTCGCCACGATCGTCATCGCCTACCTCGTCAAGCTGGTCGTCGGCCTGCGCCCGACGTCGGAAGTCGAGAACCAGGGCCTCGACATCAACGAGCACGGCGAAGAAGGCTACATCTACTAACCTCCGAAAAGCACTCCCATGAAACTCATCACCGCCATCATCAAGCCGTTCAAGCTGGAGGACGTGAAGGAAGCGCTGTCCAAGGTCGGGGTCGAGGGCATGACCGTGACCGAGGTCAAGGGCTTCGGCCGGCAGAAGGGGCACACGGAG
>DASPMS010000120.1:0-32239 GCA_035626915.1 Opitutaceae bacterium
GGGCGCGGCCGGCGGGGGCGGGCGCCCGCGCGCGGAGAAGGCGGGCCGGAGCGTGACGCTCGAGGGACGCTCGTTCGTGGTGCTGCGCCATGAGCGGTGAATGGATCGCGACCTACCGCCTGCAGCTCCATGCCGGCTTCCCGCTCCGCGCGGCGGCCGCGGTCCTGCCCTACCTGGCGAAACTCGGCATCAGCCATGTCTACCTCTCGCCGGTGCTGCAGGCGGCGCGCGGCAGCACGCACGGCTATAACGTCACGGACCCGACGCGGGTGTCGGACGAGCTCGGGGGCGAGGCCGCGTGGGAGGAATTCACGGCGGCCGCCCGCGCGCACGGCCTGCGCGTGCTGCTGGACATCGTCCCGAACCACATGGCGGCGACGGCGGAGAATCCGTGGTGGGACGACCTCCTGTGCCATGGCCCGTACAGCGACTTCCATGAGTTCTTCGACGTCGCGCCCGCGCCCGGCGGCCCGTGGCGCGCGCACCTGGCCCCGCTCGGGCGCCGCTACGGGGAGGTCCTCGAGGCCGGCGAGTTCACGCTCGAGGTCGACGGCCGCGGGCCGCGCCTGCGGTACTTCGAGCATTCCTGGCCGCTGAACCCCGCGTCGTGGGGCCTCCTCGCCGGCGGCGAGCCCGACCCGGTGTTCGCGCGGCTGGAGGAGCTCGGCCGCCGGGCCGACCCCGGGGAGGACGAGCGCCGCGCCTACCGCGAGGCCGCCGCGCGGGCGGCGGAGGTTCTCGCGGCCGCCAAGCAGGGCGCGCTGTTCGGCGGGGCCGTCGGCAATCGCGCGACCGACCCCGACGCGATGCACGCGCTGATCGGCCGGCAGTTCTACGCGCTGCACCATTGGAAGCTCGAGGGCGAGCTCGTGAACTACCGGCGCTTCTTCGACATCGGCACGCTCGCCGGCCTGCGGACGGAGGAGGAGAAGGTGTTCACGGCCACGCACCGCCGGGTCGAGGCGATGATCCGCGCGGGCGAGCTCGACGGCCTGCGCGTCGACCATCCGGACGGCCTGCGCGACCCCGGGGCGTATTTCGCCCGGCTGCGCGCGCTCCTGCCGCGCGGCCGCGTGCTGGTGGAGAAGATCCTCGACGAGGAGGAGGTGCTGCGGGCCGAGTGGCCCGTCGACGGCACGGTCGGCTATGACTTCCTCAGCCGGGTGAACCGGCTTTGGATGGACGGCCAGAAGAAGGACGCGCTCACCGCCTTCTATGCGGACTTCACCAAGCAATCCGTGAACTTTCCGGCGGTGGTGCGCGAGCGGAAGCGGGCGGTCGTGGAACGAACGTTCGCGTCCGAGCTCGAGCGCCTCACCGACCGGGCCCTGGCGCTCGCCGCCGGGGGCTGGCGGCACCGCGACCTCAGCCGGGCGCAGGTGCGGGAGGCGATCGCGCGCGTCACGACGGCGCTGCCGGTGTACCGCACCTACCGGCGGGCCGGCGGGCCGCTCGACCCCGCCGACGAGCGGCTGATCACCGACGCGGTCGCGGCGGCCCGGATGCTCGCCCCCGGGATCGCGCCCGCGGTGTTCGATTTCCTCGCGGGCGTCCTGCTCGCGCCGGCGCCGACGGCGGAGGAGTTCGCGTTCATCCGCCGCTGGCAGCAGCTGTGCCCCGCGGTCGCGGCCAAGGGCGTCGAGGACACCGCGTTCTACGTGTACGACCGCCTCGCCTCCTGCAACGAGGTCGGCGCTTCTCCCTCCGCGCTCGGGATCCCGTCGGAAAAATTCCACGAGTTCTGCCATCACCTGGCCGCGCACTGGCCCCACAACCTGCTCGGCACCTCCACGCACGACCACAAGCGCAGCGAGGACGTGCGGGCGCGGATCTCCGCGCTGACCGAAGTGGCCGACCGCTGGGGCGAGGCGCTCCATCAATGGTCCGAGATCAATGCGCCCGCCTGGCAGCACCGCGCGCCCGACCGGCACGCGGAATACCTGCTTTACCAGACGCTGGTCGGCGCGTGGCCGCTGTCCGAGGAGCGCTGCCAGGCCTATATGCTGAAGGCGTGCCGCGAGGCGAAGATCCGGACGTCGTGGCACGAGCCGAACGCCGGGTACGAGAACTCGCTGCGGGAGTTCATCGCCGGCGTGTACGCGTCGGAGGCGTTCCTGCGCAGCCTCGAGCAGTTCGTGGCGCCGCTGGTGCGCGCCGGGCGGATCAACAGCCTGGCCCAGACGCTCATCAAGATGACCGCGCCGGGCGTGCCGGACTTCTACCAGGGAACCGAGCTGTGGGACCTCAGCCTGGTCGATCCCGACAACCGCCGCCCGGTCGACTATGCGGAACGGGTCCGGCTGCTCGAGCGCGCGGCCGGCCTGGGCGTCGGCGCGGTGATCGCGGCCATGGACACCGGGCTGCCCAAGCTGTGGCTCATCGCCCGCACGCTCGGGCTGCGGGCGCGGCAGCCCGAGCTTTTCGCCGGCGATTACCAGCCGCTCGTCGCGCAGGGCGCCCGCACGAGCCACCTCATGGCGTACCGGCGGGGCGAACGGCTGATCGTGGCGGTGCCGCGCTTCACCCTCGCCCTGGGCGGCGACTGGCGCGACACGCACCTGCGGCTGCGCAGCGACGGGTGGCGGAATCATTTCACCGGGGCCCGGCTGCCGGAGGACGCGGCCGCGACGGAGCTCTTCGGCGACTTCCCGGTCGCGCTGCTGGTGCGGGGGGAGGGGGCGTGAGGCTCGAGGTCTGGGCCCCGCTGGCGCGCTCCGTCGAGGTGGTGGGAGCCGACGGCGTCCGCCGGATGCCGCTCGCGCGCGGCGAGCACGGCCTGTGGCGGGCCGAGGTCCCGGCCGGGTTCCTGGACGCCGGCTACCGCTTCGCGCTGGACGGCGGCGAGCCGCGGCCGGATCCGCGGTCGCGATGGCAGCCCGACGGGCCGCACGGCGCGTCGCGGCCGGTCGACGAAACCGGGCTCCGCCGCCACCGGCGGGCGGGCTTTCGGCCGGCGGCGCTCCGGGAGGCCGTGTTCTACGAGCTGCATGTCGGCACGTTCACGCCGGAAGGCTCCTACGCGGCCGCCCGGGAGAAGCTGCCGCACCTGGCCGCGCTCGGCGTCACGCATGTCGAGCTGATGCCGCTCGCGACCTTTCCCGGCCGGCACGGCTGGGGGTACGACGGTGTCGCGTGGTACGCGCCGCACCCGGCGTACGGCACGCCCGAGGGGCTGGCGGCGTTCGTCGGGCATTGCCACGCGCACGGCCTCGGCGTGCTGCTCGACGTGGTGTACAACCATTTCGGTCCCGACGGGTGCTATGCCCCGGCGTACGGGCCCTACCTGACGGACCGCTGGAAGACGCCGTGGGGGCCGGCGGTCAACTACGACGGCCGCCACGCCGATGGCGTGCGGGAGTTCGCGATCGGCAACGCCCTGATGTGGCTGCGCGACTACGGCTTCGACGGCCTCCGGCTCGACGCCGTGCACGCGATCGTCGACACGGGCGCGCGGCACCTGCTGGAAGAGCTCGCGGAGCGCGTCTTGGCGCTCGGCCGGGAGCTCGACCGCGAGTTCGTGGTCATCGCCGAAAGCGACCTCAACGACCCCCGCCTGGTGCGGCCGCCCGCGCTGGGCGGCTACGGCCTCGACGCCCACTGGTGCGACGATTTCCACCACGCCCTCCACGCGGTGCTCACCCGCGAGCGCGCCGGATACTACGAGGATTTCGGCTCGCTCGCGCAGCTCGCGGCGGCGCTCCGCGACGGCTACGTGTTCCAAGGCCAATACTCGGCCTTCCGCGGGCGGCGGCATGGGCGCCCGCCGGAGGGCGTGCGGCCGGAGCAGCTCGTCGTCTTCGCGCAGAACCACGACCAGGTCGGCAACCGGGCGCGCGGCGAGCGCCTGAGCCAGCTGCTTGCGCCGGAGCGGCTGCGCGCCGCCGCGGCGCTGACGCTGCTTTCGCCGTTCACCCCGCTGCTGTTCCAGGGCGAGGAATGGGGCGCGCGCACGCCCTTCCTGTTCTTCGCGGACCACCAGGACCCGGCGCTTGCGCGGGCGGTGAGCGAGGGGCGGCGGAGCGAATTCGCGCCGTTCGGCTGGAACGGGGAGGTGCCCGACCCGCAGGCGCCCGAGACCTTCCTCGGCTCCCGGCTGGACTGGGATGAGCGTGGACGCCCTGCGCACGCGGCGCTGCTGGCTTGGCACCGGCGCCTGCTCGCCCTCCGCCGGGCGCGCCGCGTCGCGCCGGGCGAGCGGCCGGACGTCCGCTTCGACGAGGCGGAGGGCTGGATTGCCTGGCGTCTCGGGGACGTCTTCGCGGCCTGCAATCTTTCCGACGCGCCCCGGGCGGTGCCTTTTCCCGACGGCGCCTGGCAGCTCGCGCTGGCCGAGCCCGCGCCGGCGGCGGCCGGCGCGCCGATCCCTGCGGGCGCGACCGCGGTCTTCACCCGCGGCACCGGCTGATCCGCGGCGGTGCCCCGAGGGCGCGCGGCGCGCGGCCGGCCATGGTCTCCGCAGGCCCCGGGGCGGGGCTTCCGGACGCGGGGAGGCATGACGCGGTTTCTTTTTTTGACGCATCGGCGCCCGCCCGTTGGTCTGGGGCATGACTTTTGCCGAGATTGCCGCCGCGTTGCCGCCGGAGGCCGTGACCACGATCGAGGGGCTGCCGTACCCGCGGATCGCTTCCGGCAAGGTCCGGGAGATCTTCGACCTCGGGGACGCCCTGCTGCTGGTGGCGACGGACCGGTTGAGCGCGTTCGACGTGATCCTGCCGGACGGCATCCCGGGCAAGGGCGCGATCCTGACGCAGATGAGCCACTGGTGGTTCGCGCAGACGGCGGGAATCATCCCGAACCATCTGCTGCCGGACCAGCCGGGCGAGTTCGCGCGGCGGGGCCTCACCGGCCGCGACCTGCAGCTGCGGAGCATGGTGGTGCGGAAGCTCAAGCCCTTGACGATCGAATGCGTGGCGCGCGGCTACCTGATCGGGAGCGGGTGGACCGCGTACCGGAAGACCGGCGCGGTCTGCGGCATCCGGCTGCCGGCCGGGCTGCGCCAGGCCGACCGGCTGCCGGAGCCGATCTTCACGCCCACCACGAAGGCGCCGAAGGGACAGCACGACGAGCCGATCGACGACGCGCAGGGCGCGGCCGCCATCGGCGCGGAGCTGTACGCGAAGGTGAAGGCGCTGAGCCTCGAGCTCTACCGGTTCGGCCACGACCGCGCGCGGGGCGCGGGGATGATCCTCGCGGACACGAAGTTCGAGTTCGGGACGGACGCGGCCGGAAAGCTGTATCTCATCGACGAGGTGCTGACGCCGGATTCGTCGCGCTATTGGCCCGCCGACGCGTATCGGCCCGGCGGCTCTCCGCCGAGCTACGACAAACAGTTCGTCCGCGATCACCTCCTCGCTCTGAAGTGGGACCAGAAACCGCCCGGACCGCGGCTGCCCGCCGAGGTGATCGCCCGCACGCGCGACAAATACCTGGCCGCGCTGCGGAACCTGCTGCCGGCATGATGGGGCGGCCGCGGGCAAGGCGGGCCTGCCCGCGGTGGCGCGTCTTCCCGGTTGTGCGTCGCGGCGCCTTGGGACACGGCGCCCCACCTGCGCCGGTCCGCCCGGACCCTTGCCTCCGGGCGCGAAGCGGGTACCAAAGGCCCGTCACCTTCCGATGAACGCCGCCCGCCTGCTCGCCCTCCTGCTCCTGGTCCCGTCGCCCGCCTGGGCGGTGCTCGGGGAGAACCTCGGCACGCTCACGAAACGATTCGGCAAGCAGGACCAGCAGGTGCGGCCGCAGAAGAACGTCGCGATGTGGTCGATCGAGTCCGACGACTCCGAACGAATCGTCTACACGGTGACCTTCGACGCGAAGGGCCGCTCGATCGGCGAGGGACTGAAGCCGGTCAAGTCCGTGCCGCTGCCGAAGGACGTCGCGGAGACGTTCATCGCCACGCAGCTGGCGCCGTATGCCGCCGCGAACTCGACCCGGGCGGTCAAGCCGGGCGAGCGGTACCGTTTCGCCGGGCAGGATTTCACCTGCGCGGCCCATGAGCTCGTGTTCGTGGACGAGGCGAACGACTTCATGATCGTGTGGGCGCAGGCGAAGCCCGGCATGGTCATGGCCGTCCGCGCCGCGATGCTGACGGGCGAGTAGGCCCCGCGGCCGGCCGGATTCCGGCGCGCCGGCCGGTCAGACGACGTTCTTCTTCAGCTCGCGCAGCGGGTAATGCGTGCCGCGCCAGGTGATCCCGCCGGTGCGGTGCGCCACCCATTGGGACCGCAGCAGGATGAAGCTGAACACGGCCATCCCGAACGGCAGGAAGAGCCCGTGCCAGCGCGGTCCGCCGGTGAACCGCGTCTGATCCACGCCCAGGGCGAGCATGAGAGCGACCGAGGCGGCGTGGAGGCCCCACGCCGGGCCGGACGTGAAGAACAACGCCAGGACGGGCCACACGTAGAGGGCGAACAGGAGGGTCGCGCCGGCCGGCGGTGCCCACGGCCGATAGTCCGCGGCGGCGTACGCGTTCTTCGTCAGCCCGTGCACCATGCCGCGGATGTCGGAGTACCATTCCACCGACAGCGCGCCGGCGCCGTGCAGGAAGTCGCACCGCGCGCCGCGCAGTTTGAAGAGCTTGCCGAGCTTGATGTCGTCATCCGGCCGGAGCCGCAGCGCCTCGTGTCCGCCGAACCGACGGTAGGTGTCGGTGCGGACGAGCCCGAACGCGCCGACGCTGCCGTGCACGCGGCTGCGGGGATTCCGGATCCTCCAGGGCAGGATCCCGAGCGTGAACGCGAAGCTGAAGGCATTGACGCAGATGCCCAGCCGGTGCCCCCGGTTGGAGAGCTGCGGGACCGCGGCGAGGAGGTCGAGACGCCCGGCCACGGCGAAGGCGACGGCCCGGCGCAGGGCGTCGGGCGCGAAATGGATGTCGGCGTCCGTGAAAAGCACGAATTCCCCGGTCGCCTGCGCGGCGCCGAGGTGGAGCGCGTGATTCTTCCCGATCCATCCCGCCGGCAGGTCGCGCACGTGCACGACGCGCAGGCGCGGATCGGCCGCGGCGAGCCGGTCGAGCAGGGCGCCCGTGCCGTCGTCGGACCGGTCGTCGACCGCGATCAGCTCGAGCTCCGGGTAGTCCAGCGCGAGCATCGTCGGCACGGCCGCGCCGAGGGTCGCGGCCTCGTTGCGCGCCGCGATGACGAGCGACACGCGGGGCCACCGCGGCGGCGGGGGCGCGTCGAGCGTGGCGAGCCGGGGCACGCGGCGGTTGCCGGCCGGCACGACGAGCGCGGCGGCGACCCAGACGGCGAGGATGATCGCGGCGAGGAGGGTCACGGCAGGATATTCGCCGTCCCCGTTTCCCCCCTCCCGTCGGCGCGGGCGGGCCGCGGCGGAGGGAGGCAGGAACAGCCGGGACGGCCTACATCGGCGGGTGGGTGCCGCCGGGCCCGAGCCGGACGATGCGCACGCGACGCGGGCGCTCGGCGTTCGCCTCGAGGATGGTCAGCCGGTAGTCGCCGAGGGTGAGGTTCTCGTCCCGCTTCGGCACGTGGCCGGCCTGGCGGATGGTCCAGGTGGCGACGGTCTCGCGCGGCTGCCATTCGAGCGGCCATCCGGTCTCGGCCTGCAGCTCGCGCATGGTGAGCGCGCCGCTGACGGTGATGCTCTGCTCGCTGCGCTCGAAGACCGGCCCGCTCTCGATGTCGAACTCGTCGCGGATGTCGCCGACGATCTCCTCCAGCACATCCTCGAACGTGATGATCCCGGCGAGCCCCTGCTTTTCGTCGAGCACGACGGCGAGGTGGCTGCGCGAGTGCCGGAACCGCTCGATCATCGCGTGCAGCGGGGTCGTCAGCTCGAACTTGACCACCGGGCGGACCAGCGGGGCGAAGGACGCGTCGGGCCCGAGCAGGTGGATCTGCCAGAGCCATTCGCGGACGAGCAGCAGGCCCTCGACCGTGTCCAGCGAGCCGGAGCACACCGGGTAGCGGCTGTGGCCGCTGGTCTGCGCGATGCGGAGGTTCTCGGCGATCGGCCGGTCGGACCAGAGCGCGATGACCTGGTCGCGCGGGCGCATGATCATCTGCGCCGTGGTCTGCCGGGCGCGCAGGGACTGCACCATGAGCTTGTTGACGAGCGCGTCGCCGGGGTGCGTGTGCCGCGCGTGGCTGAAGACGTGTTCGAGCTCCTCGGCGCTGAATCCGTGGTCCCCTTCGGTCGCCGATCCGAGTCCCGCCCAGCGCAGGAATTGATTGGCGGTGCCGTTGAGGGCCCAGATGAACGGCAGGAAGACATAATAGAACAGCTTCAGCGGCCCGGCCGTCCAGAGGGAGACCCCCTTGGGCCGCTGGATGGCGAGCGACTTCGGGGCGAGCTCGCCGAACACGATGTGCAGGAAAGTGATGACCCCGAACGCGACCGCGAAGGAGATCGACGAGATGGCCGCGGGATCGGTGATGCCCCAGCGACCGAGGAGCGGCTCGAGGCGGTGGGCCAGGAACGGTTCGCCGACCCAGCCGAGGCCGAGGGACGACAGGGTGATGCCCAGCTGCGTGGCCGACAGCGCGGCGTCCAGGTGCTGCGTGGCCCACAAGGCGGTCGTCAGCCGCCAGCCGGCTTTCCCTTTCTTGGCGAGGGGCCGGAGCTGGCTGGCCCGGACCTTCACCAGGGCGAACTCCGCCGCCACGAAAAACCCGTTCGCCGCCACCAGGAGCAGGATGACGAGCGCCTCCAACAGGACGCCTAGGAACGTGCTCATGGGTGGGAAAGGGAGGAATTACGCCGGACGACGCCGGGACCGGCAATCCATTTGGCCGTCAACCACGGGTAAAATCCTGGTCTCCAGTCGGTAGAAAAACTTCCGCCCGTCCCGGTGCCGGCCGTTTCGCGTTGGACATCCCCGGAGCCCCTGCGCAGCCTCGCGCCGACTTACCCCCATGGCCGGCGCCTCCGATTCCAAGCTCGCTAACCGCATTCTGGCCGGGCTGGTCGTGGGCTTGGTGGCCGGGGTGGTGGTCCTGGCCCTGGGTCGCCTGCGGCCGGACGTCCTGGTCGCCGCGCGCTGGTTCGGGGCGAACGTGCTCGAGCCGATCGGGCAGGTTTTCCTGCGGATGCTGTTCTTCGTCATCATCCCGCTGGTCTTCTCGTCGCTCGCCTCCGGGGTCGTGCAGCTCGGGCGGCCCGACAAGCTCGGCCCGCTCGCGAGCCGGACCTTTTTCTTCTTCTTCCTCAACATGGCCATTGCCGTGGCGCTCGGCCTCGTGGTGATGAACGTGGTCCAGCCCGGGGCGCGGATCGACGAGGAGACGAAGCGGACGGTGCTTTCGATCTACAGCGGCGACGCGGCCCGGCACGTGGCCAACCAGCAGCAGGCCGGCATCACGCTCATGACGATCGTGGAGATGTTCATGCCGCGGAACCTGTTCGGGGCGTTCGTCGGGAACAGCCGCGCGACGCTGGGCGACGTGCTGCCCCTGATCCTTTTCGCCATCCTGGTGGGCGCGGTCGGGACGACGCTCCCGCCCGAGCGGCGCCGGAAGCTCCAGGAGGGCCTGGACCTGGTGAACGAGCTCATGACCGGCATCGTGCACATGGCGCTGCGGCTGGCGCCCTTCGCGGTGCCGGCGATGATCTTCAGCGTCGTGGTCCGCGTCGGCATCGACATCGTGCTTTCCCTCGGCCTCTTCGTCGTGAGCTGCGCGGCCGTGATGGCGCTGCACCTGTTCGGCACGATGTCGGTCTGGCTCAAGATCTGGACGCGCTGGAGCCCGCGCGCGTACTTCTCGGCGATCAAGGACGTGCTGGTGACGGCGTTCTCGACGAGCTCGAGCGCGGCGACGCTTTCGGCGGCGCTGCAGAACTCGACGGAAAAGCTGAAGCTGGCGCCGAGCACGGCGGGCTTCGTGCTTCCGCTCGGCACCACCATGAACATGAGCGGCACGGCGCTGTACGAAGGTTGCGTGGTGCTCTTCGTGGCCCAGGTCTTCGGCGTGGACCTCGGGCTCGGCCAGCAGGCGACGCTGCTTTTCCTCTCGGTCCTCAGCGCGGTGGCCGTGGCGGCCATCCCCGGCGGCTCGCTGCCGCTCATCGCGGGGCTGCTCGCGACCTTCGGCATCGATCCGGCGGGCATCGCGATCATCCTCGGCGTCGACCGGATCCTGGACATGTGCCGCACGGCGGTGAACGTCGGCTGCGACGTGACGACCGCGGTCGTCGTCGACGAGCTGGTCAGGAAGCGCGACGCGCGGCTGGCGGCGGGCTAGGGCGGTTGCCCGCGGAGGCCGGAGGGTGCGGGATTGCGCTTCCCGCCCCGATGCGCAGGCTGCCGGTTCGCGGCCGCCCGGTTCCCTGCCGGCGCACGCCGGCATCACCCCATGGAAGCATCCCGACTGATCCTGTCCGGCGCGGTGTTGGCCGCGCTGTTCGCCCCGCTCCTCCCCGCCCAAGCCCCCGCGGCCGACCCGCGCGCCGGCCGGTCGTTCCTCCCGACGCCGGTGTACACGGCCGAGGACGACGCGGCCGTGCTGAAGGCGTTCGAAGGCCTGCGCGTGGCGGACGTCACCGATGGCATGGACGCCGTCGGCCTCCACAACACCGGCCTGATGGATCCCGGCATCCTCCCGCTCTGGAAGGACACCCAGAAGTTCACCCACCGCTTCATCGGCGTCGCCGTGACGGCGCGCTACGTGCCGACCCAGAAGCCGACCGCGGGCCGGCGCGACGAGGCGGACTACGACCGGTGGGCGGGCGAGTGGTACAACCGGCATTCGCCCGAGCCGTTCATGGAGCTGCTGCGGCCCGGCTCCGCCCTGGTTCTGGAGGACGCCCCGCGGGCGGACGTGGGCTCGATCGGCTCGAACAACATCATGAGCTGGAAGCTCCGCGGCTGCGTGGGCGTGGTGACGAACGCGACGGCCCGGGACACGGACGAGATCATCACCGAGGGGGTCCCCCTCTATTTCCGCCACCCGGGGCGCGGCATCCGGCCGGGGCGAAACGAGATTGAATCCGTCAACAAGCCGGTGGTGGTCGGGGGCGTGCTGGTCATTCCCGGCGACGTCATCGTCGCGGATGGCGACGGCGTGGTCGTGGTGCCGCGGGCCGAGGCGCGGAGGGTAGCCTCGTACGCGCACAAGATCATCGAGGGAGACAAGGCGGCGCGGCGGAACCTGTACAAGCAGCTCGGCCTGCCCGAGGATCCATCCGTCAAGTGACTGTCCGGCGCGCCGTCGCGGTCGGCGGCTTGCCATCGCCCGGCGGAGCGCCACCTTTGCTCCCACCATGGAAAACCGCCCCGTTTCCCGCCGCGCCGCGCTCCGCGGCCTGGCCGGCGCCGCCGCCGTCACCGCCCTCGCGCGCGCCTCGGCCCAATCCGCCCCCGCTCCCGCTCCCATGACCCCCGCGAGTTCGATCCGGCAGTCCGTCTGCAAGTGGTGCTTCCGCAACATTCCGCTGGCGACGTTCGCGCCGGCGGTGAAGGCGATCGGCCTCGAGTCGGTCGAGCTGCTCGCGCCGTCGGACTATCCCGTGCTGAAGCAGGCCGGGCTGGTGTGCGCGCTGACGAGCAATCCGGTGGCGAAGACCCCGCAGGGCGTGGAGGTGGGCGGCATCCTCAAGGCTTGGAACCGGGTCGAGCACCACGACACGCTCGTCGAGATCTACGAGAAGCGGATCGGCGAGGTGGCGGACGCGGGCTTCGACAGCCTGATCTGCTTTTCCGGGAATCGCGACGGGATGGACGACCAGCAGGGCCTCGAGAACTGCGTGAAGGGCCTGCAGCGCATCCTGCCGCTGGCGGAGAAGCGCGGGGTGACGATCCACATGGAGCTCCTCAATTCGAAGGTGAACCACAAGGACTACATGTGCGACCGGACGCCCTGGGGCGTGGAGCTGGTGAAGCGCGCGGGGTCCGAGCGGCTGAAGCTGCTCTACGACATCTACCACATGCAGATCATGGAGGGGGACGTGATCCGCACGATTCGCGAGAACCACGCGTACATCGGGCACTACCACACAGCGGGCAATCCGGGCCGCAACGAGTTCGCGCCCGCCGACGTGCAGGAACTGAACTATCCGGCGATCATGCGCGCGATCAAGGAGACGGGCTTCAAGGGCTTCGTCGGCCAGGAATTCGTGCCGAAGCGCGATCCGATGGCTTCCCTGCAGGAAGCCTTCCAGATCTGCGCCGTGTGAGCGGCGGGAGGCGGGCGAGGGGCGGCGCCGTTCCTCGCCCGTGCGCTCCGCGACGCCCGCTCAGCGCACCGAGGTTTTCTCCGCCGTGGGGAAATCCGCGGGGACCGCCTGCGTGACCTTCCCGGTCGCGGCCCACTCCGCGCCGCGCTGGAGCGTGACGATGAAGCCGGCGCACGCCACGGCTTGGAAAGGCGGAGTGTCCTTGGGCCCGACGTGGCCCAGGGTGGTGTGGAAGACGCGGCCCTGGCCGTACTTGATGGCCATGAGCATCGGCTCGTGCTCGCCGGAGGAATTGGGGTACTTCGCCTTGTCGGGCTGCGCGGTCGCGAGGACCTCGACATTCTTCGCCGGGCCGCGGAGCTGACTGTAGATCTCGTCGTTCGCGTGCAGCCACTCGGCGGGCAGCCCGCGCATGACCGGATGCTCGGGCGCGCGCGTGACGACCTTGAAATCATGCCGTGGCGGATGGCCGGCGGTGCCGGGCGATTCGTCGAGAACCATGTGGCCGTCGCGCCAGCGAATCTTCGGGCCCCAGGCCTCGGTGCGCGCGCCCAGGTTGCCGTCGGGCTTCAGACCCCAGCCGCCGACGCCGATCATTTCGTTCCACTCGGGCCAGAACGGGAAGGCGTTGTCGGTGTCGTGGATCACGACCAGCCCGCCCCCCTTCTTCATGTAATCGACGAAGGCCTGCTTGGTCTCGGCGGGCCACTCCGCGCCCTCGTAGACGGCGACGACGGCCTTGTAGGGCGAGAAGTCCGGACGGAAGCCCGCCATGTCCGCGCCGACCGGGGGCGAGGTGACGACGTCCACGGAGAACAGGCCGGTCTGCTCGAGGTAACCCTTCACGAGCGGAGCGGTCTTGGTCCAGTCATGGTACTTCGACGACTGGCCCGTCAGGAGCATGAGCTTGTGCGGCTGGGCCATGGCGAGGGAGACGGCGGCGAGAGCCGCGGCAACGGCGGTGAGTGCTTTGGGCGAAGTCATGGTGAACAAGGGAGGAAGTCTCGAAAGGGAGGGGAACCGGATTTCCGCGGCGGAGAGGGACGCGGGGATGGTTTCGGTCGGTGACAGGAGAGACAGGGACGGCGGGTGCTTGAGCCTTTGATGTGACCTGCGAGGTCGGCCGGGCAAAAGTCTGTCGCATATGCGACAGACTTTTGGCGCGGGGGGCCGGATCAGAGCTCCTGCACCCGGATGCGGCGGTATTCCATCTGGCCGCGGTCGCCCTCGACGCCGATCGGGCCGTCCGCGGGCACGCTGAGCGCGGCTTCGAGGACCTCGCCGTTGCACGTCGCATGCGCGACGCCGTCCCTCACGGTGACGACCAGTTCGTTCCAGTCGAGCGGCCGGAAGTTCTTCAGCTGCTTGTACGGCCCCGCGAGCAGGTAGTCGCGGCACTGCAGCTGCGGCCCGCGCAGGTACACGCCGCTGTCGGCGTTCGGCGTTGGACGGAACTCGAGCTTCAGGACGAAGTTTTGCGGGAACGTGCGGGTCGTCCAAAGCTTCTGGATCCGCCGGTTCTCGGGCGGCGTGGTGACGATCAGGCGGCCGTTCCGGGCGACGAACCGGCCGTCGGGCGACGCGGCCTGGCCGTCGAACGCGACGGGCTCCTTCACGACGGTCCACTCGGCCGCCTCGAGCTCGCCGGCCTGCCAGCGCTTCGCCCCCGCGAGCTCCTCCTCGGTCGTGGCGTGAAAGCCCCAGCCCGAGAGGTCGCGGCCGTTGAAGAGGCTGAGGAATCCCGGCTCGGGCTGGAAATCGTCGGCCGGCACGGGCAGGAGGCCGAGCGTCTCGAGCACGGGGCGGAGGGCGGCGGCCCACTTGGCGTAGGCGGCGTCGTTCAGATGGAGCAGGTCGGGGAATTCGGCGGGATTCGCGTCGCCCTGCGGCGTGGCGAAGAGTGTCCAGGTGTCGACCAGGGTGACCTGCGGCTGGTCCTTCACGAGCTCCCGGATCAGGAAGTTGAGGCGCTTGATTTTGTAGTTCGGGCGTTTCTTCGTGTCGGAGCTCGGCATGACCTGGTTGATCACGACCGGCATCGTCGGGTTGTGGGCCTTCAGGCGCGCGAGCAGGAGGCGGATGTTGGATGCCACGATCCACGGCTGGGCCTGCTCCTCGAGGTCGTTGGTGCCGATCAGCAGCACGACGCCCGCCGGTTTCAGGGCGAGGACGTCCTCGTCGAGGCGCAGCAGGAGGCCGCGCGTGGTGTCGCCGCTGATCCCGCGGTTGGCTGATTTCAGGCCGGGAAAATGCTGGGCGAGGCGGTGTTCCCAGCCCTGGGTGATGGAATCGCCGAGGAAAACGACCGCGCCGCGGTCCTTCCCGGCCTCACTGGCCCACTGCGCCCGGCGCGCGCGCCAGAGGTTGCGGAACCAGTCGTACCGCCGGATCGGCCCCTCGCCCGCCAAGCCGTCGTCCGTGGCGGGGAGCTCGAAACGCGGGTCCCGGGCGGCCGCGGCGGGTTGGACTTGGGCGAGGGCCGCGGGCGCGCCGGTACAGACGAGCGCCGCGAACACGAGGACGGTCAGCGATCTCATGGGGTAGGGCGGCAGCCAAGCAGAGCCCCCGCCCGGTGACGAGCCCCGGCTATTGTATGAACGACAAATCGGCCCGCCCGGCCGCGGCGGTGGAGCCCGCCGTCCCGGCGGGCGTTGCGGCCGCCCACCTTACCGCACGACGCGGGCGCCGCCGCCGGAAATCTGTTTCTCGACTTCCTTGCGGGTGGCCATCGAGGTGTCGCCGGGCGTCGTCGACGCGAGGGCGCCGTGCGCGGCGCCGTAGTCGACCGCCTTCTGCGGGTCGTTGAACTGGAGGAAGCCGAACTGCAGGCCCGAGGCGAACGAGTCGCCGCCGCCGACGCGGTCGAGGATCTCGAGCTCGGGGTAAGGCCGGCTTTGGTGGAACTTCCCGTCATGCCAGAGGATCGCCGACCAGTCGTTCTTCGTCGCGGTGATCACCCGGCGGAGGGTCGTCGCGGCCACCTTGAAGTTCGGGAACTCCTTCACGGCCGTCTCGATCATCTCCTTGAACGCGTCGAGCTCGATCTTGGAGAGGTTGTGGTCGGCGCCCTTCACCTCGAAGCCGAGCGAGGCGGTGAAGTCCTCCTCGTTGCCGATCATCACGTCGACATGCTTCGCGATCTCCCGGTTGACCTCCTGGGCCTTCTTCAGCCCGCCGATCGTCTTCCAGAGCGAGGGCCGGTAGTTGAGGTCGTAGGAGACGATCGCGCCGTGCTTCTTGGCCGCCTTGACCGCCTCCACGGTGAGCTCGGCGGTCGTCGCCGAGAGCGCGGCGAAGATGCCGCCGGTGTGGAACCAGCGGGCGCCGAGCTGGCCGAAGATGCGCTCCCAGTCGAAGTCGCCCGGCTTGAGCTGCGAGGCGGCCGTGTTGCCGCGGTCCGGGTTGCCGACGGCGCCGCGGACGCCGAAGCCGCGCTCGGTGAAGTTGAGGCCGTTGCGCACGGAGCGGCCGATGCCGTCATCTTCGCGCCACTTGATGAAGTCGGTCGCGACGCCGCCCTGCATGATGAAGTCCTCGATGAGGTGGCCGACCTCGTTGTCGACGAAGGCGGTGCAGACGGCGGTCTTCAGGCCGAAGCATTTGCGGAGGCCGCGGGACGTGTTGTACTCGCCGCCGCCTTCCCAGGCCTTGAATTCGCGGGCGGTGCGGATCCGGCCTTCGCCGGGGTCGAGGCGGAGCATGACCTCGCCCAGGGAAATCTGGTCGAAGGCGCAGGAGTTGGCGGGCTTGATTTGGAGGCTCATGTTGGGATCGGGGAAATGCAGGGTGCGATTGGCGAAAGGCCGGTCAATCACGCAGCCCGCCGGGGCGTGTCATGGGCGGCGGCGGAAATAGACCCGCTCCATCCCCGGGTCCGTGAGGTAGAGCTCGTCGATGTCCTCCAGCTTCGAGAGGTGCCACGGCTTCGAGAAGGTGACCCCGTTCTTGGTGAACACGATGCCCTCGGCGATGAACACGCAGACGTGCACGGCCTCCGGCGCGCCTTTCCGGCGGTAGGCGATGATGTCCCCGACGCGCGACGGCGCGGGCAGGGCGTCGAAATCGCGCGTGAGCTCCTGCCAGGCGAGCGACTGGTGCTCGGTCCAGACCCCCGGCAGCACGAGGTAGCGGTCGTCCGGCTTCTCCGCGCCGAAATTGAACGCGGTCCAGAAGCAGCTCGGCGTGAGGCTGGGCCCGTCGGGCGTGAAGTACGTGTTGAGGAACTCGCGCTCGACCGGCGACAGCAGGTGGATCACGTCCAGGTAGCGGAAGTCGTCCCCCGTCGCCGCGAACGACTCGAGCAGGCGGCCCACGTCCTTGGCGCGGCCGGTCCGCCAATATTCCGCCAGGGCGGGCACCTCCGCAGGCGACGGCTTCTCCATCAGCAGCACCACCGCCGGCATCCGGAGGGCCGCGCGGTGCGCGGAAAGCTGCTCGCGGCGCGTCGGCAGCAGGGAAAACAGCGCGCCGAAGTCCGAGAGCATCACGCGGTCGCCGACCGGATACGCCAGCCGCAGGACCGCCTGGCGCACGGACTCGGGCAGCGATCCGACCTCGAACCATTCCTCGATCACGAACCCGGCCGGGAAGGGGATGTGCTGGGCGTAGTCCGTGACCGCCTCCCCGCCGACCAGCCGCGGAAAGAGGCGCGTGCGGAACTCCCGCGGCACCGCCAGGACGAGATCGAGCGACGGGCGGACCGTGACGCATCCGTCCGCATCCGGGGCCGCCCCGCGGAAGAGCTCCCGGAGGTCCCGGCGCACGGCGTCGGGCATCGGCGCTTCCGCGATGGCCGCCTCGATCTCCGCGGCCGACACGCCCTGGAAGGTCCACGCCGGCGTCCGGTCCGGTGCGGGCAGCCGCTCGAGCGTGTGGCCCGAGGGCGCGAGCAGCACCTCGTAGTACCACAGCCGGCCCCACGGGCCGGGCGGCACCGGCCGGAGACGCAGCTGCTTGCGCCACGCCTCGGGCATCCGACCGGGGAGGAACGGCGGCTCCCCCGGAGGCACCAGGGCGGACTTCGGGCGGAAGATCCTCGGCGGGGTTCCCGCGAACCGCGGGTTGAGCCGGCCGACGTCTTCGAGGTCCAGGAACTGCCAGGCGCCGAACGCGGTGGGCCGGCGCGCGAAGCCGACGCCGTCGGCGATGTAGACGGCGGCATAAGGCCAGGCCGAGCGCTCGAGATTTCCGAAAACGCAGACGTCGCCGTAGCGCGGCGGGCCTTCGACGGGCGTGCACTCGCGCTCCAGCCACGCCTTCAGCCCGCCGGGGGCCGAGAGGTCCACGCCCGGCGCCAGGGCGAAGAACGCCGACGCGAGCACCCCGCTGTCGACGCCGGGATCCTCGGCCTCGCCGAGCCGGGGGGGAAAGGTGTTCATCAGTGAGCGCGGAAGCCGCGGCAGCACGTGGGTGACGTCGAGGCGGGGGGAATCCGGGATGGCGGCGACCGCGTTGAGCAGAGGCTCGATCGCGCGGTAGCGGCCGTTGACCTGCCACCAGGCCGCCGCCGCCGCGGCGTCGAGCGGGCCGTCCGCCGGCCGCCGCAGCTTCAGCACGAGGGCGTCGCCGCCCAGGGCGACCCGGTAGAACGCGGCGCGGTCCGCGGCGCCGGCGAAGGCGTCCTCGAGCGCGAAGAGGTCGGCGAACACGAGGCGGTCCCCGTGCGTGCGGCCCAGCGCCCGCAGCCGGTCCACGGCCTTCCGCCACCGCGGCTCGCGCTCGAGCGCGCCGAGCTCCGCCGGGCCGAGGGAAAGCGGCCAGCGGTAGGGTTCGTTGGCGTGGTGCAGCTGCAGGACCTCCCACCACCGCGCGCGCTCGTCCGGCGTGAAGCGCGCGAGCAGGGCGCGGTCCGGGATGATGGCGCGGGTGGAGGCGTCGGCCCCCGGTCCCAGCCGCGCCAGCAGCTCGTCGGCGAGCTCGGGTTGGAATCCCGCCTGGCGGAAGAACGGCCCGAGCTGCGCGGCGACGCCGGCGGGGATAACCCAGCGCGCGTCGAAGCGCGGGAGGGTCTCCAGCTGCCGGGCCGATGGGGCCAGACCCACCGTCGAGCGGTAGACCGGCGGCTCCTCCGCGCCGCGCCCGGTGGTCAGCGCGGCGGAGAGCAGGAGCAGGAGGCCGGGGGCGAGTCGCATCGCGGTGCCGCTCCGGCCGGTTGCGCGGCCTCGGTGCGGGAAGGCGCGGGCGGGATCGTCAGATCGTGACGGTCTTGAACTGGGCCGGGTCCCACGCCGGCTGGCCGGCCTCGGCCGCGAGTTCGTTGAAGGCCGCAACCTCGGCGGCGCTGAAGAGCAGGCCGCCGGCCCGGGCCGAATGCTGCGCCCAGGCGGCCTCGAGCTGGCCGGGCAGCATGCACTTCTCGTTCCCGTGCCCGAGCACGTCCCGGATCACCGCCAGGACGTTCTGCTGCTGGCTGCGGCCCCGGGCGAACGCGCCGCCGCTGATCGCGTCGGGATGGATCACCTGGAAGAAGAAGCAGCACGTGCCCTTGTCGCCCGCCGCCTGCGCCCAGCGGTTGCGCAGGGTGGGCAGCGATCCGCCGATGAAGCCCGCCACGAGCTCGTTGATGAGCGAGAGGCCGTAGCCCTTGTGGGCGCCGAAGGGCAGCAGGTACTTCGCCTTCTTCGGGTCGGTGGTCGGCGTGCCCTGTTCGTCGACGGCCGCGTCGGGCGGCAGGTTCTTGCCCTCGCGGGCGAGCTGCTGGACGCGGCCCATGGCGACGACCGAGGTGGCCCAGTCGATGACGATGGGGTAGCCGATCGCCTCCGTCGTCGGAAAGCCCCACGAGTGCGGGTTGGTGCCGAGGGTCGGGAACTTGCCCTGGAACGGGACGACCTCGGCGAGGGCGGCCGTGCAGTTGGTGTACGCGATGTAGCCCTTCTTGGCGGCGTCCATCACGTAGCCGCCGCCCCACAGGTAGTGGAAGGCGTTGTCCACGGACACGGTGCCGACGCCGTACTGGTCGGCGAGGCGGATGGCCTCGGCCATCGCGCGGTAGGCGGTGGACTGGCCGAGCTTCCGGTTGGCGCTCCAGACCTTGGCGGCGGCGAAGCGGGAGGGTTTTTCCTCGATCTTCGCCCCGGGCACGCAGCCCTGCGAGCCGGAGCCGAAGAGGTGGTCGAGGTGCAGCGCCTTGATGCCGTTGTGGGTGCGGATGCCGTGGCGCGACGCCTCGGCGCAAAACCGGGCGCCCTCCTCGGCCTCGTCGGCGAGGTAGCCGCGGTGGCGGTACGCGGCGGCGACGAGCGCGTTGTGCTGGGACTCGGGGACGATGTGGAAGACTTCGGGCATGGTGGGAAGGGCTGAAGGCTGGACGCGGAAGGCGGGAAGGGCGGGCGCGGCTGACGTCGGTCGGCGGAGGGCGGCGTTCCGCCTTCCGCGCTTCGCTTTCAGCCTTTGATGTCGTTGGCCTGCGCCAGGGGCTTCTTGCCGGCGAGGAAGCGGGTGAGGTTCTCGACCGCGCAGCTGGCCTGCCGCTGCACGCTCTCGTGCGTGCGCGAGCCGATGTGCGGCGTGAGGATCACGTTCGGCAGGCCGAGCAGCGGGTGGTCGGCCGGCGGAGGCTCCTGGTCCAGCACGTCGGCGGCGTAGGCGAGGAGGTGCTTCGCCTTGAGCGCCGCCACGAGCGCCGGCAGGTCGACGAGCTCGCCCCGGCCCGTGTTGACGATGACGGCGCCCTTCTTGATCAGCGGGAAGTTCCCCGCGTTGATGAGCCCCTTGGTGGCCGGCGTGAGCTTCGTGTGCAGCGAGATGAAGTCCGCGCGGCGCAGGACGTCGTCGAAGTTCTCGACGCGCTCGATGCCGTGCCAGCGGGCGAAGTCGTCGTCCCAGTAGTTGCCGTAGCCGATCACCGCGAGCCCGAAGGCGCGCGCGCGGACGGCGACCTCCTTGCCGATGCGGCCGAAGCCGACGATGGCGAGCGTCTTGCCGCAGACCTCGTTGCCCGTGATGCGCGTCCAGCGGCCGGCCGCGACATGGTTGGCCTCGACGACGAGGTTGCGCACGGCGGCGAGGAGGAGCGCGAACGTGTGCTCGGCGACCGTCGTGTGATTGACGCCGGGCGTGAAGAGGACCGGCACCTTCAGGTCGGTGGCGGCCGCGACGTCGATCTTGTCGAGGCCGATGCCGTACTTGGAGATCACCTTCAGCCGGGGCAGCGACTTCTGGATGACGGCCCGGGTGAGGGCGTCGTCGCCGCAAAGGTAGGCGTCGAACTGGCCGGCCAGCTCGAGCATCTTCGCCTCGGGCAGCGGGCCGCGCTCGCGAACGATCTCGAAGCCGGCCGCGGCCAGCATGTCATGATGCACGCCGGGCGTGTCCTGGAAGGAGGTGGTGGTGAGGAGGACGCGGGTCATGGGAAGTAAAGGCGGAGCGCGGAGAGCTGGGTGCTCGACGCCGGCGGGATGGCGGAAGGCCGGCAGTCGGACCCGGCGCTCCGTTTTCCGCGCTCAGCTTTCCGCCCGGCCGCTAGGCCTTGTTCGCGGCCTCCACGAACTGCCGCGCCCGCGCGGTGATCGCGGCCCAGTCGCGGGCCTTGAGCGCGGCCGGCGCGACGAGCGCGGATCCGGCGGCGGTGGCGAACGCGCCGGCCTTGAGAAACTCGCCGACGGTCTCCGGCGTGACGCCGCCGGTGGGCAGGAACTCCATTTTCGGAAAGGGGGCCTTGAGGGACTTGATGTAGGCGGGCCCGAAGAACTCCGCCGGGAAGATCTTGATGACGTCCGCCCCGGCGTCCCAGGCGGTGCAGGCCTCGGTCGGCGTCAGCGCGCCCGAGAGGATCGGCACCTGCATCTGCCGGCAGGCGGTGATCACCGCGGGACGCACGGCGGGCGTGACGATGAACTTCGCGCCGGCGGCGACGCCCGCGCGCGCGGTGTCGGGGTCGAGGACGGTCCCCAGCCCGATGAGCGCGTCCGGCAGCTCCTTCGAGACGCGCGCGACCATGTCGATCGCGCCAGGCGTCGTCATCGTGAGCTCGATCGCGCCGAGGCCGCCGGCCTGCAGCGCGCCCGCGCAGTCGAGGAGGCTGTCCGCGCTGTCGGCGCGGATGAGCGCGACGACCTTGTAGGTGCGAAGGCGATTGAGAATGTCGGTCTTGGACATGGGGAAAGGGGGGACGCTACGCCGGGCGCGCCGCGCGGGGCAAGGCGGCGTCGTGGCACAAGGCCGGGCTCAGCCGCGCGCTTCGCCGCCGATGAGCCGGCTCAGCTCGGCGGCGTGCGTGCGCACCGCCGCGGCCATTTCCGGGATGCGTTTCTCCGTGAAGCGGTGGGTGGACGCCGTGATGCCGATCGCGGCCACGACGGCGCCGTCGGATCCGAACACGGGCGCGGCGACGCAGCGCACGCCGGGGTGGAACTCCTCGTTGTCGAGGCTGTAGCCGCGCTTGAGGGTCGTCTCGACCTCGCGGCGGATGTCGGCGACCGCCGTCAGGGTCTGCGGCGTGCGCGAGCCCGGGCGGACCTTGCCGAAGAACTCGTTCACCCGGCTGGCGTGGAGATAGCTCAGGAAGATCTTGCCGGTCGACGAGCAGTGCAGCTCGGCGAGGAAGCCGGGGCGCGACGAGGCGCGCAGCGGGTGGGGGCTGTCCTGCACGGCGACGATGAGGGCGCGGTCGTCGCAGGGCACGGCCAGGTGGGAAGTCTCGTCCGTCGCCTTCGTGAGACGCTCCAGCACCGGCAGCGCAAGCTCGCGGATCTCGGTCCCGGCGAGCGAGGCGTGGCCCAGCTGGATGAGCACGGGCCCGAGCTCGAAGCGGCCGTCGGTCTTCCGCACCAGGCCCTCCAGCAGAAGGGTGGTCATGATCCGCAGCGTGGTCGTGACGGGGATGCCGAGCTGGCGCGCGAGGTCGGCGGCCTTCAGGCCGTCGCGGTGCTCGCCGAGGGCCTTGAGGATCCGGCACGCGTTGCGGAGGTTCGGGATGACGTAGCGCTCCTGGGCGGCGGGAGCGGCGGGCGGAAGCGGGGACGACGCGGCGAGCGAAGGCATGACGACGGAGCGGGACTGTCGATGTTTGGCGGGAGAAAAGGCGAATCGGACGAGGACGGACTGTCCGATGAAAAAAAGCGTGGCGGCAGGGTGAGACTTTCACCTATGAATGGCAAGTTCATTAGTGAATTTTTCGGCCCCTCTCGTCACCCTGATCAGTGGCTTCCCGGATGGCCGGTTCACTGCCTAACCCCCAACCAAACACCCCCATGGAACTGATTCAGTTCTGGCGGCACATTGCCGCCCGATTCGCGCGCCCGTCGGCGTCCGCAATCAACTCCGGCCGGACCGCGCGTGGACTCGTCACGCTCGGGCTGGCCTTTGCGCTGGCCGCCACCGTCACCGCCCAGGATGCGGGCACCGGCACCGTCAGCGGCCGCGTGCTGAACGTGGGCAACAACAAGTACCTCAACAACGCGCGCATCGTCGTCGAGGGCACCAACATCGAGGCGCAGACGAACGAGTACGGCGAGTACCGCCTGCAGGGCGTGCCGGCCGGCGAGGTCAAGGTGCGCGCGCAGTTCACCGGCCTCGACACCGAGACCGCCACCGTGAGCGTCACCCCCGGCGGCTCCGCGCAGCTCGACTTCAACCTCTCGAGCCGCGATCGCTACGGCGACGACAAGACCATCACGCTCGACACGTTCACGGTCGCCGCGTCGCGCGAGTTCGAGGGCAACGCCATCGCCACGAACGAGCAGCGCTACGCCCCCAACGTTAAGGTCGTCATGGCGGCCGACGCGTTCGGCGACGTCACCGAGGGCAACGCCGGCGAGTTCCTCAAGTACCTCCCGGGCGTCACCGTCGACTACGTCGCGGCCGACGTCCGCACCGTCTCGGTCCGCGGCTTCGCCGCCAACTTCACGAACGTCTACCTCGACGGCATGCGCACGACGAGCTCGGTCTCGGGCAACTCGAACCGCGTGTTCGAGTTCGAGCAGGTCTCGATCAACAACGCCTCCCGCGTCGAGGTGGTGAAGGTGCCGACGCCGGATCTTCCCTCCGACTCCCTCGGCGGCAGTGTGAATCTGATCAGCAAGAACGCCTTCGAGCAGAAGGGCGCCTCCTTCACCTACCGCGCCTACTTCAGCGCGAACAGCGAGACGATCGGCGACTTCTTCAGCAAGACGCCGGGTCCGGGCAACGAGGACACCTTCAAGGTCCTCCCCGGCTTCGACTTCACGTACATCCTGCCGGTGAACGACCGCTTCGGCATCGTCGTGACCGGCCTGAGCTCGAACCAGTTCAACGAGCAGCACCGCTGGCAGACGACCTGGAACTTCGCCCAGGGCGGCGCCACGCCGGCCAATCCCTACCTGCAGCAGTGGCAGATCCAGGACGGCCCGAAGAACACGTTCCGCGACTCCATCAGCATCAAGGCCGACTGGAAGATCACCGACAACCAGACCCTGTCGGTCATGGCGCAGGACAACTACTACAAGTCCTTCTTCGGCAATCGGAACATGAACTTCAACGTCGGCACCACCTC
Source organism: Opitutaceae bacterium (assembly GCA_035626915.1). Lineage (GTDB taxonomy): Bacteria > Verrucomicrobiota > Verrucomicrobiia > Opitutales > Opitutaceae > Didemnitutus. The sequence goes on from DASPMS010000120.1 coordinate 23,606, forward strand.
CACGGCGTCCACCACGACCGGCACGGCCCGCACCTGGGGCCCGACCTTCGTGCAGAGCGCCTCGGGCCGCGCCAGCGTGACCCGCGGCAGCTCGTTCCGCGACAAGCTGGGCGACACCAAGGCCGCCAACGTCAAGTACCGCTACGACGGCCAGGCTTTCAACGTCGACGCCGGTGTGTACGGCGCGAAATCCAAGACCTGGTACCGCGAGACCGCGCGCGGCCAGTTCTCCAACGTCGGCCAGACCATGCAGGGCGTGTCGGTCGTCCGCGCCGACAACATCAGCTTCCCGCACCACGACTGGGTCGTCCGCGACGCCGCGGGCAACCAGCTGAACCCCTACAACCTGTCGAACTATCTCGTCACCACGGCGCAGAACTCGCCGGTCGACGGGAAGGCCAAGATGAAGGGCGCGTACCTCGACGTGGAGCGCGACCTCGACCTCGCGTTCCCGCTGTCGGTCAAAGCCGGCGTCAACTGGCGTGAGGAAGACCGCGACAACCGCCGCTACAACGAGCAGTGGACGTTCGTCGGCGCCGACGGCCTGGCCAACACGGCCGACGACAACGCCGCCCAGTTCCTCGACACGCGCTACGGCGTCGACCCGTACTGGGGCGAGCCGAACATCCAGTGGATCGACCCGTACAAGCTGTACGACCGCTTCAAGAGCAACCCGAACCACTTCGTGATGGCGACCGGGGCGGCCAACGTGACCAACTCGCAGCGTTGGGGCGCGCAGTCCGAGACCAACCGCATCAACGGCTCGGAAAAGATCACGGAGTCGGTCAGCGCGGCCTACATCCAGTTCGACGGCAAGCTGTTCGACAACCGTCTGCAGTTCGTCGGCGGCTTCCGCTTCGAGAAGACGAAGGACGACGGCGAGGGCGTGCTGAACGACCCCGACCTGATCTGGCAGCGCAACGCCGACGGCACCTTCGTGGACAGCAACCCGGCGCAGACGGGCATCCAGCGCGTGCTGAAGCCCGGCGCCAGCTCCGACACCGCGACGCTCGCCTTCGTGCAGTTCACGCGCCTCGAGCGCGGCTTCAAGGCCTCGCGCGAGTACGACGACGTGTACCCGAGCCTGCACCTGACCTGGAACATCACCGACAACCTGCTCGCGCGCTTCGCCTACGCGAAGACGCTCGGCCGGCCGGACTACGCGAACATCATCCCCAACACCACGATCGACGAGGACGAACTCGACACGAACCCGGACATCCTCGGCAACATCACGATCCGCAACACGGGCCTCGGCCCGTGGACGGCCGACAACTGGGACCTCTCGCTCGAATACTACTTCGAGAAGGGCGGCGTGTTCTCGGCGGGCGTGTTCCAGAAGGACCTCCAGGACTTCTGGGTGACGAAGACGGGCACGGTCGACGCGGCGCTCGCCGCGCAGCTGGGGCTCGACCAGCGGTTCGTCGGCTGGGGCATCTCGACCACCGTCAACGGCGGCGAGGCGCGCATCTCCGGCGCGGAGTTCAACTTCGTCCGCACCCTCGACATGCTCCCGGGCTGGGGCCGCTACATCGGCATCTCCGCCAACGGCACGATCCTCCACCTCGAGGGCGAGCAGGGCGCCGCTTTCCAGGGCTTCATCCCGAAGGCCGGCAACTTCAGCATCAGCTGGAACAAGAAGCCGATCAGCGCGCGCGTGACGTGGAACTACCGCGGCCGCCAGCGCAATTCGGCCCAGACCGGCGGCCAGTACGGCGCGGCGAACAACTTCTACGACTACTTCGACTCGCGCTATAACATCGACGTGAACCTCGAGTACACGCTCTCGAAGCGGCTCCGCTTCTTCGCGAACGCCCGCAACATCCTCAACCAGCCGCAGACGCTCGAGCGCTACAGCGTCACGGCGCCCTCCGCCCTCTATGCGACCGGCTTCCGCGAGGAGGAGTTCGGCGTGCAATACGCGGTCGGCGTGAAGGGCACCTGGTAACCCATCGCGCGTCTTCCCGGCCCCCGTGGCGGTCACCACCCCACGGGGGCTTTATTTTCCCTCCCTCATTCATCCCCCTGACCGCTCGAGCATGAAGACGCTCCTCGCCCACTCGCCGGTGGCCGCCGCCGCCATGTCCGCGGCGCAGCTGCGCGAGAACTTTCTCCTCACCGACGTGTTCCCCGCCGGCGGCTTCAGCCTGGCGTGGTGGGAGAGCGACCGCACCGTCGCGGGCGGCTTCAGTCCGGTCAACGGCGGCCTCGAGCTGCCGGCGCCGGCCGGCCTTCGCACCGCGCACTTCTTCGAGCGGCGCGAGGGCGGCTTCATCAACCTGGGCGGTCCCGGCCGCATCGAGGTCGATGGCGCGGTGCACGCGCTCGGGCACCTCGACGCGCTTTACGTCGGTCGCGGCGCGAAGTCCGTCCGGATGCTTTCGGACTCGGACGCGACCCCGGCCCGCTTCTGGCTGCTCAGCTACCCGGCCCACCGCGAGTACCCGGTCCGGCGCATCGCCATCAAGGACATCAAGGGCGACCGGCTCGGCGCGCGCGAGACCGCCAACGAGCGCACGCTTTTCAAGCTCATCCACCCCGGCGCGTTCCCGACCTGCCAGCTGGTGATGGGCTTCACCCGCCTCGAGCCCGGCTGCGTCTGGAACACGATGCCGCCGCACACGCACCTCCGCCGCTCCGAGGTCTATCTTTATTTCGGCCTGCCGCCCGGCGCAGCCGTCTTCCACTTCATGGGTCCGCCGCAGGAGACCCGCCACCTGCTCGTGCGCGACGGCGAAGCGGTGCTCTCCCCGCCGTGGTCGATCCACTGCGGCGCCGGCACCACCGGCTATGCCTTTGTCTGGGGCATGGGCGGCGAGAACCAGGAGTTCGTCGACATGGATCCGGTTCCGCTCGCCGACATCCGCTGACCCGCCCGCATGGCCTCCGTGCTCGACCGCTTCCGCCTCGAGGGCCGCACCGCGCTGGTCACCGGCGCCTCGCGGGGCCTCGGAGCCTCGATGGCCGGCGCGCTCGCCCAGGCTGGCGCCGACGTCATCGTCGTCGCGCGCGGCGACCTCTCCGCCACCTGCCGCCTCGTCGAGGCCGCCGGCCGCAAGGCCTGGCCGTTCGCGGCCGACCAGGCCAGCCGCGCCTCGCTCGACCGCCTCCTCGGCGCGTTCGGCGGCGCGCTGCCCTGGCCCGACATCGTCGTCAACAACGGGGGCACGATCCGCCGCGCCGCCTTCACCGAGTTCTCGCTCACGGACTGGGACGAGGTCATCGAGACCAACCTCACGTCGGTCTTCCGCCTGAGCCAGCGCGTCGCGCGGCGCTGGGTCGAGGAGAAGCGCCGCGGCACCATCATCCACGTCGCGTCGATGCTTTCGTTCCAGGGCGGGATCCGGGTCGCCTCCTACACCGCCGCCAAGAGCGCGCTCGCGGGCCTGACCCGGATCATGGCCAACGAGCTGGCGCCGCACGGCATCAACGTGAACGCCATCGCCCCGGGATACATGGCGACCGACAACACCGCGCAGCTCCGCGCCGACGCCGCCCGCAGCGAGCAGATCCTCGCGCGCATCCCCGCCGGCCGCTGGGGCGAACCGGACGACCTGGCCGGCGCCGTGGTGTTCCTGGCCTCCCCCGCCGCCGCCTACGTCCACGGCCACATTCTCGCCGTCGACGGCGGCTGGCTGGCCCGCTGACCGATGCCCATTTGTCCTGTCATCCCGGACGAAGCGAGGGATTCCCTCCGGCGCGCCCGCCGGGGCGGGGCGGAATCCTGCGGGACGCCCGGGACGACGCCTGGAGCCCCCTCATGAAACCATCGATCCTCGCCGCCCTTGCGCTCCTGCTGGCCGCCCCCGCGGCGGCGGCCGGCGCCGCCATGAAAGTCACCGTCAGCCACGACCTGGACATCGCGCGCCCCGCCGAGACGATCACCGTGCCCTGGAGCGAGGTGGCGAAGCACCTGCCGGGCGCGCTGCTCCAGAAGATCGCGGTCAAGGACCCGGCCGGCCGCGTCCTGCCGTACCAGGTCACGAACATCGCGCCGCAGGCCAAGGACCCCGAGGGCCGCGGCCTCGCGTACGGCGACCTGATCTTCCAGCACGACTTTGCGGCCGGGGAAAAGACCGCCACGTTCACCGTCGAGAAGATCGAGGACGTCGCGCCGGTGTTCCCGACCAAGGCGTTCGCCCGCCACGTCCCGGAGCGCCTGGACGACTTCGCCTGGGAGAACGACCGCATCGGCCACCGCACCTACGGCGCCGCGCTCGCCGCGCCCGCGCCGGCCGGCGTGACGAAGGAGGTGCTCGTGACCAGCGGCCTCGACGTCTGGTGCAAGCGCGTCGGCTACCCGATCGTCGACCGCTGGTACAACAAGGGCCACGACCACTACCACACGGACCAGGGGGAGGGGATGGACATGTTCCAGGTCGGCCCGTCGCGCGGCTGCGGCGGCACGGGCATCTGGGACGGCTCGCGGCTCCACGTTTCGGGCAACTTTCAGTCGTGGCGGATCCTCGCCAACGGGCCGGTCCGCGCGATCTTCGAGCTCACGTACGGCACCTGGGCCGCGGACGGCGTGTACGTCTCGGAGGTCAAGCGCTTCACCGTCGACGCCGGCCACAACCTCGACCGCGTCGAATCCACCTTCCACACGGTCTCGAACGTCAAGGAGCTCACCGTCGCCGTCGGCCTGAACAAGAACCCGGCGGACCGAGGGCAGGAACCCGCGATCGGCCTCGATCCCCGCGCCGGCGACGGCTCGTTCACGCAGTGGATCGCCCAGAAGTCCAACGGCCAGCTCGGCACCGCCGTGGTCGTGCCGGGGCCCGAGTTCAGCGGCTTCGCCGAGGACGCCCGCAACCACCTCGTGCTCGCCAAGGTCGCGCCGGGCCGGCCGCTGGTGTATTACGCGGGCGCCGGATGGGACCGCAGCGGGCAGTTCAAGGACCGCGCCGCGTGGGAATCGTACGTCGCCGACGCGGTCGCCCGCGCGCGCGCGCCGGTCCGCGTCTCCCTCGCTCCCGCCTCATGACCCGCCGTCTTCTCCTGCTCGCGGCGCTGGCGCTCGCCGCGGGGACGGTCCGCGCCGATCGGCCCGGGCCGCGGCGCGCCGAAGTCCTCGCCCTGGCCGAGCGCGTCGCCGACTGGCAGCTGGCGCACCCGTCGGAGCGCTGGACCCCCCTGCTCTGGCACAACGCCGCCTTCTACGCCGGCGTGCTGGCGCTCGCGGAGATCTCGCCCAGCCCGCGGTTCCACGACCGCCTGCGCGCGCTCGGGGAGCAGCACGGCTGGGCGCTGGCCGAGCGCCCGTATCACGCCGACGACCACGCGGTCGGGCAGGCCTGGGCGGAGCTCTTCCTGCGGCACGGCGACCCGCGCATGATCGCGCCGCTGCGGGAGCGCTTCGACTTCATCCTCGCGCATCCGAAGGACGACAACCTCGACTTCGACCGCGAGCGGAACCCCGACCGCCTCGACCGCTGGTCCTGGTGCGACGCCCTCTTCATGGCGCCGCCGGCCTGGGTGCGCCTGTGGAAGGCGACCGGCGACGCGCGCTACCTGGACTTCGCGGTCGCGAAGTGGTGGGTGACGTCGGACTACCTCTACGACCGCGAGTCGCGGCTGTATTTCCGCGACAGCCGCTACTTCAGCCAGCGCGAGGCGAACGGAGCGAAGGTCTTCTGGAGCCGCGGCAACGGCTGGGTGCTCGCGGGCCTGGTGCGCCTGCTGCAGCACCTGCCGGCCGATCACCCGTCGCGCCCCCGCTTCGAGCAGCAGTTCCGCGAGATGGCCGCCGCGGTCCTCGCCGCCCAGCAGCCGGACGGACTCTGGCGCGCCAGCCTGCTGGACCCCGCGAGCTTCCCGATGAAGGAGTCGAGCGGGTCGGGCTTCTTCTGCTATGCGTTCGCATGGGGCGCCAACGAGGGGCTGCTCGACCGCGCCGCCTACGGCGCGGCCGCGCTGCGGGCATGGGACGCCCTGGCCGGGTTCGTCCAGCCCGACGGAAAGCTCACCCACGTGCAACCGGTCGGCTTCACGCCCGTCACTTTCGACGCGAGCCACACGGAACCCTACGGGGTCGGCGCATTCCTGCTTGCCGCCCGCGAGGTTCACCGGCTCGTGTCGCCCTGAAGCTCCTTCGTCCCCATGAAACGCCCCCTGACCGCCCTGCTCGCGCTGGCCCTCTCGCCCCTCGGGGCCGGGCTCCACGCCGCGAACGTCCCCCCCACGAAGTTCGAAGGCGCCTCGCCGCTCGAGTGGTCGCGCCGGATGGCGGACTCCGAGATGGCGCGCCGCGGTGATTCGATGTTCCAGGGCGGCGCTCCCCGCGCGCGGTGGGACTACACGACGACCCTGTTCGGGCTCTCGCTGCTGAAGCTGGCGGACCGCACGGGGCACGCCCCCTACGCGGAGTACGGCGCGAAGACCGCGGAGTCGTACGTCGGGCCCGACGGCTCCATCGCCACGTACAAGATGGACGAGTTCAACATCGACATGATCACGCCCGGGAAGGTGCTGCTGCACCGGTGGGACCAGGGCCATCGCGACGAGCGGCTGAGGAAGGCGATCGCCACGCTCATCGAGCAGATGGACAAGCACCCGCGGACGACCGAGGGCGGCTTCTGGCACAAGCTCCGCTACCCGCATCAGATGTGGCTCGACGGCCTGTACATGGCCTCGCCGTTCCTGGCGCACTACGGCAAGGCCTTCGAGGATCCCGCCCGCTTCGACGACGTCGCCAACCAGATATTGCTGATGGACAAGCATGCCTACGATCCGAAGGCCGGCCTGCATTACCACGCCTGGGACGAAAAGCGCGCGCAGCCGTGGGCGGACAAGGCGACGGGACGCTCGCCGCATTTCTGGAGCCGCGCCGAGGGCTGGTACGGCATGGCGCTCGTCGATTCGCTCGACTTCTTTTCCCCGACTCATCCGGACGTCGAGCGCATCAACGAGGTCCTCCGCCGCGTGGCCGACGGCATCGTGCGCTGGCAGGATCCCAAGTCGGGCCTCTGGTGGCAGGTGACCGACCAGGGCGACCGCGAGGGGAACTACCTGGAGGCGACCAGTTCCTCCATGTTCGTGTACGTCCTCGCAAAGGGCATCAACCGCGGCTACCTTCCGCGCGAGAAGTACGAGGCGGCCGCCCTGAAGGGCTACGCCGGCCTGATCCGCGACCTCGTGAAGCCGGAGGGCGCCACCGGGCGGATCAACCTCACGCAATGCTGCGAGGTCGCGGGCCTGGGCTACACCAATTCCAAGGGCCGGGCCCGGGACGGCAGCTTCGAGTACTACGTGTCCGAGCCGATCGTGGACAACGACCTGAAGGGCACGGGGCCGTTCATCCTCGCCGGCATCGAGGTGCAGCAGCTGCTCACGGTGGCGGAGCCGCCCATCGCCGTCCGCGGGTGGGCCGACTACGAGCGCATCCTCGCCCGCATCAAGGCGCCGGTGTTCCCGGACCGGGACTTTCCCATCACGCAGTTCGGCGCGCAGGCCGGCGCCGACTGCACGGCCGCGATCGCCGCGGCCATCGACGCCTGCCACCGGGCCGGCGGCGGCCGCGTCGTGGTCCCGGCGGGCGAGTGGCTCACCGGCGCCGTCCGCCTCAAGAGCAACGTCAACCTGCACGTCAGCGAGGGCGCCACGCTCCGCTGGACTTTCGACCTCGCGCAATACCCTGTCGTGTTCACGCGCTGGGAGGGCATCGAGTGCATGAACTACTCGCCGTTCATCTACGCGTGGGAGGAGGAGAACATCGCCATCACCGGCAAGGGCACGCTCGACGGCGGTGCGACGGAGGAGACCTGGTGGTCGTGGAACCGCCGCGGCGACAGCCCGCGCAAGCAGGTCGCCGACCGCAACCAGCTCGTGAAATACGGCGAGGAGGGCGCGCCGGTCGAGCGGCGCGTCTTCGGGCCGGGCCACTTCCTGCGGCCCAACTTCATCCAGCCCTACCGCTGCCGGAACATCCTCATCGAGGGCGTCACCATCGTCCGCTCGCCGATGTGGGAGATCAACCCGGTCCTTTCGCAGAACATCACCGTGCGCGGCGTGAAGATCGTCTCCCACGGCCCGAACAACGACGGCTGCGATCCCGAGTCGTGCCGCGACGTCCTGATCGAGGACACGCTCTTCGACACCGGGGACGACTGCATCGCCATCAAGTCGGGGCGCAACAACGACGGCCGCCGTGTCGGCGTGCCGTCCGAGAACATCATCGTCCGCAACTGCGTGATGAAGGACGGCCACGGCGGCGTCGTCCTCGGCTCCGAATGCTCGGGCGGCATCCGCAACGTCTTCGTCGAGAACTGCGAGATGGACAGCCCCGAGCTGGACCGCGCGCTGCGCTTCAAGAACAACGCGGTGCGCGGCGGCGTGCTCGAGAACGTGTTCATGCGGAACGTGCGCATCGGGCAGGTCGCGGAGGCCGTGCTCACCATCGACCTGCTGTACGAGGAGGGCGCGCGCGGCCCCCACCGGCCGGTCGTCCGCAACGTGCAGATGGACAACATCACGAGCTCGGCCAGCCCGCGGGTGATGTTCATCCGCGGCTTCGAGGGCGCGATCGTGGAGAACATCCGGATCGCCAACTCGACATTCAACGGTGTGACCGAGACCGAAGTTGTGCAGCACGCCGGCACCATCACGCTGCAGAATGTCACGATCACTCCCGCGAAG
>DASPMS010000121.1:0-4707 GCA_035626915.1 Opitutaceae bacterium
GGAAGCGGTCGCACGGGGACATTCCGCGCGCTCAGTCCGGCAGTCCCCAGCGCCGGGAAAACGGAAAATAGATGAACAGCGGACGTCCGACGACCTCCTTGCCCGGCACGAAGCCCCAGACGCGGCTGTCGGAGCTCTCGATCGAGTTGTCGCCCATGGCGAAGAAGCTGTCTTCCGGCACCGAGAGCGTCTCGCCGGCATTCAGGTACCGGCTGCCGCCCGGCAGCTCATTGACGTAGCCGCGGTAAAAGCCGAGCTGGCGGGCGTTCGCGTCGAAGGCCTCGGAGCCCCTGACGGGCTGGCCGTTCCGGTACAGCACGGGCTCGCGGATTTCCAGCGTGTCGCCGGGCACGCCGACCAGGCGTTTGATGTAGTATTGGTCGCTGCCGATGCCCGGGATCTTGCGGGTGTGGAAGACGAACCCCTGCCCCACCTCCGGCCGGATGAAATTGTACGTGATCCGGTCGACGAACAGCAGGTCGCCGGTGAGCAGGTCGAACGAGATCATCGGCTCGCCCCGCTTCACCGGGATGCCGGTGGGCACCCAGAAGATTCGTTTCTCCACGTACTGGCGCCCGTTGCGGACGGTTTCGATCGAGGTTTTCAGCGCGGCACGCCGCTGGCGCAGCAGCAGGCGCGACAGCGCCGGAAAGGGCCGGTGCGCGACCTTGTCCGGGGCAAGCAGGTCCTCGATCACGCGTTCAAGCTGGAAATCCTCCGTGCTCGCGCCGGAGCCCGGGATGGTGAGGGTCGCGACCTCGCCGCCGACCGAGAAGTAGAACTTGCGCTTGATCGTCGGCAGGACGCCGAACTTCCGGCCGGGCACCTGCGACTGGGCCAGCTGGCCGTCCTCGAACACGCCGAGCATCAGCTCGCCGTCCGCCGGCGCATCGACCCGGTAGTTCCAGCCGCCCAGCGTCAGAAAACGCCAGGCCTGCTTCGCCGCGTTCGGGGTCTCGCCCGGCCGGTAGGTCTGGTGCGTGACGCCGTAATACGACGGCCACATCGAGTTCGTGGGGATCTTGAACGGCTGCACGAAGTACGCGCGGATGCCGAGGATGACGATCGCGGCCACGAGGAAGAACTCCACGTTCTCGACCATGGAGGAAACCGGATAGATGCGGCCGCCGGTGTCGCGCAGCACCGACTCGAGCTGCTCGATCGCCATCTTCAGCCGGCTCGCGTCGGCCCTTTCCTTGAGCCGGAGCCGCACCTCGCCGGCCGCGGCGACGAGGCGCTGGTTCTGCGTGTCGGTGAGCTGGTCGCGCCGGAACTTGTGCACGCGGTCCGCCACCTCCAGCCAGTTGGCGGCGTTCCGCCGCATCTTGCCCTGTTCGGAGAGGAGGAAGCTGAACATCGGGACGCCAGCCTGCCGGTCAGTTGCCGGTCTTCAAGACCTGGATGAAGGCGTCGGGCGGGATCGAGACCTTGCCGATCTGCTTCATCTTCTTTTTGCCCTCCTTCTGCTTCTCGAGGAGCTTCCGCTTGCGGCTGATGTCGCCGCCATAGCATTTCGCGGTGACGTCCTTGCGCATCTCGCGCACGTTGTCGCGGGCGATGATCTTGCCGCCGATGGCGGCCTGGATCGCGATCTTGAACATCTGGGGCGGGATGATGTCGGCGAGCTTCTCGCACAGCTGCCGGCCCTGCGACTCGGCCTTGCTGCGGTGCACGATGCTGGCGAACGCGTCGACCGGGTCGGCGTTCACGAGGATCTCCATCTTCACCAGGTCCGAGGCCCGGTACTCGCCCAGCTCGTAATCCATCGAGCCGTAGCCGCGGGTGATGCTCTTCAGCCGGTCGTTGAAATCCACGAGGATCTCGTTGAGCGGCAGCGTGCACGTGAGCATCACGCGGTTCGAGTCGAGCGTGTCGGTGTGGTCGACGCTCCCGCGTTTCTCCATGATCAGGTTCAGGATGTCGCCGAGGAACTCGTTGGGGAGGTGGATCGCGGCCTTGATGGTGGGCTCGAGGATTTCCACGATCGACGCCGGGTCCGGCAGGTTGACCGGGTTGTCGACCTCCACCAGTTCGGCGCCGTGCTTCCGGACCTTGTACACGACGCTCGGGTACGTGGAGATGATATCCACGTCGTACTCGCGGCGGATGCGCTCCTGGATGACCTCCATGTGCAGCAGCCCGAGGAACCCGCAGCGGAAGCCGAAGCCGAGCGCGACGGACGTCTCGGTCGAGTACACCAGCGCGGAGTCGTTCAGCCGCAGCTTGCCGAGGGCGACCTTGAGCTTCTCGTAGTCCGACGACTCGAGCGGATACAGGCCGCAGTAGACCATCGGCCGGACCTCCTTGTAGCCCGGGAGCATCTCGGCCGCCGGCTTGTTGGCGTGGGTGATCGTGTCCCCGATCTTGATCTCGTCGGTGCTCTTGATGTTCGAGACAATGTAGCCGACGTCGCCGGGGCCCAGCAGGTCGACCTTCTCCATGGCGGGCCGGAACACGCCGACCTCCTTGATCTCCGAGCGCTGGCCGGTGCTCATCAGCATCATCATCTCGCCCGCCTTCAGCGTGCCGGAGAAGACGCGGCCGTAGGAAATCACGCCGCGGTAGGAATCGTATTTCGAGTCGAACACCAGGGCCCGCGCCGCCGGGTATTCCGTCCATCGCGGCGCCGGAATGCGCGTCACGACCGCCTCGAGGATGTCCACGATGCCGATGCCGGCCTTGCCGCTGGCGAGGATGGCCTCCTCGCCCGGAATGGTGAGGATGTCCTCGAGCTGCTTCGTGCAGAGCTCGAGGTTGGCGCTCGGGAGGTCGATCTTGTTGATGACCGGGATGACCTTGAGGCCCTGCGCGAAGGCCAGGTGGGCGTTCGCCACCGTCTGGGCCTCCACGCCCTGCGCGGCGTCGATCAGCAGCAGCGCGCCCTCGCAGGCTGCGAGCGAGCGCGAGACCTCATAGGAGAAGTCCACGTGCCCGGGCGTGTCGGTGAGGTGGAGCTTGTAGGTGTTCCCGTCCTTCGCCGGGTAATGCATCACCACCGGGTGCATCTTGATCGTGATGCCCCGTTCCTTCTCCAGGTCCATCGCGTCGAGATGCTGGTCCGTCAGCAGGCGCTGCGAGACCGTGTTGGTGTACTCGAGCAGGCGGTCGGACAGCGTCGTCTTCCCGTGGTCGACGTGCGCGATGATGCAGAAATTCCGCGTGAGGGGCGCGAGCGACATCAGGCGGCGACCTCCGCGTGTTCGGCAAAGCTGCGCACCGTCCAGGCCCTCTCCGTGCGCCGCGCCAGCCCCGCGAGGACCGCGCCCGGCCCGCATTCCCAGAACTCCCTCGCCCCAGCGGCGGCCGCGGCGCGCATGCAGTCTTCCCAGAGCACGGAGGACACCACCTGTCTGACCAGGGCCGCGCGGATTTGCTCCGGCTCGGACACGATCGCGCCGGTCGTGTTGCTGAAGACCGGGAACGCCGGGCGCCGGAACGGCACGCCCTGGAGGAATTTCTCGAATGCGGCACGGGCCGGCTCCATGAGGCGGCTGTGATACGCGCCCGCGACGTTGAGCGGCATGACGCGTTTCAGCCCGCGGTCCTTCGCGGCCGCGACCAGCGCGTCGACCTTCGCCTTCTCGCCCGAAACGATGATCTGGCCCGGCGCGTTGAAGTTGGCCGCCTCGATCCCGAACTCCGCGCAAAGTTCCTGCACCCGCGCCCGCTCCTCGCCGATGATCGCGGCCATCCCGCCGACCGTCTGCTCGCAGGCCTGCTGCATGAGCCGTCCGCGCTCCGCCACGACCTTCAGGCCCGTGCCGAAATCGAACACCCCGGCCGCCGTCAATGCCGTGACCTCGCCGAGGCTCAGGCCGAGCGCGTAGTGCACCGCGGGCAGCTTGCCCCGCTCCTTGAGAGCTGCGACGACCGCGAGTCCGTGCACGAACAACGCCGGCTGGCAGACCCGGGTCTGCGTGAGCTCGGCTTCCGGTCCCTCGAAGCTCATTTTTTGCAAGTCCCATCCCAGCACGCGGTTAGCCTCGTCATAGAGCGTCCGCGCCGCCGCGGAGCCGTCAAACAGCGACTTTCCCATGCCGACTTTTTGGGCGCCCTGTCCGGCGAATAGGAGTGCGAGCGACATACGGTAAAAAGCGGGGTTAAACCGCTCCCGTTGTCAAAAACCAAGCCCTAAAATTTCTTCTGCTGCGGGAAGTATTTCTCGTTCTCCTTCAACGGGGAAGGCGGCGGCCTGCGGTCGGTGCCCCGGCTGGGAAGCGGCACCTCCACCGGCGCGCTTACGGCCGGCGTCGCCGCGGGGGGCGGCGGTGCGACCGGGCTGAGCCCGGGCAACGGCGCTTGCGATGTCGCGGGGTGCGCGAGCGGAAGCCCACCGAGGTCGAGTCCCTGCAGGAAGGGATTCTCCCGGCGGTCCGGTGCGCCCGGCAAATGAGGCAGCGGCTCGTGGGCGCGGCCCCCTGTGCCGACGCCGCCGGGGATCGGCGCCACCGAGTACGCCGGCTCCCCCGCGGCGGGTGAACCGGCCGCGGCAGTCCGGCCGGCATTCCCCGCGAGCCCCGAGAGGACGGTCTGTTCGACGGGAGAACCGCTGAGCCAGTCGCGGAGGAAAGGAGTCATCGGATCAACCGCGCCGCCCGCGCCGTCCTTCTCCTCCTTGTCGCGGGCGGCCTCGGCGGTGCGCTGCTCCTTCAGGTAAGCCTTGAGGAGATAGTCGGGATCGGATGCCTCGATCGCTTCCTCGTCATC
>DASPMS010000122.1:0-39826 GCA_035626915.1 Opitutaceae bacterium
CGCGCGCGAAATGCTCCACGCGGAGCGCCGCCTGAAGATCATCACCACGCTCCACGGGACCGACACGACGCTCCTGGGCCGCGACCCCGGCTACGGCCCGGCCATCCGGCATGCGCTGGAGCATTCCGACGCGATCACGACCGTCTCCGAGTTCCTGCGCGCGGAGACGGTCCGGCTCCTCGGCGTCCAGCGGCCGATCGAGGTGATCCACAATTTCTTCGAGCCGCGCGCCGCGGCGCACTGCCGCGACGAGGTGCGCCGCGAGCTCGGGTTCGCCGAGGGCGAGCCGCTGCTCCTGCACCTCTCGAACCTGCGGCCCCTCAAGCGGGTCGACCTGCTGGTCGAGACGCTCGCGCGCCTGCAGCCGCGGATGCCCTGCCGTTTGGTCGTCCTGGCCGGCGGCGACCCCGGCCCGCTCCTGGCCGCCGCCCGGGCCGCGGGCGTGGCCGACCGGCTCCTCGTGCGGGAGAAGGTCACCGACATCGAGGGGTACCTGCAGGCCGCCGATCTCGGCCTGTTCACGTCGGAGGTCGAGAGCTTCTGCCTGAGCATCCTGGAGCTCATGAGCCTCGGCTGCCCGAGCGCCGCCTTCGCCGTCGGCGGCATTCCCGAAGTCACGACCCACGGCGAGACCGGTTTCCTGGTTCCGTTCGGCGACACCGCCGCGCTCGCCGCCGGCATCGAATCCCTGCTGCGCGACCCGGCGCGGCGCGACACGCTCGGCCGCGCCGCTCGGCGGCGGGCACGGCGGCAATTCTCCGCCGAGGCCATTATTCCCAGGTACGAGGCGCTCTACCGGCGGGTGATTTCGTCATCCACGTAACCACGCCGGCGGGTTTGGACAAGAGACCACGGTGAGATCGGAGCGGGTCGGAAATCCGGCTTCAGTCGTCGGATCTCACATAAGGTAACGAAGGAAACGAAGGGGCAGCCGGCGGTCGGCCGCTGCTTCGTTCTCTTCGTTATGTGAGAAAGGAGACCGATGAGCCGCGGCCGGAACTCCCTTTTCTCCGTATCCTCTGAAAAATCCGGCAGGCTGTCCGAGGTCCGACGCCGGCGGGTTTGAACAGGAGATAACGGAGCTAACGGAGAGGGCCGGACTTCGGCGCTATTCAACATAAGGAAACGGAGGGAATGAAGACCGTGATCGGTCACTCGACCGCTCCTTCGTTCTCTTCGTTATCTTATGTGAAACAAAAGGCGGGTGACCGGCTCGCTGCCAATCTCCGCGTTCTCCGCGTGCTCTTGTTAACCTCCTGGCTGTCCGCCGGCTTCGCGGATCCGAGGCCAATCGATGCGCTTACGGCACTTTCGCCGCGCGGGCGGAGCGGTGTTCCACCCAGTCGTCTCCCATCGGCATCGGACGCTCCCTGTCGATGCCGCGATACAGGCCCCATTTCGGCCGGTAGTCCGTCGCCCCCGGCCGGAACACCGGCACGCCCGTGACGCCCCGCCAGTCGTCCCCGTCCACCGAGACGAGCACCTCCCCGTCCGGTCCGTCCGACACCTTCACTCGGATCCGCAGCTGCTGCCACGTACCGGGCGACCACGCGAATTCCCGCACGACGGAGAATCCCTTGGCGTCGCCGGACCAGAGGCGCACGGCCGCCTTTCCCTCCTGCCCGAGGATCGAGGCGACGATCAGCGGCGGACCGGAATCGCCGTCGGTCGACTTGACCTGGAACACGTGGCAAAAGCGCGTGGCCGGACGGAATTCCGGATTCGTCCGCCAGGTGGTCGCGTACTCGAAGACCTCGCCGGGCTTCTGATGCGGGCCGATCCCCTTCACCTCCGTCCGCTGCCGGCTCGTGTCGTCCCGGTCGCGGTCGCCATCCCAACCCTCGCCGGCCCGGTACCGCAGGGTGAAGCGGACCGTCTCTTCGCCCACGTCGCGGATGTTCACGTAGCTGTCGTAGACGAAACGGCCTTCGGCGACGACGTACCTCAGTTCCGGCTCCTCCACTCCCTCGAAGTCGGACACCTTCGTCGCCGTCGCGCCCCCGAGCGCGACGGGAACCGAGCAAGCCACTGCGAAGCGAACCGGCCGGAGCCAGGGCATGACGGGAAGTGTCACGGCGGGCCGCGCCGCTGCAAGCCGCCGCTCGGCGGGTCGAACGATATAAACATCATCGACCGGCCCGCGGCGCCGCGAAGCGCATTGCCGTCGCCTCCGCCCGTCCCCAGCTTCGGCGCCATGGTCGACCCCGATGCCCCCGAGCCGCCGCGACGGACCTATGGTCTCAAGCGACGCGAGACCGAGCCGGCGGAGTCGCCCGCGCCTCCGCCCCAGGTCCTCAGCGCGGGGGAGATGGCGAAGCTCGCCGGGGACCACCACGATCCGAAGGTCCCCGCGCCCGCGGCCCCCCGCGGCGACGACCCGAACGACGTGGTCTCCGTCCGGCAGCAGCTGCGGAATCGCGAGCGGGCCGATGGCCGCGACCGCATCGAAATCAAGGAGCGCAAGTCGCGCCGGAAGCGCGATTATTGGATCCTGATGACGGCCTCGAACCTCCTGTTCGGGACGATCCTGGTCATCGGTTGGGGCAACATCGTGATGATGATCTACGCTTTCTCGGCCATGGTCCTCCTCAGCATGGGCTTCACGTGGGTGATGTGGTTCATCATGAGCGACTATTGATTTGCCCCGAATTCGCGCGCCGTTTCGCTCGTCCCACCCTCCGCATGAAACCGACCCGCTTCGCCCTCGCGCTGCTTCTCGCCCCGCTCGTCGCCGCCCCGTTCGCCCTGGCCCAGGAAAGCCCGCCCGCCAAGAAGCCGGCCTCCGAGCTCGAGGACCGGATGGAGAAGATCAACTCGGCCTGGCGCCGGCTCCGCCGCCAGGCCACGGATCCGGCCCAGAACGCGTCGTCGCTCGAGCTCATCGCGACCATCCGCGAGGCCTCGAAAGGCACCGAGAAGCTGACGCCCGCGCGCATCGAGGAGGTTCCCGAGGCCGACCGCGCCAAGTTCATGGCCGACTACCAGGCCGGCATGAAGAAATTCTTCGAACAGGTGGACGCCTTGGAGGCGGCGCTGAAGGCCAACAACAACGAGGAGGCGGGCAAGGTCCTCGCCGCGATCGCCGAACACCAGAAGGCTTCACACAAGGCGTTCAAGAAGGCGCCCCCCGCCGCGGCCAAGAAGTGACCCGGAGGCCATCCTCCAAAACGGAAGGGCGCAACCTCGCGGTTGCGCCCGTTTCTTTGGCGATGACTCGAGGGCCGCTTATTCGAGCCACTTGCCGACCATCGCCCGGGCCTCGTCACCCTCGGCCACCAGCTTGCCGTCGGGCCCGAAGACCTTGAAGTGCGGAATCGACCGCAGGGCGTACTGGCGGGCGACGGGCGACTTCCAGTCGATGCCCTTCACGTCGGGGCGGTTGATGTCGACCTTCACCACCGCGATGTCGGCGCGCCCCGCGTGGAGCTTTTCCAGCTTTGGCGCGATCGCGCGGCAGGGCGGGCAGTATTCGCTGGTGAAGTCGAAAATCGTGGTCTTGCCCGGAACGGCGAGCTCGGCAAGCGAGACCTCCTGGCCGTGCGAGACGTGGGCGGGCTTGTCCCCTTTTTTGGTGGCGGCGAGCAGGGGCAGCGGGGCGAGGGCGAACACGCCCGTGAGGGCGATGGCGGTGAGGGTGCGGAGTTTCATCATGGGGTGGGACGACGCGGACTATCGCTGTATTCCCTGCGCGCCGCAAATCTAAGATTGCCGGGCCCCGTCCGGGCGTTCCCGCGCCCGGCGGATGAGCTCCGCCCACCCATCCTTCGCGCCGCAGGCCAGGCGCGCCGCCGCCCGGGCGGTCAGCGCGCCGACGATGTTGCCCGTGCCGTTGTAGCCGCCCGCCGCCCAGACCTTCGGCCGCACCTGCTCAAGCACGGGCAGGCCGTCGGCCGTGTACGCGACCGACGCCGCCCAGCGGTGGGTGACCGGCGCGCGGACCTGCAGGTGCTCGCGGAGGAACCGGTCGAGCAGCCCCTGGATGAAATCGGTGGGCTCGGCCTCGTGGGTCCACTCCTGCTCGATCGCGTGGTCGCGGAAGCCGCCGAGCGCGATGCTTCGGTCCGGGAGCTGCTGCCAGTATTCGTAGCCGTGCCGCCAGTAGATCGGCCGCGGGAAAGCGACCTCCGGCGCGGGCGCCGTCGCGAGCATCTGCAGCCGCGCGGTCCGCACCCGCGGCGCGAGCTCGGGGAGGAGTCGCTCGAGCCGCCCATCCACCGCCGCGATCACCGTGTCGCACAGCACGACGCCGGCGTCCGTGACGACCTGCCCCGGGACCAGCCGGCGCACGGGCGAGCCCTCGTAAAGCCGGACCCCCGTGCCTTCCAGCGCCTTCGCGAGCCGGCGCACGCGACGGAGGGGATGAAAAACCCCGTCCTCCGGCAGGAGGAGACCCTCGCCCTCCGGCCCCCGATACCATTCTCCCGGCAGTTCCGCCTGCCGCAGTGCGGCAAGATGCGCCCGGCAGTCCGCCTGTTCCGCCGCGTCCGCCGCGAGCCGCAGCGAGCCGTTGAGGCGGTAGACGTCCGGAAAGGCCGCCGCCTGCCGTCGCACCTCGGTCAGGGTGGCCCGGTAGAGCTCGGCCGCGAGATCCGGGCCCGTCTGGGCGACCAGCTCGTGGAAGAACCTGGGCATGCCCGCCAGGATGAACCCGCCGTTGCGGCCCGCCGCCCCCGCGCCGGCGGCCCGCGCGTCGAGCCCGATCGCCGTCACGCCGGCGTCCCGCAGCTCCTCGAGCGCCGAGAGGCCCGATCCGCCGAGGCCGATCACGCACACGTCCGCGCGGATCGTCCCTTGCAGCGGGGCGCGCGGCGGGGCCGGCGCGTCATCCCACACGGGCGTGTTCATGGCCCGGAACCAAACGCGGCCCCCGGCGGGCGGTCGAGCCTATTGGCCGGGCCCGGCCCCGCGGAACGGATCCCACGCGCTCGTCGCCCCGCGACGACAGCGCGCGGCGGCCGATCCAAGACCCGGAATCCGCTAGGCACACGAACCCAACGACTTCAGCCCGGCCAGCCCAGGTGACGGTCGTCGCTTGGGCTGGCCGCGCCGGGCTCACCACAGGTAGGCGAGCGACGTCGTGATCCGTTGGTCGCCGCGCAGCTCCGGATCCGGCACCGAGCGGTCGTAGTCGTACTCGTACCGGACATTCAGCGACATCTGCGTGGTGACCTTGCTCTGCACCGCGGTGTTGAAACGCATCCGGTAATTGCCGTCCCGGGGCGTGCCGCTGAGCCCGCTGCGTCCGCCGAGGCTCGAGAAAACGCTGCTCTCCGAGACCAGCACGTTCGATTCCTGCGTCAGCTTGAGCCGGCTGTTCAGCGTGAAGGCATAGTCCTGGAAAAACGAACCGAGCAATGCGGTGGCGTCCTCGTGTCCTTCGCGCTCCAGGTACTGCACGACCGCGCCCATGCCGACGTTCATCTTGTGCCGCGCCTGGTCGACGAGCCGGTAGCCGCCGCCGACCTGCTGCTCCAAGCTCAGGTCGATCAAGCGCACGTCGTCGGCGGCGTACGTCGTCAGCGTCTGCGTGAAGAGCCTCTTGTTGAGGTCGTGTCGCCAGCGGAAATCCGCCTCGCGGCGGTCCGTCACCGTGCGGTCGGCGGACTCCGCCTGCAGCAGACGCGCCGTCCCGCGGAAGGTGTTGTCGCCCAGCTTCGCGTCGAGCTGCCCGCGGATCGTGAGATCCTCCTTCGACGTCGTGCCCGACTGCTGCGAGAACCCGAACTCCAGCTGGCGCTTCCAGTTGGACGCCGGCTTCCGCAGCCCGGCGGCGGCCTTCGGCCCCTCGGCCACCGTCAGGTCGGCGGCGGTGCCCGTCGGCGGCGCCTCGAGCTTCAGCGCGGATTTGCGCAGCCGCAGCATGCCGAGATGGGGGTGCTTGATTTCCAAGGCGTCGCCGTCGTCCTTGATCAAGGTGCCGGTGAGGCGGTCGCCGTTCTCGAGGGCCCAGGTCTCGCCGCTCAGGTGGGAAGCCGACAGGAGGAGCGCCGCACAGGCGGCGAGAAGGGAGCGGCGGACGGGAGACATGCGTCCAGTAAGACGCCAAACGCGCGCAGGAATTCAAAGCCAAATTCGGCTTGGGCCGGCGGCCGGGTCATAAGCGTTTTGCCCGCCGGGAAAGGACTTCCGCGACGCGCCGGCCGGGCCGGCCCCTGGTGCGCGAGGCGGTTGTCACGGGAAACGCGAAGGACGGGGCCGGCAGCTACTTGTCCGGTGGCCGGTAAACCCGCTGGAATGCCGCTGCTCCGTGTTCCCGGAACGGCGTGCTGCCGCTGAGCGTCGCGACGCCTCCGCGATCGGGCAACGTCTACGGCGCCGAACTCCAGGCCGTGTCGGAGCCCGCGACCGGGCTGCTGCTGGCCGCCGGCGGCGCGGTGCTCCTCCGGGCTCGCCGCGGCCGCACGCTAGCGGAGGCTGCGCGCGACCGGATAGCTGCCGAGCCACTTCACGAGCGGGCATTTCCGGCTCAGCTCCTTCAGCGCGGCCTGCATCGGCGCGTCGTCGTAATGGCCGGTCACGTCGAGGAAGAAGATGTAGTCCCACGGCCGCAGCCGGCTCGGCCGCGACTCGATCCGCGTGAGGTTGAGCTTGCGTCGGTTGAAGGGGGCGAGCGCGTGCAGCAGCGCGCCGGGCTCGTGGTGGAGCGACACGAGGAGGCTCGTCTTGTCGTGGCCGCTGCCGGCCGGGCCGGACGCCTCCCGTCCGAGGACGACGAAGCGCGAGGTGTTGTTCTTCAGGTCCTGGATGCTGCTCGCCGCCACGGGCACCCCGTACCGCTCGCCCGCGAGGCGCGGGGCGACCGCCGCGGCGCCCTTCTCCTTCGCAGCGATCTGCACGCCCAGCGCGGTGCTGTCGACGTCGACGAGCTGGGCGTGCGGCAGGTGCCGCTGGAGCCAGCGCCGGCACTGCGCGAGGGCCTGGTCCTTCGAGTACACCTTGCGGATCCCGGCCAGCGGCTCGCGCGACAGCAGCGTGTGCTCGATCTCGAGGTGGACCTCCGAGACGATCTTGAGCGGAGTCTCGACGAACAGGTCGAGCGAGTCGCGGACGGATCCCTCGGTCGAGTTCTCGACCGGGACCAGCCCGTAGTCGGCCTCGCCCTTCTCGACCGCGGTGAAGATGTCGGCGATGGTCGCCATCGGCCGGTAGTCCACGCTCGCGCCGAACTTCCGGAGGGCGGCGGCGTGCGTGTTCGTCGCCTCGGGCCCGAGGTAGGCGATGAGCAGCGGCTTCTCGAGCGCGAGGGCGGCGGACATGATCTCGCGGTAGATGGCCTGCAGCGCGGCCGGCTTGAGCGGGCCGCGGTTCGCGGCCTGCACCCGGCGCAGGACCTCGGCCTCGCGCTCGGCGACGTAGATGCGCGTGCGCGCGCCGCGCTTCAGCTCGCCGATGCGCTGCGCGAGCTTCAGGCGCTGGTTGACGAGGTCGACAAGCCGGCGGTCGAGCTCGTCGATGCCGCGGCGGATCTGCGCGAGTTCCTTTTTCATGGGACGGAAACGGGGACGGGGGCGGACCGGCGCAGCGCGTGCAGCGACGCGGCCTGGCGCACCAGGCCGGCCAGCACCGGCGGGGTGACGGCCTGCTTGGGATCGTCGCCGATGCCGTGGCTCGGGCTGACGTGCGCCTCAATGCAGAGCCCGTCGGCGCCGTAGGCCACGGCGGCCAGCGCGCAGGCGGGCACGTAGCTGGCCTTGCCGACGGAATGCGAGGGATCGACCACCACCGGCGCCCAGGTCTTCTCCTTCAGGAGAGGCGTGATGGACTCGTCCGGATGGTTGCGGTAGCCGTCCGGCGCCGGCGACGTCCCGCGCGGGCACAGGACGATGTTGGGGTTGCCGAAGGCCGCGATGTACTCGGCGGCGGAGATGAACTCGTTCAGCGGGCCCATGTGGATGCTGCGCTTCAGGAGGACCGCGGTGCTCCGGCCCGCGATGGCGCGCCCGACCTGGCGGAGGAGCGAATAGTTGAGCGCATTGCGCGCGCCAATCTGCAGGACGGCCACCCCCGCGTCCAGCGCCAGGTTGATGTGCTCCTGCTCCATCACCTCCGTGACGGCGGGCAGCCCGGTGCGGCGCGCGGCCTCCATGAGGATCTCGAGCGACCGGTTGTCGCCCTGGAAGCTGTACGGGTTGCTCCGCGGCTTCCACACGCCGCCGCGCAGCGCCTGCGCGCCCGCCTCCTTCACCGCGGCCGCGGTCTCGAGGAAGTAGTTCGGGTTCTTCGGGTCGATCGTGCACTGGCCGGCGATCACGAGCAGCTGCTCGCCGAGCGTGACGCCGCCGATGCGGAGCCGGCCGTTCGCGAGATCGGAGCGTCGGTCCATGAGCTTGAAGGGCGATTGGATGCGGTCGATGCGGTCGACGTAATCCAGGCCCTCGAGCCGGTTGATCATGAGCTCGTCGCGCTCGTCGCCGACGATCGCGTAGATCGTCCGCACCGCGCCGACGATGGGCTGGATCTTGCAGCCGAACTCGGTCACGACGGCGGTGACCTCGGCGAGCTGTTCGGGGGTGAGGCGGTGGGCTTTCGGGAGGATCATGGGAGGAGGCGGAAATGAAAAAGCCGCCCGGCGGTGGGCGGCTCCTCGGCTTTGGTCTGGTGGTTCAGCTCAAGCGCAGGTGCGGCCGCCCGGGGACTTCGGGGCAAAAAAGCCGAAGAGCGCAAAAAAGGAGGCGGACGGGGCGACGGACATGCGGGCAGAGAGGTGCCGCACCACGCGGGAGGTGTCAACCCCGGGCTCCCCGGCCGCGTTGTCATAAGCGTTGCCCCGCGGGAAATTCCCGCGAGCCTCGCCGCGCGCTCCCATGAAGATCCACGACATCACCCGGCCCCTTTACACGGGGCTGCCGGTCTGGCCGGGCGACACCCCGGCGGAGTTCGGCTTCGCGAACACGAAGGCGGCGGGCCATGCGGCGAACGTCGGGCGTTGGCGGCTCAGCGCGCACACGGGCACGCATGCGGACGCGCCCTTCCACTACAATGACCGCGGCGCGAAGCTGGACGAGCTCGACCCGGCGCTGTTCGTCGGACCCGCGGTCGTGCTCGACGTCCGCGGGCATGCGACGCTGACCCCGGGACTGCTCGCGCGCCACGACCTCGGCGGCGCGCCGCGCGTGCTGTTCCGCACCGACACCTGGACCGACCTCCGGACGTTTCCCGCGCGGTGGCCGGTCTTCGCGCCCGACGCCCCGGCCTGGCTCGCCGCCCGCGGCGTCCGCCTGGTCGGCATGGATGTGCCCTCGGTCGACGTCATCGACAGCCGCGAGCTCCCGATCCATCACGCGCTCGACCGGGCCGGGATCGTCATCCTCGAGAACCTCGACCTGGCCGGCGTCGCGCCCGGCCGCTACGAGCTGATCGCCCTGCCGCTGAAAGTCCGCGGCGGCGACGGATCCCCCGTCCGCGCCGTGCTCCGCCCGGCGTGAACGCGGCCGCGGCTAGCGGGCGGGCGTCGGGCCGGCCTTCGCCCGATTCCCGAAGAATTCCCAGCACAGCACGGCCGCCGCGGCCGAGACGTTGAGCGACTCGACCGTGCCGGCGCCGGGGATGCGCACGAGGCGGTCGCACGCGGCCGCGACGCCCGGCGCGATGCCCTTCTCTTCGTTGCCCAGCACGAGGGCCGGAGGCCGGGGCAGGCCCCGCGCCTTCACCGCGGCGGGCGCGAGCTGGTTGCCGCTCACCGCCGTGCCGACCAGAAAATGCGTCCGCTTCAGCTCGGCGCAGAAATCGGGCAGGGCCGGCACGCGGAAGAACTCGACGAACTCCATCCCCCCCTCGGCCACGCGGTAGGCCGCGTCGCCCGGGAGCGCCTGCTGCGGGTGGTCGGGGAGGATGATCGCGGTCACGCCGAAAAACGCCGCCGTCCGCGCGACCGCCCCCACGTTGTGCGCGTTGCTCACGCGGTCCAGCACGAGGACCGGGGCGCCGGTCGCGCCCCAGGTCGCGAGGACCTCGCGGGTGACCTTCCGGAGCGGGCGCTCGGCGATCACCGCCACGATCCCGCCGTGGTGGACGGTCCCGGCGATCTTCTCGAGCTCGTCGGCCGGCACCTGGCGGTAGACCTTGCGCTCCGCCGCGAGCCGGGAGGAGAACTCGCCGGCGCGCTTGCCCGCGGCCGGATCGAAGAAGAGCCGGCGCACTTCGCCCGGGTGCCGCGCGAAGAGCGCCGACACCGCCGCCCAGCCGCAGATGTTCAGTTCCTTTTGTTTTGGGACCACAGGCCCAGAGCCATGCACACCGGCCGCATCGCGGCCAGACCGTTTCCGCGCCGGATATTTCACATGAGGCAACGAGGAGAACGGAGAGCTGTGGGCGGGCGACGGGGCCTTCGTTCCCTTCGTTTCCTTATGTCGCATCTCACCGACCGCCGACTTTCCACCCCCTCTCCGTTGCCTCCGTTGTCTCTTGTTCAAAACCGCCGACGTCCGACTGCGGTCAGCCGGCTACATTTTTGGCAGGATGCAGAGGATTCGGAGTGAATTCGGCGGTCGGCCGTCGGCCGGATGTCTCACGTGAGGCAACGAAGAGACCGAAGGAGCAGCCGATCGCTGGCGGTCCCCCTTCGTTTCCTTCGTTATCTTATGTGAGATCCTCCGGGCCGGCACTTGACTGCCGGTCGGTCGGCCTCACCGCGCCCCCGCCGCGGTCTCCCCGACCAGCGTGAACTCCTCGCGGTCGTGATAGAGGTGGCGGACGCGCAGCCCGCGCGCGTGCGCGGCGAACGGGGAGCCGGGCGCCCGGACCTCGTGCAGGAGCGCGAGGGGGTCCGCGCGGCCGAACTTGAGGATCACCACGAACCGCCGGCACCAGCCGCGGGCGAGCCAGGGGCCGACCAGGTCGCGCGACACATGGTGGGGTTCCTCCACGAGGTCGCAGAACAGCCAGTCATAGACCTCGCCCTCGGCGGGCCGGAAGCGGAAGGCGTCCTCGCGGCGATGCTCGATTCCCGGGTGGCCGAGGGCGCCGCCCTTGAGCGGGCCGTTGTCGACGGCCACGACGCGCGCCCCGCGCTTCGCCGCGCTGTAGCTCCATCCGCCCGGCGCGGCGCCGAGGTCGCAGACGGTCTCGCCCGCCGCGGGCTCGCGGCCGAGCACCCCGTAGGCCTCCTCGACCTTGAGATACGAGCGCGACGGTGCGCGCGCGTCGTCGGCCATGCGGCGCTGGCCGCCCGCCCAGGCCTCCCGCGCCGCGAACGCGCGGCCGAAGTCCGCGAAGAACACGAACAGGCCGCGTACCCGCCCGGCGCCGCGCGGCAGCTCCGGGACCGCGAGCTTGGCGACGCGCGCGAGCCGCTTCCGCATGAGCTCCGCGAACGCCTTCTCGACCCCCCCGATGCGGCGGCCGAGCCCCGGCACCTCGGCCGCGCCGAAGAAAACGCACGGCCAGGGGCCCTCGACCCGCTCGCCGCGGAGTCCCTGGAGCAGGAACTCCGCGAGCTGCTGCGCGAGCGCGTTCACGCCTTCGCCCCTGACCTCCTGCGCCGCCAGCAGCGTGAGGTGCGGGAAACACAGTTCCTCGAGCGAGCGCGGGACCGCGTCGCCGGGGACCGGCGCCGCCCGCGCCCACCCGGGCCCGGTCTCGGCCACGGTCAGGCCGTCCTCCCCGAGCTCGCGGGCGAGCAGCTCCTCGAACCCGTGCTGGCCGATGAAAAGCATGCCGCGCAGCTTTGGCCGGGGCCCGGCCGCCGCGAGGCGAAAATCCTCCCCGCCCGCCGCGGGGCTCGCCGCGATCCCGATCGCGCCGGCGGAGCGGGCCGGGTCCGGCCTCGGCCGCGCGCTTGACCGGGTCGCCTCCGAGCGACTGCCGGATCCAGATTCGCCGTGCCTTTTCGCGGCCGGCGCTTTGACTCGGCCGTCCGCATGCACACGCCGACCGCCGACCTCCGCATCCGGGCCACGCGGCCGCTGCTCTCGCCGGCCATCGTCGCCGAGGAGATTCCCCTGCCCGAGGCGGGCACGGAACAGGTCGACCGCGCGCGGCGCGCCATCGGCGACATCCTGGCCGGGCGCGACCGCCGCCTCGTGGCCATCGTGGGTCCTTGCTCGGTGCACGACCCCAAGGCGGCCCAAGAATACGCCGCCCGGCTGGCGCCCGTCGCGGCGCGGCTCGCGTCGGACCTCCTCGTCGTCATGCGCGTGTACTTCGAGAAGCCGCGCACCGTCGTCGGCTGGAAAGGCCTGGTCAACGATCCCGGGCTCGACGGCAGTTTCCAGATCAACACCGGCCTACGCACCGCGCGGAAGCTGCTCGTCGACGTCGTCGCCGCGGGCCTGCCCGTCGCCACCGAGTTCCTCGACACCACCCTGGGCCAGTACTACGCGGACACGGTCGCGTGGGGCGGCATCGGCGCGCGCACCACGGAAAGCCAGGTGCACCGCGAGCTCGCGTCCGGGCTCTCCATGCCGGTCGGCTTCAAGAACCGCACCGACGGCGACCTGCAGGTGGCGGTCGACGCCATCCTCTCGGCCCGCCAGCCGCACTGGTTCCCGTCCCTCACGCGCGAGGGAGCGCCGGCGGTCCTCGGCACCGCGGGCAACGACCAGGGCCACCTCGTCCTGCGCGGCGGCAGCCGGACCGGCCCGAACTATTCCCGCGAGCACGTCGCCGCGGCCACCGCGCTCCTCGCCAAGGCCGGGCTGCCCGGGGTCGTGCTGGTGGATTGCAGCCACGGCAACAGCGGCAAGCAGCCGGCGCAGCAGGCGGTCGTCGCGCGCGACCTCGCCGCGCAGGTGGCCGGTCCCGCGCCGGGCCGGGACGCGATCATCGGATTCATGGTCGAAAGCAACCTCGTCGGCGGCAGCCAGAAGCTCGAGGCCGGGCGTCCGCTCGCGTACGGGCAGAGCATCACGGACGCCTGCCTCGCGTTCGACGAGACCGTGCCGCTCCTCGAGGATCTCGCCGCGGCCGCGGCGAAGCGCCGCGCCACGCCGGCGCCGGGGAGCCGGTAGCCCACACCCGGAGGCGGGACGCCCCCGGCTGCCGTCTTCCCCCTGGTCACTCGGCCTTTCGCCCCCATGCGCGTCCTGCTCGCCTTCGACAAGTTCAAGGACGCGCTCAGCGCCCGCCAGGCCTGCGACATCGCCGCCGCCGCGCTGCGGACGCGGCACCCGAACTGGACCCTCGATCCCTGCCCGCTCACCGACGGAGGCGAGGGGTTCCTGGAGACTCTGACCGAGGCGCTGGACGGCCGCTACGACCACCGATCGGTCGTCGGCCCGCGCGACCGCAACGTCAGCGCGAGCATCGGCTTGGTCGGGGCCGACCGTCTGCCGGCCCCGGTCCGCGAGATTCTGCCCGTGCCGTCCGGGACCGTGCTCGCGATCGTGGGGCTCGCCTCGGGCAGCGGCATCGAGCTGCTCGCCCCGGACCGGCGCGACCCGTGGCACACGACGACCTTCGGCACGGGCGAGCTGCTGCATCTCGCCGCCGGGCGGAAGGTCGGGGCCATCCTGCTCGGCCTGGGCGGCAGCGCGACCAACGACCTGGGCCTCGGCGCGCTCGCCGCGCTCGGGCTTCGGTGCCTCCGCGCCGGCGGCCGCGCCGTGGTAATTCCAACGCCGGCGACGTGGCCGGAGATCGCGCGGCTCGCGGGCCGGGTCGAGCTCCCTCCGGTGTTCATCGCCTGCGACGTCGCGAACCCGCTCCTCGGCCCGCACGGCGCCACCGCCACGTTCGGTCCGCAGAAAGGGCTCCGGGCCGAGGATTTTAGCCGCCTCGAGGGCGAAATGGCGCGGATGGCGGGCATGCTCTGCGGCCATTTCCGCCGGCCCGAATCGCTGGCGGCGGCGCCCGGCACCGGCGCGGCCGGCGGCATCGGCTTCGGGCTGATGGTCGCGGCGGGGGCGAAGCTCGTGTCGGGTTTCGAGCTCGTCAGCCGCTGGCTCGACCTGCCGGCGCGCCTGGCCGCGGCCGATCTCGTCGTGACCGGCGAGGGGCGGTACGACGTCACCTCGCTCGGCGGCAAGGGGCCCGGCGCGATCGCCGCCGAGGCCCGGCGCCAGGGCAAGAAGGTGCGGATCTTCGCGGGCAGCCTCGGCGTGCCGGCCGACGCCGAGCACCAAGCGATCACGCCCGCCGGCGTGCCGCTGCCCGACGCCCTGCGGCGCGCGCCCGAGTTGCTCGCGGCCGCGGTCGCCCGGCTGCTTTGAGGCCCATGTCACCCGAATTCTCCTCGCCAAACCCAGTCGCCGGTCGGCAAGAATCCGGGTCATGCCCCGCCGCCTGCTCGTGAAGCTCACCTTCGGCTCGCTCTGCGCCTTCTGCTGCGCGCTGACGTTCGGGTGCGCGACGAAGCCCGCATCCGCGAAGGGCCGGCCCGCCGCCCAGCCGGCGGCGGCGACCGCGGCGCCGGCGCCCACCCCGCGCGCCGAGAACCTCCCGCCGGTCATGCTCGGGATCGACGCGCTCGAGGCCGACGGGTTCAAGGCGATCGCCGGGAAGCGGATCGGCCTGCTCACCCACCCGGCCGGCGTGAACCGGCGCGGCGAGAGCACGATCGACGTCCTTCGCCGGGCGCCGGCCGTGAAGCTCGTCGCGCTCTTCGCGCCGGAGCATGGCTTCGAGGGCACCATCGCCGCGGGCAAGGACTTCGGCGACTCGCGGCACATCCCGACCGGGCTGCCGATCTTCTCGCTGCACGGCCCGCACAAGAAGCCGACCGCGCCGATGCTCAAGGGGCTCGACGCCGTCGTCATCGACCTGCAGGACATCGGATCCCGCTCCTACACCTTTGCCAGCGCGATGGTCTACGCGATGGCCGGCTGCTTCGAGAACAACGTCGAGGTCGTCGTGCTGGACCGCCCGAACCCGCTCGGCGGACTCAAGGTCCACGGGCCCCCGCTCGACGCGGACCTCAAGAGCTACGTCGGCGTCTTCCGCGTCCCCTATGTGCACGGGCTCACGATCGGCGAGCTCGCGCGGATGGCCAAGGAGGCGCCGGGCATCATGTTCGTGCCGAGCGCGGCGGGCATCAACGTGCCCGATTCCGTCCGCCTCCGCGGCCGGCTGACCGTGATCCCGATGCGCGGCTGGCACCGCGGCATGCGCTGGCCGGACACGGGGCTGAAGTGGATCCCGACGTCGCCCATGATCCAGTCCTACGACGCCGCGGTCGGCTACGCCATGACCGGCCTCGGGCAGCAGAACAACGACTGGAGCCACACGTTCAGCATGCAGTACCCGTTCCGCGGCCTCTCCTACAAGGGCAAGACCCCCGAGGAGATCATCGCCGCCCTCAACGCGTACGACATTCCGGGAGTGAAGTTCCTGAAGGTCCAGGCCGTCGACCGCGCGGGAAAGGTCATCACCGGCGTCTACGTCGACGTGGCCGATTGGGAAAAATGGAACCCGACCGAGCTGTCGTTCTACATGCAGAAACAGGCGGCGCTGTGGAACCGGATGAATCCCTTCGCGATGCTGACGGCGTCGGAGCAGCGCACCTTCAAGATCCACGTGGGGTCGAACGCCTGGTACGACGAGCTCGTGCGCGCCGGCGGCCGCATCGACGTGCCGATGTTCCTCCGGAACTGGGACGCGCGCGCGGCGGTTTACCGCGAGCAGAGCAAGCGCTACTGGCTCTACCCCTGGAACGACGGCAGCGTCGTCGCCGCCACGCCCGCCGCGGCGTCGCGGTCGAGGTGAAGGGCCGCGGACCGGTGCGTCCGCAGGATGCTCGCCGGGCAGGCCGTCGCCACCGGGCCGATGAGGGCCGACCTCACGGCGGCCGCTTTCCGCGGGCCGGGCACCGTGACCACGAGGGCCCGGCCGGCCAGGAGCATCGGAATCGTGAGCGTGAGCGCCCGACGCGGAACCTCCGCGATCGAGGGGAAGCAGCCGTCGTTCACCTGCTGGCGGCGGCACGGCTCGTCGAGCTCCACCACCTTCACGGCCAGGGGATCGTTGAAGTCCGCGACCGGCGGGTCATTGAACGCCAGGTGCCCGTTCTCGCCGATCCCGAGGCACACGAGGTCGATCGGCGCCGCCTGCAGGAGCTCCGCGTAGCGCCGCCCCTCGGCCGCGAGGTCGCCCGCCTCCCCGGCGATGCCGTGGAACTCCCGGACCGGCACGCGCCGCAGCAGATGTTCGTGCAGGTAGTGCCGGAAAGAGGCGGGGTGCCCGGCGGACAGGCCGGCATACTCGTCCATGTGGAAGGCGGTCACGCGCGCCCAATCGACCGGACGGGCGCGCAACGCCGCCAGCATCTCCGACTGGGACGGGGCGCAGGCGAACACGACGCGCGCGGAGCCCCGGCCGGCCACCGCCCGGTCGATCGCGTCGGCGGCGTCGTCCGCGGCGGCGGCGCCCACCGCCGCGCGGTCCGGGTGCACGCGGACGCGGAGCAGGTCGAAGGCGCGGGAGTCGGTCACGGTTCCTCGAAAGCGAGGCGCGGCCCCGGGCTCAATCCTTTCCCGGCCGCGCCCTCACCGGTTGCCGCAAGGCGCGCCTCCTCGCCAGGACGCCGCCCCCGGGCGGAGGCCCCGCTGCGATCGGAACGAAGGCCGAAGGCTACGGTCCCGCCTTCGCGGGGCTGTTTTGCGCGGCCCAGCGGTCGTATTCGGCGCGGGCCATGAACTTCAGCGAGGCGCTGTTGATGCAATAGCGCAGGCCGGTCGGCGCCGGGCCGTCGTCGAACACGTGGCCGAGGTGGCTGCCGCAGACGGCGCAATGGGTTTCCACGCGGACCATGCCGTGGCTGAAGTCGCGTTCCTCCGCGACGAACACCTTCTCGAGGGGCTGCCAGTAGCTCGGCCAGCCGGTGCCGGAATCGAACTTGTGGCGCGAGTCGAAGAGCGGCGTGTCGCAGCCGACGCAGAAATAGATGCCGTCGCCCTTGTGGTTCCAGTACGGGTTGCGGAACGGCGGCTCGGTGCCCTGCTGCCGAGCGACGCGGTACTGCTCGGGCGTGAGCCGCGCGCGCCATTCCTCGTCCGAGCGCTTCACCTTCGCCTTGCTCATGTCGATCACGACCTTCGAGGGCAGGCCGCAGGCGGATTTCTTGTCGTCCGGCGGGCAGAACGCGGCTTCGGACGCGGGCGTGGCATCGGGAGCGGATTTCATGGTGGGCTTGGAGGAGGCGTGGAGGAAAACGGCCGCCGTGAACGCCAGGGCGGCGACGAACGGGAGCGCAGAGGGCGCGGGCTTCATCGAAGGGAGATTAGGCATGGCGGGGAGGGATGCAAACGGGGCGGAGGGGCGCCGGCCGAACCGGTGCTCCCGGCGAAACCCGCGGTCGGGCCGCGACGCCCCGCACCCAGTCAGAGCGGCGGGGCCGGCGCCCTATTCCACCCGGCTCTTCACCTGACCATCATGGAATTCGGTCACGATTCCCTGCCCCGACCGCAGGCTCTGCGCGCGGCTCACCGGCCGGCCGGCCTCGTCACGGACGACGGCGAATCCGCGCTTCAGGACCGAGCCCGGGCTGGCGGACTCGAGCCGCTTCCACAGCGCCAGCAGGCGGTGGGACTCCTGCGCGATCCGCTTTTCCGGCGCCACCGCGCCGAACCGGGCCCGGGCCCCCGCGAGCTGCTCCCGCCGTGCCTGGACACCGTGCCGCAGGCCGGCGCTCAGCCGGTTGGCCAGATCGTCGAGCCGCAGGTGGTGCTGCTCGACCATCGCCGCGGGGGAGAGCAGCCGCAGCCGGCTCCGCCCGTGATCCAGCCGCGCGCGGGCCCGCAGCGTCGCGTCGCGCAGGATGGCGCCCATGGTCTCGCCGGCGGCCTCGAGTCGCTGCGCGGCGGCCAGATAGTTGCTCGAGACCAGCTCCGCGGCGGCGCTCGGCGTCTCGGCGCGGACGTCGGCGGCGAAGTCGCACAACGTGAAGTCGATCTCGTGGCCCACGGCGGACACGATCGGCACGCGACAGGCCGCGACTGCCCGGACGAGCGGTTCCTCGTTGAACGCCCACAGGTCCTCGATGCTTCCGCCCCCGCGGCCGATGACGAGGAGGTCGAACAGCCCGGAGGCTTCCGCCTCGCGCAGCATGGCGACCATCTCGGCCGCGGCGCCCTCGCCCTGCACGCGCGCCGGCAGCACGACCAGCCGGCCGGTCCACCCGCGGCGGGTGAGGATGCGGATGAAGTCCTGCAGCGCGGCGCCGGTCGGCGAGGTGACGAAGCCGACCGTGCGCGGCAGCAGCGGGAGCGGCACCTTGTTCTCGGGCGCGAACAGGCCCTCGCCGGCCAGCTGGCGCTTCAGCGCCTCGAACCGCTGCTGCAGCTGCCCGGCGCCCTGCTCGAGCACGGCGCGCACCACGAGCTGGAGCTGGCCCCTCGCCTCGTAGACACCGACCGAGCCGAAGGCCACGATCGCGAGCCCGTCGCGGAGCCGGACGCCCTGCCGCAGCGCGTCCCCGCGGAACAGCACGCAGGCGAGCTGCGCGGCCGCGTCCTTGAGCGAAAAGTACACGTGGCCGCTCGGCTGCACGCGCAGGTTCGAGACCTCTCCGCGGACCCAGCCCGGGGCGATCGCGCCCTCGAGCACCGACTTCACGCGGCGCGTGAAGTCCGCAACCGACTCCACGCGATCGCTCGTCGGCCCGCCCAGCGGCTCGTCCCGGCCGTTCATGGCGGGGCCGGGCGCCGGGCGCCGTAATGCTTGCGCACCAGGTGCGTCGCCGTGAGGAGCGCGAGGAGGCCCATGAGCGCGAGAAAGGCCAGCCGGCCCTTGCCGTGCATCAGGGCGTCGCTGAAGAGCATGATCGCGACATTGATCGGCCACTGGATCAGGCAGGAAATCACGAGGTAGCGGACGAAGGGCACGCCCGCGAGGCCGAGCAGGTAGTTCTGCACGGGGAACGGGATGCCCGGCGTGACCCGGAGCAGCACGATGAGGTCCGTCACGTCGGCGGATTCGACCTGCGGCAGCTTGTACCCGAGCCGCCGGAGAAGGCTCTGGAGCGGCGGACGGAACCACCGGCTGGCGAGAAAGTGCGTGAGCGCGATGTTCGCCGTGAGCGCGGCGAGCGCCAGGGCCAGCACCGGGACGGTCCCCAGCCGCGGGCCGAATACCGGCACCGCGGTCAACGTGAACGCCGTGCCCGGCACGCCGAACGCCGGCAGGATTGCCATCGCGGTGAAGTACGCGACCGGGCCGGCGCCGCGGATCAGCTCGAGACCGCGCTGGATGAGAGCCTTCACGTCCACGCCCTGCGCGATGAGCGCGACCGCGGCCAGCGCGAGGACCGCGCCGGCCGCCAGCTTGATCAGGAGCGACCAGTTCGGTCGTGAAGCGGGCTCGGCCATGGGGTCCCAACATGCCGGCGGCCGTTCCGCACCGTCAAGGCCGGAGGCGGGCCGAAACGGTGTAAAGCCCTCATAAAAGCCATGTTTGCGCTTCCATCGCCCTGCCCCTCCCCTAAGGTGGCCCCGGCGTTCCCCTGCATGAAACTCTCGGTTGTCATCCCCTGCTACAACGAACGGAAGACCATCCGTGCCATCATCGACGCGGTCCGCGCGGCTCCGGTGGCGTCGAAGGAGATCATCGTCGTGGACGACTGCTCCACGGACGGCACGCGGGACCTCCTGAAGACGGAGATCGAGCCGCTGGTCGACAAGATCCTCTACCATCCCGCCAACGCCGGCAAAGGCGCCGCGCTGCGCACGGGATTCGCCGCGGCCACGGGCGACGTGGTCATCGTCCAGGACGCCGATCTCGAGTATGATCCGCGCGAGTATCCGCGGCTCCTGCAGCCGGTCCTGGACGGCAAGGCCGACGTCGTCTTCGGCTCGCGCTTCATGGGCGGCGAGGCGCACCGCGTCGTCTATTTCTGGCACATGGTGGGCAACCGTTTCCTCACCCTGCTCTCGAACATGTGCACGAACGTGAACCTCACGGACATGGAGACGTGCTACAAGCTGTTCCGCCGGGACGTGCTCCAGAAGATCACGGTCGAGGAGAACCGCTTCGGGTTCGAACCGGAGATCACCGCCAAGGTCGCCGCCCTGCCCGAGTGCCGCATCTTCGAGGTCGGCATCAGCTACTACGGCCGCACCTACGCCGAGGGGAAGAAGATCGGCTGGCGCGACGGCTTCCGCGCGATCTACGCGATCATAAAGTACAACCTGTTCCGGTGAGCGAATCGACCGGACAGGCTCCGCCGGAATCGGACCGCGGCCTGCGGCTCGCGGCCCTGCTCGCCGGGGCGCTGGTGCTCGCCTACGGCGCCGTGACCACGCAGGTCTGGGAGGACTACTGGATAACGTTCCGCAGCAGCCGAAACCTCGTCGACGGGCTCGGGCTCGTGTTCCAGCCTGGCGAGAAGGTGCACACCTTCACGTCTCCCCTCGGCGTGCTGTTCCCGGCCCTCGGGTACGCGCTGACGGGCAGCGAGGACGGCGCGCTCTGGTTCTTCCGCGCGGTCGGCGCGCTCGCCCTCGCGGGCACGGCCGCGATGCTGGTCGCGCATGCCCGCGAGCACGGCTGGCCGCCCCTCGCGCTCGCCGCGGGCCTCGCGTTCGGCGCCTTCGAGGCCAAGCAGGTCGCGTTTTCCGCCAACGGAATGGAGTCCGCCATCCTCGCGTTCTTCACCGCCTTCGCCTGGCGCGAGCTGACGCGCGCGGGCGGTCCGCGGTGGCCGCGGCTCGCGCTCGCCTATGCCGGGCTGATGTGGACGCGGCCCGACGCCTTCCTCGTCGCCGGCGCGATCACGGCGGGCTGGTTCGCGTTCCAGCCAGCGGTTCCCGGGGGACGCTCCGCCTGGCTGCGCCGCGTGCTGCCGGCGATCGGCGTCGGCGGCCTCCTGTACGCGCCCTGGTTCTTCTGGGCGTGGTGGTACTATGGCTCGCCGGTTCCCCAGACGATCGTCGCAAAGTCCGCGCTCGTGGCCGCGGATCTCTCCCCCCTGCGGATCCTGACGGCTCCGCTGCGCTGTCTCGTGCGGGACACGGGCCTCGACGGGCTCTTCGCGCCGCCGTACTTTTATGCGACGGGGTGGTCGGCCGATTTCGTGAATCTCTGCCGGCTGCTCGCCCGGGTGGCGGCGTTCGCGTGGCTGGTCCCCGCGCTTCCGCGACCCGCCCGCGCCGCGTCGCTCGCGGTCCTGGTCGGCGGCGTGTACCTCAACCAGGTAATGCCCTATCCGTGGTACTACGCGCCGTGGACTTTCCTCGGCGGGGTGGCGCTGGCCGGCGTCGTGCATCTGGCCCTCGCGTCGACGCGGGCGGCGGTGCGCCGCGGCGGGCAGGTGGCCGTCAGCCTGCTCCTCGCCCTCGCGGCCATCCTGCTCGCCGTGACGGCGACGAACGCCTGGCATCAGCAGCGGATCGTCGAGAATCGCGGACGGAAACCGCTCGGGCGCTGGCTCGCATCGCAGGCCAGGCCCGGCGACTCCGTGTTCCTCGAGTCGCTCGGGTACATCGGCTATTACAGCAACTTGAAGACCTACGATTTTCCCGGGCTCAGTTCGCCTGAGGTGTCGGGCTTGGTCGCAGCCGGGAAGCGGAACTACGGCGAGCTGATCGCCGAGCTCCGGCCCAGCTGGGTGGTGGTGCGCCCGCTCGAATACATGGACCACAAGCTCGGCGACGCGGCGGCGATGAAGGACTACGAGATGGTCCTCGTGTCCGACCGGCGTCCCCTGGTCGAGGCCGTCAAGCCGCTCCCCGGCCGGGGCCTGCTCGAGTTCGACTCCGTCTACATGGTCTACCGGCGCCGCGCGGACGCGCCCGGGACGTCGCCCCCTCCCTGAGCGGACATTGGCGCCATGGTCCCGATCGAACCCGACCTGCTCAGCCTGCTGCGGCTGCCCGTGGCCATCATCGCGTTCCTCGCGCCGGGCTGGCTGCTGGTGCGGGGCCTTGGGTCGCCGGCGCCGGTCCTGACCGCGGTGCTGGCCTCGGCGGCCATCCTGCTGAACACGGTGGTCGCGGTGGACGCGCTCGGCATCCCCCTGCACGCCGGCTCCGTCGGGCTGGCGCTCGGCCTGGTGACGCTGGCGATCGTGCTCGTGGTGTACCGTCGCCGCGGCCGCGCGCCCACGCTTTCGCGGCCGGTCCTGGCGCGGCCGCGGGGCGCCGACTGGCTGTGGGTCGGCGCGGTCGGCGCGGCACTCGCGTCCGTCGCCCTGCGCGCCGCGGTCGATCCGCTCTCGGGCTACGACAACGGGACGCGATGGGACTACCTCGCGCGGCTCATGCTGGCGACGCGGTCGCTCGGCCATTACCCGCCGGTGTCGGCCGAGGATTTCCGGTTCTACAGCTGGTGTGACGGGATCCCGCCGCTCGTGCCGGTCCTGAATTTCTGGACCTACGCGATCTGCAACTCCGTCGCGCCCGCCCTCACCGCGGCGCGGGTGGTCGGTGAGGCGCTGCTCGTCGGCGGCTCGATCCTCCGGCTGGCCGGGCGGCTTTGGGGCCCCGGCGCCGGCTGGCCCGCGCTCGCGGCCGCGGGGACCAGTTCCCTCCTGCTCTGGTCCGGCGCGATGGGCCAAGAGACTGGCATGACGACCGTGGCGTTCGCCGCGCTCGCTTTCCTGCTCGTGGAGCATCGCGCCGATCCCCGCCCGGGCACCGCGCTGTGGGCGGGCCTCGCGGCGGGGATCGGCGCGCTGAGCCGCGAGTACGGGCTGGCGTTCATCCTCTTCGGGGCCGGGGTGCTGCTGGCCCAGCGCGCGCCGCGCGCGTCACTCCTGCGCTTCGCCGTGACGGCCGGGGTGGTCGCCGGCCCGTGGTATCTGCGGAACTGGATCGTGACGGGAAATCCGCTGTTCCCGCATGCGTTGGGCGGGATCTTTCCGACCAATCCCGTCCATGTCGCGATGATGGAGGCGATCGCCAACTACTGGGGCGTCGGCACGAGCCACTACGACGCGCGGTTCATCCCGGTGGTGATCGCGATCATCGCGGGCCCGCTGGTGCTCCTCGGCGCCGTCGGACTCGCCCGAGCCGGGCGGGCCGGCCGGCCGCTGGGCGCGGGTATCCTGCTGATCGCCGGGCTGTGGTGGTGGTCGATCCCATCCACCGCGGCCGGCTGGACGTACGCCGACCGCGTCCTCGCTCCGGCGCTGGCGCTGTGCGCCGCGCTGGCGGGCTGGCTCGTGCGCACGCGCGGCGCCGTCCGGATCGCGCTGGCCGCCGCCGTCACGCTCACCGCGGTCGATGCGGCGCGCCGGTCCTGGATGCTGCCGCACCATCCGGAGGAGTCGCCGTGGCCGTATTCCTTCCAGACCTGGCGAAGCGCGCGCGACGAGATCGTCCACATCCGCGCGATGGCCGTCTGGCCGGTGCTGATCGGGGCCGCGGCCGGCGAGAGCATCCTGGTCGACCACCCGGCGCACCACGCGGAGATCACGCTGCGGAACGGCCGCGCGCTCCCCTGGTTCAGCCCGAACGTCCGCGCGGCGTTCACGCCCGGCCGGTCCTTCAACGACGTCCGCGCCGAGCTCCGCGCCAACGGCGTCCGCTTCGTCACGATGATGACGGGCAACCCCATGAGCGACTGGTTCTGCCAGCGGTACCCGTTCCTGCTCGAGCTGACCGCCCGGCATCGGCCGACCGCGCAGGTCCACCACCTGCAGATCTACGACCTCGACGCCCTCGTGCCCCGGGCCGGGGCCACCCCGCCGCCGCCATGAACCTCGCCGGCCGTCCAGCGCTCGATCGCGCGGCCCTGGCTGCCGGGACCGTGCTCGTCGCGCTTTGGCTCTGGCGGTGCTGGTGCATCTTCCCGCTCCACCCCTGGAACGAGTTGCGGCTGCAGCCTTCGTTCCTGCTGGCGGACGGCGGCGCGGTCTACGCCGGCCCTGCGGGCGGGCCCGCGACCACCTGGATCTACGGCCCGCTGCCCGTCCTGCTCTTCTGGCCAGCCACCTGGGCCGGCGACGCCGCGTCCGCGCTGCTGGCGGGGGCCGC
This sequence comes from Opitutaceae bacterium, assembly GCA_035626915.1. Taxonomy (GTDB): domain Bacteria; phylum Verrucomicrobiota; class Verrucomicrobiia; order Opitutales; family Opitutaceae; genus Didemnitutus. The sequence continues at coordinate 23,844 of DASPMS010000122.1, forward strand.
GCTGAACCTCCTTTACGTGGTTGGACCGCTGGTCGCCTTCTGCGTGGCGGCGCCCGGCGAGGCCGGCGCGGGCCAGCGCATCCTGGCGGTCCTGGCCGCGCTCGCGCTATGGCCCGGCTCGTCGCTGCACTACCTCCAGGCCGACAACCTGGCCGTTTCCTTCGGGCTGCTCGGCATGACGGCGCTCCTGCGGGGCGGCGCGCGGGCCGGCGCGGGCTGGATCGCGGCCGCGTGCGCGGTTGCCGCGTTCGCCTGCAAGCAGACCTCCCTCGAATTCGCCGCCGCCCAGGTGATCTGGTCGGCCTGGGTCCACGGACCACGCGCGGCCGGCCGTCAGGTCCTGCGCCTGGCGGTCCTGGGGTTTGCCGGTGCCGGCGCCGCGATCGCGGCATGGGGACTCGAGCCGCTGGCGTTCCACCTCGTCACGCTCCCGGGCCGGCTGCCCTGGGCCGAGCACCCCGGCCGGCAGTTGATGGCCTTTTTTCCGTGGTTGCTGGCCCACGTCGGCGCGCCCGGCTTGGTCTGCCTGGTGTGGCGGCGGCGGATCTGGCGGCGCGACGGGCCGCTCCTGCTGCCGGCGCTGCTGTGGCTGCTCTCGCTGCCGGCCGGCCTCGCGGCGCTGATGAAGATCGGGGGGACCATCAACTCGCTGCACGGCCTCCTCTACCTGCTGCCGGCGCTGCTGGTCGCCCCGCCGCTCGCCGCCGGCCGGCGCCGGGCAGCCGTGGCGACGTTCGCCGTGCTGGTCGGCGCGACCGGCTACCGGTTGGCGGCGCCGGCGGTCCAGGTCTGGCGTCCCCTGACCGCGCATCTCGCGCAGGGCGACTTCCTCGCGCGCGAGTTCCCGGGACAAATCTGGTTCCCCTGGAACCCGCTGATCGCGCGTTACCGCGAGCATCGTCACGACCACACCGAGGACGGCTTGGTGATCCGGCAACTCGCCGCCCGCGCCGTCCCGCCGAACCAGCTGCGCCGGCATCTGCCGCCGCGGTGGCACATCGTCGCGCTGCCGTCCGCAGAATCGAACTGGGGGCTCGCCCTCTCCCTGAGCCCGGCCGAGCGCAGCCCGACGGTCGTCGGGCTGTGGACGGTCCACAGCTGGCCGGAATCCTCCCCGCCATGACCGTGCTCGGATACGGCCAGTTGCTGCTGATGTTCGTCGTGACCGTGTTCGGGCTCGGCTGGCCGATCGCGCGACGGCTGCTGGAAGATCCGCTCGAGCGGCTCTGCGCCGCGGCCGTGGCCGGGCTTTCCTGCTGCTTCGCGTTCGCGTTCGTCCTCTACGCCGCCGGCCTCTCGCTGCAGCTGTTCGGGCTCGCCCCGCTGGCCGGCGCGCTCGCGCTCGCCCTGGAGCACCGCAGCGTCCGCGCGCTGTGGTCCGCGCCGGAGGCACGGACGGCGCTCTGGGCCTGGGCGGCGCTGGCCCTCGCCACCCAGGCGCTGCTCGCGACGGTGCGCAGCTACAGCGGGGGCGCGTGGGGCGGCGACTGGCTGGAGCACCACCAGCGCGCGCTGTTCTTCCGCGAGCACTGGGCGCTCGATTTCAATTTCATCGGCGACTACCTGCTCCCGGCGCGCCCGCCCCTCGTGAACGTCGTGACCGCGGGGTTCCACGCGGTCGGCGATTCGAGCTTCGCGACCGGGCAGGTCGTGTCCGCGCTCTGGAGCTCGCTCGTCTTCCTGCCGGCCGCCCTGCTCTGCCGGATGGCCGGCGGTGGAGCCCGCACGCTGCTCGGGCTCGCGGCGCTCCTGGCGCTGAACCCGTCGTTCCTGCAGAACACGACCTTCGCGTGGACGAAGCTCCCCGCGGCGTTCTTCGTCCTGGCCGGCGCGCATTTCCTGCTGTCGGCAATCGACCGGCCCGAAACGCGGGCGCGGTTCGCCGTGGCGACGCTTGCGCTCACGGCCGGCGTGCTGGCGCACTATTCGGCGGGTCCGTTCTGCCTGGTGCTCGTCGCGTGGTGGCTTTTCGCGCGGCTGCGCCGGCGCGAATTCGCCGTGCTCGGCCGGGAGGCGGCGGTCGGACTGGCGGTCGCGCCTCCGCTGCTCGCGCTGTGGTTCGGGTGGTCGCTGCGGCACTACGGGGTGGCGGGGACGTTCCTCAGCAACTCGACCGCGATCGAGTTCGGACCGACGGGCGGGCTCGCCCAGGCCGCGAAGGTGGCCGGCAATGTCTGGGCCACGCTGGTGCCGCATCCGCTGCGGAACGTCGATCCCCGCATCATCGCGTTCGGGAGCGGAGCGGAGCGGTTCCGCCACCAAGTGTTCATGATCTACCAGGTGAACCTCTTCGGCCTGCTCGGCTCGGCCGGCGCGGCCGTCCTGGCGGTCGCGGCCTGGCGCGGGCGCGCCGCGTGGCGCGCGGGGCCGCCGGCGGTCCGGCCGGCGGCGGTCATCCCGGGCGTGGCCGCCGCGGTCATCCTGGGGGTGGCCGTGCACGGCGCGCCGGATGCCTGGGGCCTGGCGCACATCTGTCTGCAGCCGGTGGCGATCGCGGGACTCGCCGTGCTCGCGGCCCGCCTGCCCGGGCTGGGCCGGGCCATTGCGCTGGTCGTGGTCGTGGCGCTGACCTGGGACCTGACGGTCGGCATCGGCCTTCATTACTGGCTTCAGGCGAAGCCTCCGCACCCGGACTGGTCGTCAGTCCGCGATCTTACGCAACTCCTTGTGGTCCATGGCACGGCGGCGCTCAATGCGGGCTTGAAAGCCGCGACCGGCGTCCGTTTTCTTCGCGACTGCCTGCCGGCCCCGGTTGCACCCTGCCTCGCCCTTGCCAGCATTGCGGCCGCCGTCCTGGCCGCGCGAAGCTCCCGCGCCCTCACGCCCCCGCCCTCCCCTTCGTGAAATCCGCCATCCCACGCATCGCGCTGGTCATTCCGGTGTACAATGAGGAGGCCGTCCTGCCGGAGCTGCTGCGGCGGTTGGACGCCCTGTTCGCGGCCCGGCCGGAGTGCCTCTGGCACGTGGTGTTCGTCAACGACGGCAGCCGCGACGGCACGGTGCGGATCGCGGCCGAGCGGGCGCAGGCCGACCCGCGCTACCGGCTGGTGGACTTCTCGCGCAACTTCGGCCACCAGGCGGCGCTCACCGCCGGGCTCGCGCACGCGGGCGATGCCGATGCGGTGGTCACGATGGACGCCGACCTCCAGGATCCGCCGGAGGTGATTCCGGATCTCGTCGCGGCGTGGCGCAATGGCGCCGAGGTCGTGCTCGCCATCCGCCGCTCCCGCAAGGAGCGCGGCCTTCGCCGGGTCGGCTTCGACCTGTTCCACGGTCTCTTCGGCCGGCTCTCCGACTTCCCGATCGAGAACAACACCGGCACCTTCGGCCTGCTCGACGGCGCGGCGGTGGCGGCCTTCAACCAGCTGCCGGAGAAGCACCGCTTCTTTCCCGGCCTGCGGGCGTGGGTCGGCTTTACGCGGGGCGAGGTCCAGTACGACCGCGATGAGCGGGTCGCGGGCGAGCCGGTCGTCACCTTCCGCAAGCTCGTGCGCTACGCGCTCGACGGCGTGTTCAGCTTCTCCCGCCTGCCCCTCCGGCTCGTGACCTATGTCGGACTCGTGATCGCGGGCATCGGGTTTGCGGTCGGCCTGTTCTTCGTGGTCCGGCGGCTGCTCGGCGTCGAAATCGCCTCCACCGGCTTCACCACGCTCGTCACGCTGCTGCTTTTCCTCGGCGGCGTGCAGCTCATCGGCATCGGCGTGCTCGGGGAATACCTCGGCCGAATCTACGACGAGGTGAAGCGCCGGCCGCACTACATCGTCAAACGCAAGGTCGGCTTTGAGTAGGCGCCTGACGCTGCTCGTCCTCCTCGCCGCCACGGCCGCCGTCCTCGGCTGGATCGGGCATGGACTGCTTTTCACGACGTTCATGCTCTACGACGACGAGGGCTACGTCCTCATCACGCTGCGCGACTTCGGCCGGATCGGCGGGCTTTACGACGTGATCTTCACGCAGTACGGCCCGTTCTTCTACCTCTTCTACGACGGGCTGCAGCGGGCGCTGGACTTCGCCTGGGGCAGCACGGCCGGGCGCTGGATCACCCTCGTGAACTGGCTCGGGACGGCTGGCCTCTGCGCCCTCGCGCTGCACCGTGCGCGCGCGCCCTGGCCGCTGGTGCTCTTCGGCCTGGTCGACGTGTTCGCCTTCCTCTGGATCATGATCCACGAGCCGATGCATCCCGGCGGCACGGTGACGCTGCTCGTGGCGGCGGCGGCGTGGCTCGGGATCGAGGCCCTGCGAAGCGGGCGGCTCGATCGCTTCGGCCTGGTGGCGGGGCTGGCGGGCGCGGCGCTCGCGCTGACCAAGATCAACGTCGGCGCCTTCCTCATCTTCTCCGCCGCCTTTGCCCTCGCTCTCTGTCATCGCGGCCCGCACGCCGGGCCGCTGCGGGTGCTGCTGTTCGGGCTCGGGGCCCTCCTGCCGCTGGCGCTCATGCGCTCGCTCCTGTCCGCGCCCTGGGTGCTGACCTTCGCCATACTGAGCGCGCTGGCCACCGGCGGGGTCTTGATCGCGGCCCGGGCCGGGCTCGAGCGCCTGCCTCCCGCCGGATGGCGGCCGTGGCTGGGGTTCGGCGCGGCCGGCCTCGCCGTCACGGCCGCGGTCGCGGTCCTCATGGCCGCGCGCGGGACGTCGCCGTACGCGCTGTTCCAGGGGGTCGTCGTCGCCCCGCTGCAGCACCCCGGCATCTACGCCTTCGCCGTGCAGTGGCGCCCCGGGGTCCTGGCTGTCGCCGGCGCGGCACTCGGCCTCGTCGCCCTGGCGGCGCGGCGCCGGGATGACGGCCGCTGGCGGACGGCGATCGCATGGACCCGGATCGCGGCGACCCTCGGCTTCCAGCTGACGCTGATCCCGAGCTTCCAGACGAGCCAAGCGGCGATCGCGTTGTGCTTCGGGGTGCCGCTGGCGGGGCTTTTCGCGTTTCCGCTGGAACGGGATTCCGATGACGCCGGCGTGAGCGCCCGCGCGTGGCTCGCACTGCTCCTGGTCCTCCAGAGCCTCCACGCCTACCCCGTGGCCGGGAGCCAGCTGAACTGGGGGACCTTCCTCTGGGTGCCGCTCATGCTGTCCGGATTCCATGAGTCGGTGGCGCACCTGCAGAGGAATGCGACGGCGCGCCGGATCGCCTGGACGCGCGGCCTGGTCGGAGCCGGCGCCGTGATGCTCGCGGTCGGGGTCACGGGGATGCTGGGCCGCATCGCGCGGATGAACCAGGTGAACGGCGAGCGGATCGGCGTCGCCGGCTCGGGCGAGATCCTCCTGCCGGCGCCGATCGCCTCGGCGCTGCGGGTGGTCACCGAAAACGCCACCGCCCACGGCAGCGTGCTGCTGAGCCTGCCGGGGGCGTACTCCCTCAACCTCTGGTCCGGCGTGCCCACGCCGACGTCCGCGAACGTGACCCACTGGTTCTCCCTCCTCTCGCCGCGCCAGCAACAGGAGATGCTCGCCCGCCTCGAGCGCGAGCCGCGGGCGGTCTTCGTGGTCCAGCACAACATCCTCGCCGCACTCGTGGAGACCGGCTTCCGGCCGGCAAGCCCGGTGCTCGACTATCTCCGCGCCCACTACCGGCGCGCGTTCGCGATCGAGGGCTATTCGTTCTGGGTCCGCCACGACCGCACGATCGCGCCGCTCTCCACCGGCCAGCTGCTGTATCCGCCGGCCGAGAACCAGCCGCACCGGCTCGCGCTGACCCTCGACCGCCGGCCGGGCCGGGTGGCGCGCATCGAGCTGTGGAACGTGGCCGGCGGGCAGTGGCGCGTCCTCGACCTCGACGCGACCCGGGCCGAGGTCGAAGCGCTTCCGATCGACCTGGCCGGCGCAGCGACCGGGCCGGCCCGCGCCGCCCCGTGGCCGCTCGAGCTGGACCAGCCGCTGCGGCTGACGTTCGCGTTCTGGCCCATCCGCCCCCTGCCGCCACCCGAAGCGCTGGAAGCCGTGCTGCTCGACGCCTCGGGCCGGCGCATCGGCGCGGCGCGCGTGCTGCCGGCGAGCGCGCTGGATCAGGCGGCCCCGGTCAGCGCCGCCGCGCCACCAGCAGGAGACTGACGCCGAAAGGAAAGGGCACGCGCCAATAGGCCGGCTGGACGAAGAGCCAGCGCAGCAGCGCGTTCACCGGGGGCGCCGGCATCCGGTCCTCGGAGCGCGCCGCCCCGTCGCGCCGCGGGAACCATTTGCGCCAGCGCCGCACCAGCCACACGGCCGGGTACACGGCCACGTTCGTGTAGTTGACGTGCAGGACCTCCCATTTTTCCGGAGGAAAGAGCGCCTTGAGCTGCGGCCGCGAGTAGCGGCGAAAATGATGCAGGACCTCGTCCCAGTCGCTCCACAGCGCCATGCTCGCGGGCACGGTGACGAGGGCGACGCCGCCCGGCTCGAGGAGCCGGTGGAAGCCGTCGACGACCGCCCGGTCGTCGGGCGTGTGCTCGAGCACGTCGAGCGCCGTGACGTACTGCAGGGAGCCGTCGGGCAGCGGCACGCGGTCGCCGGCCAGGCTCAGGATCTGCTCCGGCCGGAATTTGGTGCGCAGGATGCGCAGCGCCTCCTCGTGGTCGTCCAGCACCAGCACGCGGCAGTCGGCCTCCATCTCCTTGGCGAAGCGGCCGGTGCCGGCGCCGCAGTCCAGCAGCGTGTCCGCCGTCCGGGGCGGGCGGACGCGCCGAAGCCATTCGCGCGAAAAGATCCGCTTGCCGGAATAGTACCAGTGCGCGCCTTCCATGCGCTCCATGTTGGCGTACTCGTCGGCGTTCATCCGGCTTCGTGTGTTGACGAGCGTCGGGCCCGACGAAAACTAAGTCCACGCATTTCTGCCGCGTGCACCGCCCGACCGCACCATTCCGACCCGCCCTGGTCACCGCGGCCGCCGCCCTCCTGCTCGCGCTGCACTGGTGGCTGGGCGTCACGGGCTGGTTTAGCAAAACCGTTACATCCGACGAGACCGCGCACCTCGTGAGCGGGTACGCGTACTGGAAGTTCGACGACTACCGCTTCCAGCCGGAGAACGGCAACCTGCCGCAGCGCTGGGGCGCGCTGCCGCTGCTCGCGCTCGAGCCGCGGCTCGAGCCGGCGGAGGACCCGCCCACCTGGTCGCTTTCGAACGTGTGGGGCGTCGGCCAGCGGTTCTTCTTCGAGTCGGGCAACGAAACGGACTTCCTGCTCGCGTCGGCCCGCGGGACGATGGCGCTGTGGAGCGTGGCGGTCGGCGCGTTGGTGTTCGCGTGGTCGCGCCGGCTCTGGGGCGACCTCGCCGGGCTTTTCTCGCTCGGGCTCCATGCCTTCTCCGCCACCGCGCTGGCGCACGGCCCCCTGGTCACGTCGGACATGTGCGCCGCGTTCTTCCTCCTCGCCGCGCCGGGCGCGTTCTGGCGGTTCCTCGAGCGGCCCGGCGCCGGCCGCCTGGCGGCCAGCCTCGCGCTCACCGGCTTCGCCACGGTCGCCAAGTTCTCCTTCGTGGTGCTGCCGCCGATCTACGCGCTCCTGATTCTGGCCCAGGCATGCCGCCGCCGCGGGCTGCCCGGCGCCGGCCGCTGGTGGGCGATCCTGGCCGGCGCCACGCTGGCCCATGTCGTGGCGGCGTGGGCGATCATCTGGGCCAGTTTTGGGTTCCGGCACTCCGGCTTCGCCGCCGGCCTGCCGCCGGGCTGGAAATACTACATCCCGTGGAGCGAGCTGCTTCCGGCCGGAGGCTGGAAACGCTGGGTGCTCGTGGCGCTGAAGGACGGGAGACTCCTGCCGGAAGCGTACGTCCACGGCTTCGCCTACGTCCTGCACGCGGCCGAGAACCGGGGCGCGTTTCTCGCCGGACACTACTCCCAGACCGGCTGGTGGTGGTTCTTCCCCTACGCGTTCCTGGTCAAGACGCCGGTCGCCGAGCTGGCCGCGCTTGGGCTCGCGGGCCTCGTCGCGCTGCGCCGCGGGCTCGACGTCGCCCGCGGCGGCCTCGCGCCCCTCGAGGCGGGCCTCCGGCGGTTCGCGCCCCTGCTCGCGCTGCTGGCCGTGTTCGGCCTGGTTTCCGTCACGAGCAACCTCAACATCGGCCACCGCCATCTCCTGCCGATCTACCCCCCGCTCTTCATCCTCGCGGGGGTGCTGGTCCGGCCCGCCGCGACCCGCGCGTGGAAAGGGGTGGCGCTGGTGGTGCTGCTCGCCGCCGCCGTCGATTCCGCGCGGATCCGCCCGAACTACCTCGCCCATTTCAATCTCACGGTCGGCGGCTCCGACGAGGGCTGGCGGCACCTGGTGGACAGCTCGCTCGACTGGGGCCAGGATCTGCCGGGCCTGAAGCGCTGGCTCGACGCGAACCGCCGGCCCGGCGAGAAGGTTTACCTGTCGTATTTCGGGATGGGCGATGCTCGCTACGAAGGCATCGCCGCCGAGCCGCTGGCGCCCTACTACCAGCATTACCGCAAACGGTACTACCGCGAGCTCGAGCCGGGCCTCTTCTGCCTGAGCGCGACGATGCTGCAGGACCCCTACAGCCCGTGGGCGGGCGAGTGGGGCGTGCGGCACGAGACCGCCTACCGCATGTTCCTGCGCGCGATGCGGGAGCAGCTGGCGGCCGGGCGCGATCCCGCGATCGCCGAGTTCGGGGAAGGCGAGTCGAACCCGCTCTGGAACCTGGACCGGCTGCGGTTCGCGCGCCTGTGCCTGTACCTCCGCCGCCGTCCGGCCGACGCGATCGTGGAGAGCTCGATCCTGGTGTTCCGCCTCGACGCGGCCGAGGTGCGGACGGTCGTGGACGGGACGCCGGACGAGCTTGCCTCGCTCATCGAGAGCCGGGTCGGCTCACGGTAGCTTGCGCATCCAGTCGGCGAGCTGGTCGGCGTCGGCGACCGGCAGCGGCACCGTGGTCTTCACCGTGGCCGCATGGGCCTTCTTCCGCTCCGCCGCCCACGCCTTCAGCTTTTCCTCGTCGACGGCCTTCACGCGGCTGAGCCGGACGAGATACATGGGCGCGAAGGCCTTCTCCTCGATCAACTCCAGCTCGAAGGCCGGCCCGATGTCGTCCTCCCAAGAGACGAACTTCTCGCCCGTGCGCAGGTCGTGGCCCACGCGCTGCACGACGAAGTAGTCGTCGAACGTGCGGATGCGAAAGTGGTAGGCGTAGCCCTCCCACGACTCGCTCAGGCGGGCGGGATTCACGCTCGACTGCGCATAGAGGAACCATTGCAGGCCCGCGTTGTTGTCGATCGCGAGCACGCGCTTGTCCTGCAGCTGCCGGATGTAGCCCCCCAGCCAGTTCGTGGTCCGGGCGGCGAAGTTGTCCCGCGTGAACCGGTGCATCGCCGATGCCGGCACGGTCAGCGAGAAGAAGATGACCGCCCCGAGCGCCGCGAGCGCGGGCCAGCGCCAGGCGACGCCCAGCAGGCGGGGCCAGACGAAGAGCACGGCGACCACGAGCAGGACATGGGCGGGAAGGCTCAGCCGCCGGATGACGGGGTCGTCCCACTTGCCCCAGAAGTAGCAGAGCATAACCGCGGTGTGGACCAACAGGCCCAGCACGAAAATGACGACGACCGAGCCGGCGGGATCCCGCACCAGCGTGCGGTGCTCCTTGTACAGCAGGAGCATGAACAGGCCGCACGAAAGGACGCCGAGCACCGCAAGCGGCCACGAGCTCGGCTGGCTCCCGTCCGCGGTGAAGAAGAAGTTCATCGCGTGCCCGATGTTGTCGTAGAAGTACCCGATCCCGAAGGGGTCGGTGGCGCCGGCGATGTCGAACAGCTGCCAGGCCGCCTCGCTCAGTTTGAACACGTTATGGTGCAGCGGCCAGATCACGAGCAGCAGCGGCGCCGCGAGCAGGGGGCCCGGCAGGAGCAGCCGGCGCTCGCGCCACCAGGTATAAATCACCGTCAGCCCGACGGGCAGGACGAACAGCACGGACTCGTAGCGGACCTGGGCGAGGAGGACGCCGCCCAGGATGAAGGCCCCGAGGCGGTCTTCGTCGGCCGGCCGTTCGACAAAGCGCTGGCCCAGCCAGAGGACCATCACGAGCATCACCATGTTCAGGAGCTCGAAGCCGCCGCCCGTCGCGTTCTGGGCCACCAACGGCACCCCGCACAGGAGAAGCGCGGCCGCCGTTCCCGCCCACGGCCCGCCCATCCGGCGCCCGACAAGGTAGGTCAGGCCGACGAGGGCGAGGCTGAGGAGGCCGTTCAGCACGAACACGTTTCCCACGCGGTAGCCGGTCAGATCGTGCAGCGTGCAAAGGAGGAAGGGGAAAAGCAGCGGCCGCTTGTCCAGGAAGACGTTCATCGGCGTGAAGTTCCCGGCGTAGTCGTAACCGCGGAGAATCACCGCCGTTTCCCGGTGAAAATGCATCTGCCGGGCCGTGGAGCTGAGCAGTACCTCGTCGGCCACGATCTTGAACCCGTGCTCCTCGTGGACGTGCAGCCATCCGGCGAGCCCCACGATCAGCACCGCGGCGGGCCACCACCGGCGCGGAACGCGCCATTCCTCGGCGGTGTCCCGCAGGCTCCGGATCAGATGCCAGGCGAACCATGCGGTCGTCCCGAGCAGCAGCCAGTAGCCGCCGTGGTGGACGAGGTTGACCGCCTGGAGCGGCGTGAAGGTCAGGTATCCCAGGACCAGCGCCAGCGCCGTGGTCAGGAACAGCAGCAGCAGTCTTCGCGGCATAAAAAAACCGCCCGCAGGTTATGCGGGCGGTTTGAAGTGAGAAAAGGCCAGACTTACTGCGCGTACGTGATCGTACGGGCGCCGGCGATGCCGGTGACCGTGATCGCCGTGCCCTGCGTGTAGGCGCCCGGGTAGGTCTCGTTCGCGACCGTGTTCAGGGCCTTGATGTAGGCCGAGGAACCGACCAGCGACGTGATCGCGGCCGTCGAGGTGCCGTTCTCCAGGAAGTACTGGTCGGCGGCGGCGCCGAGCTGGCGCATGTTGTTCATGACCGCCTTGTCCTGGGAGGACTGACGGACCTTCTGGAACGCCGGGATCGCCATGGCGGCCAGGAGGCCGATGATGACGACGACGATCATGATTTCGACGAGGGTGAAGCCCTTGGTGGAACGATTCTGCGTATTCATGGATGTATGGGTTATTATGTTTTTCGGCTCTGGTGCAGAGCGGACTGATCGAATGGCAACGGTTCCGCTACTGCAATAGATTATTTTGTGAGAAGACTTTAAACAAAGAGGCAGCGACCGGGAACCCCGGAGCTAAGCGCGAATTGCAAGTCGCTGCCCCTTAGCAATTACTGAGCGTACGTGATCGTGCGGGCGCCGGCGATGCCGGTGACCGTGATCGACTCGCCCTGCGTGTACGCGGCCGGGTAGGTCTCGTTCGCGACGGTGTTCAGGGCCTTGATATAGGCCGAGGAACCGACGAGCGAGGTGATGGCCGCGGTGGACGTGCCGTTCTCCAGGAAGTACTGGTCGGCAGCGGCGCCGAGCTGGCGCATGTTGTTCATGACCGCCTTGTCCTGGGAGGACTGACGGACCTTCTGGAACGCCGGGATCGCCATGGCGGCCAGCAGGCCGATGATGACGACGACGATCATGATTTCGACGAGGGTGAAGCCCCGGTCGGAACGGTGTGTGGTATGCATTGTTTTTATGGCTTATGGTTGGGTATTTCGGCCCAGCGCCAGACCGCCATGATCTTTATGACCCGACGCCCTGACGTGGATGCGAAAAGTCTATTGGGCGAAGGTCAGCGTCCTCGAGCCCGCGATGCCGGTGACGACGATGGCTTCCCGCTGCGTGTAAAACTCGGGATAGGTCTCATTCGCCACGGTGTTGATGTTCTTCACATAGGCGGATGAGCCGACGAGCGAGGTGATCGCCGCCGTGTTCATGCCGTTTTCCAGGAAATACTGGTCGGCCGCAGCCCCCAGCATCCGCATGTTGTTCAGGACGGTCTTGTCCTGGGAAGCCTGCCGCACCTTCTGGAAGGCAGGAATGGCCATCGCCGCTAGCAGGCCGATGATGACCACGACTATCATGATTTCGACCAAGGTGAAACCTCGGGTCGATCTCTGCGTATTCATTGGGTATTTGGGTTATTACGAACGGCGGCACGCTGGCCGCATTATCCAGCTATTATGTATACCGACAAAGAACAGTGACTCTCCTAATGGACCGTCCCCCAGGGGCAAGGTCCAACTGGTGGCGATAGCCAGCTTAACCCTGTTTTCCCAACATCAGCTCACTAACTGTCACTTCCCGAGCATCTTTCCAGAGTAGTTCGAGACGATATTTCTCTCGGTTCTCCGGTGTAAAAAGATGAATCATGATCTCGAACGCATCGACCACGGTCCATCCGCTGCCCTTGGTCGTGTCGACCCCGAGGATCGGTACTTTGCCCTCGTCGAGGACCCGCTCGAGTTCGATCCGCAGCGCCCGGAGGTGCGGATCTGACGTCGCCGTCGCGACCACCAGATAATCCGTGATGCTCGAAAGCGCGCTCACATCCAGCACCTGCAGGTCGCCCGCTTTCTTCGCGTCCAAGGCCACCACCAGCCGTTGCAGCATCGCACGCGTCGGATCGAGCTTCGGCTTGGCCGGCTTGGCCGGCTTGGGGGTCTTGGGGGTGGTCTTGCGGCGGACGGGAGATTTCATCGTTCGGCCCGATAGAGGCCCTGCGCTTCGATGTATGCGATGACTTTCTGGGGGCAAAAATAATGCAGCGACCGGCCCGCGCGCACCCGCTGGCGAAGCTCGCTGGAGCTGATCTCGATCAGGTGGCCGTCGCAGCGATGCAAGACCAGGCCCGGGATCTCCTCGTGGGGCTTGGAGGGATGCCGCGGCCGCTCAAGGAAGATGAACTCGACCATTTTCACCAATTCGTTGATTTCCTTCCACTTGTGAAGGAGGGGCAATTGGTCGCCGCCGATGATCCAATAAAGCTCGTCCTGCGGAAACTCTCGCCGGAAATGCCGCACCGAATCGACGGTGTAGCTGATCCCGCCCTTCCGCAGCTCGTGGTCGGAGATTTCCAGCCGGTGGTCCCATTCGACCGCGGCGCGGAGCATCTTCAGGCGGTCCTCCGTGGTCGACTGGACATCCTGCGGCTTGAGCGGCGCCTGCGCCGCGGGGACCAGGAACAGGCGGTCGAGCCGGTATTGCTCCAGCACGTCCTGCGCGGCGATCAGGTGACCGAAGTGCACCGGATCGAACGTGCCGCCGAGGAAGCCGATTTTCATCCGGGCCAGCCAGCCGCCGCGTCCGGCGCGGGGCAAGAATTTCCCATCGGCGCGGGCTCGCGGGATGCGCTACGGTGTGACTAATTTCACCCTCGTTCGGCCAAGCCCGCTTTGTTCTGCTCGCCGTTCATTTCCCCATGAAGAAGACCAAGCAGCATTTCTCTGTCCCCGCGATTCGCTTCGAGGGTCCGCGCAGCCGGAACCCGCTCGCCTTCCGCCATTATGACCCGGCGGAGATGATCGACGGACGCAGCCTGAAGGACCACCTGCGATTCTCGATCGCTTACTGGCACGCGTTCCGCGGGACGGGCTCGGATCCGTTCGGCCCGGGCACGATCGAGCGCCCGTGGGAGGCCGGCCGGGACGCGGTTTCGGTGGCGCTCACGCGCCTGGACGCCGGATTTGAGTTCTTCCGGAAAATCGAGTCTCCGTTCTGGTGCTTCCACGACCGTGACATCGCGCCGGAGGGCCGGACCCTGGCCGAATCCAACAAGATCCTCGATCGCGTCGTCGCGCACGCCAAGGCCCTCCAGAAGTCCAGCGGCGTGAAGCTGCTCTGGGGCACCGCCAACCTCTTCAGCAACCCCCGCTACATGGCCGGCGCCTCCACGAATCCGGACGCCCACGTCTTCGCCTACGCCGCCGCCCAGGTTAAGAAGGCCCTGGAAGTAACCCAGGAGCTCGGCGGCGAGAACTACGTGTTCTGGGGCGGCCGCGAGGGCTACGAGACGCTCCTCAACACGAACCTGAAACGCGAACAGGACCACCTCGCCCGCTTCCTCCACATGGCGGTCGATTACGCCCGCAGCATCGGCTTCAAGGGCCAATTCCTCATCGAGCCGAAGCCCAAGGAGCCCACGAAGCACCAGTACGACTTCGACGTGGCCTCCGGCATCGCCTTCCTCCGCACCTACGGCCTCGAGCAGCACTTCAAGTTCAACATCGAGACGAACCACGCCACCCTCGCGGGCCACTCGTTCCAGCACGAGATCGAGGTCGCGGCCGCCGCCGGCATGCTCGGTTCGATCGACGCCAACACGGGCGATCCCCTCCTCGGCTGGGACACCGACCAGTTCAACACCGACGTGAAGGAGCTCACCCTCGCCATGGTGTCCATCCTCCGCGCCGGCGGCCTCGGCACGGGCGGTTTCAACTTCGACGCAAAGCTGCGCCGGCCCTCGATCGACCCCGAGGACCTTTTCCATGCCCACATCGGCGGGATGGACGCCTATGCGCTGGCCTTCAAGCTCGCCCGCCGGATCCTGGCGGACGGCGTGTTCGAGCAGCACGTCGCCGAGCGCTACAGCTCGTTCGACACCGGCTTCGGCAAGGACATCGAGACCGGCAAGGCCAGCTTCAAGTCGCTCGAGAAGCTCGTGCTCACGAAGCTCGGCGAGCCCAAGCCGAGGTCGGGCCGCCAGGAGTACCTCGAGAACCTCCTCATGTCCTACCTGCACGGGTGACCCGACCCGGCCTTGTGCCGGGGCGGAATTCCTCCGAGTCTCCGCCCCCTCTCCCATGGCCCAAGTCCGTCGTCTCACCTTCCAGGGCGACAAGGCCGTCGAGCTGCGCACCCGCGCGCTCCGCCTTGTCGTCGTCACCGCACGCGGCCCGCGCATCGCCTTCCTCGGCGTGCCGGGCGGCGAGAACCTCCTGCTCTGGTCGCCGCGCAAATACCGGCGCGGCGCGTGGGACCTGATGGGCGGGCACCGCTTGTGGACCGCGCGGCCCGGGGCGGACGAAAGCGAGGAGACCTACCGGCCCGACAACGGCCCGAGCGACGTCGTGCTCGAGCGCGGCGGATTCGTCGTGGCCGCGCCCGTCGACCCCGAAACCAGGCTCCGGCGCGGATTGCGCGTCCGCGCGCTCGCCCCCGACCGCGTCGAGATCGAGCACTTCGCGGTCAACGCGGGCGACATGCTCTGGAGCGGCGGGCTCTGGGCGCTGACCTGCACGAAACCGTCCGCCACGAGCACCTACGTCACGCCGCTCGGCGATGGCTCGGCCTGGGACTACGCCACCATCGTCGCCTTCCACACCTGGGGCGGCGGGCACGGCGGCCACGGCTACGACGACCCGCAGTTCGCCTTCACGCGCGACCAGCTCGTGCTCCGGCCGTCGGGCCGCGAGAACAAGCGCATGCTCAAGGCTGACGCCGGCATCCTCGCGCTGCACGACCCCGTCCGCGACGTCCTGTTTGCCAAGCACGCGCGGTTCGATCCGGCCGGGAACTACCCGCTGGGCACGAACCTCGCCCTCTATGTCGGGCCGGACAATTTCATGGTCGAGATGGAAACCATGGGGCCGGCGCTCACGCTCAAGCCCGGCGAAACCGTGGGGCATCGCGAGACCTGGGTTCTCCGCCCCGCGGGACCGCGTCCGCCTTCGTCGGCGGCCCTGAGAAAGCTCTTCGCTTGAGCCGCGCGCCGCGCCGGCGGCGCGGCCGATCCACCTTCGTCTCCCCAGCCATCCTTCCGCCATGAGCCTCTACCTCGGCATCGATTCCGGCACCCAAAGCGTCAAAGCCGTCGTCCTCGACCTCGACACCGGTCGGGTCGTCGCCGAAGCGCGCGCGCCCCACTCGCTCATCTCCGGCCTGCCCGCCGGGCACATGGAGCAGCACCCGCAGGAATGGGCCGCCGCGCTCGACCAGGTCATCGGCGGTGTCACCGCGCAGGTCGACCGCGCGCGCATCCGCGGCATCGGCGTTTCCGGCCAGCAGCACGGCTTCGTGCCGCTCGACGGCTCCGGCGCGGTCATCCGGCCGGCCAAGCTCTGGTGCGACACGAGCACCGTGGCCGAGTGCGAATTCCTCACCAAGAAGCTG
>DASPMS010000123.1:0-9726 GCA_035626915.1 Opitutaceae bacterium
CACCTGGTGCCGCTGGCGGTTCACCTGCACGGGCCACCAGGTCGCGTAGAAATTCCAGCGCGCGTAGCAACGGGCGCAGATCGAGTCCGGGTCCGCCGCCAGCACGCTGCCGCGTCGGCATGCGAAGGCGTCCAGGCCGTAGGACCGCCCCGGCATCTTGCTGGTCTGCCCGAACGGGTGGCCGGTGGGACCGGCGCCGATGATCTCGCGAGCGCTGCGGAGGTTCACCTCCGGCACTTGCGCGGCGCACGTTGATCATCCGCGAGCGGCGCCGCAGCTCGATCGCGCCGGAACGATTCCGGTCACCTCGATGAGGTTTCCGCATGTGCAGCGACTCCGACGAGGATCGCACCCGCACCTACCAGCACCAGAGATCCCAGAATGCGCCAGGACGCCCGCGGCGCCCTCGGGGGTCCCGGACTACCCGGCAGGTGCGTTCCGGGCCGTGGTGGATCTGCTAGACGCCTTCCCAGGCATGCGGGCGAGCGGGTCGTGGTAGCCGGCAGCGCGCTCGGCGGCGCGGAGGTCCTGGTACGTGAGGTCCGCGGTCGCGGACAACCGGCCGGTGGCCTCCTGTTGCCGCAGCATCCGTGACGCGGCGTCCGCCTGCGCGCCCCACCGGTCCCGGAACGCCGCATCGGCCGCAGCGAGCATGAGCGCCACCCATCGCGGGCTACCGTCCTGATCCTGCGGACCGGAGGCCGGGTGCTCGCTGGGTTCCATCCGGCTTGGCGAAGCCTCCGCCGCGGCAGCGGCGGCGTTCTCTCGGTTCTCCGAAGGAGAACCAGAGAGAACTACTTCACCAGAGATAGAGATCTCAGGAGCGCCACAATTTCCCGGCAACTCTGCGGAATCGATCGACATCGTTTCCGCCTTCGGTGCCGGCCTCGGCGCCACAATTAGACTCTCGGCGCCACAATTACCGGTCCGCATCGTCCGTGCGGGGCGCCCCGGCCGGCGCTTCCCAGTGAGGAACACGATCGTCGCGGACGGCGCCCAGATCACCTCCTCGCCGCAGACGGTGTCGACGGCGCCGTACACGCGTACGGTCAGCGTGCTCGTCCAGCGGCGGCGTCCCTGTGGCGCGCGCTCGCCGTCTCGGACCTCGCCATAGACCTGGTACACGGAGGACACGTGGAGGCTGCGGTGCCGCTCGATCAGGCCGGCTGCTTCCAGGCGGCGGAGGCAGTGATCCAGCGTGCGCTCCTTCAGCTTCAGCGAGACCAGCACGCGCTCCAGCGCAACGTGCAGGTCGCGCTGGCTGTAGCCGCGGAGGTCGACCAGGTACCGCCACACGGTCCAATCCTTCCAGCACAGCTTCCGGACCAGATCGGGAGACAGGACGTCACCGCCGGGTCCGTTCAGCAGGTGCGCGGATGGCGGCGTGTGACGCTTGCGGGTGCGGCCTTTTTGCTCCTGGCCACGGGCCGACAGTTCACGTACGTTCGTCGACAGCATCGAGTTGCTCCTCGGTGTGGACTCAGAGACGCCCCCTGTGCCAGCAGGAGGGCGTTTCGTTTTTCAGCCCTGCGATTCGCTTCTACACGTCGGGTGTGCAGAAACGCGAGCGCGAAGTTGACGCTCGCGTTCCTCGGTGGCCTCGACCAGCAAGGCGCGGCAGACGACGTCGAGCGGCAGCTCGCGTGCGCCCAGCTCGTCGACGACCAGGCGCAGCCGCGTGACCAGATCCAGGTCGAGGACGATCGTCACCGATCGCCTCGCTCCAATCCGCGGACGATGACCTGGCCGATGACCACCAGCGCCGCGATGTCGGCGCGGCGTTGCTCTCGGTCCATCTCCGGCTGGTACCCCGCGCACTCGCAGCAACACAGATGCGGGATCGTGGTGCCGCTGGCGAGCTTCGCGATCACCACGAGGCAGTCCCCGCGCCGCGCGCAATCGAGGCGCTCAAAGCACGGCCGCACTGTCGGCGTCGGGGTCGGCATGGATTCGTCCTCGGTGGATAGGTCTGGAGAGGAGGGCCGCAGAGGCGGGTGTGTCGATCACCGCGCTGGCGGAGGAATGCCCCAGCCCTCCTCTCCAAAAAAAAAAAGGGCCGCCGGTGCGTGGCGGGCTGTCGACACTCCCTGGGGACCATTCCCCCGCACCGACGGCGAAAACGATCAGGCGTCGCCGCGCTCGGCCTCCGCCACGCGCTTCAGTTCCTTGAACGCCTCGACGACGTGCGGCAGATCGTGCGCGAGCCGCGTCTTGTAGCTCAGCTCAGCCTCGGGACCGTCCGGCACCAGCGCGCCGTTGGTGAGGTCCTCGACGACGCTCGGGATGGTCGTGCCGGTGAACGATCCAGCGTGGTGCGGCGCGCGGCGGTGCGCGTACGCGTCCGGAATCTCGACGACGGCGCCGGGTGCGACCTTGATGCCGCCGAGCGCGTTGATGATCACGGGGAGGTCGCTGGTGTTCTTCATGCGCATGAGGGGTCTCCTTGAGTCTCGAGAGTCGTGTCCGGTTTCCGGACAGATGATCATCCGAAGGGCAGCGCCCTTTCGAGGCGAGCACGCCGCGCGCGTTGTTCGGCGAGGCTGGTGCCGCTCGCCAGTCCGAGCGCCACGAGGGCGAAGCCCTGGGCGGTCGCGTCCACCATGTCGTCGTGAGCGGCCGCCGGGAACGCACGCAGCTCGTCGAGGAACGCCCGCTTCCACGGGCGCGGCGCCTCAGGGACGCGGACGCGGCCCTCGGCGATCGCGGCGGCGAGCGGCTGGGCGCGCACCCACTTGTCCCCCTTGGGCTGCGTCTCCAGGACGCGGAACCGCTTGCCGGCGATGGCCCGGATCGCCTGCGCGTGACCTCGGAAGCCGGCCACGCCCTCGACGACGGCGAGTGACGCACCGAACGTTCGCACCAGGTGGTCCACACGGGCGACCAGCGCCGGCAGCTCCAACCGCTCGCGCATGACGTCCAAGATCAGCGCGGTGGCCGTCGGACCACGTCCGTTGATCGCCATCGTCACCGCGGCGCTGTAGTCATTGCGCGCCTTGAGTCCAGCTGCCGGATCCAGGGACACCACGATGCGGGCGCCACCGCGGATGGCGTCGCGCAGCTCGTCGCCGCTGTACACGTCCGGCTCGACGAACAACGATTCGCCACGCGGGACCGGGGAGCCCTGATACAGCGCGCTGAAGTCGTAGTTCCCCAGCTCGGCCCGCTTCGCTTCGAGGCGCTCGATCGGCCACACGGCCGGCCACAGCGCGGCGCCGTCCTCGGAGATCGCCGGGAGGTTGTGCTCCTCCCATCCGCCGCGCTCGACGAGCCGGGCGTGCTGGTCGTCGAGATGCCACCGCGTACCGCTGAGGATGATCGACGCATCCGGCGTCGCGCGGGTCATGAACGTGCCGGTCCACCACGCATCGATCGCGTCGCGCGTCGTCGGGGACTCGGCCAGCTCGCGCGAGCCGTAGAGATCATCCGCGATCAGCAGCGATGCGCCTTGCCCGGTGAGGTTGCTGGATCCGACGCTGCCGGCAATGAACCCGCCACCGCCGGCCAGTTCCCAGCGGGACAGGCGTGCGGAGTCGCGGCGCGGCTTGAGTCCGATCCGCATCGCCGCGTCCCGCACGTCGCGCGACACCACGTCGGCCAGCTCGGCCGAGTGCGAAGCCCACATGACCCACGATCCCGGGCGCAATGCGAGGTGACGGACGGCCGCGGCTTTGAGCAACGTCGATTTCCCATGCCTGGGTCCTGCATTCAAAAGCGCACGCACGTACCCGTCCCGCGTCGCGCGGGCGAGCACGTCATCATGCGCGGCCAGGTGGCGCGGCTCCTCGAACCCGCGGAACAGGCGCGGCACCCATTCGCCGACGCGGCCGAACGCCAGCTCATGGAGGCGCAGCTCCGCCGCGTCGATCTTCCGGCTACGGCTACGCGTCGCCACCGTCGCCTCCGGGGGGCAGGGCGCGGGCGCGCAGCTCGGCGATCCGTTGCCGGATCTCCTCGGGAGACCCCAGCGCGCCGTCCACGTTCAGGTTGAACGCCACCGCCGCATCGGTCTTGGTGATCCCCAACAGCTTCGCCGTGGTCTCGATCGCCGCGAGCGCGGTCTTGGGGTGCCCCTTGCGCCGCGCCTCTGCGTAGACGGAGAGGCTCAGCGCAACCAGCTCGCCACGCTGCTCCTCAGGAGACGCGGAGGTGACCCGCTCGGTCCACTTCGCGAGGACCGCATCGATGTACCGGCGCGCCCGCTTCGCCGGGATGCCGAGGTCGGCCGCCAGCTCGCCGATGATCACGTCGTGAGGGACGCCGCGCGCGAGCGCGGCCTCGACGTGCGCCAGCCAAGCTGTGTTGAACGGCCGGCCCATGATCACCCTCGACGGCGCGGATACGTCGCCGCGATGGCCGCGGCAGCCTCCGAGGCGCGGCGCTGCCGCTCGGCGCCGGACGTGGTGGTGTCCAGCTGGCGGTATTCCGCCTCGCGCGCGGCGTGGCCAGCCATCGCACCCTCACGGCTCAGATGCTGCGGATCGGGCCTCGGCGGCGGCGTATACGCGATCGTCGTCGACGGGACGGACGGCGCCTGCGATCGGACTGCCGGACGGGTGCTGGGGATGCGGGGCTTGCGCTTGGTGGACATGGTGCAGGTTCCTTTCAGCCGGCCAGGAAGAACGTCACGGCGGCGACGGAACAGCCGGACGCGGTGCTCCCCAGTTCGAGGGCGCCCATCTGGGCGATGCCGTGGTTGCCGACGTCGGCGGAGTCGAACGGCACCAGCGGCAGGCCGGTCTCCAGCCACCGGTACGCGGGGCCGCTGATGCCGCCGTGCGCCCAGAACGGATCACCGATGGGGCCGGCGGCGGCGGTGGGGTTGCTGGCGCTCGACGCGTCGGCGATGTCGCCGAGGTGCGCGAACGCGAGGCCGCTGGCGGCCAGGCCATTGACCTTCGAGGTGAGGTCCATGGCGGCGCCGACGTTCAGCTGGGCGGCGCCGCCCAGGCCGTCGTTGTACTTCCACGATCGCGTGACCAGCTTCGCGGTCAGGTTCGCCGTCGACTCGCCGACGAGCGCCACGCCGACGACGCGACGGGTCTGCGAGCCGGGGATCCAGACCAGTAGGTTCGACCCGGCGCCGGTCGCTTCCCAGTGACCGGACACGCTGCCGCTGCCGGTCGCTGCGCGCGCCCAGTTGCTCGCGTAGTACCCCTCGAACTGGTGCGGCATGACCGTCACCGCCTCGACGCGCAGCGGGATCGTGTTCTGGACGAGGACGGCGGCGGTGCCGCTCGTCGGCACCAGCGCGTCTGTCCGGAAGCCGGACGCCCAGCCCGCCGGGACACGGACGGCGGCGACCAGCACGTATCCAGCATCCGGCGTCGGATACGTCGGCGTCGCAGCCGGCGTGCCCGCCTTGACGCTGAACGTCGCCTGCACCCGCCGGGTCTTATTCGGCGTGGTGCTGGTGATCGCGCCGGTGGTCGCGTCCATGAAGTCACGCGCGACGGCGCCGCCGCTCACCCACTCCAAGCGCGCCTGGACGATATCGACGCGCGGGTGGGTGGCGTCGCCGGCAGCGATGGTGAGGTCGACGTCACCGGCCTGGACGCTGTAGGGGAGGAACGTGCCCTCGGTGCCGGTCGTGTTGCCGGTCTTTTGGAAGAGCAGGCCCGGCAGCAACTTCACCCGCGTGCTGGTGCTGCCCTGCGCGATGGCGCAGTCACCGCCGGTCATCGTGTACGCGAGGCTGGTCAACGCCGCGTTGGAGCCGGCCTCGCCGACGTGGTCCGGGTCCGCGTTGCCGGCGGCGAGGCGCCCGACGAGCTGCGACAGGAACTGATCGGTCTGGCGCAGCACGGCGCCGCGCCCGATGTCGTTGAAGTCGACGAAGTCGAGACCCTCGCCGTCGTTGAACTGGACAGTGGTGAAAAGATCGGTCGGCATCGATCAGCCCTCCTCACCGGTGCCGGACTTCAGTCCGTTCAGCAGCGCCGCCAGCTCCTCGCGGATCACAGCGCGCAGCTCCTCGCTCGGCTTCAGGCGGCCGCCGTTGCTCGACGCGGGCGCGGCCGCGGCCTCACGCTTGAGGCGCTCGATCTCCGCCATCGCGCTGCCGGCGGGCGCACCGGCGGACTTGCCGAGGAGGGCGCCGAGGTTCGCGGCGGCGGTGCCGCTGCCGGACGCTTGGCCAGACAGCGCCTCCATGAGCGCCTTGCCGGCCAGTTCACGCGAGATCTTGGGACGGGACATGATCAGCTCTCCTTGATGCGGCTGCGCCGCTTGATGTCGTCGAGGGCAGCGCGCTCGGCGGCCTCGATGCCGTGCTCGATGGCGGCGATGGCGATCGACGCGGCGGTGAGGTAGCCCCCGGCGGCGCGCACTCGATCCGCAGCCGCACGGACGGCGGTCAGCACGGCGCCGGTGAGGATGATCGAGTCACGCGCCACGATCGGCCTCCACGTGGTCGGGCACTGCGAGGCGCTCGGCCTCGGACAGCAGCTCGTTGACGAACAACGTCAGGCCGCGGCCTGCGGCCTCGGTGACGATCTGGCGGAGGGTGAGGCCGGGCCGGATCGGAGCAAAGCGCTCATACACCCGCCGCACCTGCCGCCCCAGCTCGGCCGGGATCATCACGGTGATGTTCGGCGTGAAGCCCTCGCCGACCGGGGCGACGGCGCAGCGGCGACGGCTCACGGCGTCCGCTCCTCCGACTCGGCGAGGACACGGCGGGCGCGATCGCGGACCTCCTGCTCCACTGCCGCCAGCCCCAGCGCCACGGCGCGGAGGGCGATCGCGTGGGGCCGGCCACCCGCCAGCTCGGCTACCCGGCGCACCTCGTTCAGCAGCGTGCTGGTGACCTGGAGATGGAGCAGATCGCGCCGACGCTTGGTGTCCGGTGGCTGGGGTGGCTGCGCCATATACAGCCACTGTCGCAATCCGGAGATCTGCGGGTCAATCAGATTCTGGTGTGTAACTCACGAATAGTTTTAGCATTTGCACAAATCGATCGTGTGTAGGTGGCCAGTCGAGATCATCAATCGATCACCCGCGGTCGGACCGTGCGAGATCGATTACGGCGGCCCATGCCGTCACCGGCGCCGGGTCGGCGATCGGTAGCGACACCCGCAGCTGCCGGCGCATGGCCATCGCGTAGACCAGGCGCGGCGACCACCGGCCGACGTCGGCGAGCGTGAGCGGGCGGGGCGGGCGGTCCACAAGATGGTGCATGTCCCCACTGCATCGGCCGCGACGGCGCCGGTTGCGTCGGCCACCGGGGGCGCCGGTTCTTTACTACCCGGATCGTCACCCCGCTGTGTTTGACCAGAGGGATGCACCTGATGACCTCCGTGGATAGAGATCACTCCCCGTTCTGGCCCCTGCCGTGGCGCGTGAACGCCTGGGCGACCCTGATGCCGACCTGGGGCGAGGTCCGCGACTCGCTCCATCGCGGCGACTTCCACCGGACGCCCTGGGCGGCGCACGTTCCCGACGGCTACCAGCCGGGCGACTGGCTGCGCCCCGGCGCCGCCGCCGGCCTCGCCGTCGTCCTGATGCTGGCCGAGCTGGGGCGCCTGGCGGCGCACCTGGACGGCCGCCGGAGGTTCCCGGTGGCGCCGTTCGGGCACCCGTAGCCGATCGATCGCGTCCGGTTGGACCAGGGGAGATCACCGCCGCCGGTGGCCGGGATGATCTTGTCCCCAATGTGTCCCCGAGGACGCCTCCGGTCACTGTCCCCGCGGAGAAACCGATCGAAGTCGCGGCCTTGCGAGCTGCGCTTCCTGGCCTGAAAATCCGCGTGTCGCTGGTTCGATTCCGGCCCTGGGCACCGCATTCTCCGTCGAAGTAGCCGTAACAACCCCAGGTTGTGCGGCGGCGCGAGCGGGGCGCAGCGGGATCACCTGCGCCATCTGCGCCATGGGGACCATCGAGTTTGTCCCCAATGTGTCCCCCGTTTGTCCCCCGCTGTCCCCGCTAGCGATCGGCGGCAGCGGCAGCTCCGGCAGCTTCACCTGCGGCAGCTTCGCGACTGCAGCGGCGAGCGTGGCGTCCGACAGGTGGCCGTAGACCTTCTCCACCATCCGCGTGCTCTTGTGGCCCATCAGCTTGGCGACCTGTTGCAGCGGCACCCCGGCGTTCACCAACCAGCTGGCGTAGGTGCGGCGCAGATCGTTCGGGGTCACCGGGGCGATGCCGGCCCGGGCGCAGGCCTTGGCGAGATCACGCCGCACGCTGGCCCACCGTCCGGCCACCGGTCCCACGCGCTCTTCCTCCGGCACTGCGGACAGGATCGACATCAGCTCGGCCGGGATGGGGATGTGCCTCTCCGACCCTTCCGTCTTCGTGCCGCGCAGCCACAGCGTCCTGGCGTCGAGGTCCACGTCCGCCCAGTCGAGCTTGGACTCGATCTCGGACAAGCGGCCGCCCAGGTACACGGCGACCGCCACCCACCGCTGGCGGCGGGCGGCGACCTCGTGGGCATGCTTGCGGCGCGTGGGGTCGGCGAGGGCACCGGCGAGCTTGGTGAACTCGGTGGGGCTCAGCCAGCGCTTGCGCGGGGTGTACTTCGCCTTGAACTCCGGGATCAGCGCCTTGTGCATGCCGGGCGTCAGCCAACCCAGCTTCTCCGCCTCCCGCAGTGCGCCGCGCAGGGTGATCAGCTCCTTGCGAACCGTCTCACGCGCCGTGGTGCGGCCGTCGCGGCTCGCCCGCTCGCCCAGGCGCTGGTTGATGTACTTCGTCACCGCCGCCGTGGTGACCTCGGTCAGCTTCAGGTGGCCCATGAGGCGCAACAGGTGGCCGGCCTTGTCGGCGAACATCTGCAGCGTCGACGCCGGCCAATCCTTGGCCATGGACTCCTCGACCAGGTAGCGGAGGGCGTCCTCTACCGTTTCCGTTCCCCGGCTGGGAACACCAGGCGCAGCCGCGGTCTGGTCCCGCTCGCGATCGCGGAGGACTCGCTTCGCGGCGGTCTTATCGAGCTGGCCGGTGCAGAACCGGACGCGCTCACCCTCGCGCGTGTAGAACCAGGCGTACCAGGGACCGTCGGGGCGCTTGCGGAAGAGGCGATCGGACATGGCGCGGGCTCCTGTGCAGCTACGGGCGTCGTCTGGCGAGCAACGTACGCGGCGAGATCATCGGCGCGCACTCGGACCATATGATCACCAACGATAATCACCGGCAAGGCGGAACGCATGAGGCGCCGTGCTGCGGAGATCGAAATCGACAGAAGCCGGGCGACGTCACGCGCGCTGAGGAGCTGATCGCTCACCGCGGCCTCGACCGGATCGTGACCAGCGCCGGCCCCGTTACCGGGTAGCTGATCGCAGCGGCGTTCGGCGACCAGCACGCGCGACACGGGCCGCACTCGTGATCGCGTTCGTGGGCGCGGCACTCGATGGCGCCAGCGACAGGCGCGCCGATGGTGGTGTGCGCCGTGCTGGTAGTGACTTTGTCACGCAGGATGCCGGGGACGTCCGCCGCCACGCCGATGTAGTCCGCGGACAACCGGATGGTGAGGTTCGCCGGGATGACGCCGCCGCCGAGGACGAAGTCAGCGACGATCTCGCCCTCGTGTGTCGGCAGCCAGTGGCGCAGCCACGGCGTGCGTTCGGCGATCGTGACGATCTTCCGGAGGTGATCAACGGACGCGAGGTCGCCGGAGTCGTGCCACCGGAAGTGGCGCTCCTTGGCGAGGTAGCGCCGCATCAGCAGCGCCATCGCGTCCGCCCACTGCGGGTGCGTGATCGCCGCCTGGTGCCGCTGGCGGTTCACCTGCACGGG
>DASPMS010000124.1:0-25690 GCA_035626915.1 Opitutaceae bacterium
GGACCAGATCGCGCTGCTCCTCGGGAGTGAGCTCAAACCCGAGCACCGGCTTGTAGTGGTCGATCACGGCATCGTAACCCTGGAACCGGCCGTCGTGGTAGAATCCGCCCTTTTCGCGCACGAACAGGCCGGGAAGTCCGGGGTTTCTCCCGCACGGGAGGGCCGGAACCCATGTCCGCACCGGAGGCTTTCCCGAGGTGCCCGGCAGCGCGTTCCCGTTTCTGGCGTCGGGTTGGGCGCCCGGCCGGACGGTGGTGGTCGATAGGGATATGAACTCACATGCTGGCCACTCCACCTCGGTCTGGATGCAAACGGCGACGCTGCCGGACTTCCCGCCGCTGAAGGCGGATGAGCGCGCGGACGTGTGCATCGTCGGCGCGGGCATCTCCGGGCTCACGACCGCGTATTTCTGCGCCAAAGCGGGCAAGTCGGTCGTGGTCCTGGACGACGGCCCGATCGTGTCCGGCGAGACCGAACGGACGACGGCCCACCTGGTCACCGCCCTCGACGACCGCTTCTACGAGCTCGAGCGCCTGCATGGCGCGGAAGGCGCGCGGCTGGCGGCGGAGAGCCACGCCGCGGCGATCGACGCCGTGGAGCGGATCGTGCTCGAGGAACGGATTGCGTGCGAGTTCGCGCGACTCGACGGCTACCTGTTCCCGGGGCCCGGCGAGGACCCCAGCGAGCTGGATACCGAGTACGAGGCCGCGCGGCGCGCGGGGATCAAGGGGCTCGAAAAGGTGGCGCAGCTGCCGATCCCGTCGCTGTACGCCGGCCCTGCGCTGCGTTTCGCGCGGCAGGCCCAGTTCCATCCGCTCCGCTACCTCGCCGCGCTGGCGGCCGCCGCGCAGCGCCTCGGGGCGCGCATCTACGCCCGGACCCACGCGGCGAAGATCCACGGCGGCAATTCGGCCGCGATCGAGACCACGGGCGGGCCGACGATCCGGTGTGACGCGGTGGTCATGGCGACCAACACGCCCGTGAACGACCGGCTGGTCATCCACACCAAGCAGGCGGCCTACCGGACGTTCGTGGTCGGGCTCGAGGTGCCGGCCGGGTCGGTGCCGCGGGCGCTCTATTGGGACACCGCGGACCCCTACCACTACATCCGCCTGCAATCGTCCGGAAGCAGCGGGACGGAAGTGCTGATCGTCGGCGGCGAGGACCACAAGACGGGCCAGGCCGACGACCAGGAGTCACGCTGGCGCCACCTCGAGCAATGGACGCGCAGCCGCTTCCCGACGGCCGGGGCGCTGCGCTACAAGTGGTCCGGCCAGGTCATGGAGCCGGTGGACGCGCTGGCCTTCATCGGGCGCAATCCCCTCGACCACGACAACGTGTTCGTCGCGACCGGCGACTCGGGCAACGGGATGACGCACGGCACGATCGCCGGCCTCCTCCTCACCGACCTGATCCGCGGCGTGGAGAATCCCTGGGCGCACCTGTACGACCCGCGCCGCCGCACGGCGCGCTCGGCCGGGCAGTATTTGCGCGAGAACATGAACATGGCGCGGCAATACGTGGACTGGCTCACGGCCGGCGACTTGGAGAAGGACCAGCTGATCCCTCCCGGCACGGGCGCCGTGGTCCGGGCCGGCCTGCGCAAGATCGCGGTGTACCGCGACGCGGCCGGGCGGTTTCACGAGTGCTCGGCGGTCTGCCCGCATCTCGGGGCGATCGTGTCGTGGAACGACGCCGAGGAAACCTGGGACTGCCCCGCGCACGGCTCGCGGTTCGACTGCTACGGCCACGTCCTGAACGGACCGGCCAATGCGGACATGCACGCGGTCGAAACGCGGGCCCGCGAGAGCGCGCGATCCGAGCGCCGGAAGTGAACCGCCGGCCGGGGGGAGGGCGGTCGAGCGCCCGGACGGCCCTCCGCCGGGCCCGGACCCGGGCTCAGAGCCGGGCCACGGGCGGAGCGGGGGCGTGAACGACCCAGCGCTCGAGCGCCTCCTGGAGATCGTTTCCGCGGACCGGCTTGCTCACGTAATCGTTCATGCCGGAGGCGAGGCAGGTCTCGCGGTCGCCCTGCATCGCGTTTGCGGTGAGCGCGACGATGTACACCGGCGCGTGCCACGGGCAGGGCTTGGCGGCGTCCTGCTCGCGCTGGCGGATCATGCGGGTCGTGGCGAAACCGTCCATCTCGGGCATGTGGACGTCCATGAACACGAGCGGGTAGGGGTACCGCTGCAGCGCCTCCATGACCTCGAGCCCGTTGCCGACGGCCTCGGCCGTGGCCCCGAGCTTCTTCAGCTGCGCGAGGGCGACCTTCTGGTTCACGACGTTGTCCTCGGCGATCAGCAGCCGGAAGTCGCGGAGCCGCTCCTGCAGCGGCACGGACACGGGGTGGGCGGGTGCCAGCCCGGCGCGGGCGATGAGCTTCGGCGCGATCGACTTGCCGATGACGTTCACGAGGCAGTCGAGCAGCTTCGACTGCTTCACGGGCTTGGTGAGGACCGCCTCGATCTGGGCGGCCTTCATCTCGGCGTCGTTCAGCGGGTGGCCCTTCGGCGTGAGCGCGATCAGGTGCGTCGGCGCGATGACCGGGTCGGCCTTGATCGCGCGGGCGAGCGTGAGCCCGTCCATCTCGGGCATGAGCACGTCCAGCAGCGCCACGGCGTAGGGCCGGGACTCGGCCGCGGCGTCGCGCAGGAGCTTCAGCGCCTCGTGTCCCCCGCCGGCGCTGCCCTTCTGGAGCTTCCAGGCGAAGATCTGGTGGCGGAGGATCTGGCGGCTGGTGGCGTTGTCGTCCACGACCAGCACGCGGAGATTGGACCAGCCGTCGGGGTCGGCGCGGGGGGTGACGGCCCCGGCCTCGGGCTTGTCGAACCGCGCGGCGAACCAGAAGTCCGAGCCCTTGCCCAGCTCGCTCTGCACGCCGATGCGGCCGCGCATCATCTCGACCAGCCGGCGCGAGATCGCGAGCCCGAGGCCCGTGCCGCCGTATTTCCGGGTGGTGGAGCTGTCCGCCTGCGTGAAGGCCTGGAACAGGTTCGCCTGGACGTGCGCGGGGATGCCGATGCCGGTGTCGCGCACGCTGAACCGCACGGTGGCGTTGCCCGGCTCCTCGGTCTCCGGGTTCACGCTGACGACGACCTCGCCCTTCTCGGTGAACTTGATGGCGTTGCCGATGAGGTTGGTCAGGACCTGGCGCAGGCGGCCCGGGTCGCCGCGGACGATCTGCGGCGCGTCCGGCGAGAACTTCGTCACGAGCTCGATGCCCTTCCCCTGCGCCCGCTCGGCGAGCATGTCGACGGTGCTCTCGACCGTCTCGATCAGGTCGAAATCCAGGGCCTCGAACGTGAGCTTGCCGGCCTCGATCTTGGAGAAGTCCAGCACGTCGTTGATGACCGTGAGGAGCGTCTCGGCGGACGCGCGGATGGTCTCGGCGTACTCCTGCTGGATCGGGTTGAGCTCGGTGTCGAGCAGGAGGCCGGTCATGCCGATCACGCCGTTCATCGGCGTGCGGATCTCGTGGCTCATGTTCGCGAGGAACTCGCTCTTGGCCTTGCTCGCCACCTCGGCCGCCTCCTTGGCGGTGCGGAGCTCCTGGGTGCGCTTCTCGACGAGCTCCTCGAGGTCCGACATCTGGGCGCGCGCCTGGCGCCCGAGGTGCCATTTTTCCGTGAGCGCGGTCGCCAGCTGCAGGGCCTCGACGTTGTCGAACGGCTTCTTGAGGATCACGAGCCGGTCGGGATGGCCGAGGCGGTTCGTCATCTGGTCCCACGAGTAGTCGGAATACGCGGTGCAGATGACGATTTGGATCTCGGGATCGACCTCCCAGATCTTCGCGGTGGTCTCGATCCCGTCCCAGCCGGGCGGCATGCGCACGTCCATGAAGGCCATCGCGTACGGCCGGCCCTCCGCGCGGGCCTTCCGCGCCATCTCGAGCGCCTCCTGGCCCTGGTACGCGGAGTCCAGCTCGTAGCGGACGTCGCGGCGCACCTCGACCGGAGCGCCGAAAAGCGCGGCCTCCATGCTGGCGGCCGCGCCGGCGGTCTCCTCGCCGACGAGGATTTTCCTGAAGTCCTGGTGAATCGCGCGGTTGTCGTCGACCACGAGGATGCGGAGGTTCTTTTCGAGCGAGGGCGTATTCATGACGAGGGGGCGGATTGCCGGGGGAGGGTGAGGGTGAAGGTGGCGCCCCGGCCGGGGCCGTCGCTGGCGACGGAGAGCGAGCCGTGCATCTCGCCCGCGGCGAGGGCGCCGCTGTGCAGGCCGAAGCCGTGGCCCTCGGCGCGCGTGGTGAAGCCGTGGCCGAAGATGCGGGTGAGGTTCTCGGGCGCGATGCCGACGCCGTTGTCGGTCACCGCGATCGACACGGTCCGCTCGTCGGCGGTGAGGCGGATGGTGACGCGCTTCTCCTTCCGGCCGGCCTCGTCGCACGCCTGCTTCGCGTTGCGCACCAGGTTGACGAGGATCTGCATGACCTTGTGCTTGTCGACCGCGGCGACCGGGTGCGCCTGGAAGTCGCGGACGATCTCGATGTCGTGGCGCGCCAGCGACCCGGCGTTCATGCGCAGGGAATCCTCCACGAGGTCGACGATCGCGACGTCCTCCACCAGCCCGGAGGTCTTCGCGTAGCCCTGCTGCATGGCCACGATGTCCTTGATGTGGTCGACGTTCTTCCGCAGGTGGCCGAGCTCCGTGAGCACGCCCTGCTGCTCGCGCGAGAGCTCGTCGGCCAGGGTGCCGAGGTAGGGCACGACCATGCGGCCGCGCGGGTCCTCGCCCAGGAAGCGCGGCAGGTTGTCCTGGTGCTCGGCGAGCAGCGCGCGGAGCTTGCCGACGCCCGTCGCCTTGGAGCGCCGCACGGTGTCGGCGACGAGCGTGGCGGACACGTTCACGCTGTTGAGCACGTTGCCGACGTTGTGCAGCACGCCGGTCGCCACCTCCGCCATGCCGGCCTGGCGGGACGCGGCGACCAGCTTGCGGTGCACCTGGTCGAGCTCCTGCTGCGCGCGCTGGCGGCTCGCGATCTCCGCGCTCAGCTCGACGTTGGCGCGGCGCAGCTCGGCGGTGCGCTCGTCGACGCGTTTCTCCAGCCCCTCGTGGGCCCCGCGGAGCTCCTCCTGCGCGCGCTGCCGCTCCGCGACCTCGCGCCGGAGCTTGATCGTGCGCTCGCCGAGGTCCTTCTCCACGCGCGCCAGCAGCACGCCGAAGAAGGCCACGAGGACCGCGCCGAGGCCGGCGGAGGCGAGCGCCACCCCGCGCATGGCCGCGCGGGCCTCCTGCTCCACCGTGGTGATGTCCCGCACCACGACGAGCTCCCCGAGGACGCGGTCCTGCACGTCGTGCAGGGGAAGGAACACCAGCTGGAGCGTCCGGCCGTCGGCCTCCACCGCCTCGCCGCCCCGGGCCGGCGCGGCCGCGCCCATGCCGGCCAGGATGGCCCGCACCGGGTCGGGCACCGCGGCGAGGGTCTTGTCCATCACCACGACGCCGGGGTACTCGTCCCACGAGCCCTGCCGGCCGTAGCTCTTCAGGGCGCGGTCCCACTGCGCCCGGTCGAGGAACTGCTTGTGGACCGCGACGACGAAGTCGACCTGCAGCAGGCCGTGGATGGCGCGCACGATGTCCTCGAACTCGGTGCCGAGCTCGACGTAGCCGATGAGCCGGCCGTCGTGCGGCCACGGTGCGACGACCCGCAGCACGAACGTGCCGATCGGCCCGCGCTCGATGCCGGCCGCCACCGCGCCGGTGCGCTCGGCCTCGCGGATCGTGTGCCGGTTGATGGCGTCCCCGTGCTGGTCCGGGCGGTGCACGCGGAAGAAGTTCACGCGCTCCGGGGTGTGGAAGTAGAGGTGGGTGACGGCGTGGCGCTGCTTGAGATCGGCGAAGAGCGCCGCGGTGCGCGCGAGGATCGCCTCCCGGTCGCGCGCCGCGAACGCGCGTCCGAGCCCGGCGTCGTTCCGGAGGGCGAGCAGGGTCGTGGTCATCACGGCCGTCTTCTGGGCCTGCACCTCGCGGAGCAGGTTCCCCACCTGGGTGGCGCTGCGCTCCGCCGCCCGCGCCGTCTCGCGCGCCTGGTGCCGCCGGAACGAGAAGAGGAAGACGGCGAGGAGGAGCATGATCGCGCCCGCGAGCGGGAGGAGGACGCGGAGCTTGAAGCGGTCCGCGGGGGCGACGGCCTTGGCGGCGGCGATCATGGGGCGGCCTCCGGCTCGTCCGGCTTGAGCGGCAGGGCCAGGGTGAAGGTCGCCCCCTTGCCGCGGCCCTCGCTGAACACCTCCAGGGAGCCGCCCATCTCCTTGGCCGCCAGGGCGCCGCTGTGCAGCCCGAACCCGTGGCCGTGGGCGCGGGTGGTGAAGCCGTGGTTGAAGATGCGGGTGAGGTTCTCGGGCGGGATGCCCACGCCGTTGTCCTGCACGCTGATCCGGACGAACTCGTCGTCCGTCCGCAGGCCCATGGTGATGCGCTTGTCGGTCCGGCCCGACTCGTCGCACGCGTACTTCGCGTTGCGGACAAGGTTGATGAGGATCTGCAGCACCTTGTGCTTGTCCACGGGCAGCACGGGGCGGGCCTGGTACTCGCGCGCGATGTCGACGTCGTGCCGCGCGAGCGAGCCCGCGTTCATGCGGAGCGCGTCCTCGATGAGGTCGGGGGCGGACACCACCTCGACCACGCCGGACGTCTTGGCGTAGCTCTGCTGCATCGCGACGATGTCCTTGATGTGGTCGACGTTCTTCCGCAGCTGGTCGAGCTCGGTGAGCATCGCCTGCTGCTCCTTCGCCAGGTCGTCGGCGAGCGTCCCGAGGTACGGCAGCACGATCCTGCCGCGGGGATCCTCGGCGAGGAACCGCGGGAGGTCCTCCTGGTGCTCGGCGAGCAGGGCGCGGAGCTTGCCGACGTTGCCCGCCTTCGAGTGCCGCAGGCCGTCCGCGACGAGCGTGGCCGACACGTTCACGCTGTTGAGCACGTTGCCGACGTTGTGCAGCACGCCGGTGGCGACCTCGGCCATGCCCGCGGCGCGGGAGGTCGCGAGCAGCTCCTTGTGGACCGCCTCGAGCTTCTCCTCGGCCTCCTTGAGCGCGGTGATGTCCTTGGAGATGCCGAACGTCCCGATGACCCGCCCCTCGCGGTCGCGCCAGGGCATCTTGTTGGTGATGGACCAGCACACGCTGCCGTCGAGGTAGGTCTGCTTTTCCGTCTTTCCGATCAGCGGCCGGCCGGTGCGCATGATCTCCTCCTCGTCCGCCCGCGCCAGGGCGGAGTGCTCGTCCTTGTACGTGTCCGCGTCGGACAGGCCTTTGAACATGTCGGAGTCGGCCGGCGCGGCCGGGTCGGCGCCGGGCCCGAGGAGCCGATCGCGCAGGCCGGGCACCCGCTCCAGCATCTTCTGCGCCTTGGAGCGGCTGATGAGCACGAACCGCGACTCGCGGTCCTTGAAGTAGATGGCGTCGGGGCTCGAATCGAGGAGCGCGCGCAGCAGGTCGCGCTCGTGGGCGAGGCGCGACTCGGCCTCCTTGAGCTCGGTGATGTCGCGGGAGATCCCGAAGGTGCCGATGATGTTCCCGGCGCCGTCCCGCCAGGGCATCTTCGTCGTCAGCACCCACGCCGTGCGCCCGTCCGGATAGGTCTCGCGCTCCGGCTTGCCGATGATCGGAAGCCCGGTGCGCATGATCTCCTCCTCGTCGGCGCGGGCCTCCGTCGCATGCTCCGAGGAGAAGTGATCGGCGTCGGTGCGCCCGCGCAGCTCCGCGGGATCCTGCCGTCCCAGCCGGTGCAGCAGGGCCCGGCTGAAGCGCACGAAGCGGGAGTCGCGGTCCTTGAAGTAGATGAAGTCCGGGCTGTTCTCGAGCATCGCCTCGAGCAGCCCGCTCGCCTCGGCCAGCTCGGAGGTCCGTTCCTGCACGCGCCGCTCGAGGGACTCCTGCGCCTTGCGGAGCTCGGCGTCGCGGTCCTCGATCTCCGCCAGCATCGTGTTGAACGCGTCGGTCAGGTCCCCGAGCTCGTCCTCCCCCTGCCGCGTGGCGCGCACGGAATAGTCGCGCTCGGCGGTGACACGGGCCGCGGCCGACGCGAGGCTGTCGATGGGCCCGGTGATCATGCGCTGCAGCCGCGCGGCGATGACATAGGCGAGGAGGCTGGCGCCGACGATGACGCCGGCGGCGAGCAAAGCAAAGTCCCGCAGCCGGTGCTGCAGCTCCGCGAGGTCGGCGCGGACGTAGAGCGTGCCGATCGCGTCGCCCTCGTTCTCGATCGGATAGAAGACCTCGAGCATGGTGTCGCCGAACTTCACGCCCTGGCCGGGCCCGGCCGGCCAGGGCGACTCCGGCGCGTAGAGCCGGCGAAACTCGGCGAAGCGCGCGCCGTCCTGCGCGAAGATGCAGGCGGCCTCGATGTGGGGCTTGGCCGACAGCGCCTCGAGCGTCTGCCGGGCGGAGTCCGCGTCATCGAACGTGACCGCGGCCGTGACGTTCAGCGCCGTCATGCGGGCCAGGGTCGTCACGTCCTGCACGAGGTTCTCGCGGTACTCCCGCCGCTCGTAGGCCACGAACACGACGCCGGCGACGACCAGCGCCGCGCCGCTCGCGAGCATCGCGATGAGCGTGAGCTTGGTCTTGATCGGGAGATGGCGGTAACGGCGGATCATGGCTCAGTCCTCGCGACGGACGCTCTGCGCGAGCTTCAGCAGCTGCGCGCTCAGCTTGAGGTGGTGGCGATCCGCCGCGCCGAGGTTGACGACGAACCGGACCTTGTCGCCCTGGCGCAGGAAGGAGATGACGCCGACGGCCGCGAATTTCTCGGATTCGCCGCAGGTGAGCACGCCGGCCTTCGCCGCGGCGGGCTCGAACCCGGCGAACGCCTCCTCCTGGCCGTCGGGGACGAACACGAGGTGCGCAGCCGCGATCTCCTGCTCGTTGGTCACGGTGCGCACGGCGATGGGATGGCCGTTCACCTGGCGGCCCTCGACCATGCGGGCCAGTTCGGAGCCGAACGGATTGTGGCGGAACACCGCGATCACGACGGGCTCGTGGTCCTCGCCCCGCCGTTCCGGCGGCCACTCGACGAACTTGGCGATGTTGAACAGGAACGCGGCCTTGACCTGGTATTCCTTCGACACGTCGGCGGCGCCGGCCGGCAGCCCGGTGCCGAGGGCGGCGAGCACGACGGCCGTGAGACGGACAACCAGAGCGATGGCGGGGACGCGGGGCATGGGAACGGGCGTTTCAGTGTCGCCAGAGCAGCCGCACGGAGAAGCTCCGCGGCACCTCGGCGAGGGTGGCGGTGTTGTAGGTGGCGAACTCCGGGTGGCGCGGGTCGGCGAGGTTCCGCCCCCACACGCCGACCTCGAGGGCCTCCGACGGCCGCCAAGCCAGCCCGATGTCCACGGCCAGGTATTGCGGGATGTGGACGTTGCGCGCGCCGTAGGGCACGTCGAACCCGCCGACGTACGCCAGGCGTGTCAGGAGCTCGATGCGCTCCGAGGCCTTGAACCGGGCCTCGACCGCCGCTTGGTGACGGGGATCGGCCTTGAACGCCGCGTCGGCCGGCCAGTTCATGGCGAAATACGCGTAGGTGGCGCGCAGATCCCAGCGGTCGTCCGGCCGCCAGCGGAGGAGCACCTCCGCGCCCGACGACTCCCCGGTGCCCTCGTTAAGGAGGAGCAGCGGAAGGAAGACGTGCGGGATCGGGGCGAGGCGGAATTCCGGGGCCAGGTTGAGGCGCTCGATGGAATCGCGGTGCTCGTGATGGAAGAGCGCCACGTCGACCGAGGCCTGGTCGAGCTCGGCGCGGAAGCCCGCCTCGAACGCCAGCAGCACCTCCGACCGCGCGTCCGGGTTCGGCTGCACCTGCGGATAGGCGAGGAGCGACGGACCGACCGGGACCGGCGCAAGGTTGATGAATGCCTCTTGGGCGTAGCGCGGCGGGGTGGAGACCGCGCGGGAAACCGCGAGCCACACCGACCGTCCCTCGCGCGGCAGCCACAGCGCGCGGATGCTCGGCTGGACTTCGACGCCGGTGTAGTCGTTGTGCTCGAGCTTGGTCCCGATCATGACGCGCAGCCGGTCCGCCAGCGTGATTTCGTCCTGCACGAAGCCGGTCAGGAGATGCAGCGTGCGGCGCTCGGGCGCCCAGGAGGACAGCGGCGAGGACGGCAGGTGGTCGCGCGAGTAACGGTACCCGAGGCCCCAGACGAAGTCGTGCCGGTCCCCGAGCGGCAGCCGCTGGTCGAAGTCGAGGTCGGCCGTGTCGCGGGTCTCCGCCTGCAGCGAGGATTGGTGCCGGTACCGGTCATAGAACGCCTGGAGGGAAATGTGCGCGGAGTCGGAGGAGCGATGCGTCCAGCGCGCCAGCAGGTTTCCCCCTCGGCTTTTGTTCCGCGCGTCCTGGACGACGGCGAAGGGCGGTGCGAACGACGGGAGCAGCACGTGCTCGCGCGTCCGGACCTCGTACGCGTCGCCCTGGAACGTGACGTGCCGGGCGTCGTCGGGCCGCCAGTCCGTGCGAAATCCGGCCTGGGCGCGCCGCCACTCGTCGTTCGTCGCATCGCCGTCGGCGTCGACGAGGTCGTCGTGATCCTGCGCCTTCGCATAGACGCGGAAATGCGCCCGCGCGCCCAGGGCCCCGCCGTGTCGCACGGCGCCGCCGAAGCCCTCCTCGGTGCCGGCGACCAGCGAGATGAGCGAACCCTGGGTTTCGGCCGTGTCCTTGGTCGTGGCGTTGATCACGCCGTTCACCGCGTTTGCGCCCCACAGCGTCGCGCCCGGCCCGCGGATCACCTCGATGCGGTCGAGGTCCTCGAGGAGCGTGTCCTGGACTTCCCAGTGGACGCCGCCGAACGAAGGGGTGTAGAGCGTGCGCCCGTCCATCATGACGAGCAGCTTTCCCACGTACTGGTTGTTGAAGCCGCGGGCGGTGACCGCCCATTGGTGGGAACGGATGCGCCCGACGCCCATGCCCGGCACCAGCCGCAGCGCCTCCGGCAGGGTGGTGAGGCCGAGGCGCTGGATGTCTTGGGCGGTGACGACGGCGATGGCGGCGGGCGACTCGATCAGGGGAGTTTCCTTCCGGCCGACCGACATGACGGGCTCGTCCATCAGCTCCTCGAGGGAGAGCTCGGCGAGCTCGCGCGG
Source organism: Opitutaceae bacterium (assembly GCA_035626915.1). Lineage (GTDB taxonomy): Bacteria > Verrucomicrobiota > Verrucomicrobiia > Opitutales > Opitutaceae > Didemnitutus. Next base: position 11,085 of record DASPMS010000124.1, read on the forward strand.
GGTCTCCTGCGCGATGATTCCGCGGGTGAGGAGGCAGCAGCCGGCAAGGCCGGCGCAGGCCAGGCGATGGATGAAATGATGGGGCTTCATGGCGCGTGGGGCTCCGGGAGCGGCGGGGGCGGATGGCCGTCGAGGGCGGCGCGCACGGCGTGTGCCAGCACCTCGGGCGGGTAGGGCTTTTGCAGGAAATGCATCGACCGCAGCTGCTCGTAGTCGGGCCGCTTGGGATTCGGGGTGTAGCCGCTCGTGCAGAGGACGCGCAGGGCGGGTTTCTCCTTCGTCAGCCGCGCGGCGAGCTCGAGCCCGCTCATGTCGTCGGGCATGACGAGGTCGGTGAGGAGCAGGGCGATCCGGTCGCCGTGCCAGCGCCAGACCTCGAGGGCCTCCTGGCCGGAGGTCGCCTGCAGCACGCGGTAGCCGTATTCGTGGAGGATGAGTTTCGCGACCTCGCGGACGGGCATCTCGTCCTCCACGAGCAGGATCGTCTCCCGGCCGCCGCCCGGGCGGGGCGGGGGAAGGTCGTCCGAGCCCTGGGGGCGCTCGGCGGTCGCGGGCAGGTAGATGGTGAACTTCGAGCCGGCACCGACGGCGCTCTCGACCTCGATCCAGCCGCGGTGGTGCTTCACGATCCCGAAGACCGTGGAGAGTCCGATGCCCGTGCCGTGGCCGGGCTCCTTCGTGGTGAAGAACGGCTCGAACGCGCGCGCGAGGACGGCGGGCGGCATCCCGCATCCGGTGTCCTTCACGATGAGGCACACGTGCGGCCCGGGCGCGGCCTCGGGGTTCTTCCGGCGCGTCTCCTCGCTGAGCTCGCAGGGCTCGGTCGCGATGAGCAGGTGGCCGCCGCGGGGCATCGCGTCGCGGGCGTTGACCGCCAGGTTCATCAGCACCTGCTCGATCATCCCCGGGTCGGCCCGGATGCAGGGCAGCGGATGGGCGGGCGCGAACTCCAGGTCCACGTCCTCGCCGATCACGCGGCGAAGCATCTGGGTCATGTGGTCGATCAGCTCGTTCAGGTCGACGACCCGCTGCTGCATGACGTGTTTCCGGCTGAATACCAGGAGCTGGCGCGTGAGCGCGGCCGCGCGGCCGCCCGCGACGAAGATCTCGCGGAGCGACTCGATGGCGGCGGCGTCCAGCCCGCCCTTGTCCAGCAGCAGCTTCGCCCGCGCGTTGATCACCATGAGCATGTTGTTGAAGTCGTGCGCGATCCCGCCGGCGAGCTGGCCGATGGCCTCCAGCTTCTGCGATTGCAGCAGCTGGGCCTCGAGCTGCCGGCGCTCGGTGATGTCGCTGGCCACCCCGACCGCGCGCTCGAGCCGGCCGCCGGCGCCCCACACCGGATAGCCGCGGTCCTCGACCTGCCGCTCGGTGCCGTCGGGCCGGATGACGCGGTACTCGATGCGATATTCCACGCCCTGCCCGAGCCGGGCGAGGGCCTCCCGCACGCGGGGGACGTCCTCCGGGTGCACGGCCTCCAGCCAGCTCTGCGGCCGGGCGTAGACCTCGGCCAGCGGCCGGCCCCACACCTGCTCGTACGCGTGGCTGATGTACTGGAGCGAGGCGCCGTCCGGCGATGCGACCCAGAAGACGTCGCGGATGGTGTCGGCCATCTCGCGCAGCCGGGCCTCGGCCGCGCGGAGCGCCTCCTCGGCCGCCCGCCGGCGCCGTGATTCGGCGGCCTCGCGGAGCGCGCGGGCCACGGCCGGGACGAGGCGGTTCAGGTTCTGCTTGAGGACGTAGTCGGTCGCGCCGCTCTTCAGGCTCTCGACCGCGCGCTCCTCGCCGATGGTGCCGGAGACGTACAGGAACGGGGCGTTGCTGTCGCGCGCCCGCGCCGTGGCGAGCGCGGCGGCGCCGTCGTAGGACGGCAGCGTGAAGTCCGAGATGATGAGGTCGAACTCCTCGCGCTCGAGGGCCGCCTCGAACTCGTCGCGCGTCGCGGCGTGCCGGACCTGGCACCGCCACCCGCCGCCCTCGAGCGCTTCCTGCACGAGCTGGCGGTCGCGGAGATCGTCTTCGAGATGGAGGATGCGGAGGACGGCGGAGCCGGCCGCGGTGGGGCCGGGGCGTGGGGCCGGGACGGTTCCGCGGGTTTGCTCGGACCTCATGTCCCGGCTCCTTCCCGCGGAGAGGGAGCGCCAGGCCGCGCGGGGGCCGGGTGCGCACAAGGCGCGGGCGCGCCGCCGGCGCCCGCCTCGACGTTCCACATGGGGGTAGGAAGTCGCATGACCATGTCTGCCCGCATGGCCCGTGCGGTCAGCTGCATCATGCCCCCGGAACGGCGTCCGCTCAAGTGGGCCTTGCGCATGGCGAAAATGGGGTGAATGCCTACCGGAAAGTCAGAGGCGATCGGCCTCCGCCGCCGGCGCGCTGTCGGCGCGGGCCGGCGAACCGCCGCTTGTATGCGGCGCGGGCTTCGCTAATGTGCGGACGTGCCGCCCGGGCCGGGGCGCACGCGCAAGCAATGGATCGCGCAGCCCCCCTTCCGCACTTTGCTGACCCTCGTTCGCGCCGGCGCGCGCGCGCCGCGTCGAGATGAGCGCCGTGATCGACAAGCCCCGGTCGGCGGCGGCGCTGCCGCGCGTGATGATCGTCGAGGACGACCGCGTGAACGCCCGCATCCTCGCGGGCATCCTGAAGCCCGAGGGGTACGAGCTGCTCGCCGTGGGCTCGGGCGAGGCCGCGCTCCAGAGCTACGCGGAGTTCCGCCCCGACCTCGTGCTGCTCGACGTGATGATGCCCGGCATCAACGGCTACGAGGCGTGCCGCCGGCTGAAGCAGGCCCATGGCGAGCAGTGCGCGCCGATCGTGTTCATCACGGCGAAGAACGAGTCCGACGACGTGGTCGAGGGGCTCGCCGCCGGGGGCGTCGACTACCTGCCGAAGCCCTTCCGGCCGAAGGAGGCGGTGGCGCGCATCCGCGTCCACCTGCAGAACCGGCTGCTGAGCGAGCAGCAGCGCCGGCTGGTCGAGCAGCTCAACCAGTCGAACGCGGCGAAGAACCGCCTGATGGGCATGGTGGCGCACGACCTGCGCAACCCGCTCGCGTCGATCCGCGGGCTCGCGGATTTCCTGCGCGACGGATCGGTCGGCGCGATCACCGCCGAGCAGCGCGACCTGGTGGACAACATCTTCTCCGCCAGCCAGTCGATGCTCGACCTCATCAACGAGCTGCTCGACGCCGCGGTGGTCGAGGCCGGGGAGCTGCGGGTCGAGATCCAGCCCGCGCCGCTCGCGGAGCTGCTGGACAAGGCGGTCGCGCTCAACAACATCAACGCCGCCCGCAAGGGCACGAGGATCGCGGCCGACCTCGCGGGCTGCCCGCCCAGCGTGCCGATGGACCCGAAGAAGATCCGCCAGGTCGTGGACAACCTCCTCAGCAACGCGGTGAAATTCTCCCCGCCCGACTCGACCGTGCGCCTGCGCGTCGACGCCGAGCCCGGCCGGTGCACCGTCGCGGTGCGGGACCAGGGTCCGGGCGTGCCGGAGGACGAGCGGGGCAAGCTCTTCCAGGATTTCGGCCGGACCTCCGTCCGGCCCACGGCGGGCGAGCAAAGCATCGGGCTCGGCCTCGCCATCTGCCGCAAGATCGTCGAGGCCCACGGCGGCAGCATCGCCGCCGAGAACCAGCCCGGGGGCGGATGCATCTTCAAGTTCTCGCTACCCCTCCCATGAGCTTCTCCGGAAAAGTCCTGGTCGTCGACGACGAGGCGCACATCCGCAAATTCGTCTCCCTGGTCGTGAAATCGCTCGGCCAGCCCACCGTGGTCGAGGCCGCGAACGGCGAGGAGGCCGTGCAGGCCTACGCGCGCGAGCAGCCGGACCTGGTCCTGCTCGACGTCAACATGCCGCGCATCGACGGGCTGCAGGCGCTCCAGCAGCTCCGCCGGCAGGATCCCGACTGCGTGGTCGTCATGCTCACCTCCCTGGTGAACCGGCAGACGGTCGACGAATGCCTGCGCCTCGGCGCGGCCGGCTACCTCCGCAAGGACACGCCGCGGCAGGAGATCGCGGACGAGCTGCGCCGGATCATCGCCGAGACGTTCGAGGAACCGGAGGCGCCGCAATGACGGGCCCCGCCCCCGAGAACCCTGGGCCCGCGGAGCCGGCGCCGCTGGCCGAGGTGCGCTATCCGCTGCCCGTGCTGCTGCGCGAGGTCGAGATCGAGCGCCGCGCCCCGGCCTTCGCCGGCGAGAAGCTCGACCAGCTCGAGATCAAGAAGCTGTTCCAGAAGAAGCCGGGCACGCGCCGCGCCGTCCGAAAGCGTGAATAAGGAGTTCCTTCAACTCGTCCGCCAGCTGCCGCAGTTCGACGCCGCCGCCGAGTTCGCCGCGCTCGGCGAGCAGCACGGCGCCGGCACGCTCGCCCACCTGGAGGCCTGCATCGAGCAGCGGGTGCTGCCGAAGGACACCGCCTGCCGGCTCTGGGCCGACTCCCTCGGCGTCGCCTACGTCGACGTCCTGGCGTCGACGATCACGCAGGACGCCCTGGACAAGCTCCCAGCCGAGATCGCGCGGAAGGCGCGCTCGATCGGCCTGTACCTCATCGACGGCGTCCTGACCCTCGCCATGGCCGAGCCGCGCGACGCCGCCCTCGTCCGGCGCCTCCAGCACGTCGCCCAGGTGCCGGTCAGCCCGGTCTTCTGCCTTCCCTGCGAGATCGCGGACGCCATCGCCATCCAGTACAGCAACGAGAAGTCGGTCACGGACAGCCTGGCCGAGCTCGAGAAGAGCGACCTCATCCTCGAGTCCGACATCGCCGGGCACCGGCTGGCGGCGATCGCGGAGTCGGAGTCCCTCATCAAGGTCCTCGACGCGATCGTGTTCTTCGCCCTGCGGGAGCGGGCGACCGACATCCATGTCGAGCCGCAGGAGACGATCTGCCGCGTCCGCCTGCGGATCGACGGCAATCTCCGCGAGGTGCTGACCTACCCGCGCAAGCTCCACCGCGCGCTGCTGTCGCGGATGAAGATCCTCTGCAACCTCGACATCGCCGAGAACCGCTTCCCGCAGGACGGCCGCTTCTCGATGCCGATCGGCGCGAGCCAGGCGCATTTCCGCTTTTCCAGCCTCCCGTCCGTGCACGGCGAGAAGGCCGTGGTCCGCATCCTCGCCTCCAGCGGCCGGAAGTCGATGGTCACGCTCGAGCGGATGCTCATGTCGCAGAACATGCTCCTGCCGTTCCGCCGGCTGATCCAGAACCCGAACGGCATCATCTTCGTGACGGGCCCCACCGGGTCGGGCAAGACGACCACGCTGTACGCCGCCCTGCACGAGATCAACGACCCGACCGTCAACATCTCGACGATCGAGGACCCGGTGGAAATCCCGCTGCCCGGCGCGACGCAGAGCCAGGTCAACGCGCACATCGACCTCAAGTTCTCGACCCTGCTCCGCTCGCTCATGCGCCAGGACCCCGACGTGATCCTGGTCGGCGAGATCCGGGACCTCGAGACGGCGAAGATCGCGACCGAGGCCGCGCTCACCGGCCACCTCGTGCTCGCGACGCTGCACACGAACACCGCGGCCCAGGCGATCACCCGGCTGATGGAGATCGGCGTCGAGCCGTACATGGTCGCGCCCTCCGTGATCGGCGTCCTCGCGCAGCGGCTCGCGGCGCGGATCTGCGAGAAGTGCAAGGAGCCGTACTATCCGTCGCGCGACGTCCTGCTGAAGTACTTCCAGGAGGAGGGCCTGACCGAAGTGCCTTTTTACCGCGGGCGCGGCTGCCCGCACTGCCGGGGCACCGGCTATCGCGGCCGCGTCGCGTTCCACGAGCTCGTGCTCATCACCGAGGAAATCCGGCAGCTGATTGCCGAGGGCCGCAGCGCCCAGGAGATCACGCGCGCGGCGACCAAGGTCGGCTTCCGGCCGCTGCGGTACGACGGCCTGAAGAAAGTCCTGCTCGGCCTGACGACGATCGAGGAGATCGAGCAGAACACCTCGTTCGAGTGGGCCAGCTGAGGGCCGCGACGCCATGCCCCCGCTTGCCCCGCATGGTGCGCGCTTCCGCGGTTTCCCCACGGGCCGCGGCGGCTTCACGCTCGTCGAGGTCGCGGTCGTCGCCCTGATCGTCGGCTTGCTGGCGGTGATCGCCGTGCCGACCGCCCGCCGGTACCGCCAGCAGGCGATGTACACCGTCGTGCGCAACGACCTCCGGGTCCTGTCCGCCGCGTTCCAACAGCACGCGGAGGAGCGGGGCGGCCGCTGGCCGCCCGACCAGAACCGGAACTCCGCCGCGATGCCCGCGGGCATGGACGGCTACCTGCGCACGACGAACTGGGGCAAGCCCACGCCCTTCGGCGGCGCCTACAACTGGGACTACAACGTCCGGCACCGCGGCCGGCTCATCAAGGCGGCGATCACGATCTACCCGCAGCCGCCGCGGCAGCCGCTGACCGTCACGCAGGCGCAGCTGCTGGATTTCGACCGCCGGTTCGACGACGGGAACCTGGACACCGGCAGCTTCCTGCTGGGGATCTCGAACGCCCCGGTCTTCGTCATCGAGCCATGAGCGCGCCGGCCTTCAAGGTCACCACCCACCACCTCGCGCCCGACGGGCGCGCGGCCGACGCCGCGCTCGGCGATCAGGGCCCGGTGGAGATGGACGCGGCCGCGCTCACCGCGCTCTGCGCCGGACTGCGCGATCTCGACCTCGTGCAGAACCACACCCACGAGCCGCACTTCGCCGTGCAGGGGCCGCGCGGGCGGTTTCTCGTGCGGATGGACCTGCACCGGCTGTTCGCCTACGACCCGCGCGACAGCTCGCGCCCGGCCATCGAGGTCGATGCGCCGGCGCTCGTGGACCTGCTGGCCGGCGCCCCGGCGGCGACGGCGGTTACGGATGAAGCGGCCGGGTGGACGCCCGTCGAGGATCGCGCGGCGCGGCGCAAGACGATGGCCGGGGCTGCGCTGCTGGCCGTTGCGCTCGGGCTGAACGCGACAGCGGCGTTCCTCTGGCTGCGACCGGCGGAACGGGATCCCGCGTTGCCCTTCGAGCCGATCACCGACCCGGCGGCCGCCGCGTTGCACGTCGACCGGCTCGCGGGCGTCTTCGCCACCGGCACGGCGCCGGGCGAACACCGGATCGTGATCCATCGCGATGGCCGGCTCGATTTGCAGGACATCGCGGCCGACGGCTCCGTCGAGACGGTCGCGACCGAGCGCTTCGTGGTCGGCCGGCATGCGGGCGCGCTGTGCCTGATGATCGGCGGCGCGACGGGCCGCGTCGAGATCCGCTCCGACCGCACGCTGGTCTGCTACGGCGACACCTACGAGCGGATGTCTCCGTAGGCGGTGGACGAAGAAGCCCGGGCGGGCGCGGCCCCCGCGGGCGAACGGCGCGGTCAATCCTCCGGGGCGGATGCGGACGTGCCTCCGCTGGTCGGCGTCGGAAGCGTTTCGAGCAATTGCAGAGCGGCCGCGTTCACCCACCCTCGGTCGGGAAAGGTCCGCGCCCAGTCGAGCGCGGTCACGTCGCGCGCGACGTGCCAGCGGGGCTCCGCGCGCCAGTCGAGGAACTTGCGCAGGTCCGCCCGGATGCCGGGCGACGCCCGGTGCGCGAGAAGGCGGCGCGCGACCGCGTCATCGTCCCCGGGTCCGTTCACGACCGTGTGGAAAAGCGGCGTGTGGCCGCCGAATCCCTCGGCGTCGCACGCGGCCCGGGCGTTCACATCCGCGCCCGCCTCGAGCAGCCAGGCGGTGATTTCATGCTCCCGGAAATCCACCGCGAGATGCAGCAGCGTGCCGCCGTCGACCGGCGTCCAATGCATGCCGGACCGGCCTCGCTCCCCGCATCCCAGTTCCGGCGGATAGATCTCGGGGAGGGGGAAGCGGCGGGCGAGCAGGCCGGGGTCCCCGCGCAGGTGCTCGCGCAGGCGAGGCAGGTCGCCGCGGTGCAGGGCCGCGATGGGCGAATCCGGCAGCTCGTAGCCACGGGCCTCGAGCATCGCCAGGATCGCGTGCTTGCCCGCGGGCTTGCGGCCGTAGGTTTCGACCACCAGCCGCAGGGGGGCGAGCCGATCGCCGCGCTCGTCGGTGAGCGGCGCGCCCAGTTCGAGGAGGAAGCGGAAGCCCTCGACGTTCAGGGTCTCGCAGGCGCCCATGATGATGCCGGGCTCGAGCCGGGCGCCCTGCGCGAACAGCCAGCGCGCGCATTCGATCCGGCCCTGGAGGACGGCCCGGTCGAACGCGTGCTGGTGGTCGCGCGCGCCGAGGTCCGCGATCGCCTGGACGAGCTCCAGCCGGCCCAGGTTGGCGGCATGGCTCATCGGCGGCCCCCAGTTGCCGCTCCAGAGCGGCACGTGCAGGAGATCGGGATGGGCCCGCAGGAGGCCCAGCGCCGCCGGCCGGTCATCCGCGTGGATCGCCCGTTGGATCGCCACCGCGGCGGGATTGGATTCGATGCGCCGCTTCAGCTCCGGCCAGCTGGAGAAGCCGTATTCGCGGGCGATGACGAGCTGGGCGTCGGCCAGCTTGAATGCCGCGGGGCTGGTCGACGCGAGCCGCGGGTGCCGGGCCCGGGCCCGCTCGAGCGCGTCGGGCCGGTTTTCGCGCCAGCCGGCGAGCAAGGCCCGCGCCTCCCGTTTCGGGATGTCCAGATGGGGCCGCGCCGGCAGCCCGCGTGAAACCGTAGCCATAAACCTTTCCTCCTTGGTTGCGCCCGCGCGTCCGCTGATTCGGGCAGGAAGTCAGGTTGAACTGTGCCTAACGACCGGTGGGCTGGGCCCATTTCCGCGGACGGGGTGCTTCCGGAAAGCGCGGGAAACCTGGCCGCGAATACGGGCCGCCGCAAGGAGAGAGATGCGCCGGCGCAGGCGCCGGCAGGGGGCCTCGCTATCCTGTTCAGCCCCCGTTTCCGACGCCGCGGGGCGCAGTCGGGAGCGGACGGACGACCAAGTCTTGGAGGAGGGGCAACTCTCGCTCAGGGAGCCTCATCGCCGCTTTTTACGCGCAGGCGGGGAGGTTGGAAGCCGGGCCGGCGGATTCGTGGCGGGAAAATGAGCCGGCGCCGCCCAGGATCTCCTGCTCGGCCTGCAGCCAGCAGTGCAGGTTCAGGGGAGTCGGACACAATCCGGTCTGCGCAAGCTGGTCAGCCCGGCGGGCGACGGCAAGTTCCAGGTCGTCCAAGGCGTCATCGATGCGAGGGTGTTGTTCGGTACGCATGGGTTTGGGGTGGGGGGAGGGGACATTAACTTAAAGCCGCCCCCTGCGCCATCGGGCGAACACCTACCGGCACGACCGAAGATTCTTCGTGACAGTTCCCGGCCGGGTGTCTGCGGGAATTTCCCGGACGGCGCGTCGGTGCGGTCCCCCGGGATCGGACTAAGCGATCTCAGTCTCGAGCTGCGCGACGAACGTGCGCATGAACGCGACGCGGCGCTCGGCTTCGGCGCGGCCCGCGGCGGTGTTCATCAGCGCCGGCAGCTTGAAGAGCTTCACGAAAAAGTGGTCGAGACTGAAGGCCCGGTCGTCGGGGGCCCGGTGCCGCGCGAGCGGATCCGCGCGGTCGTAGTACCGCGCGCCCATCAGCGCGCCGCAGCTCAGGCACCGCATGATGCCGACGGCGCCGAGGGCGTCGAGCCGGTCGGCGTCCTGCAGCACCGCGGATTCCACGGAGCTCGGCCGTGCGCCGCGCGAAAAGCTGTGCTCGGCCACGGCGCGGGCGATGGCGGCGATCTCGTCGGACGAGAAGCCGGCGTCCGCCAGGAGGGGCCGGGCCTTTTCCGCCGCCAGCTCGCCCGCCCGCGGACGGTCGGGGTGGTTCTTGGGGACGTTCACCAGATCGTGCACCGCGGCGGCCGCGAGCAGGAGCTCCAGGCGCGCGCCCTCCGGGGGACCAAGCCGCCGGCAGCTCGCGAGCACGCGCTCGATGTGCGCCAGGTCGTGCCCGGGGTCGTCAGTCGGGTAGAGCGGGCGGGCGGCGGCGAAGACCTGGTCGAAGCGGTGCATGGGTGAATTGCCGGGTGGGCAGTCGGGGAACCCGAGACTGGCCGGCGACGTGCCGGCAGGCAACCGCGCGGCGCGGCCGGGGTCTCCTAGCTAAGACGTATGAAGATCGAGGACTATGGATTCATCGGCGACATGCACAGCGGCGCGCTGGTGGGCACGAACGGCTCGCTCGACTGGCTGTGCTGGCCGCGATTCGACTCGGACGCCTGCTTTGCGGCGCTGCTCGGGACGGAGAACCACGGCTGCTGGCGAATCGGGCCGGCGGACGGCACCGTCGGACGGCAAAAATACCGCCAGGACTCGCTGGTGCTCGAGACCGAGTTCGAGACGCCGACCGGCACGGCGGTCCTGATCGACCTCATGCCGCTCGGCAGCCGGCACCGGCAGGTCATCCGCATCGTCGAGGGCCGGAGCGGGCGGGTGGATTTCGGGATGAAGCTCGTCGTCCGGTTCGACAACGGGCTGTCGGTGCCCTGGGTCCGCCGCGTCGACGGCGTCCTGCGCGCGATCGCCGGGCCGAACGCGCTGGCGCTGTTCTCGGACGTCGAGACGCGCGGCGAGAACCTCTCGACCGTGGCGGACTTCTCCGTGGCCGAGGGCGAGCGGAAGGCGTTCGTGCTCGCATGGCATCTGTCGCACCAGGAGCCGCCGGCGCGCGAGGACGTCGAGGCGCTGGTGGCCGACACCGACGCCTGGTGGCGGACCTGGGTCGCGCGCTGCACCTACAAGGGGAACCACCGCAACGGCGTCGTGCGCTCGCTCATCACGCTCAAGGCGCTCACGTACGCCCCGTCCGGCGGCATCGTGGCGGCACTCACGACGTCCCTGCCCGAGGCGCTGGGCGGCGTGCGCAACTGGGACTACCGGTACTGCTGGCTGCGGGACGCCACGCTCACGCTCTTCTCGTTCATGGACGCCGGGTACACCGAGGAGGCGGCCGACTGGATCAACTGGCTGCTGCGCGCGGTGGCGGGCGATCCGGCGCAGCTGCAGATCATGTACGGCGCGGCCGGCGAGCGTTCGCTGCCCGAGCTGGAGATCAAGCACCTGCCCGGCTACGAGGGCTCCCGGCCGGTCCGGAAGGGCAACGCGGCCGTGGACCAGTTCCAGCTCGACGTGTACGGCGAGGTGATGGACGCGATGCACCAGGCGCGCCGCCTCGGCATCAAGCTCCACGAGCAGGCCTGGCACCTGCAGCGTCACCTGGTGGACTACGTCGCCTGCAACTGGACGCGGCCGGACGAGGGCATCTGGGAGATGCGCGGCCCGAGCCGGCACTTCACGCACTCGAAGGTCATGGCCTGGGTCGCGATCGACCGCGCGATCCGCAGCGTGGAGGAGTTCGGGCTCGAGGGGGATGTCGCGACCTGGCGCCACCTGCGCCATGCGATCCACGCGGACGTTTGCGAGAAGGGCTACAGCGCCAAGCGGGGCATCTTCACCCAGTATTACGGGGCGGAGGTCGTCGACGCGGCGCTGCTGCAGATCCCGCTCGTAGGCTTCCTTCCGGCCACCGACGAGCGCGTGGCGCGCACCATCGCGGCCGTCTCGGACGACCTGATGGAACGCGGCCTGATCCGGCGGTACCACCCCGCGGATTCCGCCTACGTGGACGGCTTGCCGCCGGGCGAGGGCACGTTCCTGCCGTGCTCGTTCTGGCTGGTGGACTGCCTGTGCCTGCTCGGCCGGCGCGAGGAAGCCTACGACCTCTTCAAGCGGCTCCTCGACACCCGCAGCCCGCTCGGCCTGCTCGCCGAGGAGTTCGAGCCCCGGCTCGCCCGCCAGCTGGGGAACTACCCGCAGGCGTTCACGCACGTCGGCCTCGTGAACTCGGCCCAGAACATCTACCGCAAGTTCGGCCCGGCCGACCAGCGCTCGTCGACGTCCTCGGCGGCGCCCTTCGTGGCGGCCTGAGGCGCGGCGCCCCGTTCCCTGCACGATCGTTCCGGAACCTTTCGCGGCGACCTTTGCGCGGACATTTCCGCTGCGTCCACAAGCGATTCGCCGACAATGACGATGCCGGGGAGCGCGCGTTAAAGGGACAGGCCCTGCCCCTGGTCTAGCCGCGATAGAACACAGAGAACCTAAAGTGTTTTCCTGCATTCGTGTTCCTTGCGTTCTTTCGCGGCAACCAAACGCCGCGGGCCAACCTCGTCCGGCAGAGGATTCCGGCCTGACCCCGTCCGCCAACGACGACTGACGGAGATCAGGGGTTCGTCACTTAGCCTCGCTCGCCGTCCTGGCCGGGCTGGTTTACTCTCTCTGCCAGGCGACGCGCCACCTCGTCGTCACTCCGGAATCCTCCGGGAATGCGTGGCTCCAGGGTCTCGTAGCTGCTGCCCACATCGCCTGCGGGCCTGACGACCGCGGTCCTGGGCGGCTATCCCCGCGAGCGACGACGCGCCCTCTGCCGGAAGGCGCGCGCGGGGTGTAAACCCCGGAGCCGTCGGTAGGTGGCTACCTGATGCAGGGGCGCTGGAGCCGGCTGTAGGATTGAAGACCGCATGACGCCCACGGCTTCCGCTCCCCCTTCTCCCATCGCCGCCAGCGAACGCCCGGTTCGCGCCGGCCAGGCCTTTCCGCAGGGCGCGACGCCCGATGAGTCGGGGGTGAATTTCGCGCTGTACTCGGAAGTCGCCGAGGCGGTGGAGGTCTGCCTGTTCAACGCGGTGGCGGACGAGCGGGAGGCGGAGCGCATTCCGTTGCGCGGACACACGAACGGCGTCTGGCACGGCCATGTCGAGGGCCTGCGGCCGGGCCAGCTTTACGGCTTCCGCGTGCACGGCCCCTACGACCCGAGGCAGGGTTTGCGCTGCAATCCCCACAAGCTGCTCCTCGACCCGTACGCCCGGGGCGTGGGCCGATGCCTGCGGTGGGACGACTCGCTGTTTGGCTACACCGTCGGCCACGTCGAGGCCGACCTGTCCTTCGACACGCGCGACAGCGCCCCGTTCGCGCCGCTGGGGATGGTGGTCGACGGCGCGTTCGACTGGTCGGGGGACGTGCGGCCGAGCCACCCGTGGCACGAGACGATCATCTACGAGGCGCACGTCCGCGGGCTGACGATGCGGCACCCGGACATTCCGGAGCCGCTCCGCGGCACCTATGCGGCGGTGGCGTCGGATCCCATCCTGCGGCATCTCGAGAACCTGGGCGTCACCGCGATCGAGCTCATGCCCGTGCACCATTTCGTGCACGACCGGCATCTCCTCGACCGCGGGCTCCGCAATTACTGGGGCTACAACACGCTGGGCTTCTTCGCGCCGGAGCCGGGCTACGCGAGCCGCGAGCATCCCGAGCGGATCGTGCGCGAGTTCAAGGCCATGGTCGCGCGGCTGCACGCCGCGGGCATCGAGGTGATCCTCGACGTCGTGTACAACCACACCGCCGAGGGCAACCACCTGGGCCCGACGCTCTCGTTCCGCGGCATCGACAACCGCGCGTATTACCGGACGGTCGCGGACGACCCGCGCCACTACATGGACTACACCGGCTGCGGGAACACCCTGAACATGGTGCACCCGAAGTCGCTGCAGCTGCTGATGGACAGCCTCCGGTACTGGGTGACGGAGATGCACGTGGACGGCTTCCGCTTCGACCTCGCCGCGGCGCTCGCCCGCGAGCTGCACGACGTCGACCGGCTGGGCGCGTTCTTCGACACGATTTACCAAGACCCGACCCTCGCGGCGGTGAAGCTCATCGCCGAGCCGTGGGACCTCGGCGAGGGCGGCTACCAGGTCGGCAAGTTTCCGCCGGGCTGGACGGAGTGGAACGGCCGGTACCGCGACACCGTGCGCAAATACTGGAAGGGAGACATGGGCATGCACGCGGACGTGGCCACGCGCCTCAACGGCAGCGCCGACCTGTACGAGGCGTCGGGCCGGCAGCCGTCGGCCAGCATCAACTTCGTGACCGCCCACGACGGCTTCACGCTCGAGGACCTGGTTAGCTACGAGAGCAAGCACAACGAGGCGAACGGGGAGGAGAACCGCGACGGGGCGGACGACAACAACGCCTGGAACTGCGGGCACGAGGGGCCGGCGGGCGACCCGGCCGTCGTCGCGCTGCGCGAGCGGCAGAAGCGCAACCTCTGGTGCACGCTGCTGTTCTCGCAGGGCGTGCCGATGATCTGCGCCGGCGACGAGCTCAGCCGCACGCAGGGCGGCAACAACAACGCATACTGCCAGGACAACGAGATCTCGTGGCTCGATTGGAAGCTCGACGACCGGAAGCGCGCTTTCCTCGAATTCGCCGCGCACACCGTGCAGCTCCGGCGGCGCCACCCGAACTTCCGGCGGCGCAGCTTCAAGGATCCGGCCGGCGGCGGTGGCGAGGGCTCGGTGCACTGGTTCCGTTCCGACGGGCAGGCCATGGGCCCGGCGGATTGGGAGGACGGCGGCTGGATGCGGACGCTCGGCATGTACCTCGACGGCACGGCCGCGGAGGTCCGGGACCGCGAGGGCCAACCGGTGGCCGACGACGATTTCCTCCTGCTCCTGAACGCGCACGACGAGCCGGTGAAGTTCCGCATCCCGCCGCCCCTCGCGAGCCGGTCGTGGCGGATCATCGCCGACACCGCGCGGGATCCCGCTCACGCGCCCCCCGCCGCGGCGCGCGGCGCCCCGGCCCCGGCGGGCGCGGCCGGCGGGGGCG
>DASPMS010000125.1:0-18107 GCA_035626915.1 Opitutaceae bacterium
AAGTTGGAAAGACTACGCCTTGGACGCTCTCACTACGGTCCAGCGCGTAGCCAAAGACCTGAAGATCGAGCGCAACCTCCACTTGTGGCCCGACAGGGGCTTAGGTTCGGCATGGATTGTCGACTCCTTCGAGCCGAAGCGTCGTCCCAAGTATAAAGCTTGGCTGAAGCAGTCGTGGGAACGCGTGAGCGAGTGGCCCCAACCAACCGGAGAGTTTATTTCACAGGCAAAGGTTCTCTCGGACTTGGTTGCACAAGCAAAACGACGTGAACCGTGGAGCAATGCTCAGATCGAAAATATTTCCTACCACGATGCCCTCGAACTCGTGCTCAACGGTGAATATGACACCGTGCCCGACTGGGCAAAGATGGTGATTCAGGGAATCTTGTTCGAATACTATCTCGAAGTCGCGGATCTTCACGCCGACCGCCTTTCAACCAACCGCAAGCTTCCGAAGCTGGTGGAAACCATGGTTGCCCGGCTAACGGACAAGGAGCCCCGCACGGTAACTCTGCCACCGGAAACCAGGAAACTGTTGCGCTCAGAAGCGTTCACCGTCTGGCAACAGATCAAGCAGACAAGAGAGCCGGCCAGCCACAAGCTCAGCAAGGCACTCAGAGAAAAATACGGTATCAGCAAAGCAGCACTCGGTGCGATCTACGCCCATTTCACAATGGGCAAGGTGCCTTCAGCGAGTTGATCGGGGTTCGGTAGTTCAACAAGCCGCGCAATTCGACGGTTTCCATCGAACAAACTGCCGCTCGGGGTCTGCTTCCGCAACGAAGTTCAAAACATTCCGACCGCCGAATGAAGTGTCCAAGGGGACCTGAGCAAACGGGTTGTGATAAAGACGGAGCGCAACAATTCCGTCGCGCTGATCCATACAGCCCACCGCCGAGATAGACCGGGAATGAGCGCGTGTCATGCGTTTGTTTCCGCCATGCCACCGCTTTAAAACCTTTGCACCGCCTTCGGGTGCGACCTCGGAGGATATCAGGGCATATTCATCTCCAAACATCGCCACGGACATCGCCTGATGGTCGCATACTTCTTCATAGGCGGTGAAATTAGCCAGCAACAGGATGGTAGGGTTTAGTCCTTCACCTGAATTCTTCAGCTGGCGATTTGCATCGCTAATCTTCTTTCGGACACGCTCCCCCGGTGCGCCACCCCAGTAGGTGCATTCTCGCTCGCCCCATCGCTCGAATCGGCATCGAGAGAATCCGGCGTTCTTCGGCATCGGGCAGTAGCTCCTTCACTTCGACGAGCACCGTTCGGCCTTTAAGCGTCACGCTGTAGTCGGCCGTGCGCACATTTCCGGTTGGCAGCTTCCGGCATGCTGCCCCCAGCGATAAGCAAAGCCTCTCAAACTGTCGTTCCGACGCCGTCACGAGCCAAGCATTCCAAGGTCGAATCACGAACGCACTGAAAATGCGTGATTTCTCCCTAAGGCGCTTGGACAAGTGGTCAATTTTGCTGGCCACTCGCTCTTGGCGTCCAAGAAGTGGCCAAGCAGGTTCGAAGCGATGTCACCACAGAGGGAAAAACTTTGGCTCGACTAGGGATTATGAGTCCCCTGCTTTAACCATTAAGCTACCGGCCCTGGGGCGGCGGCAGGCTCGCCCAAGCCCCGGGCTCCGGCAAGGGCGAAGGCGCCCACGGCCCCATTGCTGCCCCCGCCAACCTTTTTCGCCATTCGCGTTCATCCGCGCGATCCGCGGGCAAATCCACCGACTGCAGCCGGCCAGCCTGCGGCCAGCGCCTCCCGCCGATGACGCGGATATCAGGCGGCTGAGATCGGATGTTCGCATGCCTTTGGGGGCTTGGGAGTCCACGGGGGTTCTCGTCAGAGCCTTTGCCTTTTTTATCTGCGTCCATCCGCGTGATCCGCGGGCAAATTCACCGACTGCCGGGGGCCGAGCTGCGCCCGCGGCTCGTCAGGAATACACCAGCAGCCGCTGCGAGATCGGCGTGATCTGGTTGTGGTTGCGGATCTTCGCGATCGTGGCGGGCCCGAGCGACTGCCCTTCGCCGATGAGCAGCAGCCCGTGCGGGCTGTAGATGCCGCTGGCCAGGACCATGCCCGGCTCCAGCTCGTCGAGCAGGATCTCCCGGACCTGCCGGGGCAGGTGGACCAGGTTGGCCACCTTGAGGAAAAGCCGGACCGCCTCGGGGTCGTACACGCTGCCCGACTTGGCCAGGAGCGTGTCCATCGCGGCCTGCTTGGGCAGCCCGCTCTCCACGAAACCCACCGCCACCGCGAGGCACCGCGCGGCCCACGGGATCCGGTCGCCCGCCAGCCCGTCGGGGTAGCCCGTGCCGTCGAAGCGCTCGTGGTGCGCGCGGATCACCTCGCCGACCTCCACCCGCGGGTCGACCAGCGCGGCCAGCGTCTGGCTGTAGATGGGGTGATGCTGCAGCGTGCCGCGCTCGCGCTCGGTCATCGAACCCGGCGCCTGGCGGAACGTCCGGAGCAGCTCCCGCGAGATGCCGATCAGCCCGAGGTCGCAGAGCCACGCGGCCGAGCGGAGGGCGTGGCGCTCGGCCGGGCTGAACGGGCCGCTCTCGGCCATCCGCGCGGCGAACTCCACCAGCGCCTTCGCCTGCCCGCCCAGCACCGGGTCGTACGCCGTCAGGATGCGGCGGCAGAGCTCCAGCGAATGCTCGTAGCGCTCGCCCAGCTCGCGGTTGGCGGCGTCCAGCTGCTGTCGCTGCCGCTCGAGCGCGGCCACCTGCTGCTGCAGCTCGCCGTTCGCCACGAGCAGCTGCGCGTTCAGCTGCTGCGTCTGCGCCTGCAGCCGCTCGTTGTGCATGATCAGGTCGTGCCGCTGGATCGCGTTCCGCACGGTCGCGAGCAGCTCCTCCCGCAGCCAGGGCTTGGCGACGAAGCGGTAGATCTCGCCGCGGTTGATCGCGTCCACGATGGTCGGCAGCGCCAGCACCGCCGTGATGAGGATGCGCGACGCGTGCGGCTGCAGCCGCCGGCTTTCCACGAGAAAATCGAGGCCCTCCATCTCGGGCATGCGCTGGTCCGACACGATCACCGCGAACGCGCGGTCGCGCAGCATCTCCAGCGCCTTCAGCGGGCTGCCGCACGCGACGACGTGGTATTTCTCCCGCTCCAGCGTCTGCTGGAGCGCGCCGAGGACGATCGGCTCGTCGTCGACGATGAGGATGCTGCCGGGCGACTTGGGATTCTCTTGCATGGGATCAGGCGTTGGCCGCGGCGGCGGCGGGGATGGAGGACTGGCAGCGGCCGACGAGGTAGGGCGCGACACGCTCGATCGGCAGGCGCACCTGGGCGGCACCGTTCTCCCACGCCACGCGCGGCATTCCGTACACGACGCTCGTCGCCTCGTCCTGCGCGAACGTCGCGGCGCCGAGCTGCCGCAATTTGAGCAGGCCCTCGGCCCCGTCGCGGCCCATGCCGGTCAGGATGCCCGCCAGGGCATGGGGCCCGGCGCCGCATTCGGCGGCGGACTTGAACAAGAGGTCGACGGCGGGCCGCTGGTGCCAGACCTGCGGCCCGCCCGTCACGCGGGCGCGGTAGTGGTCGCCCGCCCACTGCACCATCAGGTGGAAGTTGCCGGGGGCCACCAGCGCCTGCCCCGGCTCGAGCCGGTCGCCGTCGGCCGCCTCGCGCACCTCGATCTGCGAGAGCTGGTCGAGCCGGTCCGCAAACGTCCGTGAGAATATCGCCGGGATGTGCTGCACGATCGCGATCGGGGGGAGGCTCGCCGGCAGGCGCGTGATGACCTCGCGCAGCGCCTCCGTGCCGCCGGTCGAGGCCCCGAGCAGCACCAGCGCGCGCGGGTGGGGCCGTCCCGCCGGCGGGGCGGGGGAGAACGGCGTGCGGGAGATTGCGGTGGTCGAGCCGGCGAAAGGCGCGTGCGAGGCCGCCGCGCCGGGCCCGGCCGGCCCCTCGGCCCGGCGCACGCGCACCCGCGCCTGCGCCGCCGCCCGCACCTTCGCGACGAGCTGCGGGCCGAGGTCCCCGAACGAGTACGACCCTCCGGGCTTGCCCAGCACGTCGACGGCCCCGAGCCGGAGCGCCTCGAACGCGAACTCCGAGCCCCGCTGCGTCAGCGAGCTGAGCACCACGACCGGCACGGGCCGGTGCTCCATGAGCAGGCGCAGGAACGTCAGGCCGTCCATCCGCGGCATCTCGAGATCGAGCGTGAGGACGTCGGGCTGGAGCTCCTTCAGCTGGTCGCGCGCGATGTACGGGTCGGCCGCGGTGCCCACGACCTCGATGTCCGGCGCGGCGTTGAGCGCCTCGCTGGCGAGCTTGCGGACCACGGCCGAGTCGTCGACGACGAGCACCCGGATGCGGCGGGCGGGATTCATGGGCTGGACGCCGGCGGCCGGCGGTAGACGGCGGGCTGCACCATCTGGAGCGAGTGCCGGATGCCCGCGAGGCTCTCGGAATGGCCCACGAACAGGTAGCCGCCGGGCACGAGCCGCCGCGTGAGCCGATCGACCAGCTCCTCCTGCGTCGGCCGGTCGAAATAGATCATCACGTTGCGGCAGAAGATCAGCTGGAACGGGTCGCGGAACGGCGGCTCGCCCTCGAGCAGGTTGAGGTGGTGGAACATGACGTGCGCGCGCAGCTCGGGCCGCACGCGGAAGTTGCCGGCCTGCGGTCCGACGCCCCGCTGGAAATGCTGCCTCACCGTCGCCGCCGGGATCCGCGCGACCGCCTCCTCGCGGTAGATCGCGGCGCGCGCGCGGTCGAGGATCCGATGCGAGATGTCCGTCGCCTCGATCCGCCAGTCCCAGCCCGTGCCGGCCAGTCCCTGGCTGAGCGTGATGGCGAGCGAGTAGGGCTCTTCGCCCGACGAGCACGCCGCGCTCCACGCGTAGAGGCGCGGCCAGCGCTCGGCCCGGGCGCGCTGCCCGAGCTCCGGCAGCGCCCGCGCGGTCACGAAGTCGAAGTGCTGCGCCTCGCGGAAGAAGAACGTGTGGTTGGTCGAGATCGCGTCGATCAGGTGCGCGAGCTCGTCCCCGGCCCCGGGCGACTGCAGCAGCCGGCAGTAGTCGCCGACCGAATCCAGCTGCGTGGCCCGGAGCCGCTTGCCCAGCCGCGCCCCCACCAGTTCGCGCTTGTCGGCGCCGAGGCTGATGCGGCTGCGCTCGTAGACGAGCGTCCGGATGAAATCGAACTCGCTTTCCCTCATGAGATACTCCCCGGTTTATCGGCGCGAACGTCCCCGTGCTTGAGCTCCGCGCGGCCGACGCCGCGCCTCCCGTACGCTCAGGTGCTCCCCGGCCGACTCGGGCCCCCAGGCGCGGCGCAGGCCGTCGCGGCGCGGACGCCACCCCCGTGCATCGGACCGGGATCCCCGAGCTTTAACCCGAACTCGGAGGTGCGCGTGCCGCGCGGCGGGTTGCGGGAGGCCGCCGTCGCGCGGGATCCCGGCCCGGCAATTTCTTCCGGCTCGCGCGTCGCCCCTGCGGGCGGCGCGGCCCGGCGCGGCGTCAAAATCTTTATTTCCTTGTTCGCCCGCGCGTTCCGGGCCGTCGCCTGCCGCTGGCACGCGCCTTGATTACGCGCGGTCGCATGATCGATCCCGTCTTCCAGTCCGGCAATTATCAGTTGGCCCGGAAGCTCCTCGACGCCGCGGCCCTGCGGCAGGAGGCGATCGCCGCGAACGTCGCGAACGCCGAGACCCCGGGCTACCGCCGGGTCGACGTCGCCACGAGCTTTGCGGAGCGCCTCCGCGCGACCGCCCGCACGGGGGATGCCGCCGCCACGGCCGCGCTCCGGCCGAGCCTGGCCGAGGACTCCCGGGCCCGCAGCGTCCGCCCCGATGGCAACACCGTCGAGATCGAGCGCGAGCTCATCGCCATGAACCGCAACGCCGTGGAGTACGAGTTCCTCACCGAGGTCGTCTCGCGGAACATCAAGCAGCTGAAGCTCGCGATCACCGGCCGCTCCTTCTGATCCCGCGCATGAACCTCATCTCCGGCATCGACCTCACCTCCAGCGCGCTCGCGGCGCAGAAGATGCGCCTCGACATCGTCGCCCAGAACATCGCCAACGCCCAGACCACCCGCACCGCCGAGGGCGGCCCCTATCAGCGCAAGATCGTCTCGTTCGAGAGCGAGCTCCTGAAGCACGGCGGCCCGGGCGCCGCGCTCAGCACCGTCCGCGTCGCGGGCGTCACCGCCGACCGCGCCGCCGGCCAGATGGTCTACAATCCCCAGCATCCCGACGCGGGGGCGGACGGCTATGTGCAGATGCCGAACGTCAACCTCGCCTTCGAGATGGTCGACCTGATCACCGCCTCGCGCGCCTACGAGGCCAATCTCTCCGTGGCCAAGCACGCCCGCACCCTCGCGATGAAGACCCTCGAGATCGGGAAGTAATCGCCCCCGCCGCCCGACCTCCGACTGCGCCCCCGCATGAACATCGGCTCCATCCCCGCCTCGCTCCCCGGCCTCGGCGCCAGCCCGCTCGAGGCGCTCCCGCCCAAGCTCCGCGCCGGGGCCGCCCTGGGGCTGCCGCCGACGCCCGCCGGCCCCGCGGGGGCGTCGTTCGGCACGATGCTCGACGGCCTTGTCTCCACGGTGGATGCCAAGCAGACCGCCGCCAGCGACCTCACCCGGCGCGTGCTGCTCGGCGAGTCCGACCAGCTCCACCAGAGCGTCATCGCCATGCAGGAGGCCGGCGTCGCGTTCTCCCTGATGGTCGAGGTCCGCAACAAGCTCGTGGAGAGCTACCAGGAGCTCATGCGGATGCAGGTGTAAGCCCGCGCGCGCCCACCCGGCCTCCTCCTCCGACCGGCGGCCCCGGCGGGGAACCTGAAGCAGAACACCCCCCATCTTTGCCCAACAACCCGCGCCCCGCGTGAAGTCCTTCGCCACCTCCCTCCTCGATCTCTGGAAACAGCTCGGCCTCAACCAGCGCGTATCGCTGGTCGTCGCCGCCCTCGCCGTCGCCGGCGGCATGGTCGCTCTCGTCCTCTGGTCGCGCCGACCCGACCTCCAGCTGCTCTACGCGCGGCTCGGCGAGAAGGACGCCGCCGCCATCATCAGCCACCTCCAGGCGCAGAACATTCCGCACGAGGTCGGCGCCGGCGGCACGTCGGTCTCCGTTCCGGCCGAGCAGGTCCACAAGCTCCGCATGGACCTCGCCGGCAAAGGCCTCCCGGGCGGCGACGGCGTGGGCTTCGAGATCTTCGACAAGGGCCAGTTCGGCCTCAGCGATTTCGTCCAGCGCACGAACTACCTCCGCGCGCTCCAGGGCGAGCTGGCCCGCACCATCTCGCAGCTGTCCGGCGTGCGCGCGGCACGGGTGATGATCGTCCAGCCGGAGAACCGCCTCCTCCTCACGGAGCAGGGCGTGAAGAGCACCGCCTCGGTCTTCGTCGACATGGGCGGCGGCCGCCTCGAGGTCGACCAGGTCAACGCCATCCGCCACCTCGTCGCCAACGCCGTGCAGGGGCTCGCCCCCGACCAGGTCGCGGTCGTCGACAACCGCGGCCGCGTCCTGTCCGAGGACCTCCGCCAGGACCCGACCCTCGGCAGCGCCACCTCCCAGATGCGCTACCGCCAGCAGGTCGAGGACTACCTCGCCCGCAAGGTCGAGACCATGCTCGCGCAGGTCATCGGGCCCGGCCAGGCGGTCGTCCGCGTGTCGGCCGAGATCGACACCGAGGCCACGACGCAGACCTCCGAGAAGTTCGACCCGGACGGCCAGGTCGTGCGGAGCCAGACCAACACGGAGGACGTCACCAACTCCTCCGAAACCCGGGCGACCGGCGGCGCCGTGGGCGTGAGCGCCAACGTGCCCGAGAAGGCCGCCACGGCGGACACCGCGCAGGGCGCGCGCCCGACCTCCATTTCCGAGCAGAACCGGAAGAACCGCACGACCACCTACGAGATCAACCGCACGCTGACGAACGTCACGCGCCAGCCGGGCACGATCAAGGGCGTGTCCGCCGCCGTGCTCGTCGCGCAGCGCCTCGCGGCCCCGGCGGCGCCCGCCGCCGAGGGCGTCCAGCCCGCCCCCGCGGCGCAGCCCCAGCCGCGCACGGCCGAGGAGCTCAACGCGCTCCGCCAGGTCGTGGTCAACGCGCTCGGGCTCAAGGTCGCGCCGGGCCAGTCGCTCGACACGCTCGTCACGCTCCAGGAAGTCCCGTTCGCCGCCGAACGCGCCGTCGAGCAGTTCGCGGCGGTCGCCGGCGAAAGCCGCATGCAGGGCTGGCTCGAGCTCGCCCGCCGCTGGGCCGCCGTCGCCGGCGCCGCGGTCGTGCTGCTCGTCTTCCTCCGCCTGCTTTCCCGGCAGAAGCCCGAGCCCGTCCCGGTCGAGGTGCTCACCCTGCCGCCCGATCTCGCCGCCCGCTCCCTGCAGAACGGCAACGCCGTCACGCCCGAGATGCTCAACGAGCTGATCCGGCAGAAACCCGCCAACATCGGGACCGCCCTGCGCGACTGGGTCGCGACGCCGGCGACGACGAAGAACTGACGCGCCCCGACCGCCCCGTCTCCTGCTTCCTGACGTCCCGCCATGCCCGCCGCCGAACTCGACTACCCGAAGCTCACCCGCCAGCAGAAGCTCGCGATCTTCCTGATCTGCATCGGGCCCGAGGCCGCCGCCGAGGTCCTCAAGCAGTTCGACGACGCCGAGATCGAGCTGCTGTGCCGGGAAATGACGACCTACCCGATGATTCCCGAGGCCGTGCAGAAGCAGGCGATCGAGGAATTCTCCGCCATCGTCGCCGGCAGCGTGCATTCCGCGATGGGCGGGCTCGGCTTCGCCCAGCGGACCCTCGAGATCGCCAAGGGCGACTACAAGGCTTCCGCCATCATCGGCCGCGTCGGCCCCGCCATCGGCACCTCGGTCGAGGTCATCAAGGACATCTCCGAGATGGAGGGCCGCCAGATCTACAACCTCATCAAGCACGAGCAGCCCCAGACGATCTCGTTCCTGCTCTCGTACCTCGAGCCCGCCAAGTCCGCCGAGGTCTTCGCCCTCCTCAGCCCGGACCTCCGCGAGGAGGTCATCGAGCGGCTCGGCACGATCGAGTCCACGTCCCTCGACCTGGTCGGCAAGATCGTGCGCTCGCTCGGCAAGCACTTCGACAGCAAGGTGCGCCCCGCCTTCCACCACAGCGGCGGCGTCCGCGCCGTGGCTTCGCTCCTCAACAGCCTCGAGAAGGACCTCAGCAAGACCCTCCTTGCGCGCCTGGAGGAGCGCAACGCCACCCTCAGCGCCGCGATCCGCAAGAAGCTCTTCAGCTTCGAGGACCTCAACCGCCTCCAGCCGGCCGACCTGCAGCGCGTCATGCGCGAGGTGGACTCGGGCAACCTGGCCATCGCGATGAAGTCCGCGAGCGAGCAGCTCCGGGAGAAGATCTACGCCTCGCTCTCCAAGCGCGCGGCCGAGGGCCTCAAGGAGGAGATCGAGCTCCTCGGGCCGGTCCGCCTCAAGGACGTCGAGGCCGCGCAGGACGTCATCATCCAGGCCGTCCGCCGCCTCGAGGAGGAGGGCCAGATCTCCCTCGATACCGAGAGCCAGGCCCTCGTCGCATGAACGATCCCCGGCATACGACGCAACGGGACGTCCTCGTCCGGTGGCACGCGCGGTTCCGCCGCGCCGAGCGGCCGTCAGCCTCGCCGCTCGGGTGGCACGCGCGATCCCCACTCGTGGATCGGCCATCGGCGTCGCCCCTTGGGTGGCACGCGCGGTCCCCGCGCGTGGATCGGCCGTCGGCGTCGCCGCGCGCCGGGACGGCGCGCACCACCTTTTCCCCCGCCCCGTGAGCTACTCCAAGCTCATCGCCTTCGACCGTCCGCTCGCCGGCGCCGTGCTGCCCGGCGGCGCCGGACGGCTCGTGACGGAGAGCGAACTGGCCCGCCGGGACGAGGAGGCCTTCCGCCGCGGCGTCGACGCCGCGCGCGCCGCCGCCGACCAGCAGATGGTCGAGTTCCGCGCCGACATGGAGCGCCTCAGCCATGACGTCCTCGCGCGCCTCGCGGCGGTCGAGCCCGCGCTCGTCGCCCAGCTCCAGGAGGCGCTGCCCGCGCTGGCCGTGGAGCTCGCGCGCCGCCTCCTCGCCGGATACGAGCCCCCGGTGGACGTGGTCGGGCGGCTCTGCCGCGAGGCGCTGGAACAGCTTTTCCCCGAGCGGGAGGGCCTCGAGCTGTCGCTCTGCCCGCGCGATCTCGAACTGCTGCAGGAGCTGAATCCCGGATGGCTGCAGCGCTATCCGGGCCTGAAGCTGCGCGCCGACGCGGCGCTCGCTCCGGGCGACTGCCAGGTGCGCAGCCGCTTCGGCCTCACCGACGCCCGCCAGGAGACCAAGCTGGCCGTGCTGGCGCACGGGCTCACCGGCGCATGAACCCCGCGCCCTCCATCGCCCCCATGGTCGAGGTGCTCCGCACGCAGGTGCGGCACACGCCCTTCGTGCAGCGCGTCGGGGCCGTCACGGGCGTGGCCGGGCTGATCATCGAGTCCGAGGGCCCCAACGTCGGCCTCGGCGAGCTCTGCCTCGTGCGCTCCCCGCGCACCGGCTTCTCCGTCCGGGCGGAGGTCGTCGGGTTCCGCGAGCACCGCGTGCTGCTGATGCCCCTCGGCGACACCGCCGGCCTGCACACCGGCTGCGAGGTCGCGGCGGCCGACCGGCCGGCGCTCCCGCGTCCCGGCCCCGAGCTGCTCGGCCGCGTGCTGGACGCGCTCGGCCGGCCCTTCGACGGGGGCGGGCTGCTGCCGCTCGACCGCCACGTGGGCGCGGGCGCCCCGCCGCACCCGCTGCGGCGCCGGCGCATCAAGGAGCCCATGACGACCGGTGTGCGGGCGCTCGACACCTTCGTCCCGGTCGGCCGCGGCCAGCGCCTCGGCATCTTCGCCGGCTCGGGTGTCGGCAAGTCGACGCTCCTCGGCATGATCGCCCGCGGGTGCTCGGCCGACGTCGTGGTGGTGGCGCTGGTGGGCGAGCGCGGCCGCGAGGTGCGCGAATTCCTCGAGAAGGACCTCGGGCCCGACGGCCTGCGGCGGTCGGTCGTGGTCGTCGCGACCTCCGACACCCCCGCGCCGCTGCGCCTGCGCGCCGCGTTCACCGCCACGGCCATCGCCGAAGCCTACCGCGACCAGGGGAAGAACGTCCTGCTGATGATGGACTCGGTGACGCGCTTCGCCATGGCCCAGCGCGAGATCGGCCTCGCCATCGGCGAGCCGCCCGCCACCCGCGGGTACACGCCCTCCGTCTTCGCGCTGCTCCCGCGGCTGCTGGAGCGCGCCGGGGCGGGGGAGACCGGGGCCATCACCGCGCTCTACACCGTGCTGGTCGAGGGCGACGACATGAACGAGCCGGTGGCGGACGCCGTGCGCGGCATCCTCGACGGCCATCTCGTGCTCTCGCGGCACCTGGCCCATTTCAACCACTACCCCGCGATCGACGTGCTCGAGAGCGTGAGCCGGCTCACCCGGGACATCTGCACCCCGGAACAGGTCGCGCAGGCCGCGCAGGCGCGGGAGCACCTGGCGCTCTACCGCAAGAACGAGGACCTCGTGTCGATCGGCGCCTACCAGAAGGGCACCAACCCGGCGCTCGACCAGGCCATCGCGCTGCACGAGCCGCTGCGCTCATTTCTCCGCCAGGGCACGCAGGAGCTGGTGCCCCGCGCGGACAGCTTCCTTCAGCTCCGGAGGATCGTCTCGCCATGAAGCGCTTCCGCTTCCCCCTGCGTCCCGTCGCCACCGTCCGCGCCCACCAGCGCCTGAAGGCCCGCGAGCTGTTCGCCGCGGCCGTCCACCAGTACGTCCAGGCCGAGGAGCGCCTCGCCGCCGCCCGCGCGCGGGTGGCGGAGCTCGAGGGCGTGCTCTTCACCGGCCGCACCGGCACGTTCCTCGCGGCCGACGCGGCGGCCCTCCTGCGCGTGTACCGCGGCGAATGCGCCGCCGCGATGGCGGCCGAGCGCGAGACGATCGAGGCGCGCGAGGCGATGCAGGCGCGGCGCCGCGACTACCTCGAGGCCGACCGGCGGCTCCAGGTGGTCAACCGCCTCGAGGACAGGGCCCGCGCGACCCACCGCGCGGACCTCCTCCGCGCCGAGCAGGCGGAGCTCGACGAGCTCGCCGGATTCCGCGCCACCCGGATCCCCGCCCTGTCATGAAGAAGCTCCTCGCCAGCCCCGTGCCCGTCCTCCTGCTCGCCGTGGCCCTCGGGGCCGGCACCGGCATCGCCGCCGTCTGGCGCGCGGCCGGCCCGCTCGTGGCCGAGGCCGTGAAGCTCCGCGAGCAGCGCAAGGCCGACGCCAAGGCGCAGGGCTGGGACTTCTGGACCATCGAGATCGACGGCCTCGCGGCCGAGCTGAAGGACGAGCGCGCGCGCCTCCGCCAGCAGGCCGAGCAGCTGGACCAGCGCGCGGCCCGGCTCGCGGCGGAGCAGCAGGAACTCGAGAAGGTCCGCGCGGAGGTCGCGGCGCTGCGCCGCGAAATCGCCGACCGCGTGATCGAGATCCAGGCCGACGAGATGAAGAACCTCCGCGCGCTCGCCCAGACGTACGCGAACCTCACCCCGCGCGCCGCGGTCGCGATCATCCGCGAGCTGGACGACGTGATCGCGGTGAAGATCCTCTCGCTGATGAAGGCCGACGTGGTCGGGCCGATTTTCGAGGAGATGTCCCGCACCGCCGGCCCCGACGGCCTTCCGCTCTCGGCGCGCGCCGCCCGCCTTTCGGAAAAGCTCCGCCTGATGAAGAGCGCGAAGCCCGCCACCCCTTCCTGAACCCTCCCCCCGCCGCGCCAGGGAAGGCGCGGTGACTTTCCACGGACGGAAGCCCATGCATGACTTCCTCCCTTCCTCTCCTTCCCGCCGACCCGGCTGCCGCCGGGGATCCTGCCGCCGGTTTTGCCGCCTTGTTCAACGCCGTCCCCGGCGCCGTGCTGATTCCGCCGGGCTCGGCCGCGGGCACCCCGCCGCCTGACTTCGCCGCCCTCCTCGGCGCCGCGGTTCCGAGTGGGACCGCGCCCGTCGCCGCGGAAATCACCGCGGACGTCGGGGTGCCCGCGATGCCCGAATGCGCCGCGCCATCGCCGGCGACCGCGTTCCCTCGCGAAGGCAAGCCGAGCGCCGGCGTACCCATGCGATGGGCGCCGCCGCTTTGGGCGGCCGGTCGGCCCGCGGTCTCGCACGAGACCGCCTGGACGGGGCGATTGCGGACGCCGGAGATGGGTGAACTCGAGGCCGCATCCGCCCCGTCCCCGGAGCCGGTGGAATCCACTGATGCGGACAACGTTCCTAAACTTGTCCCGGCCGGGACAATGGCGTGGCTGGTCCAGATGCTCGTCCTCCAGGTGACGGAAGCCGGGTCCGCGGGACCGGATGTCCTCGCCGAGGGCGATGGCTCTTCGGAAGCGACCGGCCCCCAGGCCAGCCCTGCACGGGCGCCCCTCGACGGGTCCGGCAACGGATCCCGCCGCGGTGCGGATTCGGTCCGGCGTGATCCCCCGTTTCCGGCCGCGCCGGCGGCCGACATTTGGCCCGCGGGAAGCGCAGGCCGCGCCGAGGGCGGGATGCCGGTCCCAGCTCGCGACGGCGCCGCGCCTGAACCGATGACACGCCACGCGCCCGGTGCCCCGGCTCATGACGAAGCGCCGGACGCGCTCGAAAGCGAGATCCCGGAGTCGGCCCCGCGTGTGGCGGAAGGCGAGCCGCCCGCCCGGCGGGAACTGCCCGCGCGCGATTCCGCGCCGGTCGATCTCACCGACGCACCCTTCGCGGTCCGCGGCGAGCTTGTGCTCCCGAACGGCAAGCGCGTCGAAGCGACCATCACGCTTCCGGCGCGGCCGGCGGCGCCTTCGGAAAAAATTGCCGCTCACCGCGTCGATAGCGCGGCGCGTCTGGCCACCCGGCGCGAAACCGCGGAAAAAAACTTTCTTCCGCCTGGAATGCAGAAACTTAGGGCCGAGCCCGCGATCGATGGCATCGGCGTTGCTGAACCGCCGGCCGACATGTCCGCCGTCCCCACCGCCCCGCATCGCGCGTTCGAGAAGCCCGAGCTGACGGCGGTGGTCCCGGCGGTCGACTTCGCGGATGGCGCCGCCGAGGCGCCGACGCCAGCGGTCGAGCCGGCCGTCTCCGCCTTCGCGCGCCGTGCGGTCGAGACCGTCACCGGCCTGGCCGAGGCGCAGTTCGCTGCGCGCCACGCCGCCGTCTCGACCGTCTCGCTGCGGTTGAAGTTTGCCGGCGCCGACCTGGCCGTGCGCGTCGAGCTTCGCGACGGCGCCGTGCACACGCAGTTCCGGACCGATTCCGCCGATCTCCGCGCCGCGCTGGCGCAGGAGTGGCAGGCTGTCGCCGCCGATCCGGCGGCGCACGTCCTGCGGTTCCTCGAGCCGGTGTTCAATGCCTCGCCCGCCGACAGCCGGGAGGAAGCGCGATCGCTCGCCGGCGGCGGCACGGGCGGGGCGCCGCATGAGCGGCCCGCGCCGCACGCCGACCCGGCCGCCTCCAGCCTTTTCGCCGTGCGCCCGCGGGCGAACGCCGCCTCCCCCGTCGGCCCTGCCGATGCCGGAACGCGCCGTCCGTCCGCCCCGCCCACGGCGATTCACCTCTCCGTCCACGCCTGACGCCCGCAAGTCCTCGTCCCGTCCGTCACCATGACCGTCACCGACTCCACCGCCGCCGCGCGCACGACGTCCTATTCCGACGTCGCGGCCAACCAGCCCGCCCGGGCGACGAAGAAGGTCCTGGGCTCCGACGACTTCATGAAGCTGCTCGCCGTGCAGTTCCAGAGCCAGGATCCGCTGAAGCCGATGGAGGACACGGCCTTCATCGCGCAGATGGCGCAGTTCTCGTCGCTCGAGCAGAGCAGCGCGATGGCGCGCGAGATCGGCCTGCTCTCCGCCAACGCCTACCTCGGCCGCACCGTGACGGTCGAGGACGCCGACGGCGCGGCCGTGACGGGCGAGGTCACGGCCATCGACCGCAACGGCCGCGGCGAGCTCACCCTCCAGGTGGGCGACACCTCCTATCCCCTTTCCGCGGTGCGCCGGATCGAGCCGGCCGCCGTGTCCCTCCCGAACCCCCCGGCGGCCCCCTCGGCCGCCTGATCGTCTCCAACCCAAAACGAACCATGTCCCTCATCGGTACCCTCACCTCCGGCGTCAGCGCCCTCCGCACCTTCAGCAAGGGCCTTGAAGTCATCGGCAACAACATCGCCAACGTGAACACCACGGGCTACAAGAGCTCGCAGGCCAGCTTCTCCGAGAGCTTCAGCAACACGCTGCGCGGCTCCGCGCCGTCGAACGGCAGCGTCTCGAGCCAGCCCGGCGTGCAGGTTGGCACGGGCGTGCAGCTCGCCGGCATCGCCACCACGTTCGCCCAGGGCGCGCTCACGAGCACCGGCAACACGACCGACCTCGGCGTCTCCGGCCGCGGCTTCTTCATCGTCCGCGACGCCACGAGCGGCGCGCAGTTCGCGACGCGTGACGGCGCGTTCCGCATCGACGACAACGGCTACCTCGTCACCTCCGGCGGCCTGCGCGCGCAGGGGCTCACCGGCGCCGGCCTGGCCGCGATCGGCGACATCCGCATCGGGCAGTCCGTGCCGGCCGGGACCCAGCTGCAGTCCGTCAGCTTCGATACCGCGGGCAACGTCGTGGAGTTCTACTCCGACGGCACCTCGGCCACGACCAGCCGGATCCAGCTCCAGAACTTCAACGACACCTCCGCGCTGATGCGCGAGGGCGGCAACCTCTACTCCGGCCTCACCGCCGCGGGCCCGCTCGGCGGCGGCATCCTCGCCGGCTCCAACGATCCCGGCACCAGCGGCCTCGGCAACATCCAGTCCGGCGTGCTCGAGCAGTCGAACGTCGACCTCACCCAGCAGTTCTCGGAGCTCATCACCACGCAGCGCTCCTTCCAGGCCGGCTCCCGCCTCATCACCGTGTCCGACACGGTGCTCGAGGACATCGTGAACCTGAAGCAGCGCTGAGCCGCCCATGCCGCCGAAGCCCGAAGCCAAGGAAGTGCCGGCCGGCCCCGCGGCCGCGACCGACAAGCCCGCGCCCGCCGAGGGCGCGAAGGCCGCGATCGCCGCCGCGCTCCGCGCCTGGCTGCCGGCGCTGCTGGCCCTCGCACTCGCGCCGGCGCTTTCGTGGGGCGTCGCGGAGTTCGTCGTCATCCCGCGCCTGCGCGCCCAGCTCACGGCGCCGCCGGAGGACGCCGCCGCGAAGGCCGCGCCCGCGGAATCCGGTTCGACCGAGGGCGAAAAGGCCGCGCCGGGCGGCGACACCTACGAGTTCTCCAACGTCGTCGTGAACCTCGCCGGCACCATGGGCACGCGCTACCTCAAGACCTCGTTCGTCGTGACCGGCGCCCAGCCGGGCATCAAGGGGACGTTCGACGGCCAGCGGGCGCGGCTCACCGACGTCACGCTCTCCGTCCTCTCCTCGCTGACGCTTGCGGACCTCGAGGAGCCCGGCGCCAAGAACGTGATCCGCGAGAAGCTCGTCGCCGCCTACAACCAGGCGCTCGGCAAGCGCGTCGCCGACCAGGTCTACTTCTCGGACTTCGTCGTGCAGTGACGAACGCTGAAGGAACCGCGGAGAGCGGAGCGCTGAACGCTGAACGCCGGAACATGACCCCCGGTCACCTCAACCCGCCGTTCGCCGTGTTCTTCCGGCGCTTCACGTTCAGCCTTTCGCGCTCCGCCTGATCTGCCCATGGCCGACGATCCCAAGCCGCCCCCGACCGACTTCCTCGATCAGTCCGAGATCGACCGCCTGCTCGCGCAGACGAGCGCCGCGGCCGCGCCGCGCGCGACCCTGATCAAGGCGGACGGGCGGCGGGCCGACGGCTCCGCCGCCTCGAAAGTCGAGGCGTACGACTTCCGCAACCCGGCCTTCCTGTCGGAGGTCGAGCTCCGCCGCCTGCGGCTGGTGCACGAGGATTTCATCCGCTACCTCAGCGCCCGGCTCTCCCTCTTCCTCCGCATGGAGTTCGGGCTGAAGATGGCGAAGCTCACCACCGTCAGCTATTCGAAGTTCACCGAGTCGCTCCCCAGCCCGACCCACATCTGCCTCTTCAAGGCCGAGCCGCTCACCGGCGTCTGCGTGCTCGACATCAACCCGCGGCTGGCGCTGACCATCGCCGACCGGCTGCTGGGCGGCCGCGGCCACTCGGTGAAGGCCGAGCGCTACCTGACCGAGATCGAGGTGGCGCTCCTGGAGGACGTCATCTCCATCGTGCTCCAGGAGTGGTGCGGCCAGTGGAAGGCGATCGAGACCGACCTGCGGCCCGTCATCATCGGGCACGAGAACAACGGCCGTTTCCTGCAGACCTCGCCCAAGGACGCCATCGTCCTCGCGCTCGCGCTCGAGGTGAACTTCGGCGACTGCTCCGAGCAGATCCAGATCGGCGTGCCTTACTACACGATCGAGCCCCTGGTGCGGAAGATGCAGCAGCGGCGCCAGAAGGACACCGCGGTCGCGACCGTCGCCGCCCGCCGCGCCACGTGGCAGGGCGCCTACGACCGCATCGCGCTGCCGGTGCGCGCCGAGTGGGAGGCGCTCGAGCTCACGCTCCGCGAGCTCACCAACCTTCGCGTCGGCGACGTCATCGAGATGCCCGCCACGCAGCTGCACCAGACGAAGCTGCTGCTTGCCGGCACCCCCAAGTTCCTCGGCACCGTCGGGCTCGATACCGACCACGTTGCCGTCCAGCTCACCCGCAAACTCCCGCCGGACGAGGGCAACCTCCCGGCCCACTCCGATGGAAGAAAAAGCCCTTGATATCGTCCTCGACGTAAAGGTGAAGGTCACCGTGCAGCTCGGCTCATGCCTGCTGCCGATGCGCGACGTCCTCGAGCTCGCGCCCGGCTCGGTCGTGCAGCTCACGCAGCACGCGAGCGACCCGGTCGGCCTCTACGTGAACGACAAGCTCGTCGCGTACGGCGAGGTCGTGGTCGTCGAAGACAACTTCGGCATCAAGATCACCGAGCTGGTGGGCAGCGCCAAGCCGTCATGAGGTCCGCCGGCGGTCTGGCCCTTTTCCTGTTCGCCGCCGGGAGCGCGCTGGCCCAGGCGCCGGCTCCGTCGCCGGCCGACCCCGACCACGGGCCGCCCGGCGCGGCCGCGCCGGCGGAGGTCATCTACC
>DASPMS010000126.1:0-23474 GCA_035626915.1 Opitutaceae bacterium
ACTGTGACCGAAGCCGGGCTTCTCGCTCCACGAGGCACGTCTTCCGGTGTTGGGTCCTTGCGGACCCGCTGGTTGAGGTTGCACTGACAGGAAGCCGGTGGGAGCGCCGCGGCAGCACCGGCAGAAGAAAGAACGCCGCGAAAAGGGGGCCGAGCGTCCCGGAGGGTCCTCCCCCCGGCAAGAGAAAAATCAGTTCCGTCCGGCCGGCGCGATGGCCAGATTCTCGTTCAGAACCTGCTGCACCGCCGTAAGATAGGTCTCGTACAGGCTGTGCTCGCGCACGCGTTTCTCCTGCGCGCCGCCGACTCCGCCCTCGACCTGCTCGGACAGGACGAGCCCCGCCGACACGAGCCCCGAGGGCTTTTCCTCGAGCTGCACGGACAACTGCCACTGCCGGGCGCTGCGCGTGGGATCCCCCGGCTGGATCCGGCTGTGCCCCGCGACCACGCCGTCGTCGAGCGAGGCCCGCGACACGACAAATTCGATCCGTTTCATCGCCTCCTGCGCGGCGCGGTAAACAGCGCGGTACTCGCCCGCGAAGTCCTGGCTGCGGACCGGCGAGGAGTCGATCCGTTCGCGCCAGTGCTTGGAAACGCTGCCGCAGCCGACGACCAGCAGGGCAGCGACGAGGATCAGTCCGGCCTGGGCGAGTCCCTTCATAACGTGATTCACCGTGTCCGGCCACGGCGAATTTGCGAGCCGGGATTCGCCCTCGGGCTTTTCGCCGGCGGCGTTCAGCCGCCGCTCGGCTGCTGCTGCGAAATGCAGTGCAGCGTGCCCAGGCCCCAGATCAGGTGGTAGCAATCGATGCCCACGACCTCGCGGCCCGGGAAACAGGATCCGATGATCTCGCGGGCCTCGGCGTCGCGCCGCGGCTGCCGGAACTGCGGCACGAGGACGGCTCCGTTGATCACCAGGAAATTCGCGTAGCTCGCGGGCACCAGTTGCTCGCGGAAGGCGAACGGCTTCGGCATCGGCAGCTCGACGATCTCAAATTTTCGTCCCGCCGGCGTCCGAAACCCGCGCAGCCGCTCGAGATTGTCCTCCAGGATGCGGTGGTTCGGGTCGCGCTTGTTCGGTTCCACGCAAGTCACGAATCCGTCCGCCTTGAAGAACCGGGTGATGTCGTCGATATGGCCGTCCGTGTCGTCGCCCACGATGCCGTCGCCCACCCAGAGGACCTGACGGATGCCGAGATAGTCCTTCAGGTTCCGCTCGATCTGTTCGCGCGTGAGGTGCGGGTTGCGGTTCTTGTTCAGCAGGCACTGCTCGCTGGTCAGGAGCAGGCCCTGCCCGTTCACGTCGATCGAGCCGCCTTCGAGGATCATGTCGTTCTCGAAGCGCCGCATCCGGAGCTTCCGCGCGATGCTCGGCGGGATCTTGTTGTCGAGGTCGTACGGGGGATACTTGCCGCCCCAGGCGTTGTAGGCCCAGTCGGTGACCGCCACCTCGCCCGTGCGGTCGTTCTTGACGAAGATCGGGCCGTGGTCGCGGCACCAGGCGTCGTTCGTCGGGTGGTCGAAGAACGTGACGCGGGACATGTCCGCGCCGGCCTTCTCGCAGAAGCGGCGCGCCCGCCGCTGGCCGCGCGCGGCGCAGTTGATGCGCACCTCCTCGAACCGGCTGATCTGCCGGACGATTTCCGCGTAGACGCCCGGGATCGGGCGGAACTGTCCCGGCCAGGTCTCGAGATTGTGCGGCCACGAGAGCCACACCGCCACCTGCGGCTCCCATTCCGCAGGCATGCGGAAGCCCAGCGCGCTGGGCGTGTTCTTCGCACCTTTGGTCTTCTTCACGGTTGTCGTGCTCAAATCATCGAATGGAGCGGGCCGCCGTGGTCCGCCTCGAACCGGCCCGGACGCCGGGTCCAGCATCAATCGCGGAAACGCTTCGCGAGATCGCCGTAGGCATCGATGCGGCGGTCGCGGAAGAACGGCCAATGCGTCCGCGTGACGTCCACCGTCCCGAGATCGACCTCCTGCAGCAGGACCTCTTCCTTGTCCCGGCTGGCCTTGGTGAGGATCTGCCCGCTCGTGCCGGCCACGAAGCTCTGGCCCCAGAATTCGATGCCGTCGCCGCCGACGGGGCGCTCGAGCCCCACCCGGTTGGTCGCGGCCACGTAGCAGCCGTTCGCGACGGCATGCGCGCGCTGGATCGTCTCCCACGCGCCGTGCTGGTGCACGCCATGCTCCTTTTTTTCACCCGGGTGCCAGCCGATGGCGGTCGGATAAAAAAGGATTTCCGCGCCATCCAGCGCGGTCAGGCGCGCGCCCTCGGGGTACCACTGGTCCCAGCAGATCAGCACGCCGATGCGCCCGTAACGGGTGTCCCAGGCCTTGAAGCCGGTGTCTCCCGGGGTGAAATAGAATTTCTCGTAGTACAGCGGATCGTCCGGGATGTGCATTTTCCGGTACACCCCGAGGAGCGAGCCGTCCGCATCGATGATCGCCGCCGTGTTGTGGTACAGCCCGCTCGTCCGTTTCTCGAAAAGCGAGGCGACGATCACGACCTTGTGCTTCTTGGCGATCTTCTGGAACGCCTGCGTGCTGGGACCGGGAATCGGCTCCGCGAGCTTGAAGTTCTCGTGGTCCTCGTTCTGGCAGAAATACTGGGACCGGAAGAGCTCCTGCGTGCTGATGATCTGGGCGCCCTGCTTGGCGGCTTTTTCGGCGAGGCTCAGGGCCTTGGCCAGGTTGGCCTTCGGGTCCGGGCCGCAGGCGTGCTGCAAAAGTCCGAGGGTTACTTTCATAAGCGGTTGATGGCTGGGATCGGGCGACTCGCCCCAAGGAACGCCCGCCTCCCCGGAATTACAAGAAATCTCTCCGGAGCCGCAGGGGCGGCTTCGGTCACGAACAGGCTTTGACAAAGCCCGGGGCAATTGTAAAAGCAACGGACCGCCGGATATCACCTCACCGCGAGACTTCACGGTCTCACCCGGAAAAATCCACCATGTGCGCCGCCCCTCGACCCCTCATTGTCGTCGTTGAAGACGAGCCGGAACTCTCGAAGTTGATCGTCCAGAACCTCGAGGAGGCCGGGATGCAGACGCAGTCGTACGACCGGGCGGGCCCGGCGGTCCGCTTCCTCCAGCGCAACTTCGCCAACCTCATCCTCCTCGACCTGAACTTGCCGGACCAGTCGGGTTTCCAGGTGCTCGAGGAACTCAAGCGGAGCGACATCAACGTTCCCGCCATCTTCCTCACGGGCAACGCCGTGGAGGCCAACAAGGTCCGGGGCCTGGAGATGGGGGGCGACGATTACATCACCAAGCCGTTCGGATTTCCCGAGCTCATCGCGCGGATCCACGCCGTCCTCCGCCGGGCCGAGACCAAGGCCGACTTCAATATCGCGAAAAATGTCCGCACCACGGACCAGCCGTTCGAGTTCCTCGGGGCCAAGGTGCAGCCGGAACGGCTCGAGATCGAGTTTCCCAACGGCGCCACCCACAAGATCGGCCGCAAGGAGCTCGGCATCCTCGCCTACCTCAACTCCCATGTCGGCGTCGTGATCACGCGCAAGGAGCTCATCCATTCCGTCTGGGGCGTGCACGCCGACGTCCGCAGCCGCTCGCTCGACCAGTATATCGTGAAAGTCCGTGCGGCCTTCGCGAAGAACGGCATCTCGCTCGACTGCTTCAAGACCGTCCACGGCATCGGCTACATCTTCGAGCCGGGCGCCAAATAAGCGCGCCGCGCCCTCGGCCCCCTTTCCTGCCCCATGACCGTCGTCGAGAAGAAGTCCCTGATGCGGGACATCGTGGCCAAGGTCGGGCGCGACAAGGCGATCGAGCTCGTCATGCAGGCGTACAACACCGAGCTCGTCACCACTTGGCTGAGCCGCATGGAGATCGACAAGCCGCGCATGATGGCCCGCACGAGGCCGCGCGACCACCTCGGCGAGGCCCTCACGCGCGTCGCCGCGGTCTGCGACCTGACGAGCTGACCGGGCAACCGGCAATTGTGGCCCTGTGCGGGAGCGCAGGGCTCCCGCCGCTTCCGCGGCGGGCCGCATCGATGAATTAGAACAGCTCGCGCTGCCCGGCGTAGCGTTTCCGCGCCTCGGCCGCGGTGGATTTCATCTCGTGCGCCTCGAGGATCTCCACCACCCGGCCCAGCTGAACCTCGCCTGGCGCCACCATCGGCATGGGCGACTTGCAGCTGAGAATCGTGAGCTTGAGGTTGCGCCGCAGCGCGTCGGCCTGCGCCGCCACCGCCTCGCGGAAGCGCTCCGGCTTGAGCTCGCCCGCATGGGCAAGGATGCCCTCGAGCGTCTGGTAATCGGAAAACCACTTCGCCGCGGTCTTCGGCCCGACGCCGGCCACGCCTGGAATGTTGTCCGAAGCGTCGCCGATCAGCGCGAGGTAGTCCGCGATCTGGCACGGGGCCACGCCGAACTTCTCCCGGACGCCCGCGGCGTCGAGCATCCGCCAGCCGAGCTTCGGGTTCGCCGTCGGAGGGGGAAGGAGGATCTTCACGCGGTCGTCGACGCACTGCGCGAAGTCCTTGTCGGCGCTCACGATGTGAACCTCGTGGCCCGCGTCCGCGAGCAGCTTGG
The DNA here is from genome assembly GCA_035626915.1 of Opitutaceae bacterium. Lineage (GTDB taxonomy): Bacteria > Verrucomicrobiota > Verrucomicrobiia > Opitutales > Opitutaceae > Didemnitutus. The sequence goes on from DASPMS010000126.1 coordinate 4,555, forward strand.
CCTGCGAGGCGAGCAGGTCGTCCGACTCCACGCCGTCGAGTTCGATCCCCACGAGACCGAGCGCCCGCGTCAGGTCCTTGATGACCGGCATCTGGCGCTCCAACGGCTCCGGCGTCTCCTTCCGCTGCGCCTTGTACTCGGGCAGCAGCGCGAGCCGATCCTGTGCGCCGCCGAGGTCGAAAAAGCAGAGCATCGAATCGGGCGCCATCTGGTCCTGCAGCTTCCAGACGGTCTTGATCCACCCATGCAGCGCGCCGGTGGGAAAGCCGTCCGATCGCGTCAGCTCGGGCATTCCGTAGAAGGCCCGGAACGCGAGATTATAGCCGTCGAGCAGAAGCCATTTCGCCATGATGCGACCGAACCCGGAAAGCCCCGGCGGGTAAACCCAGAAGTGCCGCCCGCCTAGTTGTCGGGCAGCAGCGACTCCAGAAGCCTCGACGCGAAATAGCGGGTGTAGAAGGACGTCGTGTCCGGCTTCGCGACGGACCCTTCGAGCACGAACGGGAGTTTCGCCCGCTGGTAGCCGAGGTCATCCCGGGACGTCGGCCCGTTCAGCGCGTTCACGCGGTCGAGGAGGTTCTCCAGCTTGCCGCGGGCCGCCAGGGTCAGCTCGACGCTCAGCGGCTGGTCGAGCAGCGACCGGCCCGGCATGTGCCGGATCCCGCCCTGCCCGACGAGCCGGACTTCCGGCGAGATGAGAGCGATCTCGGTCAGTTTCACGTCCAGCGACTCACCGCGCTCGATCCGCAGGGCGAGCTGGTCGTACTTCAGCTCCGCAAGCTCCTGCGCGACCTGGTCGGCGACGTAGGCCCCGCCCGCGACTTTCTCCGCGGTGCCCTTCATCTTGTCCGTGCCCAAAAGCGAGCCGATCGATCCCAGCGCGCCCACGGCCCGGGTCGCCATCGACACTTTTTCGGTGCCCCGTTTCAGCCCGCGGAACACCCCTTGCCGGCTGGTGAGCTGGAATTCGCCCCGCGTTTGCTCGAGGGTCTCATCCAGGGTCCGGCCGTCGCCGGCGAACTTCCCCTCGACGTTGAACAGGCCTTCCACGGTCGGCGGCCGCTCGGGGTCGAGCGCCTTGAAGAAGGGTCCGGGATCGAACTCGGAGACGGAGAAGCTTCCGCCGAACGCGTACGGCCGCTCGCCTTTCGTGAACGTCAGCTCGCCGTGCGCCTCCAGCCGCCCCCGCTCGCCAAACGCCGCCTCGGCGATCGGCAGCGACACGCGCGTGGGCTCGATCTGCAGCGAGCCCCGCAGGTCGGTCGCGGTCCAGTCCTTCCCGTAGGTCAGGCGCCGGAACTCGAGTCCGACTTCGCCGGCGATCCGGGACCAGGGAGGCGCCGCGTCCGGCGCGACCGGCGCGCCGATCGCCGGCGCTGCGACGGCGCCCGACGCGGGGCTGGCGCCGGAGGCGGCCGAAAAAACCGCCATGACCGCGACCAGGTCTTCCAACGCGACCTCGTTGCCGCCCAGCTTGGCCTTCAGCAGATGCCCCGCGCCGCCGCGGGCGAGCGTGGCGGTGAATTGCATGTCGGACCGCACGCCGGCCCGGTCGAGGAGCACAGGCACCTCGACGGACATCTCGTCGTTCGGCCGCCGCAGCGCGCGCAGGCTGATGTTCGCCACGGGGAGCAGCGCGCCGCTGTCCCGCGCCACGAGCCCGTTGATGGTCAGGCGCGCCTCCACCTGCTCGCCCTTTTCGTCGAGCACCGCCCGCACCTCGCCCGCCGCCCGTCCCTGCGAAAGGGGCTCCGCCGTGGCGAACGCCGGAAGCTGGCCCAAGGCGGGCAATTCGAGCTGGAACGTGCCGTTCGCGCGCGTCCCGGTCGCATCGCGCGCGATCTCACCCTTGAGGCTCGCCAGCGGCGCGCCCGCGGCCGTGCGGACGGCCGTGTCCCCCACATCCACCACCAGCCGGGCGTCGGCGGACATCGTGACCCGCGGCGCCGCCTGCACCGTGACTCCCCCGAGCGCCGGCCGGCCGGCCTCGGCCAGCTCGAATCCCTGGACGACGACCGGCTGGACCGGCCGCAGCCGCCAGCCGCCGCCGTCGGACTCCAGGGCAAAGCTCCCCTGCGTGACCATGCCGCCGATGCCGCCGACGACGCGACCGAGCAGCGGCCCCAGCGCGATCCGCCCGAGGTCGACGCGCATGAGCTCGGCGTCGGCGCCGGCGACGATCGTCCCGCGCTGCGTCGAATATTTGAAGGGCTGCCGCACCTCCGTGCTCAGCACCGGTTGCCCATCGAGCGTCTGCACGCGGCTCGTCAGCTTGTCGACGCTGACCTCGCTTCCCAGCGTGAGAGCGATCTCTCCTTCGGCGTGGGCCTGGAAGCTCTCCAGGTACGGCTGCAGGAGCGTGGGCAGCCGGGCTTGGTATTCCCCGGACACCGAGATCGGCGACTCCGGCGCGATCGCCCCCTCGGCGGCGAGCTGCGCCGAGAGGCTGTCGCCCGCGGCCGTGGCGAACTCGAGGCGTCGCACCTGCGATCGCCACCGGCCCTCGGCGAGGGCGGCCTCGAGCTCGGCCGAAAGACGAGCCTTGCTCAGCAGGACCTCGCCGTCGCGCACCACGTTGATCTCGTCGAGCTGGAGCGGAGTGACGGTCTGGGCGCTCACGGCGCGGCCATCGCTGGTCAGCGCGATCTCGCCCGTGATGCGGCCACCGGAGAGCTCAAACCCTGTGACGAAGGGCCGGACCCACACCAGTGGCAGCCCCAGGAGGCGGACGCGGGCGACTTCGCCGGCGCCGTCACCGGCGATCTGGATGCGCCGGCTCGCGGCGTCGAACGCAAGGGCCTGGGTCGACCGCAGCTCGAGCACCGGCTGCTCGCCGGCGAGCGCCACCTCCAGCTGGCGCAGGCGCGCGACGCCGTCCTCCTTCGCCAGGTCGAAGCGGGTTTGCAGGCGGACGGCGCCGACAGCCCGCAGGGCCGGATCGAGCCGCTCGAACCGGCGCGCGTCCACGTCCAGGCTGCCCTGGAGGGCCCCGCTGCGGGTTGCGAGGGCGACCCTGACCTGCCCCTCGCCCCTCGCTTCGAAGTCCGGGAGTTCGCCCCCGAGGTAGAAGGGCTCGACCTGCGCCCGGCTGGCGCGGATCCGCCAGGTGCCTTCGTACGCAACGGCGCCGACCGGCAGCTTCGCATCGACCGCCACCAGCGTGTCGGAAAGCCCGCCGGCCACGGAGTCGACGCGCACGCCATAGCTTTCGCCGGCCGCGCCGTGATCGTAGGTGCCGTCGATGCGCAGCTGCGTCGCGCCGTTCAGGCCGGGGCCTTCCGCATCGATCGTCGACGCGACCGCCACGCGGGAAAAGGTGCGGGCCCGCGATTGCGTCAGCCGCACCGCCGCCTCGGCCTTCAGCGTGGCGACCCGCGCGCCGGGCGCGGGATTCCGGATGGTGGCCAGAAGCCGGAGCGTTCCTTCGCGGCCGGGCGTGATCCCGCCGCCGGTGACGTTGAAACCGGCCTCGATCGGAGGCCGCCCCGCGCCTCCGGGCAGCAGGGCGCGGCCCTCGAGGTCGCAGGTTCCGAGCACCAACTCCATCGGGAGCTCGACCGTCCCCAGCGCGCCGGGCGCCGCCGCCGGCGCCGCGGTGGCCAATCGTGCGTCCCCGGCCGGGACCCGCGCGGCGTCGACCACGATTCCCCGGCCGGTGAGCCGGCCAATCTCCAGCCGGGTTCCGGTCAGAAGCGGCCACAGCCGGTACTCGCCCTCAACCCGGTCCGCCGTCAGCACCACGCCGCCCTGCTTCAGCCGCAGCCCCGCCACCTCGAAGCGGCCGGGCCCGGCCGCAAGGCGGTCGATCGCGAGTTCCGTTCCCGGCTGGCTTCGCGCCGCCCGGAGGACGGCCCACCGCTGGACGGCCGGCGTGAAAGCCGCGACGAGCGCCAGGATCAGGAGGAGAACCGGCGCGGCCAGGCCGATGAGCAGCGGGCGGGATACCTTCATGAGGCGCGGGAGGGACAAGCAGCTTAACCGGGAGTTCGGACGGCGCGCGCAAAAAAGCCGCGTCTTTTTTTTGAACGCGGCTTCAGAAACGACCGATCCGGGCGGATCAGAGGGCGCCGAAAAGCTCGTCGCTCTGACCCGTCGCCCGCCGCAGCGCGGCGACGGCCACGTTGAAGCGGTAGTTCGCCTCCAGCTGGTTGAGCCGGGCGGTCGTGAGATCCGTCTGGGCCGTCAGCACGTCGAGCTGGGTGGCCGTGCCGGCCGAGAACCGGGCGTTCGCGAGGCGCAGCGCCTCCTCCGCCTGCTCGACGACCTTGGCCGAAGCCTCGGCGAGCTCGGTCGCCTCCTGGAGCGACGAGACCGCGCGGCGGACCTCGACGTCGATCGAGAGCTGGAAGTCGGCGGTGGCGAGGCGGGTCTGCTCGAGGAGCGAGCGGGCCTGGATCACCCGGCCGGCCGTGGCGCGGCCGTCGAAGATGTCCCACTGGGCCTGAACGCCGGCGCTCCACCCGTCGCGCATGCTGCTCGTGCTGCTCGCGGGCGCGCGGCGCCAGTCGTAGGCGCCGAAGAGCGAGACGGTCGGGAAATACCCGGCCCGCCGCGCCTTGACGGTCTCCTCGGCGGACGCCTCCAGCAGGCGCAGGCGCTGGAGCTCCGGACGCTGCTCGCGGGCGGCGAGGAGCGAGCTGCCGAGGTCGGCCTTGACCGGCGCGAATTCCAGCGTGCCGAGGAACTCCGGCAGCCGCGAAACGTTCGCCTCGTTCACGGTGACGAAGCCCAGGAGCTGCCGCAGGTCGTCGATGGCGAGCCGATAGGCGTTGCGCGCCGAGATGAGCGGCGGCTGGGCGTTCGCGAGCGCCACCTCCGCGCGCAGGACCTCGAAGTTCGAGACCGTGCCCGCCTCGAAGCGGTTGCGCACGTCCTGCAGCTGGCGCTGCAGCAGCTCGACGCTCTGCTCCTGGACCTTGATCCGCTCCCGCGAGACGAGCACCTCGTAGAACTGGGTGCGGACCGCGAGCAGCACGTCGTTCACCACGGCCTTCATGGCCAGGATGGCCGCCTCCCGCGCGAGCTCCTGGCTCTTGATCCCCGCGCTGACGCCGCCGCCGGAGAAGAGGACCTGGGTCGCCGTGATGTTCACGGCCCACGAATGGTCGAGGCCGTTGGTGGAGATCTCCTCGGCGTTGCGCTCGTAGCCGGCGGTCGACGAGACGTTCGGGATGCGCGCCGACTTCACCTCGAGCACGACGCCCTCCTGCTGCCGGATGCGCTCCTTGGCCTGCCGGATGGCGAAGTTGTTGTCCAAGGCGAACGCCAGCGCGTACTGCAGGTTCAGCTCCGGGGGCACATCGAACGACGGGTCGGGCTGGCCGTCGCGCGCGAACGGGGGCGCCTTCTCCTGGGCCAGGACGGTCGGCGCGGCCAGCAGGCTGGCGCCGAGGAGAACGAGGCTGGGACGAAGGAGACGGACTTTCATGGACAGGTCGGTCACTTGACGTAGGCGGGTTCGTGGACGGTGGGTTGCGCCGGATAGCCGGTCGAGCTGGATCGCGCCCCGGCGGCGGCCGGATTGTGGTCGCGCGCGATGAGCACGTAGAACGCAGGCACCACGAACAGCGTGAAGACCGATCCCACGGCCATCCCGATGACGAGCACCCATCCGATGGAGTTACGCGCCGCGGCGCCCGGCCCGGTGACGAAGATCAGCATCAGGTGGCCGAACACGGTGGCGGCCGACGTCATGAGGACCGGCCGGAGCCGCGTGGCGGCCGCCTGGCGGATCGCGTCGAGCTTGGGCACGCCCTGCTCCTGCAGGCCGTTGGCGAACTCCACCACGAGGATGCCGTTCTTCGCAATCAGGCCGACCAGCGTGATCAGGCCGATCTGCGAATAGATGTTGAGCGACGTCTTCCAGAGGAAGATCGGGAGCATCGCGCCGAAGAAGGCGAGCGGCACCGAGCCGAAGAGGATGATCAGGGGGTCGCGGAAGCTGTTGAACTGGGCCGCGAGCACCAGGAAGATCAGCAGCAGCGCGAGGCCGAGCGCCGGCACGAGCTTGTCGCCCTCGTTGCGCAGCTGGCGCGACTGGCCGCCGTAATCGACGGAATATCCCGGGGGAAGGATCTCCTGCGCCTTGGCCTCGAGCTTCTTCAGCGCGGTGTCGATGCTCGGACCGACGCCCGTGATCTTCACCGAGTTCAGCTGCTGGAAGCGGTTCAGCGTCCGGGGCTGCACGGTTTCCTTCAGGGTGGCGATGGTGGAGAGCGGCACGAGCTGGCCGGCCGGGCCGCGCACGTGGTAGTCGAGCAGCTGGGCTGCGTTCAGCCGCTCGCCGCGCTCGACCTGCGGGATCACCCGGTAGCTTCGGCCCTCGTTGATGAACCGGTTGACGTAGCCGCCGCCCAGCATCGAACCGAGGTCGCGGGCGACGTCGCTGAGGTTGAGCCCCATCGCCGCCACCTTGTCCTTGTCGATCTCGATCTCGACCTGCGGGAGGTCGAACTTCAGGTCGCTGTCGGCGAAGTAGAACGTGGGCGGCGCGTTGGGCTCGTTGGCCTCCGTGTTGGCGTACAGCACCAGCTGCTGGGCGTATTCGAGCAGCTGCTCGTGGTCGGCGGTGGAGCGGATCACGAACTCGATGGGCATCGACCCGCCCGAAGGCAGCGGCTCGGGCGTGGTGATGACCACGTTCATGCCCGGGATCGCGGCCGCCGGGGCCTGGAGCGACTGCTCGATCTGGAGCGACGTGCGCTTCCGCTCGGACCACGGCTTCAGGATGATGCCCGAGAAGCCGAAGTTCGCGCCCGTGAGCTGGAACGACTGCTCGTATTCCGGCACGCTGGTGAACATCTTCTGCACCTCCTCGGCGAAGATCACGTTGTGGTCGATCGTGGCCGTGGGGGCCGGGATGAGGATGCTGAAGACGACGCCCTGGTCCTCCTTGGGGGCGAGCTCGCGCTGCGCGAACATCACGAACACCGGCACGAGGAGCGTAAAGAGCACGGCGGCGACCGTGGTCGCGGGCACCCACAGCGGCGGCTGGCCGCGGCGGCGGTCGATGACGTACATCAGCGGGTACAGGGCGCCGGCCCCCAGGCCGGCAGCGGCCACGACGACCGGGCTCGTCGCCCCGAAGATCAGCGCCGCCCCGGCGCCGAGGCCGCCGAGGATGAGGGCGAAGACGAAGGCCACGAACCCATTCACCGGGCGGGTTTCGAGCGTCCAGTGCAGCGACCGCTCGTAGCCGTGGCGCAGGCGGTCGAAGAGGTGGTTGACCTTGCCGCTGAGCCCCTGCTCTTCGTGCTCCTTGTCCCGCAGGAGGTACGCGCTCATCATCGGAGACAGCGTCAGGGCGACGAAGCCCGAGACCATCACCGCGCCGGCGAGCGTGAACGCGAACTCGCGGAACAGCGCGCCGGTCAGGCCGCCCTGGAAGCCGATGGGGGCGTACACCGCCGCCAGCGTGATCGTCATCGAGATGACCGGGCCGACGAGCTCGCGCGCCCCAAGGATGGCCGCGTCGAACGGACTTTTTCCCTCGCGGATGTGCCGCTCGATGTTCTCGACCACGACGATGGCGTCGTCGACGACGATGCCGACGGCCAGCACGATGGCCAGGAGCGTGAGCAGGTTGATCGTGAAGCCGGCCAGCAGCATCAGGAACATGGCGCCGACCAGCGACAGCGGCATGGCCACGAGCGGAATGAGGACCGAGCGGACGGAGCCGAGGAAGAGGAAGATCACGACCGCCACGATGAGGAGGGTCTCGACGAGCGTGGTGACGATCTCGCTGAGGGCGTCCTCGATGTACTTCGAGGCGTCGTAGGCGATGGTCCCGTTGAGGCCGGCGGGCAGGCTGCGCTGGATGTCGGGAAAGACGTCGCGCACGCGCTGGATCACCTCGACCGTGCTCTCCGAGGGCATGACCCACACGCCCATGAATGTCGCGGTCTGGCCGCCGAAGCGCACCTCCTCGTCGTAGCTCTCGGCGCCGAGGACCACGTCCGCGACGTCGGCGAGGCGCACGATCACGCCGTTGCGCTCGGCGACGACCATCTCGCGGAATTCCTCGACGCTCTTCAGGTCGGTGTTGGCCACGAGCGAGACCGAAAGCATCTGGCCCTTGGTCGAGCCGACCGCCGCGAGCGCGTTGTTGGCGGCGAGCGCCTGCCGCACCTCGGCCGGACTCAGCCCGCGTGCGGCGAGCTCGTCCGGCTTCAGCCAGACGCGCATCGCGAACACGCGGCCGCCAAGCACGTCGGCCTTCTGGACGCCCTTCACCGCCGAGAGCCGCGGCTGGACCATGCGGTTCAGGTAGTCGGTGATCTGGTTCTGGTCCATCGACTCCGAGTAGAAGCTGAGGTACATCGACGCGAACTGGTTGTCCGCCGTCTCGACATTGATCGTCGGCGATTCCGCCTCAGGCGGCAGCTCGTTGCGCACCTGGTCGATCTTCGAGCTGATCTGCGCCAGCGCCGCGTTCGTGTCGTAGTTCAGGCGCAGGTAGACCCGGATCGTGCTCATGCTGGCCCGGCTCTCCGACTCGATGTAGTCGATGCCGTCGGCGCTCGCGATCACGCGCTCCAGCTGGGTCGTGATGTAGCCGCGCACGGTGTCGGCCGACGCGCCGAAGTAGATCGTCGTCACGTTGACGACCGCGGAGTCCGAGCGCGGGTACTGCCGCGTGTTCAGCTGGAAGTAGGCGACGACGCCCAGGACGAGGATGACGATGTTGACCACCAGCGCGATGACGGGCTTGCGGACGAACAGGTCGGTGAAGCTTTTCGAGAGCATGGGAGGGTCCCCGGGGAGGTTGGCTGGAGGCGGGCGCCGGGCTCAGGTGTTGGCCGGGCGCGGGGCGGGGTCGCTGGTGGGCTGGACGGTGTTGTTGACCTGCACGGGCGCGCCGTTGCGGAGCTTGAACACGCCGGCCGAGACCACCTGCTCGCCGGGCTTGAGGCCGCCCGTCACGGCGATCAGGTCGCCGCGGGTCGCGCCGAGCTTCACGAACTGCTGGCGGACGCCGAGGTATTCCTTGCCCTGGGGGTCCTTCATCTTTTCCACCACGAACACCGAATTGCCGTAGGAGGCGTAGGCGATGGCCGTGGCGGGGATGACGACGAGACTCTCGGCCGCCGGCAGCGTCACCTCGACGCGCGCGAACATGCCCGCGCGGAGCTTCTCCTCCGGGTTAGCGAGCGTGGCCTGCGCCGAGATGTTGCGCGTGGCGGCGTCCACCTCGGAGTTGATCGCGGTCAGCCTGCCCTTGAACGGCTCGGGGAACGCGTCGATCGAGACGCTCACTTCCTGGCCCAGCGAGAGGGACGGGATCTGGCGCTGCGGGACGTTGAAATTCACGTAGATGGGGTCGAGCTTCTGCAACGGCAGCAGCGGCTGCCCGCGCGCCACGAACTGGCCCGTGTTGACTTGCCGGATACCGACCCGCCCGGCGAAGGGCGCGCGGACCTGCTTCTTGGCGATCTGCGCCTCCAAGGCGGCGACCGCCGCCGTGGCCTGCTTCGCGGCGGCGTCGGCGGCGTCGAACTCCGACTTCGCCATCGCGTTCCGGTCCCAGAGCTCGCGGGCCCGCTCGAGATTGATCCGCGAAAGCTCCGCGCTGGCCTGCGCCGCCTTGAGGTTCGCGACCTCGACCGAGGTATCGAGCTCGACCAGCAGGTCCCCCGCCTGCACGAAGCTGCCGCTGTCGGCGCCGATGCGGACGATCGTGCCGTCGGCGTCGGCGCTGATCGTGACGCCCTCGACGGGCGCCAGCGTGCCGATCGCGCGCAGGGTCGGGTTCCATTCCACGGCCTTCGCCTCGACGGTCGCGACCGAGCTCGGCGGAACCGAGTGGTCCATCTGGGACATTTGCGCGATCTGGCTGGCCTTGATGGCGCCCAGGATCACGACGACAGCGGCGAAGCTGCCGAGGGCGATGAGAAACTTCTTCAGCATGGCAGGGACAATTTGGAGGTTGGCGAGGAAAAGTCTGTTCAGCCGACGGCCGCGGAGGCCGCCGGACGGGCCGCGTTCAGCGCGGTGGCCTGCTCCTGGATCTTGGAGAGGAGGCGCACCAGCATCTTGCGCTCGTTCTCGCCCAAGGTGGCCATGAGCGAGGCGATGGCCTTGAAGTGGCCCGGCAGGAAATCCTGGAGGAAGCGCTCGCCCTTCGGCGTGAGCAGCACCGACATCATGCGCCGGTCGTCGGGATCCGGCACGCGCTTGACGAAGCCATCGCGCTCGAGCGTGTCGATCAGCCCCGTCATCGTCGCGCGCGTCACGCCCGCCGCCTCGGCAAGCTCGGCCGGCGTCCGCGGGCCGCCGGCGCAGCCCTCGGCGCCGAGCAGCTTGGCTGCGCGCGGCTGCGTGCTGCGCCACAGGAGCATGAGGACGCCGAAGCGGCCGTGGGACATGTTGTGGTTCGCAAGATTCCGGTCACCGACGCTGAACACCTCGTCGCTGGTGCGAAGGAGATGGAGGAAGGCCTCGGCAGCCGAGGGATCGAGGTCCGGAAACTCCTTCGCGGCCTCCAGGAGGCACTCGTAGCGGGGCAGGTCTTTGAGGAGGAGATGCGGCATGGCCCGAGTTTGGTAGATCGGAAAATATCAGGAGGCTGACAGTTAGCCTCCTAATGATTTCCGCAAGGAGAGAATTGTGAACTTAGCCGAACGACCACCCTCCCCTCCCAAAAAAAGCAGCCGGCCCGCGAGGCCGGCTGCAAAGGAAGGCGGTAGTTCCTCCCTTAGAGGGACTTGGCGGCGGCGACCACGGATTCGGCGGTGATGCCAAGCTCCTTCATCACCGTGCCGCCGGGCGCGCTCAGGCCGAAGCGGTCGATGCCGACGACCTTGCCGTCGAGGCCCACATACTTGTACCACAGGCCCGAGACGCCGGCCTCGATCGCGACGCGCTTGCGGCACGAGGGCGGGAGGACCGAGTCGCGGTAGTCCTTCGATTGGGAGTCGAAGCGCGAGAACGACGGGATGGAGACGACGCGCACGCCGGCCCCGAGCTGCTTCGCGGCCGCGACGGCCCACTGCAGCTCGCTGCCCGCGGCGAGGAGGATGTGCGTGAGCGGGCCGGTTTCCTGCACCGCGACGTACCCGCCCTTCAGCACGCCGTTCCGGCGCGTGTTGGCCGGGATGTCGTTGAGCATCGGCACCGCCTGGCGGGTGAGCGCCAGAAGCGTCGGGCCGTCGGTGCGCTCGAGCGCGGCGGCGAAGGCGCCGGCGGTCTCCTCGGGATCCGCGGGGCGGATCACGTCGAGATTCGGGATGACGCGCAGGCCCGAGACGGTCTCGACCGGCTGGTGCGTCGGACCATCCTCGCCCACGCCCACGGAGTCGTGCGTGTAGATATAGATGACCGGCAGCTTCGACAGCGCGGCCAGCCGCATCGACGGGCGCGAATAGTCGGCGAACACGAGGAAGGTCGCGCACGAGGGGCGGAAGATCCCGTCGTAAGCCACGCCGTTGCTGATGGCGGCCATGGCGTGCTCGCGAATGCCGAAGCGCAGGTTGCGGCCCGCGCGGTTCGTCCGGTCGAAATCCCTGTCCGCGCCGATGTAGTTCAGCGTCGAGCCATGGAGGTCGGCGCTGCCGGAGATGAGCAGCGGGACCTCGGCCGCGATCGGCTGGAGGACGTCCTTGCCGGCGGCGCGGGTCGCGAGCTTGGCGTCGGCCGGAAACGCCGGGATCTTCGCCAGGAGCGCGGCCGAGGCCGGCTTGTTCAGGCGGGAATCGAGGAGCGCCGCCTTGTCCGGATTGGCCGAGCGCCAGGCCTCGTAGGTCTTCCGCCACTTCGCGTAGGCCCGCTTGAGCCGCTTCTTGTGGTTCGCGAAATAGGTGCGGACGTCGCCGCTCACGTAGAAGTGCTCCTCGGGGAGCCCGAGGCCCTTGCGGGCGGCGTCGGCGAACTTGGCGCCGCCTTCGCCGTGGCCCTTGGCGGTGCCGGCGACCTCCGGGATGCCGCGGGCGATCTGCGTCTTGGCGATGATCAGCTGCGGGCGGCCGCTCGTGGCGCGCTTGGCCTTGTTGAAGGCCTTGAGGATGGCGGCGAGATCGTGGCCATCGACGAGGGTCTGGACGTCCCAGCCGAGGGCCCTGAAGCGCGCGGCGGTGTTCTCGCTCTGCGTCTTGTCCGCCATCGCGTCGAGCGTCACGTCGTTCGCGTCATAGAAAAGGATGAGGTTGTCGAGCCCCTGGTGCCCGGCGAACGCGCAGGCCTCCATGGCCACGCCCTCCTGCATGCAGCCGTCGCCGGCGAGGCACACGACGTGGTTGTCGAAGATCTTGTGCTCGGCGGTGTTGAACCGCGCCGCCGCCATCTGCCCCGCCATCGCCATGCCGACGGCGTTGCCCACGCCCTGGCCGAGCGGGCCGGTGGTGCACTCGACGCCCGGCGTCTCGTGGAATTCCGGGTGGCCCGGCGTCTTGCTGTGGAGCGCGCGGAAGTTCTTCACCTCCTCCAGGGCCAGGTCATAGCCGCTGAGGTGGAGCCAGGAATACAGGAACATCGAGCCGTGGCCGGCCGAGAGCACGAAGCGGTCGCGGTTGAGCCAGCGGGGCTCGTCCGGGTTGTGCTGGAGCGCGTGGCCGTACAGCACGGCGCCGATCTCGGTCGCGCCCAGCGGCAGGCCAAGGTGGCCGGACGAGCACTTGTGCACGGCGTCGATGGAAAGGCCGCGGGCCTGCGCGCAGGCTTGGGCAAGGATGTCGGTCTGGAGCTTCATGGAAAAAACGAAGGAGCGGCTGGTTTACGAAGCGCCCTCCCCGCCTGCAAAGCCCAATTTGCCCAGCAAAAAGCGCGAGCCCGGGCGGGCTCGCGCTTATGACGGAAAGACTCGGGCGGCTCAGCTCTTCGCGGCCGCGGCCTCCTCGACGCGCTTCTCCTTCACGGCCATGGCGGCCTTGCCGGTGCGGTGGCGGAGGTAGTAAAGGCGCGCCTTGCCGGGCTCGGACTCGCGCTCGACCTCGATCTTCTCGATGTTCGGCGAGTTGACCGGAAACACGCGCTCGACGCCCTCGCCGTAGCTGATGCGGCGGACCGTGAAGGTCTCGTGGATGCCGCTGCCCTTGTGGGCGATCACGACCCCGGCGAAGACCTGGACGCGCTCCTTGTCGCCTTCACGCACCTTCGTGTGCACGCGCACGCCGTCGCCCACCTTGAAGGGCGCAGCGGTCTTCTTCACCTGGGCGGCGGTGATGTCTTTGATGATCTGGTTCATGGCTGTTTCGTGAGTAAATCGGGACGGACTTGGCGGGTCTTTTCCAACTGCCGCGCGTGCCGCCACTTCTCGATCTCGCCGTGATGCCCCGTTTGAAGCACTTCCGGCACGGACATGCCGCGGAAAACGGCGGGACGCGTGTACTGAGGGAAGTCGAGCAAGTTGCGGGTGAAGCTTTCGGTGGTCAACGACTTTTCTTCCCCGAGCACTCCGGGAATGAATCGCGCCAGCGCGTCGATCACCACGGCGGCGGCCAGCGTGCCGTTGGTCAGGACGTAGTCGCCGATGCTGATCTCCTCGTCGACGACGGTGTCGCGGATGCGCTGGTCGATCCCCTCGTAGTGCCCGCTGAGGAAGATAAGATGCTGGTGCCGGGACAATTCCTGCGCCTTGGCGGCGGTGAAGGGAACGCCGTCGGGCGTGAGATAAATCCGGCGGCAGCCGGGCGTCTGCAGCGCCTCGATGGCGGCGAAGATCGGCTCGCACTTCATGACCATCCCCGCGCCGCCGCCGAACGGGCGGTCGTCAGTCGTGCGGTGCTTGTCCGTCGCCCAGTCGCGGATGTTCCGCACCGCGACGTCCAGCACCTTCGCCTCGCGCGCGCGGCCGAGCATGCTCTCGGACAGGAAGCCGTCGAGCATGGCCGGAAAGAGCGTCAGGACGTCGATGCGCACGGCGGAAATCTCCCAATAAAAAAGGTTCGGCGCGAGCCGAACCTCGGGGCACGGGGGCGGGGCCGGCGTCAGGCCTTGGCGGCCGTGGCGCGCTTCGAGCGCTTCACGAGCGAGCGGACCGTGTCGGACGGCTTGGCGCCCTTCGAGATCCAGTAATCGTACCGCTCGAGCTTCATCGTGAGCGGGTTGCCCTTCGCGCGGGGATTGTAGGAGCCGAGGTACTCGACGGCGTCGCCGTCGCGGCGGGAACGGGCCTCGGCCACGGCCACGCGGTAGTGGGGCTCGTTCTTGGTGCCGAAGCGGGAGAGGCGGATGGAGAGGGCCATGATGTGTGGGAAAGGTGGCGGAAGCCGTCGGTGAATTGGAAAAGAGGTCAGGAGGCTCCGAACAACTTTGCACTTGTCAAGCCCCCAGTGCCCACGCTGATTCCGACCCTTTCCCGCCCGTAAATCATGCTCAAAGCCGGCATAGTCGGACTGCCCAACGTGGGCAAATCCACCCTCTTCAACGCCCTCACCCGTTCCCGCAAGGCGGAGGCGGCGAACTACCCGTTCTGCACGATCGACCCCAACGTCGGGGTCGTGACCGTGCCGGACGACCGGCTGGCGGTGCTCCAGAAGATCGCCCGGACCAGCGTCGTCATCCCCGCCGCCATCGAGTTCGTCGACATCGCCGGCCTGGTTGCCGGCGCGAGCAAGGGCGAGGGCCTGGGCAACCAGTTCCTCGCCAACATCCGCGAGGTGGACGCGATCGTCCAGGTGGTCCGCTGCTTCGAGGACAGCGACGTCGTGCACACGATGGGCGGGGTCGACCCGGTCCGCGACATCGAGGTGATCACCACCGAGCTCGTGCTCGCCGACCTCGACGCCGTCACCAAGCGGATCGAGAAGACCCAAAAGAAGGCCAAGTCCGGCGACAAGGAGGCCATGGCCGAGGTCGCGCTCCTGCAGAAACTCGAGCCGCACCTCAACGCCGGCAAGACCGCGAACACGCTCGCCGCCACCGAAGAGGAGAAGGCGCAGATGAAGCTCTTCCAGCTGCTCACCGCGAAGCCGGTGCTCTTCGCCTGCAACGTCGCCGAGTCCGACCTCGCGACCGCCGAGCGGAACCGCTACGTCCAGCAGGTGGCGGAATATGTGCGCACGCACCATGACGCCGCGTACGTGCCGATCAGCGCGAAGATCGAGTCCGAGCTGATCGACCTCCCGCCCGAGGAGGCCCGCGCCTTCCTCAAGGACCTCGGGGTCGACGACTCCGGCGTCTCCGCCCTCATCCGGGGGACCTACACGCTGCTCGGCCTCCAGACCTATTTCACCGCCGGCGAAAAGGAGGTGCGCGCCTGGACGATCAAGAAGGGCTGGAAGGCGCCCCAGGCCGCCGGCGTCATCCACACCGATTTCGAGAAAGGATTCATCAAGGCCGAGGTCGTGGGCTACGCCGACCTTTCGCGCCTCGGATCCACCGCCGCCGCGCGCGACGCCGGGAAATACCGGCTCGAGGGCAAGGATTACGTGTTCCAGGACGGCGACGTCGCCTTGTTCCGCTTCAACAACTGAGAAACCCGCGGCCGTGCCGCGTGTCTGGTTACGGGGATGGACCTGAAACATCTGGCCGGCCAGATCTGCGACGAGGCGGACGACTTCCTCGGCGACACGACGCGTCCCGCCGAGGCCCGGGCCGGCATCGCGGAGTGGCTGACGATCCACCAGCCCGCCCTCGCCTCGGCCGAGAAACAGGCCGTGCTCGACGAGGCGATGCTGATCCTGCAGCGGGAGGGCTTTTTCGAACGGACCGGCGGCGGCGGGGATGCGGCCCCGGGCGGAGCGGGCCTCGCCGGCGGAGACGACTAGGTCGGCGGCGTGCTGCCGGCGAGCGACTTCCCCTTCAGCCAGCGGCTGAACACGCGGGTGAACTCCGCGCGACTGGCGGGCTTCACCATGAAGTCGACCATCCCGCTCTTCTCCGCCTTGACGCGGTTTTCCTGCAAGTCGTCCGCGGTGAGCGCGATGATCGGCGGCGCCTTTGCGCCGAGCGCCTCCCGGATCTGCCTCGCCGCTGCGTAGCCGTCGAGCCGCGGCATCCAGCAGTCCATGAAGATCAGGTCGTATTCTCGTCGCTTCGCGCGGTCGACGGCCTCGACGCCGTCCCCGGCCAGGTCCACGCGGCATCCCATCCGCTTGAGCATGGTCTCGCAGACCTGGCGGCTGACCTCGTTGTCCTCCACCAGCAGCACGTGCGGCAGCGCCGAACGCTCGCCGGCCGGGAACGGCGGCTGCGAGAGCGAGGGTTCCGAGGGTCGCGCCGGCCCCGTCGCCGTCCGCGCCGTCTCGAACGCCTCGAGCACCTCCCGTGGCAGCAGCAGCGGTTTCTGGAGCACCGCGCGCACGGGCACGGCCATGTCGAGCGACGCCTTGTCCGGCCGCAGGGACATCAGCACGACCTTGACGTTGCGCAGGTCCGGCTGGTCGCGGAACGCGTTCACGAGGGTTCCCAGGTCCTGGATGGAGATCGATTCGTCCAGCAGCAGCACCAGCGGTCCGGCGTGAGCCTGCACGGCGTCCCCCAGCGCCTCGATCGCCTCCGCCGCCGACTTCGCGACGTCGTGTTCGACGCCCATCTCGGCGAGGAGGTTCGACGCCGCGACCCGCGCCGAGGGCAGGTCGTCGAAGACCACGACGAAGCTGTCGGTCGCCGCGGTGTCCATCGCCGGCTGGGCCACGGCGGCGGCGGCCTCGAGCGGGAGGTCGAACCAGATCTCCGGCCCCCGCTCCGTCGTGGTCGCCTCGCCGAACCGGCCGCCCAGAATCCCCACCTGCCGGCGCGCGACCGTCAGGGCGAGGTTGTCGCTCGTCTCCAGCGCGGAGCGCGCGGTCGTCGCGAAGGGATTCTGAGAGCCGGTCGGCACGGCCAGCGCGGCCTGGAGGTGGGTGGCGTCGGTCACGGCGAAGCGCAGCCACGTCCGCGCCGGCGCCTTCAACTCGCCCGGGCCGACCGTCCGCTCGACCCGGAGGATGATGCTGCCCGCCGGCGTGAGGCGCAGGGCGCTCGCCAGCAGGTTGAAAAAGAACTGCCGCATGAGCGGCACGTCGCCCACGAGGCGCCGCGGCACCTCGGGCGCGATGATGAGCGACACCTCCACGTTCTTCAGCGCGGCGCGCGGGGCCAGCACCTCGAATACATGGGCGATCTCCTGCCGCAGCTCGAAGGGGGCATGCTCGTTTCGCACGGCGCTGATCTCGGCCTGGACGATCGCCTGCACGTCGCCGAGGACGTACAGGAGGGATTCGCCGGTCGCGCGGAGCGTGATCAGCTGCTGGCGCTGGCTCGACGGCAGCTTCGTGTCGAGGAGCAGATTCGCCGAGCCGATGATGCCGTCCATGTGCCCGCGCACTTCGCGGCTGAGCTGGGCCAGGAGGTCGTTCTGCGTCCGGATCGTGGTCTTGGCCTCCCCCAGCTCCCGCTGCAGGTGCGCGGCGCGCGCGGTCGCCGCCTCGAGCTCCTCGGCCCGCGCCTCCGCCGCCGTGTCGATCAGCGCGCGAGCCCGCATCCGCTGGAGCCAGAGCACGGCCGCCGCCGCCGTCCCCAGGATCAGGGCGATCTCCCAGGGGAATTGTCCGTCGGCGCTCATCGTGTCCGCGGGAATGGCAACAGATATCCGTGTGGCGGCAAGGCGCTTCCGCGAGCGGCCGCGCCCCGGCCCGCGCCCCGGACGGCGCCCCGGACGGCGTGCGGGATTGCGCGCGCCGCGCGCGGCGGCTTCAATGCGCGCATGGTCAACTTCCAATCCCCGGACCTCACCCGCCACCCCCCGCGCAGTCCGCGCGTCCGGCTCGGCGGGTTCGTGCACCTGCCGCGGCTGCTGGACAAGGCGCGCGCGCACGCCGCCGGCCGCCTCGGCGAGTACGTTTGGAACTGCCCGCTCGACCAGCGCTGGGCGACCTTCACCGGCATCGCTCCCGACGCGTTGCTGGCCGAGGCGAAGTCCGGGCGCTCCGACGCCGAGATGCTCGCGTGGGTCATGGCCAACCTGCGGCCCGCCCGTCAGCCGTGGGAAATCGCGGCCTGGTCCGCGTGGCTGGAAGGCCTCGCCCCCGGCGACGCGCAGCGGCACGAGACTTTCGCCAAGGAGCTCGCCGCCCGCGCACCGAAGCGGGATGACATCCGCACCACCTTCGACCGGCTCGATATGGACGACTACGCTTCGTTCGGCGGCCGGCCCTGAGCAATCAGGAGGGTTCGACCGCGCCCGCGGCGCCCGCGGCCACCCAGCGGTCGAGCACGCGGCGGAACTCCGCCCGCGTCGCGGGCTTGAGCAGAAAATCGACCATGCCGCTCTCAGCGGCCTCGGCCCGAATCCGCGGCGCCGATTCCGCGGTGAGCGCGATGATGGGAGGCGTCCGCGCCCCGCCGATCGCCTTGATCCGGGCGGCCGCCTTGAAGCCGTTCAGCTTGGGCATGTGGCAGTCCATGAAAACGAGGTCGTATTGCCGCCGGCGCGCCATCGCGACCGCGGTGAGCCCGTCGGGCGCGATCTCGACCCGGCAGCCGAGCCGCTTCAGGACCGTCGCGTTCACCTGGCTGCTGACCTCGTCGTCCTCGGCGAGGAGCACCAGCGGCCCGCTGCCGGCCGTCATCGGCATCGGCGGGTGGGAAAACGCGTGCTCCGTGACGGGCGCCAACGCGGTCGAGACCCGCGCGGCCTCGAGCGCCGTGGCGACGTCGCGCGGCTGGAGCACCGGCTTGGCGAGAACCGCGCAGACCGGCAGGCCCGGAATGGACTTCACCCGTTCAGGCCGGGAGGAGAGCATGACGACCTTCACGGAACGCAGCACGGGCAGGCGCCCGAACGCCTCGGCCAGGCCGGCTTGCTCCGCGGCCCCCGTGGATTCGTCGAGCAGGAGCAGCACGTCGCCCTCGTGCTCTTCGAGTCCCGACCGCAGCGCGTCGACCACCTCGTCCACGCCGTGCGCGAGCTCGTAGCCGATGCCCATCTCGCCGAGCAGGCGCGCGAGCGCAACGCGCGCCGCGGGCAGGTCGTCCCACACGACGAGGAACTCGTGGGGCCGGTC
>DASPMS010000127.1:0-7190 GCA_035626915.1 Opitutaceae bacterium
GCTTCCGGGAGGGCCAGTTCGACATCCTCCAGCAGTTCTCCCAGACGGCCGAGCGCGACGCCTACGCCGACTTCTCCGTGCCGTACCTCACGCTGCGGGGGGCGCTGTTCGTCCGCAAACGGGACAACCCCATCCGCCACCTCGAGGACCTCACCGGCCGCCGGTTCGCGATCTCCGGCGTGAACAGCATCGGCGAGCGGTTCCTGCGGGATCGCGGCCTGACCGTGGAGATCGTCCAGGTCGACTCCTCCGAGGAGGGGCTTCGCGCCCTGGACCGGGGCGACGTCGACGCCGTGTTCGTGTCGCACCTGACGGCGCTGGCGGCCATCGAGCACTCGCGGCTGGAGAACATCGCGATGTTCGGCCAGCCGTTCTCCGACTACGACATCCGCCATTGCTTCGCCGTGCACAAGGGCGACTCCCAGCTGCTCGCCCGCCTCAACGAGGGCCTCGCCCTCCTGCACCGGAACGGCGAATACCAGGCGATCTACGACCGGTGGTTCGGCCGCTTCGAGCCCCGGCGCTTCACGCGCGAGCAGGTCGCGCTGTACGTCGCGCTCGCCCTGTCGCTCGCGCTCATCGCCGTGACCTGGGGCTTCCTGCGGCAGCGCTCGCTGCGCCGGCATCTGGCGCGGCAGGCCAGCGAGCTCGCCAGCCAGCAGGGCGTGCTGCAGGCCCTCTACGACAACGTCCCCTTCGCGATGTGCGTGCTCGACCTGGAGAACGGCCGGCCCGTGGTGCTCTCAGCCAACCGGCGCGCGGAGCTGTACCTCGGCGCGTGGTCGCGCGACGCCGCCGGCCGGACCTGGGGCGACCTGCCCGTCGACCCGGCGTGGCGCGAGGCCGTCATGCCGCTGCTCGCCCGCATCCCGGCGCCGGGCGAATTCGTGCGCGAGGAGAAGAAGCTCGCGCAGCCGCGCCGCACCCTGCTCATCAGCCTCGTCCCCCTGAGCCCGGGGCCCGACGGGCACCGCCGCGTCTGCGTCCTCACCGAGGACGTCACGACCCGCCGCATGCTCGACGACGAGGTCGCCCAGAGCCGGAAGCTCCGCGCGCTCGGCGAGCTCGTCGGCGGCATCGCGCACGAGTTCAACAACCTCCTCACCCCCATCATGCTCAAGGTGAGCACGCTGCAGCTCGAGCGCACCGACGACCGCCGCTACCAGGACGACCTCGGGCTCATGATGACCACGCTCAAGCGCGCCGCCGACCTCACGCGCCGGCTGCTCGCGTTCGGCCGCCGGAGCGAGGCCCGGGCCGAGAACATCCCGCTCGCCGCGACCGTGGACAACTGCATCGCGCTCCTGCAGCAGACGATCGACCGGCGCATCCGCATCACCTCCTCGCTGCCGGTCGACGTGCCCACGCTCACCGGCAACGCGACCAGCGTCAGCCAGATCCTGCTCAACCTCCTGCTCAACGCGCGCGACACGCTGGCGGAGAAGCTCGCGGCCAAGCCGGACGGCTGGACGCCGCACATCGAGATCAGCGCGGTGCGCCTGCCGGCGGCGGCGGTCACGCGGCCCGCCGGCCGGGACGGCGGCGGCCCCGCCGTCGAGGGCTGGCTGCGGCTGAGCGTGCATGACAACGGGCTGGGCATGAGCCCCGACGTGCGCGAGCGGATCTTCGAGCCGTTCTACACGACCAAGGAGGTCGGCAAGGGCACGGGCCTCGGGCTCGCCACCGTCTGGCATCTCGCGGCCGAGATGGGCGGCCGCATCGAGGTGGACTCGATCCCGGGCGAAGGCAGCACCTTCCACATCCTCCTCCCGATCCACCCGGCCGCCGGCCCGTCCTCGCGCAATCCTATCACCGACCGGGCCCCGGCCCGCGCCGGCGCCCGGATCTTCCTCGCGGAGGACGACGATCTCGTCGCGCAGTCCGTCGTCGCCGCGCTGGAGGACGCCGGCTACGCGATCACCCGCGAGGGCGACGGCCTGAAGGCCTGGGACCACCTCAAGACGCATCCGACCGCCTACGACCTGCTCGTGCTCGACGTGAACATGCCGGGGCTCGACGGGCTGGAGGTCGCCCGGCGGGTGCGCGGCGCCGGCTACGCGGGCCGCATCCTGGTGATCAGCGGGCGCATCGACCCGGCCGACACGGCGCGGTTCTCCGCCGCTGGCGTCGACGCCGTGCTGCCGAAGCCCTTCGGCCTGGAACATTTCCTTTCCGCCGTGCGCGCCGCGCTCGCCGCCCGGGCGCCGTCGGGCTGACGCGGCCGGCCGCGCGATCCATGCGCAGCTTCCGCCCGGGCATACACAGAGAATGCCCTTGCGGGCGCTTTTTACGGGGGGCTATCCTCCGCGCCCTCTTCCCTCGACCATGATCGTCACCACCGCCCAGCTCTTCCGGCACGCCTACGGCAAGTACGCCGTCGGCGCCTACAACATCAACAACGCGGAGCAGGCCATGGGGCTGTTCCGCGGCTGCATCGACTCGAAGGCGCCGTTCATCATCCAGATCTCGAAGGGCGCCCGCGCCTACACGGACAAGCGCATGCTCGAGGCCATCATCCGCGCCGCGGCGGAGATCTTCCCGGAGGCGATCTTTGCCGTCCACCTCGACCACGGCGACGAGAAGACCTGCTACGACTGCATCGAGTCGGGCTTCTTCAGCTCCGTCATGATCGACGCCTCCCACGAGGCCTTCGACCAGAACGTCGCGATCTCCAAGCGCGTCGTCGACGCCGCGCACAAGAAAGGCATCTCCGTCGAGGCCGAGCTCGGCATGCTCGGCGGCGTCGAGGAGGACATCAAGGTCGAGGAAGGCCATGCGATGCTCACGAATCCGGCCGAGGCGGAGGATTTCGTGAAGAAGACCGGGTGCGACTCCCTCGCCTGCGCCATCGGCACCTCGCACGGCGCCTTCAAGTTCAAGGGCCGGCAATCCCTGCACTTCGACGTCCTCGAGAAGATCAAGTCCCGCCTCCCGAACTTCCCGCTCGTCATGCACGGCTCGAGCTCGGTCCCGAAGGACGAGGTCGACCGCATCAACGCCGCCGGCGGCCAGATCAAGGATTCCATGGGCGTGGACCCGAAGGAATACCTGCCCGCGGCCAAGCTCGGCGTGACCAAGGTCAACATCGACACGGACGGCCGCCTGGTCTGGACCCGCGTGCACCGCGAGTTTTTCCGCGACAAGCCCGGCGACTTCGACTTCCGCCCGCCGGGCAAGATTTTCATGGCCGAATACGCGAAGTTCATCGCCTCGCGCAACCAGCTGCTCGGCTCGGCCGGCCAGCTCGACGACCTCCGCAAGTCGCTGGGCCGCGCTTGAACCCGGCGGTGACGGCCGTGGACCGCGCCTGCGGCACGCTGGTCTTCATCCACGGTCCGCCGGCCGCCGGCAAGTACACGGTCGGGCGCGAGCTCGCCGCCCGGACCGGCTTCGAGCTGCACCACAACCACCTCGTCGTCGACGAGGTCCTGGCGCGGCATGCGTTCGGCACGCCGGAATTCGTCGCCGAGCGCGACCGGCGCTGGCGCGCGCACCTCGGCGGCGCGCTGCGCCGCACGCCGCCCGCCCGGATCATCTTCACGTTCAATCCGGAGAACACCGTCCCGCAGGACTTCATCGACTGGCTTTTCTCGGCCGCCCCGGCGGCGGGCGCGGCCCTCCATTCGGTCGCGCTGACCGCCGCGGAGCCCGCCCTCGAGGCCCGGCTCGCGACCGACCAGCGCCGGCAGTTCCGCAAGCTGGTCGACGCGGACCTCTACCGCCGCCTCCGCGCCGCCGGCACGTTCCTCCGTCCCGCCATCCCCCGGACCGACCTGACGATCGACACCGGCCTCACGCCGCCGGCGGAGGCCGCGGCCGTCATCGCCCGGCATTTCAAGCTCGGCTGATCGCCCCGCCGGGCTAGGTTGTCGCGCATGAGGGTCCCCCGCCGCGCGTCGCCGTGCCTCCTGCTGCTGATGCTCGCCCTGCCCGCCGCGGCCGGCGCGGCGCCGAAGTCCTGGAAGCATGACCGGGACGCCGTCCTCGTGAAGGTGGACGAGTTCCGGCTGCACACCGCCCGACAGGGGGCGGCGGCGGTCTCGCTGGGCGATCACATCTACGTCTTCGGCGGCAGCAACTGGGCGCACTCGGCCGACAACATCGAGCGGATCGACCCGGAGGCGCGCCGCAGCAAGAAGCTCAAGCCCGCGCTCTTCAACCGGGCGTTCCACGCCGCCCTCGTGTACGACGGCCGCGTCTACCTGTTCGGCGGGCAGGCCTCGGCGGGCGACTACCAGCTCGTGTCCTCGCCGCGCTTTCCCGGCCAGCGCATGGCGAATGACAGCTTCGAGCCGCTCATGGGCACGACGCTCCGGACGACCGCGGTGCCCCGGCTCGAGCCGCGCATCGAGTGCTTCGACCCGGCCATCGGCGGCGTCTCCGTCCTGGGCTCCATGCCCCATCCCCGCGCCAACATGGCGGCCGTCGTCCTCGGCCACGGGGCGCACTTCGTCGGCGGCACCGAGATGGGGCGCACCGGGTTCAAGCAGGTGGCCCGCCACGACGTGTTCGACTTCGTCTCGCGCGAATGGGGCACCGCCCTCGAGCTGCTCAACGCGCGGGAAGGCCCGGCCGCGGTCGTCGACCGGCTCCTCGTCGTGGCCGGCGGCCGCGTCCGCGACCGCGGGCTCAAGGCGGTCGAGTTCTTCGACCCGGACGAGCGCGCCTGGAAATTCCTGCCCGCGCTCGACCGCGCGGCCGCCGGGCACTCCCTCGCGCGCCTCGACCGGTACCTGTTCCTCTTCGGCGGCTACGACAGTCCGAAGAAGATCGTCGCATACGACCTCGCGCGGCGGACGAGCCGGACCTTCGAGGCGGGGCTGTCGCCCGTGAGCCACTCGGCGGCGGTGGTCCACGGCGACCGCCTCTACGTCATCGGCGGCAAGCCCAACTCCCAGGACAACGAGACCGACCTCGTTCAGGTGTTCGCGCTGAACCCGGACCACCGGCCCGAGTGATGGCGACCGCGATCGACCCCCGCCTGCGCGCATTCGCCGAGGTGATCGTCCGGATCGGCCTGAACCTGCGCCGCGGCCAGCGCCTGGTCATCGCCGAGCCCTACGAGCTGCATGGCGTCGATCCCGCCGCCGCCCCGCTGGTCGACGCGGTCGAGGCGGCGGCGCGCGACGCCGGAACCGCCGGCGTGGAGGTGCTTTGGGGCGATCCGGCCGCGCTGCGCCGCTGGGCCGAGAATAACGACGAGCGCGCCTTCGTCACACACGTCGCCGCCCACGCCAGCCGCATGCGCTCCGCCCTCCAGTCCCGCGACGCCCTGCTCTTCCTCCAGAGCGGACCGGCCCGCACCCTCGCCGCCCCGGGCGCGACGCGCGCCGGGTGGCCCGCGCTGGCATGGGAACGGTTCGGCCCGCTCGTGCAGGAGTTCATGGCGGGCGCCACGAACTGGACGGCCGCGCCCGCGCCGACGCCGGACTGGGCCGACACCGTGTATCCGGAGCGGCCCGCGCCCGAACGCCCGGGCGCGATGTGGGACGACGTCCTCGGATCGTTGCGCCTCCCGGTCGACGGGCCCGCGGTCCCAGGTCCGGCGCCGGAGAAGGCGATCGCCGCGGCCGCCCTCACCGACTGGACCGCCCATCTTTCGTCGCTGCTTCTCGCCGCCGCGGAGCTCAACCGCCGCTGCGTCCGTCGCGTGCGCTTCCGCGGCGAAGGCACCGATCTCGAGGTGGCGCTGCCCGCGGCGCACCGCTGGTGCTCGGCGCAGCTCCGGACCCGGGATGGCCACCCCTTCGTCGCAAACCTCCCGACCGAGGAGATCTTCACGGCCCCCGACCAAAGATCCGCCCGCGGCCGGATCCGGGTGGCCCACCCCATCGTCCACGGCGGGGTGGTCATCGAGGGACTCGAGCTCGCCTTCGAAGACGGCGAGGTGGTCGCCGCCACGGCGCGGCGTGGCGCGGCCGCCTTCGAGGCCTTCCTCGCGACCGACGACGGGGCGCGGCGCCTGGGCGAGATCGCCTGGCTGCCCGCGCCGTCGCGCGTCGCGCGCGGCCGCCGGTTCGGGCTTCCCCTGCTCGACGAGAACGCCGCCCCGCACGTCGCGCTCGGCGAGTCCTATGCCTTCACGTCATCCCGGTCGGGCGACCCGCGGCTCAACCGCAGCCGCGTGCACCTGGACCTGCCGCTCGACGCCGAGGTCACGTTCATTGACTAGCCGGCCCGGCAGCCCACCTTCACCGGCAACGTGCCCGAATCCGAGCCATCGACCGAACTCGACCCCGAGCTCCTGCGCCGCGCGCAGGCCGGCGACGAGGCGGCGTTCGGCCGCGTCATGACCGCCCATTACGAACATGTTTTCCGCCTCGTGCATTCGGTCGTGCGCCACGAGCACGACGCGCGCGATGTCTGCCAGGAAGTCTGGCTCACCGTGTGGAAGAACCTCGGCACCTTCCGCGGCGACGCGAAGTTCACGACCTGGCTGCATCCGATCGCCACGCGCAAGGCGATCGACCACCTCCGCAAGCGGCGGCGCTGGTACGACCGCTTCCTGCCCATCTCCGACGACCGCGAGGAGGCCGGCACGGTCGCCGAGCCCGTCACGAACGAGACCGCGCGGGAGGACGTCGAGCGCCGCGAGCGCAAGGACCGCTTCGAGACCGCCCTGGCCGCGCTGCCCCCGATGCACCGCACCGTGCTTGCCCTGCGCGAGGTTCAGGGGCTTGCTTACGACGAGATCGCCCGCGCCGTGAAGATCCCGACCGGCACCGTCATGTCCCGACTTTATCACGCGCGCCGCCTGCTGGCGCAGAAACTCAAGGAACAGCCATGAAAACCCTCCGCCTCCTCCTTTTCCTCTCCGCCCTCCTGGCCCTTGCCGGGCTCGGCACGGTCGTCCGCGCAGCCGAGACCGCCAATTTCCGCGGTATTCTCATCGCCGGCTCGAACGAGGAGGGCCAGACCGACCGCCGCCTCGCGCCCTACGAGGGCAACCTGAAGCGCATGCTGCCGTTCAAGAGCTACCGCTTCCTCGGGGAAGGCTCCGCCTCCGTGCCCGTCCCGGGCCGCGGCGCGATGAATCTCGGTCGGGGTCACCGGCTCGAGCTCTCCACCGATGCCGCGGGCGAGCGCGTGCGCGTGGAGGTCTCCTGGCCGGCCGCCAATCTGAACACCGGGCTCTCGCTCCGCCCCGGAGCCCACACGGTGCTCGGCGGCGCCAGCGGCGAGAACAACGA
>DASPMS010000128.1:0-5174 GCA_035626915.1 Opitutaceae bacterium
CGGATCAGCGTCAATTCCAGGGACGCTTGCGCCGGGGTGACGCCGTCATGCAGTCGGCCGATCACCAGCCCGGCCGCGCCGTCGCCGCGGAAGGGCCGCCAGAGGCTTTCGTTGCGCGGAAAGCCGAACCCGGGCGGCATCACGCCGACGATCGCGTGGGGCTGGCCGTCGATGCGCACAGTCCGGCCAAGCGCCGCCTCTTCACCCTTGAACTCGGTCCGCCACAGCGCGTCGCCGATGATCGCGACCGGCGCCGCTCCCGGCTGGAAGTCCTCGGCGACGAACGCGCGCCCGAGGCGCGGCGACACCCCCAAGAGGCGGAACACTTCGGGCGAGATCCAGGCCCCGGCCTGGCGGCTCGCCGCGCCGTCGCCGCTCAGGGTCGCGGGCGCCGCGCGGACCACGGCGAAGGCGGAAAAGCTTTTCTGCGTGAGCTCGGCTTCGGCAGGCAGCGGAGCGGCCAGGTCGGTCGCGACGATCTGCTTGCCCTTGGCGAACGGCATCCCGCGGTAGGCGATGCCGTGAACGAGCGTGAAGAGCGTCGCCACGAATCCGATCCCGAGCGCCAGGGTGAGCGCGGCCGTGGCGGTGAAGGCCGGCTGCCGTCGCAACATGCGAATGGCGAAGCGCAGGTCGAGAAGGGTGTTCTCGATCGGACGAAAGCGGAACGGAGACGGGGCGGAGGAAGAGGCAGGCATCGAAAAATGAATGCGGAGGCAATCGCACTCCGACAACACGATGGCCCGCCGGAAGTTGCACCCGGCGCGGAATCGGACTGTGGGGATCGTTGGGGGCGGGCCACGGCCGGGGACGCCTCCCGGGCGCGTCGCATCTCCCGGGCCGGACCCCCAATGTCACCAACACGCCCGCCGGCACGCAGACGATCGCCGTCTACCAGTCGCTTTCGTACGCGTCCGACGCGACGGACGCGGACAGCAGCATGGTCGCGCACTCGTTTCACTGGCGCGATCCGGAGGGCCGTTGGAACTGGGAGAACAATGGCGCGAACGGCCTTACGCTGAGCGGCCCGATGGACGTGTGGTTTGGCGGCGACCCGTCCAGCTCGCGCACCGTGACGGTCACGCCCACGCGAACCGGCACGTTCCAGGTCAAATGGAGCGCCGCCGACTCGGGCGGCCGGGTGGAGAGCTCCACCTACAATCTCGTCGTCGAGGAGGCCGGGCCGGCGAACCCGGTCGTCACCATCGATCCGGCCGGCCACCAGGCGGTCGCCCTGAACGGCACGATCACTTATTCCTCGGACGCCACCGACGCCGACGGTGACATGACGGTGCATGCGTTCCACTGGCGGGACCCCGAGGGTCGTTGGAACTGGGAGAACAACGGCGCCACCGGCTTGACGCTGCGGGCGCCGGACCGCTCAGCTACCAATGGCGGAAAGGCAGCTCCGACGTGAGCGGCGGCGCCGGCGCGAGCCTGACTTTGAATGACGCCGGGACCAGCGCGGCCGGCACCTATTATGTGGTGGTGTCGAACCCGACGGGGACCAGGACGAGCGTCCCCGCGACGCTGATCGACGATGGTCTGGAACGCGCTGATGTACGCGTTCCTCCACCGGCGTAATCCGTTTCGGACGGGGCGTGGATGCCGCCGCGGCGAGCCCGACTCGCCGCCCGTTGACACCGCGGGCGGGGAGGGCTTCGTTCCTGCCGAACCCCCGCGTCGCATGCACTTTCGTACTTTCCGGGCTTTCTTCTTCACGGCGGTGGCCGCTTTCGCCGCGCACATCGCCCCGGCCCAGCCGACGCTCCTTCTGCGCGTCGACGACGTCGGGATGAACCACGCAGTGAACATGGCGATGCGGGAGGTGGCGGAGGCGGGGCTGCCGTTCTCCACCTCGGTGATGTTCGCCTGCCCGTGGCACGAGGAGGCCGTGGCGATCCTGCGGCAGCATCCGCAGGCGTCGGTCGGCGTGCACCTGACACTGAACTCCGAATGGAAGGGCTACCGGTGGGGACCCGTGGCGGGCCGGAGCCGGGTGCCGAGCCTCGTGGACCAGACGGGGCATTTCCATCCCTCGGTGAAAGGATTCCTGACCAGCGGGTTCGACCTTGGGGAGGTGGAGATCGAGCTCGACGCGCAGGTGGAGCGGGCCTTGGCGAGCGGGCTCAAGATTGACTATGTGGACTATCACATGGGGACGGCAGTCTCGACGCCGGCCCTCCGGGCCATCGTGGAGAAGCTGGCGCGGAAGCACGGCCTCGGGATATCGATGTACTTCAATGAGAATCGCCGGACGCTGTTCGACATCCCGCCGGAGCGGAAGCTCTCGGAACTGCTGGATGTCGTGGAGAAGATGGACCCGAAGCGGCCGAACCTGGTGGTCCTCCACCTGGCCAAGCCCTTCCCGGAGATGCAGGCCCTGGTGGATATGAATACGCCGATCATGACCGGCGCGCAGGGCGAGTCGCTCGTCGCGACGCACCGCGTGGCGGAACTGGCGGCGGTCCTTTCGCCGGAGTTCCGGGCGAAGGTCGGCTCGCGCGTACGCTTGGGGACCTACCGCGGGCTGATCGCGGAGACCGGTCTGGACCGGATGGCCGCGCCGCGCTGAGCCGAGCAGGCTCCTTGCGGTGAGCTTGGGCCCGTCGCGCCCGGCTGCCAGTGGACGTCGATTCTGGACCGTTCACCCGGCGGACCGTTGACCCACCCGCGCCCCGCGCGAAGCATCGCGCCAGCCCGCCCCACCATGGCCGAACTTGCCTCGCACCTGCTCCGCAGTTTTCGGCGGACGCCGTTTGTCTGCTTGGTCATCCTCCTGACCGTCGCGTCCGGCGTGGCGATCAACACCGCGACCCTCTCGCTCGCCTGGGCGATGCTGCATCGACCGCTGCCGTTTCCGGAGCTCGACCGCCTGGTGCAGATGCAGGCGGTGCAGGTCGGGCGCGACCACCGCGTGTCGAGCAACCGGGTGGCGGGCGAGTCGTGGCTCAACCACGCCGAGTACCGGCGCGCGGTGACTTCGTTCGAGCACTACGGTCTTTACTGGGCGCAAAGCTTCACCTGGGCCGGCCGCGGGGAACCGCGGCGATTGCTGGGCGCGAGCATCAACGACGAGTTCTTCCCGGCCCTGGGGCTCGCGCCGCGGCTGGGGCGGCTCCCCACCGAGGAGGAGGTGAACGCGCGGGCCGGGGTCGCGGTGATTTCCTATGCGCTGTGGCAGCGCGAATTTGCCGGGCAGACCAGCGTGCTCGGCCGGGTGCTGACGCTGAACGATGCCAGCTACGAGGTCATCGGGGTGCTGCCGCCGCGGGCCGCGCTGCCGCTGCTCGGGGACATCTGGGTGCCGCTCGATCCCGTCGGCATGCACACGCTGCGCTCCTACAAGGCGGTGTCGTTCGTCGGCCGGCTGAAGCCCGGGGTTTCGATGGACGACGCCCAGCTGGACCTGAACGCCGCGGCCGAGGCCCAGGCGGTGGCGCATCCGGTCCAGAACCGCGACTGGCGCCCGTGGCTTTTTTCGCTCGTCGACCAGCAGCTCGGGGGCAACGAGCGGACGGCGGTCACCCTGCAGGTCGCGGCGCTGCTGTTGCTGGTCATGGCCACGTTCAACATGGGCGCGCTGATCTACGCCCAGGCCGCGCAGCGCAGCCAGGAGACGGCCGTGCGGCTCGCCTTGGGCGCCTCGCCGGCGCGGCTGGTGCGATTGGCGCTGACCGAGACCCTCAGCCTGGTCGTCCCCGGCGTGATCGCCGGGGTGGCCTCGGCGTGGCTGGCCGTCCCGTTCCTCGCCGAACTGAGCCCGAACCCGGCGCTCGACTATTTCCTCCGCGACCTGACGGTGCGCCCCGAGGTCGCAGGGGCGTCGGCCGCGCTCGCCCTCTTCCTCGGCGGGCTGGCCGCCTTCCTTCCGGCCCACCAGCACCTCAACGTCAATGTGGCGATGTCCATCCGCGAGAGCACGCGTGGCGGCGGTCTGAGCCCGCGGGTGCTGCGCCTGCAGCGGCTCCTCGTGCAGGCGCAGCTGGGCGTCACGGCGATCCTCCTCACGGGCGCGGTCTTCCTCGGGCTCAGCTACCACGGCCTCCTGACCGCCGACCAGGGTTTCCAGACGGCGCAGCGCTATGCCGTGACGTTTGCGCTGAACCCCACGCGTTACCCGAACACGCCGCCGGAACGGATCCATCAGCTCGCGCGCGAGCTGCAGGACCGGATCGCCGCCATCCCGGGCTTTCGGTCCGCCGCGGTCTCCTCGAACCTGCCGGTCGGCGACAACAACTGGCTCTCGCTCTTCGGCGTTCCGCCGCGGGACACGGAGGAGGCGAAATTCGAGGGTATTCCCTATACCCGCGTGTCCGAGCAGTACCAGGAGGCGATGGGCCTGCGGTTGCTCGCGGGCCGGTTCTTCACCTCGGCCGACCACGTCAGCGCGCAGCCGGTCGCGATCGTCACGGAGTCGCTGGCCAAACGCCTCTGGCCGGGCCGGAGCGCCGTCGGCGAGACCTTGCTGCGCCGCCGCGACAGCGTCGAATCCAAGCTCCTCATCATCGGCGTGATCGCCGACATCAAGATCGGCGGCGCGCGTGCGACCGCCGCGCCGTTCGTGCTCTTTCCCATCACGCAGGCGTTTCCCGCGCAGGCCATGACGGTCATCGCGCATTCGAGCCTGGGCGAGGCCGAGTCCGTCGAGGCGATCAAGCGCGCCATGTGGCGCAGCGACCCGACGCTCCCGGTCGTGAGCGCGGGCAGCCTGGCCGACCGGATCGACGCCACGGCCGCGATCGAGAGCTTCCAGACCCGGGTGCTGGCGGCGCTGGGCGCGCTGGCGGTGCTGATCACGTTGATGGGGATCTCGGGCCTGGTCTTGCGCGTGGTCACGGCCCGCGAGGTGGAATTCTCCGTGCGGCAGGCGCTCGGCGCCACGCCGCTGGCGATCGTCCGCCTGCTGCTGCTCGAGCAGCTGCGGCTGGTCCTGGTCGGCATCCTTGCCGGCCTGGCCCTGACATGGGCGATCGCGCGACTCGTCGACCTGCCGCTTTTCGGCATCACGGCGAATTCGCCGCTGCCTTACGCGCTGACGTTCGGGACGATGGTGTTCCTGGCGCTCGTCAGCCTGGCGTGGCCGGTGATCCGGGCGGCCCGGGTGAAGCCGGCGCAGATGCTGCGCGCATAGGCTGGGGGAAGTGACACGTTCAGCTGGGCGCGCCTCGGCC
>DASPMS010000129.1:0-8647 GCA_035626915.1 Opitutaceae bacterium
CGGCTACCCGATCGAGCAGCTCGCCGCGCACAGCGAGTTCGTCGAGACCGCCTGGCTGATCATCTACGGCGAGCTCCCCAACCAGGCGCAGCGGAAGGCGTTCGGGCAGCTCATGCGGCAGCACGCGGCCATCGAGACGCAGATGCAGAAGATCTTCGAGGGGTTTCCGAAGGAGGCCCCGCCGATGGTGATGCTCTCGTCGATCGTCGGCTCGCTCGCCGCGCACTACCCGAAGCTCGCGACGAACAACTTCGAGGCCGACCTCAAGCAGTTCGACTTGGCCGCCGCCATGGCCATCTCGAAGATCCGCACGATCGGGGCGATGATCTACCGCTACAAGCACGGCCTGCCGTTCATCCACCCGAAGGACCTGCCGTTCTGCGACAATTTCCTGCACATGATGTTCTCGGAGCCGTACCAGGAGTACGCGGCCATCCCCGAGGTCACCTCGGCCCTGAACCTCATCCTGCTCATGCACGCCGACCACGAGCAGAACTGCAGCACGTCGACCGTGCGCATGGTGGGCTCGAGCGGCGCCAACCTCTTCACCTCCCTCGCCGCCGGCATCAACGCGCTCTCCGGCCCGCTCCATGGCGGCGCCAACACCGCCGTGATGCAGATGCTGCAGTCGATCCACGACGAACACGACGACGGCACGCGCTTCATCGCCGCGGCCAAGTCCGGCTCGAAGGCGAATCGCCTGATGGGCTTCGGCCACGCCGTGTATCGCAACTTCGACCCGCGCGCGAAGATCATCGGGCAGGCCTGCGACACCGTGCTCAAGAAACTCGGGAAGTCCGACCCGCTGCTGGCCATCGCGAAAAACCTCGAGCAGGCCGCGCTGAAGGACGACTACTTCATCTCCCGCAAGCTCTACCCGAACGTCGATTTCTACTCGGGCATCATCTTCCGCGCGCTCGGGATCCCGACCGAGATGTTCACGGTCATGTTCGCCATCGGCCGCGCGCCGGGCTGGATCGCCAACTGGCGCGAGGTCGCCTCCAACACCAAGGGGCGCATCTACCGCCCCCGGCAGATCTACACCGGCCCCGCCCAGCGCGATTACCTGCCGATGGCCCAGCGGGGCTGAGGACCGGGCATCCGCCGAGCGAACTGTTGGCCCGCGACCGGCGGGGTGGCACTCGCCGGCCCGGCGAGTTGAGGGATCATCGCGTCGCGCCCTTCGGGCGAAACTCGCAACGGCCGGCTGCGCCCCCGCGGCGCTGCGCCTCGCGCGCCTACTTCTTCTCCTCCGGGGCGTGGAGCAGTTCCTCGAGCCCGAGCCCCGTCAGGCCCGACAGCCGCCTGAACATCCGCCAGAGCGCGAAGACCGAGATGCCGATGCTCGGCACCGCGATCACGATGTAGCTCAGGCCCGTCAGCTTCCCGAGCTGCAGGTTGAACTCCGGATCGGCCGCCGTCGTGGTGATGATCATTCGCGCCAGGGCGAAATTGAGCACCGCGCTGAAGATGAAGGACCCGATGATCAGCCAGTTCGTGCTGTCGAGGAGCCGCTCGAAGTCCGCCTCCCGGCGGCGCGCCTGCAGCGCCTCGTTGATCCGGGGGAGGTTCACGACCTCCTCGTTGAGCATCATCGCGCGGAGGATGGACGACTTCGAATGCCGCGTCAGCAGCACCGCCAGGGCGATCAGGAGGGGCACCGAGGCCTCCTTCACCGCGAACCAGAAGGGCTCGAGCTGGAGCAGGCTGAGCCCGCCCGTTGCGAGCGTGCTCGCGAACCCGAGCGCGGACAGGACGTTGAAGTTCCGACGCCGGACGAAATCCGCGACCCCGTAGCCCAGCGGGAACGCCAGGGCGATCAGCAGCGCGACCTTGGGATCGAGGCCGAGCAGCTTCTGGCCCTTCGTGAGCAGGAAGACCGGCACGGCGACGTTGCACGCCAGGTTCAGCAGGATGTTCTCGCGGGGCGGCCGGACGGGATCGGGCATGACGGGAGGGAGACGGGACCCCGAGCACAGGCGGGAATATTCCCCCTGCCAAGGTGTTTTCCGGGTTTCCCGGGACGGCGATTTGCGTACTGTCGCGGCCGATGATCCTCCTCGGCGTCAACATCGACCACTGCGCCACGCTCCGCCAGGCCCGCTACCGGAACGCGGCGGGGCAGGAGGGCGGCAACGTCGAGCCCGATCCGGTGGACCTGGCCCTCGTCGCCGAGCAGGCCGGCGCCGACGGCATCACCGTGCACCTGCGCGAGGACCGGCGCCACATCCAGGAGCGCGACGTCCTTCGCCTGCGGGAGAGGATCCGCACCCGGCTGAACCTCGAGATGGCCTGCACGCCCGCGATGGCCGACTTTGCCCTGCGCCTGAAGCCCGACTTCGTCTGCCTCGTCCCGGAAAGCCGCGAGGAAATCACCACCGAGGGCGGCCTGGACGTGGTGAAGCACCGCGACAAGGTCGCGCGCATGACCGACGCCATGAACGCGGCGGGGATCAGGACGAGCCTCTTCATCGATGCGGACGAGCCGCAGGTCGCCCTCGCGGCCGAGCTGCGCGCTCCGTTCATCGAGCTCCACACCGGCGCCTACGCCAACGCGTGTCACGGCGCCCGCCGCGCGCCCGAGTTGGCGCGCCTCGTCGCCGGCGCAAAGCAGGCCCGCGCCCTGGGACTCACTGTGAACGCCGGCCACGGCATCAATTACGTGAACATCGCGGAGATCCGCACGATCCCGCACCTGCACGAGCTCAACATCGGCCACAGCATCGTCAGTCGCGCGCTCTCCGTCGGCTTCGCCGCCGCCGTCGCCGAGATGAAGCGCCTGATGAATCCGTGAGACGCCCCGGCGCGTTGGGACAACGCGCCCTACCGCGGCAGGCCGGGCGTCCGCGGTTTCCGCGGGATCGATGTTCGGAGGTTTCCGCGGGGATCGTCCGAGGGTTTTCCGGAGGTAGGGCGGGTTGTCCTCAACCCGCCGCGTGCGCGGCTGACATACCGCCGCGTTGGGACAACGCGCCCGGCGGCGGCTCGGCGGCCCCCGCCTGCATTTCGGACTCGGCGCGCCCGGCCGATCTCTGTTTCCTCGCTCCTGACTTCCACCCTCATGAGCATCTTCCTTCCCCCCGGCGGCATCCTGCTCGGCCTCGGCTGCGACCTGATCGAGACCGAGCGGATCAAGAGCGCGCTGGAGCGGCACGGTGAACGCTTCCTCAAGCGCGTTTTCACCGACGAGGAGCGCGCGTACTGCGACGGGATGAAATACTCGCACAAGCATTATGCCGCCCGGTGGGCCGCCAAGGAGGCCGTGTCGAAGTGCTTCACCACCGGGATCGGGCCGCACCTGGAGTGGACCTCCATCTCCGTGTATCACGGCTCGCGTCACGAGCCGCTCGTCCACCTCGACGCCAAGGCCGCGGCCCTGCTCAAGGAGGTCGGCGGCACGCATGTCTGGCTGTCGCTGTCCCACGTGGACACCTACGCGATGGCCGTCGCGGCGATCCTGAAGCAGACGTGAGCTTCGCGCGGTGGCCCATGGTTCGAGGAACGATGCCCGACATGGAGAAGCCCGCCGCCAAGCACCGCCTTTCGCCCGCCGCCGCCGGCTGGATCGTCGGCGTCCTCTGCCTGGTGGTGCCCATATTGCTTTTTTGGCCGGCGCCGAAGGAGCCGCCCGCGCCGCCCGTCGCGCCGGTGAAGCGTCCGCCCTCGGAGCTCGAGAAAGCCGGACTGCCGAACGACCCCGACCTCGAAGGCCTGCCGGGCTTCTTCCGGGTGTGGGCCGACTACGCGGAATGGAAGGACGACAAGACGACCTTCGCGTACCGGCACCCGGTGTCGGGGGAATTCTCGTTCTTCTTCGAAGCCACGCGGACCCCGGAAGGGTATTGGTTTCGACCCGTGGCCCGGCCGTCCGGCTGGGATCCGGACTTCCTCGCTCCAGCGGCGGAAGGGAGCCCCATCGGCTTCCATCGCAGAATCCCGACCGATGCAGGGCGGCCCGGGCTGGCCCGCCCCGCTGCGCCGCGGATCGAGCGCGCCCCGAACGCGGTGGAGTTGGAAATGGAAAGGCCGGCGACGGAGCCGCCGCCTACGGCGCCGAAGCGATGAACGTCCCATCCCATCCCGTCCTCTCCTGCGCCGAGGCCAAGGCCTGGGAGTCCCAGCTGTTGCGGGACGAGGCGGCCGAATGGGCCGCGATGCAGCATGCGGGCGCGGCGATCGCCGATGAGATCGTCCAGGATTACCGGGAGATGGGCGGCTTTCCTGGGAACGCCCGAATTCTTGTCCTGGTGGGGAAGGGCCACAACGGCGGCGATGCGCTGCTCGCGGCGGGGGAATTGCTCCGGAAATATCCCGGCGCATCCGCGGAAGTGGTGTTCGCCTTCGACCAAGACTCGCTGCGCCCGCTCGCGGCCCGGGCCTGGCAACCGCATCGCGAAAGCAATCGCGTCCGGGTGTCGCCCGGCCTCGCCGACCCGGCCGCGCAGGCCGCCACTTACGACCTCTGCCTTGACGGCGTCTTCGGCATGCAGTTCCGGCGGCCGCTCGACGAAAAAGTGGCCGAGTTGCTGGCCCGCGCGAACACGCATCCGCGGATTCGGTTCCGCGCGGCGATCGATCTCCCGAGCGGACTCGGCGAACAGAACGCCGACACGGTCTTCCGCGCCGATTTCACCTACGCGACCGGTGTCGTGAAGGAGCCGGTATTGCGTCCGGAAAACGGCCCGTTCGTCGGCCGCGTGCGGTACCTGGACCTGGGCTTCTTTCCGGTGGAGCGAGCCACCCCC
Source organism: Opitutaceae bacterium (assembly GCA_035626915.1). Classification (GTDB taxonomy): domain Bacteria; phylum Verrucomicrobiota; class Verrucomicrobiia; order Opitutales; family Opitutaceae; genus Didemnitutus. Next base: position 4,746 of record DASPMS010000129.1, read on the forward strand.
GGAACACCCGGCCGCATCCTCCTCGCCGATGTTCTTTCCCCGCTCGCCGCGCTCCGCCGGGCGCAGACCGACAAGCGCACGTACGGCCACCTCTTTGTCGTGGGCGGCTCGCTCAGCTATCCCGGCGCCGTGGTCCTCGCGGTGCGCGCGGCGCTGCGGAGCGGCGTGGGCCTGGTCACCGCCTTCGTCCCGGAGTCGCTCGTGGCCGACTATTCCGCCCGGCATCCCGAGGCGATGTGGGTGGGCTGTCCCGTGAATGCCGCCGGCGCGATGACGCCCGCGGGGTTCAGCCGGGTGGGTGAAAGGATTTCCCGGGCCACCGCGCTCGCGGTGGGACCCGGCCTCACCGCGGATCCCGGCGCGCTTTCGTTCGCGGCGCGTCTGGCCGCGGAAGCGAGCGTCCCGCTGCTGCTCGACGCCGATGCGCTGCGGCCGGAGGTCGTAGAGAAGGCCGCGGGCCGGCCGTTCATCGTCACGCCCCACGCGGGCGAACTGTCGCGGATCGCGCCGCTCCTGATCGACGGGAACCGGGTCAAGACCCCCTTCGGGGTGGTGGTCGCAAAGGGGCCGATCACCCGGGTCCTTTGCCGGGGCGACACCTATCATTCGCTCTTTGGCGGGCCGGTGCTGGCGCGCGGCGGGAGCGGCGATCTACTCGCGGGGCTCACGGCGGGCCTGCTGGCGCAGAATCCTGCGGACCCGCTCCTCGCGGCCTGCCGGGGCGTCGTCTGGCACGGCCGGAGTGCGGATTTGTTGGCTCGCGCGCGGGGGCAGGTCGCGGTAGAGATCTCGGAAATCCTGGAGCACCTTGGGCGGGCGCTCGTCCCGACCCCATGCCCGACATCCCCTTCCTGAGCGAGCGGCAGGCGTTCATGGTCCTGAACGACCTGCCCAACATCGGACCGGTCACGCTCCACCGGCTGCTCGAGCAGTTCGACGGCGATCCGCGGGCGATCCTGTCCGCCCCCCGCGCGCGGCTCGAGGCCGTGCGCGGTGTCGGTCCCGACACGAGCGCGGCGCTGGCGGACTGGCGCCGGCATTTCGACGTCGCCCGCGAGGAGGAGCGGCTCGCGCGGACCGGCGCGGTGTTCCTCACGAAGGACGACCCGGGCTATCCGCGGCTGTTGAAGGAAATCCACGATCCGCCGATCGGGCTCTACCGGAAGGGCGGCTACCTCTTCGACCAGGCGTGCATCGCCGTGGTCGGCAGCCGCCGCACGACGCTCTACGGCCAGACCGTCGCGAAAAAGCTCGGGGCCGAGCTCGCGCGGCTGGGCTTCTGCGTCGTCAGCGGACTGGCCCGCGGCATCGACACGGCGGCGCACGAGGGAGCGCTCTCCGTCGGCGGCCGGACGGCGGCGGTCCTCGGCACCGGCATCGACATCATCTACCCGTCGGAGAATCTCGGCCTGTATCGGAAGATCGCCGAGGCCGGCGCGGTGCTCACCGAGTTTCCGTTCGGCCGGAAGGCCGACAAGCAGTCGTTCGCGATGCGCAACCGCATCGTGTCCGGCATGAGCGAGGCCGTGGTCGTGGTCGAAAGCGGGGTTTCCGGCGGCGCGATGATCACCGCCCGCTTCGCCGGCGAGCAGGGCCGCTTGCTTTTCGCCGTGCCCGGGCGGATCGACCAGCCGAGCAGCGCGGGCTGCCACCAGCTGATCCGCGACGGCGCGACGCTGCTCACGGGCGTCGACGACCTGCTCAGCGAATTGAACTACCTTTCCGGCCTGCGGCCGCGGCCCATTCCGCCGAAACCGGGCGAAGCGGAGGATTCCACGGATCAGCCGCCGCTTCCCGCGGGGCTGTCGGAGGCCGAGGCGCGCGTGCTCGAGTGCTTCCGCGGCGGCGGTCAGCTCGGGATCGACCAGCTCGCCGCGGAAACCAAAATGAGCGCCCCGGAAATCTCGGCGGCGCTCATGGGCCTGGAGTTGAAACGGGCCGTGGCCAAGCGGGCCGACGGCACGTTCGAGATGAGGACGGGCTAGCGCCGCCGCGGCGCTTCGATGGGCGCAGCTCAGGTCCGCGATCCGCCGGGAACCGGGTGCGCGAAAAAACGGCGGGACGCGGGAAGGCCGAAACCATCCGCGTCAATCGGCGTGATCGGCGGGCCAGGAAGTCCGGGAACCCTGGGATTCCGAGATCCGGGTGGCGGGTGTCTGGCCCGCCGATGACGCCGATTGACGCCAATGGAGACCGAGGCCGACCGGTCGGAGGGACTCGAGTGCTTGACGCCTCCCATGTCTCTCACGCAATGGCCGACGGGCCAGCGACGCGAACGGAAGACGATGAAGGCCCTTGCCCAGGAATTCCCGTACCCCGACGAGAGTTACCGAATCATCGGGGCCTGTTTCGAAGTCTATAACGAGAAGGGCTGCGGCTTCCTCGAAGCCGTGTACCACGACTGCCTGGTTTTCGAGCTAGGGATTCAAGCGATCCCCTTCAGGCACGAGCCACCGATTCCGTTGTTCTACAAAGGGCGGCCCCTTCCGCGCGGATATTCCCCGGATTTCACGTGCTGGGATAAGATTGTCGTGGAGCTTAAGGCTGAAGATCGCCTTGCGCCCGCACATGTCGGTCAACTTCTCAATTATCTGAACGCGACCGGCTACGAGCTCGGCCTGCTCGTCAACTTTGGGCATTATCCAGGTCTGGAATGGCGCCGGTTCGTCCGAACCCAAAATCCGCGTCGAGTGATGTGACAGGAGTGCCTGCCCAATAGCCCTCGACGCACGTGGCTTGGCGCCGCGCCCGGGTGAACCTGTGCATACGGGGCACCGGACCCCGGTAGCCGAAGCTATCCGCGTCAATCGGCGTGATCGGCGGGCAAGAGGTCTGGGAATCCTGGGGTTCCGAAATCCGGGTGGCGGATTATTGGGCCCGCCGATGACGCCGATTGACGCAAATGGAGCCAGTCGCCGGCCGCCCGGAGAGACTCGAGTGCTTGCGAGCGGTCTGCTCTAGGTTGGGGTTGTGCCGGCTGACAACGTCGAGGAACGCAGCTCTGGTCCGCGACTCCGCCGAAACTCGATACGCGGAGCAACGACGGGCCGCGGGAAGGCCGAAACCATCCGCGTCGATCGGCGTGATCGGCGGTCCGCCGGAATTTCCACGTAAGGCAACGAAGGGAACGAAGGCGAGTCGTGCTCGGACAAGCTCTTCGTTTCCTTTGTTTTCTTATGCCGCCATCTCGCCGACCGCCGACCTTCCGTCCCTCTCCTGTTAAAATCCGCCGGCGTCCGACATCGGACAACTCGTTGAATTTTTCACACGAGGACGCGGAGAAAGCGGAGGGTGGCAGTCGACTGGCCGGCTGGATGAGTCACATAAGGCACCGAAGGGGCCGTGGTGGAGTGACCGACCAAGTTTCGGTACCTTTATTTCCTTATGTTGAATAGCTCCGACGCCCGACGTTCCGCTCTCTCCGTTGTCTCCGTGACCCCTTGTTCAAACCCCGGTGTCTGTCCGCGGACACCCTGCTGAATTTTTCAGGAGGACGCGGAGAAAACGGAGTGGCTATCGAGTGTCCCCGAGTTCCGGCGTCTGGTCCTGCCGGTTCGACGCATTCCTCGGCGCGGGCCTCACTCGCCGCCGCGCATCTTCGCGATCTCGGTCTGGGCGGCTTCCTCGCGGGCGCGGTACTCGGCCATCTGCTGGGCCTTCTTGATCGCCTCGGCCTCTTCCCTGCGCAGCCGGGCCAGCTCAGCCTCGGCCGCCTCGGCGCGCTGCTTGGCAGCCAGGAGCTCCGGGTCCTCGACCGACTTGCCCTGCGACACCAAGCGCTGGCGCTGCACGTCGGCCTCGGCGATGCGGCGGCTGTAGGCCTCCTCCGCGATCCGACGCTGGTACTGCAGCTCGGCGACCCGCCGGTCCTCCGCCGCGCCCGAGACGCCGCCGGCGATGGC